>NZ_CP029008.1:657500-1315000 GCF_024585165.1 Bradyrhizobium sp. WBOS07
CAGATCATCGGCGGCAGCGTCACCGAGAGCGTGCACAACCACCACAACTATGCCTGGCGTGAGACCCACGCGGGCCGCGATCTGTGGGTGGTGCGCAAGGGCGCGACGCCGGCGTTTCCCGGCCAGAAGGGATTCGTCGGCGGCTCGATGGGCGACGACGCCGTCATCCTCGAAGGCGTCGACAGCCCGGAAGCCAAGGCCTCGCTCTACTCGACCGTGCATGGCGCCGGCCGCCTGTTCGGACGACGGGAGGCGAAGCGGCGCTTCTCGCGTGAACAGATGGACCGGTGGCTCAACGAGCGCGGCGTCACCCTGATCGGTGCCGACCTCGACGAGAGCCCGATGGCCTATCGCCGCCTGCCCGACGTGCTGGCGCAGCACGCCGGCACGGTGAAGGTGCTGCACACCTTACGGCCGTTCGCCGTCGCCATGGCCGGCGAAGGCGAATTCGATCCGTGGAAGGACTGACGCGAAACCGCGGGCGGGAGGTGATGCCTCCCGCCCGCTTCGCTTCGGTTTTGGAAAGCGGGACCGCCGGCCGCGTCAGCCTCCGGCGGCCTGATAGGCCAGGCGCTTGAACTCGAAGAAGAACGGATTCCAGAAGCCCATATAGCGCTGGGTCATCAGCACGCCGGCGGTGTTGGCCTCAGGGCAGATCCACCAATGGGTCCCGGCAAGGCCGCCCCACTGGAACTCACCGGTCGAGTTCGGCGGATCGAACGGCGTCGGCGCGAAGGTGACGGCGCCGCCGAGGCCGAACCCCTTGCCGGGCATCGGGCCGAGAGTGGCGAAGCGGATGGTCTGCCCTGCGGGCAGCTGGTTCGACATCATCTGCCGCAGCGTCTCCGGCTTCAGCAGAGCATCCGAACCCGGCAGCAGCGCGCGGACCAGCGCGAGCATGTCCGGCAGGGTCGAGACCAGACCGCCGCCGCCCGAGAGCCGCGGGAACGGCCGCCGATAGGCTTGCGGAAACGGCAGGTTGTCGGCGCGCGTCAGGCCCGGCTTCATGGGATCGAACACGTCGGCGCCATTGTAGAGCGCGACCAGCCTGCCCTGCTGCGCCTCGGGCACGTGGAATCCGGTGTCGGTCATGCCGAGGACATCGAAGATGCGCGACTTGAGGAAGGCATCGAGAGATTGACCCGAGACCACCTCCACGACGCGGCCGAGCACGTCGGTGGCAACCGAGTATTCCCAGGCCGTGCCGGGATGATAGGACAGCGGCAGATCGGCCAGCTTGTCGATCAAATCGGAGAGCGGCGTCAGCGGATTGAGCACGCGCGCCTCGTTGTAGCCTTTGAACAGCACCGTGCCGGGATCGAAGATGCCGTAGCTGAGCCCCGCGGTGTGGGTCAGGAGCTGGCGGATCGTGATCGGGCTCCTTGCGGGCTCGACATCGGCAAGGCTCGAAGCGTCGTGCTTGAGCACCTTGCGATGGCCGAGCTGCGGCAGGAAGGTCTCGATCGGATCATCGAGCCCGATGCGGCCTTCCTCGACCAGGAGCATGATCGCGCAGGTGACGAAGATCTTGGTGTTGGAGAACGCGCGGAAGATATGATCGGGCCGCAGCGCGGTGCTCGCCTCGCGGTCGGCAAAGCCGACGCATTGCTGGTCGACCACCTCGCGCCCGCGCAGCACGGCCCAGGACGCGCCCGGAATGATCTCCTGATCGACGTAGCGCTGCATCGCCGTCCGCGCGGCGGAAAAATCTGTCGTCCTGGCGTCCATGCGTCTCCCCGAATTTGTGGTTGGGACGGGTATAGCGAAAATTCGAGGGAAATGAAGGGTGCTTATTCTTCTCTCATGAACGCCGTCACGTACAGCCGACGCCGGATCCGCATGCCCTGCCGCTGGTACAGCGCAATCGCGGAGGTATTGCTTGAAAACACGTGTAGGAACGGAATCTCGCCGCGCGCCTCGATCCGCCGCGCGACCGCAGCCAGCAACGCCTGCGCATAGCCGCGCCCGCGATAATCGGGATGGACGCAGACGGCCGTCATCTCGACGAACTTGCCCGGCTTCATCCGCTCGCCCGTCATCGCGACCAGCTCGCCGCCGGCGCGAATGCCGAGGAACGTGCCGAGTTCGTGGGTGCGCAGCGCGAACGGCCCGGGCTTGGTCAGCTCCGTCAGTGCCATCATCGCCGGCACGTCGGCCGCTCCCAGCGTGACGATCTCGGCATCGCGCAGCGGGCTGTCGGCGGGCGAGCCGATCATCTGCTCGCCCGTATCAGCGAGCACCACCTTGAAGCCGCCGGGAACTTCGACCGGCTCCGGCGTGAACAGCGCGGCGACCTGCGTGCCCGACAGGAGATCGCGGAGCGCGGCAAAGCTCGCCGCAGACATGTCGACCATGTCGGCGAACGGCGTCATGTCGACGGGATAGCGCCGCGCGAGCGGGCCACCCTCGGCCAGATGCTTCTGGCTCGTCGTCAGCGCGCTCCAGATCGGACGATCGAGCAGCACCTTATCGCTGTCGGACACCGGTCTAATCCTTGTCGAAGCTGACGATGACAGCGGCATTGGCGATGAGGATGGGGTCGTTGGCCACTTCCGCGGCCGAGGGGATCTCCAGCCCACCCTTGACCGCGGTAACGGTCACGGTGCCGTAAGGAAGCTCCCTGGCCACGGCCTCCTTGTCCACCGCTTCAGGGTTGGGCACGCCGATCGTGACATCGACGAACATGTCGTTCGCGGTCTTGCCGATCATCCGGAAGAATCCGAGGCTGGAATGCCGGATGGCATCCGACACCGCCCGCTTCGCCGCCTTGGTGGCGTCCCTGCCGTGGACGTCGACGCCCATGCCCATCTCGGTGACACAACGAACGCGGGTCATTTGATATTCCTGTGGTTGGTGTGGTGATTGCGAGTGTCGGCGATCGGGGCGCGCGAGACAAGTGTTGCCGCTTCTCCCGTGTAACGGACGCGCTGCAACGCTCAAAAGCGCGTTCACGCGCGTCTTCGACGCGCTATGGCGTTGCTGCGCAGAGCCGGGACCCAGGAAGCCACAGAGTTCGCTGATGCATGGGCCCCGGCTCTGCAGCGCAGCGCTGACCGGACGATGCTTCGCATCGCCGGGGGAGCGCTGCGCTGCGTCCGGGGCAAGAGGCCGCTGTCGTCACCCCTTCGCCTTCTCGTGCGCGCGCAGCTCATCGACCAGCACCCGCACATTCTCCGAATAGTCGATCGGGACCACGACCAGGTGCACGCCACCCTGCTTGAAAGCGGCGTCGAGCGTCGGGCCAAAACTGTCAATGCTCTCGATGCGATGGCCCTTCGCCCCGTAAGCCCTCGCGTAAAGCGCAAAGTCGGGGTTGCCGAAGGTCATGCCGTAATCGGCGAAGTGATCGACGGCCTGCTTCCAGCGGATCATGCCGTAGGCGTTGTCCTCCAGCACCAGCACGACGAGATTGAGCTTGAGGCGGACGGCGGTCTCCATTTCCTGGCTGTTCATCATGAAGCCGCCGTCGCCTGCGACCGCGAGCACGCGGCGATCGGGATAGAGCATCGCGGCCATCATCGCCGACGGCAAGCCGGCCCCCATGGTCGCCAGGGCATTGTCGAGCAGCAGCGTGTTGGCGAGACGGGTGCGGTAGTTGCGTGCGAACCAGATCTTGTACATGCCGTTGTCGAGCGCGACGATGCCGTTCTCGGGCATCACCTGGCGGATGTCGTGCACGATGCGCTGCGGCGTCGGCGGCCAGCGCGCCTCGATGGCGCGATCGGCGATGTGCCCCAGGATCTCTTCACGCAACGGCAGCAGCGCGGCGGCCTGCGGCAGCTTGCCTTCGAGCCGGTCGGCAAGCAGCTCCAGGCTCGGGCCGACATCGCCGATCACCTCGGCGTCCGGAAAATAAACCTGCTCGACGCTGGCCGAGGTGTAGCTGACGTGAATGACCTTCGGCCCCGACGGGCCCATGATGAAGGGCGGCTTCTCGATCGGGTCGTGACCGATCGCGACAATCAAATCGGCGGCGTCGATGGCATCATGCACGTAGTCGCGCTCCGACAGCGCGGCGGTGCCCATGTAGAGATTGGTGCCGCCGGGCACGGTGCCCTTACCCATCTGCGTCGTGAAGAACGGAATGCCGGTGCGCCGGACGAAGCTCGCGATGCCGTGGGTCGAGCGCGGCCGGCTGGTGGCCGCGCCCATCATCACCAGCGGGCGCTTCGCGGCCAAGATCATCTCGGCCGCACGGTCGAGCGCGGCGCGATGGGCGACCGGAATCTCGATCGGGTGCACGGGAATCACGGGCACGGCAGGCACCTCGTCGCCGGCGATGTCCTCGGGCAGCTCGAGATGCACCGGTCCGGGCCGCTCCTCCATCGCGACGCGAAAAGCGTCCCGCACCACGGTCGGAATGCTGGAGGCGCTGACGATCTGCCGCGACAGCTTGGTCAGCGGCTTCATGGTCGCGACCACGTCCACGATCTGAAAGCGCGCCTGCCGGCTGCTCATGATCGGCTTCTGGCCGGTGATCAGGATCATCGGCATCGCGCCGAGATACGCATAGGCCGCCCCGGTGGACAGGTTGAGCGCACCCGGGCCGAGCGTCGACAGACAGACGCCGGGCTTGCCGGTCAGCCGGCCATAGGTGGCGGCCATGAACGCGGCGGCCTGCTCGTGGCGGGTCAGGACCAACTCGATTCTGGAGGTGCGGAGCGATTCCACCAGATCGAGATTCTCCTCGCCGGGAACGCCGAAGATGCGATCGACGCCTTCATTCTCCAGCGCGGCGACAAACAGGTCCGATCCTTTCGCCTTGCGTTCCTGCCCGCTCATGCCGCCTCCCGTGCTCGCTCCCGTGTTCCACGGCAGTCCGCGCATCGTAGCGGCTCGCGGCTTCGGCACAACTCACAAAGAAAGGCGCGGCCGCATCAACCTCGTCATTGCGACCGCAAGGCGACGGTACGGAGCAGCGGCTTTCCTCCATGTTCCATCGCGATCGTCGCGATTGACAGACCATGATGTCTGACTATAGTCAGACATCATGCTAGACCCGATCTCGCGCGTTCGCCGCTTCAACCGCGCCGTCACCTCGGCGGTCGGCGCGCTCGACACCTCCTTCCTGGGCCGCGGCCGGCCGCTCGGCGCGGCGCGCGTGCTCAACGCGATCGGGCATGGGCGTACGGACGTGGCCGAGATCCGCGACTATCTCGGTCTCGATTCCGGATTGATGAGCCGCCTGCTGCGCAGCCTCGAGGACGAAGGGCTGGTCGAGACCGAAGCTCATGAGGACGATGCGCGGCGGCGCGTCGCGACCTTGACCCGCTCGGGCCGGCGCGAGTTCGCGGCCTATGAGGCGCTGTCGAACGCGCAGGCCGAAGGTTTCCTGGCGCAGCATTCGCAACGCGAGGCGCTGCTGGCGGCGATGGACCTCGTCGCCTCCACCCTGACGCGCGAGCGCATCGCGCTGGACGAGATGGATCCGCGATCCGAGGAAGCTCGCCACTGCCTCGGCGAGTATTATGCCGAGCTCGGCCGCCGCTTCAAACACGGCTTTGACGTCTCGCAGTCGCGCGACCCCGACGCCAAGGACATGCGCCGACCGCGTGGCACCTTCATCGTCGCGATGTCGGACACGCTGCCGATCGGCTGCGTGGGCCTGAAGGGAACCGATCACGGCTATGCCGAGATCAAGCGGCTGTGGGTCGCGCCCGCCGCACGCGGATTGCGGCTCGGCCGGCGGCTGATGGAGGCGGTCGAGGATGCCGCGCGCGAGCTCGGCATCGCGTTGCTGCGGCTCGACACCAATAGCGCGCTGCCCGAGGCCGGCCAGCTCTATCGCAGCACGGGCTGGCGCGAGATCCCCCGCTTCAACGACGATCCCTATCCCGACCTGTTCTTCGAAAAGCGGCTCTGAGCTGGACCGGTCGCGATGTCTGGGCGTTAGGGTCGAGGCCGCACGGAGCTTCGATATGACACGAGACGACCTCGCCGAGACTTACCGGGCCTATATCGCCTGCCTGAACCGGCAGGACTGGCCCTCGCTCGGCCGGTTCGTGCATGACGATGTCGTTCACAACGGCCGGCCGCTCGGCCTGTCCGGCTATCGCGCGATGCTGGAGCGGGACTTTCGCGAGATTCCGGATTTGCGTTTTGACATCGCGCTGCTGATGTCGGACCCGCCGAGGATCGCGGCGCGGCTGCAGTTCGACTGCACACCGGTCGGGACGTTCCTGGGACTTGCCGTCAATGGCCGGCGCGTCTCTTTCTGCGAGAATGTGTTCTACGAATTCGGCAATGACCGGATCCAGCAGGTCTGGTCGGTGATCGACAAGGCCGCGATCGAGGCGCAGCTCTGACGCTGCGCCTCGACACCTAAGCTCACGCCGCCGCCGGCGCCGCCTGCCCTTGCGGCTTTGCGAACGGCCTGAACGTCATCGCCATCAGGAAGGCACCGAGGCCCATCGCCCAGGATGCGATGTAGAGCCAAGCGTAGCTGGAGAACGCGTCATAGATCAGGCCGCCGGCGAGCGGGCCGGTCGCCATGCCGAGGCTGCCGGCCATCGCCGTGCCGCCGATCACCGTGCCCATCATCCGAAGCGGAAAGTTCTCGCGGATGAGCACGGCATAGAGCGGCATGGTGCCGGCATAGATGAAGCCGAAGATGGCGCCGACGGCATAGAACGTCGTGAGCTGGTTCGCGAACACATAGGCGAGCGCGCCGAATGCCTGCAGCAGCAGGCCCGACACCAGCACGCGCTTGGCGCCGAAGCGGTCGCCCATCAGGCCGAAGGCGATGCGGCCGCCGAGGCCGGCGAACCCCTCGATGCTGTAGATCGTCACCGCCGCGATCAGCGGGATGCCGCAGCTCACGGCGTAGCTGACGGTGTGGATGATCGGGCCGGAATGGGTGGCGCAGCAGAAGAAATTGGTCGCGAGCAGGACCATGAATTGCGGCGAGCGCAGCGCCTCGCCCACCGACATCTCGTTTTGTCCGGCGGCTTCGCCGGCGGGCGCGGCCGGGCCTTGCGCGAGCGCCGGCGGACGGCGCACCAGGAACGAGACCGGGATCATGATGGCGCCGACCACCAGCGCCACGATCTGCATCGAGGTCCGCCAGTCGTGGCCGGAGATGAGCCAGGCCGCGAACGGCGACATCGTCATCGGCGCCATGCCCATGCCGGCCGAGACCAGCGACACCGCGAGGCTGCGATTTGTGTCGAACCAGCCGGTGACAGCCGCCATCATCGGCGCGAAGATCGCCGCGCAGGCCGCGCCGGTCAGAAGGCCGAACACGATCTGGAACACCAGAAGCGAGGTCGCCTGGCTCGCGGCGAACAGGCTGAGCGTCAGCACGGTCGATCCCGTCAGCACCACCGGCAGCGGACCGAACCGGTCCGACAGCGTGCCCCAGGCCATGCTGGTAAAGGCCATCGCCAGAAAG
This sequence comes from Bradyrhizobium sp. WBOS07, assembly GCF_024585165.1. Classification (NCBI taxonomy): domain Bacteria; kingdom Pseudomonadati; phylum Pseudomonadota; class Alphaproteobacteria; order Hyphomicrobiales; family Nitrobacteraceae; genus Bradyrhizobium; species Bradyrhizobium sp. WBOS07. The sequence continues at coordinate 664,891 of NZ_CP029008.1, forward strand.
CCGATCGTCATCGCGCTGGAGATGCCGGTCACCGACCAGCCGGTGTCCTTGGCGATCGGCTGCAGGAACACCGGCAGCGAAAACATGCCGCCGATCGCGACGCAGCCGAGCAGGCCGCCGGCCGCGACGATCACCCAGCGATAGGGGGATTGGGTCATTTGGGTCTCCCGTGAGATCTGTCTGGGGAGAAGACGAATGGGAACCACCTCGGCCGACAATGGAACGACATTTTTGCCGAGGCCTTTGTCATCCGCCAATAGAAATGTCGAAAAACAACCCCATGCACAGTACGCTGCCTCAACGGGATCAAGGACTTGCGAGCCCTGTGCTTTGCGAAACCCAGGGAGCGATTTGACGTGCCGGGCAAAACAGCGCGACGCGCTATTTCCAATCACCCGCTACGGAGACCAGAAAATATCCATGCCAAAGATCGACATCGCCACGGTGCCGGCCCGCAAGGGATCCGGCTACCCCGCCCCCTTCGATGCACCTTGCGCCGAACGTATCCGCAAGCGTCTCGGCGATGCCGGCGGCCTCGGGGATTTCGGGGTCAACCTGATGCGCCTGCCGCCCGGCGGCTGGTCGAGCCAGCGGCACTGGCATTCGCATGAGGACGAGTTCGTCTACATCCTCGAAGGCGAGGTGACGCTGATCGAGGATGGCGGCGAAACCGTGCTGCGCGCGGGCGATTGCGCGGCCTTCCCCAAGGCGAGCGGCAACGGCCATCATATGATCAACAGGTCGAATGCGACGGCGGTCTATCTCGAAATCGGCTCGCGCTCGCAGGAAGATCTCATCACCTGCTCCGACATCGACATGATGAGCCCGGCCTCGGACGGCCGCTTCCTGCACAAGGACGGCACGCCGTATCCAGACAAGTGAACGTCCGCAATAAAACCTCAGAGGGCTGCGCCACGGCGCCCCGTGCTGACGGTGAGCCAGACCGCCGAGACGAGGAAGTAGAGCGCGCCGACCGCGGCATAGCCCGCGACGTTCGCGATCGACGGGATTGCTGGCATGGCGGCCTGAAAGATGAAGAAGCCGCCGGCGAGCGCCGACTGGCCACCGCTGAGCACCATGGCCCATTGCGCGCCGAAACGCTTCCAGCGGCGCACGGCCGTGCCGAGCTGGAGCAATCCGGCCAGGATCGCCCAGGCCCCGAAGATTCCGAGCACCCAGTTCATGCTCACCTGCAAGGCCAGGATGACCGCGATGGTGGTCGCCAGACTGACCAGCACGTTCAGGCCTTGCGTGCGGTTCTGGTTCAAGCCGCCGCTTCGAAGCGCGTCGAAATAGTTGGCGGCGGCGTCCCAGGCCGGATAGGCGACGAGCAACGCCGCTGCGATCGCCGCGGACGTTGGCGCGATCACGAAGGCCGCAATGACCCAGGCGACGGAAAACGCGGCACGCAGGAAGTAGTATTGCTTCAGCCATTGCGCCTGGTCGGCCGCTTCCAAAGCGATCTCACGATTCTTCATATCCTTCTCCTTACCTACTAGTTGGTAGTTTTTGAACGACGCGAAACGCCGATCCGCCCTGAGCAGCATAGGCTTGTGTCGACCTCGTCAGTGCCTGGTGGAAAGCCGGTCCAGCAGCGGCCGGATGATGGTTCCGAACATCTTCGGATCGCCATAAGCGCGCGCCGACAGCATCGCGCCGTGAACGGTCGCCATGAATCCCTCCGCCTCGACCCGCGCTGTGCCGGAGAGATGGAGCCGGCCCTGCCGCTTGCCGCGCTCCATCACCGCAGCCAGCCAGGACGAGAGGGCGCGGAAATGCGCACGGACTTCGAGCGCCACCTCCTCAGGCAGGATCGGAAGCTCGCTGGCCAGGAGCGCACAGACGCAGAAGGGAGCCGTCGCGTCCTTGATGCACGCCTCCCAATACCCAGCGTAGTTTCTGAGCTGCTCGGCGGGATCAGCGACGTTGCGTTCCAGCGCCGACAGTCCCGCCTGGGCCTCCTCGCGATAGCGCGACACGAGGGTGCGGACCAGATCGACCTTGCTGGCGAAATGGTGATGGATGCTGGGTTTGCGGATGCCGACGACATCGGCGATGTCGGCGTAACTGAAGCCGTTATAGCCACCCGCGATGATCAGCGTGCGCGCGCAGGCAAGAATGTCGTCGGCGGTCGAGGAAGTAGGGGTCATGACGTCTAGCTACCTTCCAGTAGGTAGATCGTCAACCTCGGATGCTTCAATGATCCGTGAGCGAGTGGTAGGAGCCTACATGACCATCCGACCGATCGTGCGTTATCCCGACCGCCGGCTCGCGCTGCCTGCCCGCCCCGTCACCACTTTCGACGACGAGCTGCGCGCGCTCGCACATGATTTGCTCGAAACCATGCGCGCCGCGCCCGGCATCGGCATCACCGCGCCGCATATTGGCGTCCCCTTGCGGCTCGTCGTGCTCGAGCTCGGCGACAGCGAGGGCCCGCAGACCTACGTCAATCCGGTCATCGAATGGGCCTCACCCGAGATGATCCTGCACCGCGAGGGCAGCGTCTCGATGCCCGGCGTCAACGACGAGGTGCAGCGCCACGCGCGGGTTCGGATCAGCTATCAGGATCTCGACGGCAACTCTCGAACCGAGGACTCCGAGGGCTTGCGCGCCGTGTGCCATCAGCACGAGATCGACCAGCTCGACGGCATGTTCTGGATTCAGCGGCTGTCGCGGCTGAAGCGGGAGCGGCTGGTGAAGAAGTTCGAGAAGATGGGGCGATCGTAGGGCGGATGAGCGGAGCGTAATCCGCCGATGTGAATTCCCGTAGCCCGGATGGAGCGCAGCGCAATCCGGGACAGACCAACCGGTTCGCGCAACTGCCTGCTTGGGACCACCCCGGATTACGCTGCGCTCCATCCGGGCTACGGCTCTCACGCCCTCTTCCCGCTCCGCTTGGTGATCGGCGCGTTGCGGCGCTCGCGTTTGCCGCGCGCGATCTCGGTCGCCAGCGCATCGAGCTTCGGCTCCCAGAAGTTCCGGAACTGATCGATCCACGCATCCACCGCGCGCAGCCCGGCAATGTCGACCGAGTAGAGGCGCCTTTGCGCCTCGGCGCGAACGATCGCAAAGCCGCTTTCGCGCAGCACCTTGAGGTGCTGCGAGACGGCCGCCTGGGTGATGCCGAACTCGGCGCCGATCACTGCGACGACCTCGCCGGACGCCATTTCGTTCTGGCCGAGCAGCTCGAGGATGCGGCGGCGCACGGGATCGGCGAGGACCTCGAAGACGTGCATCAGCTTCCCGTGCCGGGATGGGCGATGTCCGGCGGCATCTCGCCGCGATAGAACGCGATGGTGCGGTCCGAGCGCTGCTTCGCATCGTCCGGATCGACACCGCTTGCGACATGCGCCGCACGCCAGGCCTCGCCGCTGGTCGTCATGAAGTCCTTGCCCTCCGGCGAGCCCATCCACGCCTCCGCCGTCTCATGATCGACCGATGCCCCGGTCACAAGATATCGCTCCAGCCCCGCGAGCGCGAGATCCCAGCCGACCCCGACCGCACCCGGGCCAAACTGATTCCAATGATCCTCGATGATCGCGGTGTGCTCAAGCGTCAAACGCGCCTGCTGCCGCTCCGCCGCCAGCCTGACGTCGATCCAGCTCGTCGCGCCGCCGAACTCCCATGACGCGGCGAAATGGGTCGGCGGCGTACAGGACGTGATGGTGCCGCCAGCATTGCCCTTGACCTGATAGCGTCCGCCGAGCCGGAGGTCGCCCTCGACCGGCGCGAACCAGCGCGGAATGCGCTCCTTGCTCGTCACGGCGTCCCAGAGATCGTCGACGCTGGTGTCGTAAAGCCGCGTCAGGGTCACGACGCTCGCCGGTCTCCCATCCTTGTCGAAATTCTTCACTGAACGTGTCACGAGCCCGAGGACCCTGGCGACGTCGATCTCCATCTGCGCTTCTCCGTCTCGCTTCCTGCGAGGCAGGGAATATCAATCAGCACTAATATAAGTCAATCCTTATATTCCGAGACCCGCTGCGTCAAACCGCCTCGCGAGCCGACGCGAAACCAAACAACCTGCCCGGGCGTCTATCGATGCCCTCTCCACCAAACCCTCTGCAACGGACGGAACTCATGAAAGTTCGCAAATTCGCCATCACCGATGCCTCGCTCGAACGCTCGCCGGGACAGGACGGCGATATCTTCGCCGGCAATGTGATCGACCAGCGTCACGGCGGGCCGATCACGATCGGCTACGGCCGCTACGCCCCGAACCAGAGCCTCGACGAGACGCTCGCGGTCGACGATGTCATGCTCGTCCTGGAAGGAAAGCTCTCGGTTGCGAGCAATGGCAACACCGTCACCGCCGGTCCCGGCGAGATCGTCTACATGCCGAAGGGCGAGAAGGTCACTATCCGCTCGCACGAGCAAGGCGCCCTCACCGCCTACGTCACCTACCCGCATTGGCAGGAGGCGCGTGAGTGAGGCGCGAGCGCGCGACGCCCTACCCGCCCGCCATCAGCGCCTTCGCCAGCGCCATGTAGGCCGGCAGCGTCACCGGATCGTTGGCGGCGTTACCGGCCATCGGATGCGAGGCGTAGCGCGCGATCACCATCTCGGCCTTGGGATCGATGTAGATGCCCTGGCCGTAGACGCCGCGCGCCATGTAGGCGCCGTGCGCGTTGTGCGTGACCCACCACTGGTTGCGATAGGACGCGCCGGGCAGCGTGGTGTAGCCGGCCGGCTTGAACTTATCAGGATCGCCGCCGCGCGCGATGTCCTCGACCACTTGCGACGGCACGATCTGGCGGCCGTTGAAGCGGCCGTGATTGCGCATGGTCTCGCCGAAGCGGGCGAGATCGCGCAGCGTCGTGGAGAGACCGCCGCCGCCGCTCTCGGTGCCGATGCGGTCGACGTGATAATGCGCGTCCTCCTCCGCGCCCATCGGCTGCCAGATCCGCTCGGACAAGAGCTCGGACAGCGTCAGGCCGCTGACGCGCCGGATGATCCACGCCAGCACGTCGGTGTTGACGGTCTTGTAGGCGAAGGCCTTGCCGTGCTCGCCCTGCTTCTTCTGCGCGATCAGGAAATCGAAAATGGTGGTCGGGCCGTCATAGTCCGGCGGGATCGGCGCCATGCCGTTGGCGCGCCGAAGGGCCCACACGTCCGAGTTCTTGTCGGTGTAGATTTCGGTGTAGGCGAGCCCCGTGGTCATATCCATGACCTCGTGCACACGCGCATCGCCGAACCCGCTGGCCTTCAGCTCCGGCACATAGTCCGTCACGAGCGCCTGCGGATCGATCCTGCCCTCGGCGGCCAGAATGCCGGCGAGCACGCCGGTGAACGACTTCGTCACGGACATTCCGATATGCGGCTTGTGCGGCTTCAAGGCGCCGAAATAGCGCTCATAGATCAGCCTGCCCCGGTGCAGCACGGCGATGCCGTCGGTATACGTCTCCTCCAGCATTTTTGCGAAGGTCATGGGCCGCCCGTCCATCGTGATGGAAGGCACCGCGCCGATATCGTGATCTTCGCGTGGCAACACCGATGCAGGTCCTGCCCCGCGCCAGACATTCACGGTGGGCACCAGCTGGCGGATGTTGCTCCAGGCCCAGCGCAATTCGGGGAAGCTGCGGAATGAGCCGTCCTGGAAGGTGATGGTGCGGTCGGGGGACGGCGGAAAGCCCCGCATCCAGCCGAGGGCTTCGGGATCGGTCTCAGCGGCAGCGGGCTGCTGGCTGGCGGCAGTCGCGACGGACATGAAGCGGGCTCCTTGAAGACGACGCGGATGTCGTATCACGGGAGCACAGGCCGGGGCATCCGACGTTTATGCCGGGTAGCTACGCATAGTCGGGATGACGTGGCCAATCACTGGCCAAGCGTGCACGCGAGCGCCTCGCGGCGCCGCGCTATGCCGAAAGAGGAGCGACAGCCCTGCCGATCCTGCGCGCTCCGGACGCCTCATCCCGTCCTGAGCAACCACCGGATCGGCAATGCGATCACGAGAAGCGTCGTGACACCTGCGGCCCACAGCGTCACGAACCATAGCAGTTGCCTCCAGGTCCGGGATGCGCGCTGCATCAGTGATAGCCCTCGCCGTGACGGACCTTGCCGCGGAAGATCCAGTAGACGTAGCCCGTGTAGACAAGGATCACCGGCACCAGCACCGCTGCGCCGACGAGCAGGAACAACTGGCTGCTGGGATGCGTGGCCGCCTGCCAGATCGTGACGGAAGGCGGCACGATCATCGGCCACATGCTGATCCCCAGCCCGGCATAGGACAACAGGAAAAAGCCCAGCGCGCACAGGAACGGCATCCCGTCCTCACCCTTTGCGAGCGCGCGGTGAAAGCGCCATGCCAGCAGAGCCAGAAGGACCGGCACAGGCGCTGCGTAAAGCATGTTGGGCAGCGTCAGCCATCGCTCGCGAAAGGCCGCGCTTTGGATGACCATCATCAAGGATATGACGGCGATGAAGCCGAGCGTCGCAAAGCCGAGAACGCGTGCATAGTTGCGGCAGCGTGCCTGAAGGGCGCCGTCCGTCTTCCAGATCAGCCAGCACGCGCCGAGCAGGCCGTAACCGACAACCAGGGCAACTCCGGTCAGCACCGAGAAAGGAGTGAGCCAATCCCACCAACCGCCGGCGTAGGCACGCCCCTCCACGCGAATGCCCTGCACGATGGCGCCGAGGCAGACGCCTTGCAGGAAGGCCGCGGCAAAGCTGCCCCACGAGAATGCGCGGTCCCACCAGGTCTCACCGGCGGATGTCCGCGCCCGAAACCGCATCTCGAAGGCGACGCCGCGAAACACCAAGGCGAGCAGCATCAGAATGAGCGGCATGTAAAGCGCGGGAAAGATCGTGGCGTAGGCCAGCGGAAACACCGCGAACAATCCGCCGCCGCCCAGCACGAGCCAGGTTTCGTTGCCGTCCCAGACCGGCGCCACGGAATTGACCATGACGTCGCGCTCGGCTCTTGCCGCCTCGGCCGGAAACAGGATGCCGACGCCAAGGTCGAAGCCGTCCATCACCACGTAGAGCAACACGGCCGTGGCGATCAACAGCGCCCAAATCAGTGTGAGGTCGATGCTCATGGCCTGATCCCCGCCTGCCTTGGTTCTGCTCCGTGCGTCTCGCGATTGACAAGCCCTGGCGCCGGCGTGATGCCGGCCGTGCGCACCGGCTGACCTTGCGGCGGTCCGTGCTCGCCGGCTTCAGGCGCCTGGCGGAAGAGGTGAAACAGATACGCGATGCCGGCGCCGAACACGACGAAATACACCACGACGAATGCAGCGAGCGACGCGGCCACCGCCGGCGCGGCGATCGGCGCGACGCTATCGGCCGTCCGCAGCAATCCATAAACCGTGAAAGGCTGTCGGCCAGCCTCTGTCACGGTCCATCCGGCGGTCACCGCGACGAGCCCGGACGGTCCCATCGCCACCGCAAAGCGGTGCAGCCATGGCGAGTCATAGAGATTGTCGCGCCAACGCAGGATGAGCGAGGCCACGCCCAGCGCGATCATCAGCATGCCCAGACCGACCATGATGCGGAACGCCCAGAACACGAGCGGAATATTGGTGGGCCAAGTGTCCTTCGGAAACGCCTTCAGCCCCTTGACCTCTCCATCGAGGCTGTGCGTGAGGTAGAGACTCGCGAAGCCGGGAATGGCAATCTGGCCGCGGGTCACGCCGGCATCGGCATCCGGCATGCCGAACAGGATGGAAGGCGCGCGGCGCTCGGTCTCGAAATGACCTTCCATGGCGGCGACCTTGGTAGGCTGGTGGTGATACGAATTCACGCCGTGCAGATCCCCGATCAGGAGCTGCATCGGCGCCACGATCGCGGCCATCCACATCGCCATCGAAAACATGATGCGGGCGCGCTCGTTCATCCTGTCCCGCAGGAGATGCCAGGCGCCGACCGCGCCCACGATCATCGCGGTCGTCAGGTAAGCCGCCGTCACCGTATGGGCGAACCGATAGGGGAATGACGGGTTGAAGATGATCGCGAGCCAGCTCTCGGGAATGAACTGGCCGTCCGCCCCCGTGGCATGTCCCGTCGGCGTCTGCATCCAGGAATTCGCCGCCAGAATCCAGAAGGCCGAGAGCAAGGTGCCGCCCGCGACGAAACAGGTCGCGACGAAATGCAGGCGTGGGCCGACGCGGCCAAGGCCAAACAGCATCACCCCAAGGAAGCCGGCCTCGAGAAAGAATGCCGTCAGCACTTCGTAGCCAAGGAGCGGCCCGAGCACCGGCGATGTCTTGTCGGCAAACACCGACCAGTTGGTGCCGAACTGGTACGACATGACGATCCCCGACACGACGCCCATGGCGAAAGCGACAGCGAAGATCTTCAGCCAATAGCGATAGGTATCGAGATAGGCGCCGCGGTCCGTCCACAGCCACAGGCCTTCGAGCACGGCAAGATAGCTCGCCAATCCGATGGTGAAGGCGGGAAACAGGAAGTGCCAGACTACCGTGAAGGCGAACTGGAAGCGCGCAAGATCCAACGCGCTGGGCAGTAAATCGGACATAGCTCCGCCCCCGACATCAATTGCGGCCCGCAGGTAACGCTTTCAACCTGCGCGGGTTCCAGCTGCCTCGATCATGTCGAGGGCTTCAGGCATTCTGCAGGCACTGTCCTTGAAGGGTATCGTCGGCACATGACGGTCTCAATAGGCCTGAATGTCCTACCCTCGCACGCTCTGCAGCGGGCGAGCGCCGTGCCATGCGGCGCATATCACCGTGAACGCCGCAGATGCTCGACCAGCGCGCGCAGCTTGGGCGCAAGATTGCGCCGGCTCGGATAGTAGAGATAAAAGCCGGCAAAGTAGGGACAATAGTCTTCCAGGATCGGTACGAGTTCGCCCCGGGCGAACCAGGGGCAGAAGCTTTCCTCCATGCCGAACGTGATGCCGGCGCCCGCGACGGCGAGCTTGATCATCAGCGCCATGTCGTTGGTCGTGATCTCCGGGGCTACATCGACGCTGAACTCGCGCCCCCGCTCCGAAAATTCCCAGCGATAGGGCGCCACCTTCGGTGCGGGCCGCCAACCGATGCAACGGTGCGCGGCCAGTTCGCGCGGATGCACGGGCGTGCCGAACTTGTCGCGATAGCCCGGCGAGCAGACCGCGAGCTGCCGCTCGTCCCCCGCCACCGAAACCGCGATCATGTCCTGCTCGATCGCTTCGCCCAGCCGCACGCCCGCGTCATAACCCTGGGCAAAGATGTCGAAGTCCTCGCCGGTCACGGTGACGTCGATCTGAATCTCAGGATTGGCTTCGGCGAAGCTCGCCAGGAACGGTCCCGCCAGGAAGCGTTCGGCGATCGACGAGACGGCCAGCCGCAACTGCCCGCGCGGGCGACCGCCCAGACTGCCTGCCGCCTCAACGGCCGCGTGCATGTCGGCGATCGCGGGCGCCGTTTGCGCATAGAGGTGCTCGCCCGCCTCGGTCAGGCTGACGCTGCGCGTCGTCCGCCGGACAAGCGCAGTGCCCAGCGTCTCCTCGAGCCGCTGAATGGCTTGGCTGACCGCGGAACGCGTCACCCCCATCCGGTCCGCGGCAGCGCGAAAGCTGCGCTCCTCGGCCACCAGCGCGAACACAGCGAGAGCGTTGAGATCGGGCTGCATTGGTTAGATCAACTTTCCAAGCTGTCAATGAATGGAGGACTTATCGCGACAATAGGGCGAGTTCATATTGCTCGCAATCGCAGCGGAGTGTTGCGACGGAAGGGAGACACAGCATGGATAAGGTGGTCCTCGTCACCGGCGCCTCGAGCGGTATCGGTGCGGGCATTGCCCGCGAACTCGGCGCCGCCGGCGCGAAGTTGATGCTCGGCGCCCGCCGCACCGACCGGCTTGAAGCGCTTGCCGAAGAAATAAGGTTGGCGGACGGCGCGGTGCGCATCCGGCGCCTCGACGTGACCGATCGCGCCGACGTCGCGGCATTTGCCGAGGCCGCGCGCGGGGAATTCGGCCGTGTCGACGTCATCATCAACAATGCCGGCGTCATGCCGCTGTCACTCATGGCCTCGCTCAAGGTCGACGAATGGGACCGGATGGTCGACGTCAACATCAAGGGCGTGCTCTACGGCATCGCCGCGGTGCTCCCGGAGATGACGGCGCGCGGCTCCGGCCACATCATCAACATCGCCTCGATCGGCGCGCTGAGCGTCTCGCCCACCGCCGCCGTCTATTGCGCGACCAAATATGCGGTGCGCGCGATCTCGGACGGCCTGCGGCAGGAGAACGACAAGATCCGGGTGACCTGCATCCATCCAGGCGTGGTCGAAAGCGAGCTGGCCGACACGATCACCGACCCGGTGGCCGCCGAAGCGATGGTGACCTACCGCGCTATCGCCCTGAGGCCGGACGCGATTGCCCGCGCCGTGCGCTACGCGATCGAGCAGCCGGACGATGTCGATGTCAGCGAGATCGTCGTCCGACCGACAGCAAGCGTCTGAGGAGGGAGCGATGGGAACCCGGCTTCGCTGCATCGCAGCCGCACTGCTCCTGCCTGTCGTGCTCCAGACGGCCGTCCATGCGCAAACCGCGGAAGAGAGGCAGGCGCGGGGCGACGCTGTCGTCCGACGGCTCAACAACGGCCAGTCGCAGCCGGTGCTCGACGGCATGCGGCAGGAGTTCCCGTTCCTCGCCGAGGCGACGCAGGGCTATGCGCTCGGCGACGTCTGGTCGCGGCCGCAGCTCGACAACCGGACACGCCAGCTCGCAACCGTCGCCGTATTCGCGGCAATGGGCGAGCCCGCCTTCCTCAAGGTTCACGCGGGCTATGCCCTGAACCTCGGCGCGAGCGAGGAGGAACTCAAGGAGATCGTCTACCTGACGACGGTCACCGCCGGCTTCCCGCGCGCGATCGCCGCTTCGCAAGCTTTGTCGGAGCTATTTGCGGAAAGGCGGGCGGCGCAGATACGGAGGTAGCCTCAGCTGTTCGAGGGGCGTGCGAATACCGCGGCATCGGCAAGCGCACGTCCCGGGGCGAGCCTGCGGCGTCGCGGCTCGGCCTGATCGCATCTATCGCGTCAGATGCCGCGATAGACAACCGAATGCTGCTCCCCTCATCCTACGCCGACGCCGGTCTCTTCTCGCTGGGCGGCGGAGCTTCCGCGTCGGCGTCTGGATCGCGTCCCTGGCTCCTGTCGAGCAGTCGCATGACTGGCGTGACCGTCAGCCCGTGAAGCAGAATCGAGAACAGCGCGACGAGGCCAACGATCGCCCACAGCCGCTCGCCGACCGTCAGCTCCATATGGTTGAGCCCATAGGCCAGATAGTAGAACGAGCCCACACCTCGGATTCCGAAGAAGGCCAGCGTCATCTTCTCCGAGAAGCGAGCCTTGAATCCAGCCAGCGCGATCAGCCCGCCGATCGGCCGGATGATGAGCAGGATCGCCAACGCGGCCGCCACGTCCACCAAATGAAGCGGGCGGAGCAAACCGCTGACCAGCGCTCCCCCGAACAACAGCAGCAGGACCATCATGGCCAGGCGCTCCACCTGCTCGGTGATGTCGTGCATTTGCCGGTTGAATTCGTGATCGCGGTGCGATCGCCGTAGCGTCAGCGCGGTGACGAAGACGGCGAGGAAACCGTAGCAATGGATCAGCTCGGTGACACCGTAAGAAACGAATGTGGCGGCGATCGCGATGAGACCGTCTCCCGTCTTCGCCAGCTTCGTGTCGGCGGGGACGTGGAACGTGAGCCAGCCGAACAGCCGGCCGATGAGCCAGCCACCGATCAGGCCGGCGCCAATCTCCCACAGCACGTTGTGGAGCAGCCACTTCCCCGCCCATGGCTCCCCCGTCGTCGCCGCCAGGCCGAGGGCGATCGCAAGATGCACGAACGGAAAGGCGAAGCCGTCGTTCAAACCGGCCTCGGACGTGAGGCCGAAGCGAACCTCATCCTCTTCGCCGGTCTTCGGAGGCCCGACCTGAACGTCGGACGCCAGCACCGGATCGGTCGGCGCCAGGCTTGCCGCCAACAGCAGCGCCGCGATCCAGGACAGGCCCAGCATCCACCCGCCCAAGGCCGTGATTGCCAGGATTCCGATGGGCATCGTGATCGCCAGCAGCCGCCAGGTGACGCTCCACTTGCGCCAACTGAACGGGCGATCGAGCTTCAAGCCGGCCCCCATCAGTGCGATGATCACGACGAACTCGGTGAAACGCTCGGTGATCTCGGGATAATCGAGCGGCAATGGCCGCAGCGTGACCGCCGGCAGCGAAAAGATCGCAGCACCGATCCCAATGCAGACGATCGGCAGAGACAGCGGCAGCCGCTTCAGGGCGAGCGGCAGCCACGCGACGAGCGCGATCAGCAGACCCGCTCCCGTCAGGATCAGGATGTATGGTTCTGGGGCAAAGGAGGAGTCCTGCACCGTGCTTCAACGCCGCAAAGCTGAGAACGGTTCACACGCGGACGATGATTCTGCGGGCTGTCGACACTATTAATTCGGCAATCCATGAATGACCATGGTCGAGCCAACTGCCCGGCGAAGCACTGTCATATCTTCCGGATCGACACGACGATCTCGACTCTCATCCGGCTGGCCGGCTCTACAGGGGCCAAAACCGCCCATACGGACGGCTCCAGCGTGCGGACAATCCTTGATCAACCACTCAGTTCGACCCGCCAGGCACTTCGCCACGCAGGATGGTTTTCATCGCCTTGCCCTTGGCGAGTTCATCGATCAGCTTGTCGAGATAGCGGATTTCCCGCATGAGCGGTTCTTCGATGGTCTCGACGCGGACGCCGCAGATCATGCCCGTGATGAGCGAACGCGAGGCATTCATCCGAGGGGCGTGAGCGAAGAAATCTTCAAAGGAGGTTTTCTTCGCGAGTTCCTTGTCCAGTGTTTTCTGCGTGTGTCCGGTCAGCCAGCAGATGATCGCGTCGACCTCCGCCTTCGTGCGGCCCTTCTTCTCCGCCTTCGCAACATAGTGCGGATAGACGCTCGCAAAACTCATTGTGTAGATCTTGTGCGCCATCCGTCCTCGAAGTGTTTGCCCCTACTCCCACTCGATTGTTCAAAGCGACCGTAAGACGCTGACTGGTAACGACAAGTCGGCGGCGTTGGCGGCCAAATGCCGCTAACCGGTCTGTAAAAGACCAGAGCTCCTGAATCCACAGACAAATTTGCTCGCTTTGGAGCGTCGATGGTTTCAGCAAGGATCGACGTCGATTGACTGAGCCAACTTGAGCAGGCGCGCGCTGGTCCCTGTCAGTGCCCTGCTTTGCAATACCGTCGATGTGGCGGGCCGACAAGCAACAACGCAACGCGGACGACGCCCTGGCCGTTCCTCTATAAGGCAGCAGCATTTGCAGTTGCGCGAGCTTGCCGCCCGCCCAGCGAACATGCTGCGCGCCAGATCGGGCCCGTAGGATCGATCGCTGCAAGTCACGAGCGCAGCCGCGATGGCACGATAGGCACAGCATCTTCACCGGAGCGTACGATTCTCGAGCTGGCACGCGAGCCATAGATCAGGGAACCATATCTGTGGTGGTCGGTTGGATTGCGGTTAGGCTGGCCCTGCAGAGCAGCCCATACGCCGGCGTGAGTTAGTGCCGAGCATCCGTCGGGAGACAATCCCATGATGGAACACGCAGTCAACAATCTCTTGTTAGCACTGCTGCCGCCAACAGATTTTGCTTTGCTTGCGCCTCATCTGCGTAGTGTCGTGATCCAACGCGATTCCGTGCTCGTCCGATCGGGCGATCGGATCGAACATCTCTTTTTTCCGCTCACCGGCGCGATCGCCGCTATCACGGGGTTGCCGAACGGGCAGACCGTCGCCACGGCGATCATCGGGCACGAGGGGGCTGTGGGTTTGACGGCATCGTTAGGCGCGTCCGCCTCACCTGCGACGGCGGTCGTTCGCATACCAGGGACCGCGCTGCAGATCTCTCGCGCACAATTTCTGGCAGCGCAACATCGCAGCCCTGCAATCGCATCCATGGTGCAGGTCTTCACGATGTCGTTGCTGACGCAACTCCAGCACGTAGCGGCATGCAATGCACTGCATTCCGTCGAAGCCCGCCTGGCGCGCTGGCTGCTTCACATTAACGATCGAGCGAATGGCGGCGAACTGCTCCCGCTGACCCAGGAAACCTTGTCGGAATTGCTGGGCGTCCGCCGCACCACAGTCACACATGTCGTGAGCACAATGCGCGCATCGCAAGCACTGAAATCCAATCGGCGCGGCCAGCTCGAGATTGATCGGCCACGGCTCGAAGCGTTGGCATGCGAGTGCTACAAAGTCATGAGCTGCGAAATTGATCGAATAGTTTCACGGGGCGCGATTGGACCGGTTCATGGGACGCGGGGTGCCGTCCACTTGCCTGGCAGCCGAAGAGCCGGCACAAGCTCATAGAGCCCGTTTGCCTATAGGCATCAAGCCCCTCATTCATTCGCCTTGCGGCGCTCGTTACAATAACCGGCCTTATTGCGACCAAGCAGCGCGGGCACGAGCTTTGCCTCTGCGAAGCTACGACGACCGCTCGCGGTCCGGGCTGGAATACGCAACCTGCCCACCTTCCGCAGCTCGCGCTGGCGATTCTCCTCTCGACTCACCCATTCTCTGAGCTCCTCAAGCTCCGCGAGTTCGGTGACAAGCGCTTCGAGACGCTGTCGAAGCAGAGCCCGGGGATCGCCGGCTTGAACGGGGCTATTCATGACGCGCCTCCTGATCGAGCTCTTAGAACTCGCCTACTTTCGAGAGTCGGGAAAAATATGCAATCCTCGGAAAACTGCACTAACATTTGTCATATTGCGCTCGTGAGGCTGCGGCGGTGCATCGAGAGGCCGCTTCGCTGTCAGTATGCTTGCGTCCGGCGCGCCGGCGCCAAGGGCCCAGCATTGCCTCGCCGTCCAGCCGCCCACGGAGGTGCGTACCGTTGACAACGCTCCTACCGGCCCGTTTCGGTTACGATGGAAATCCGAGTACTAGCTCCGGGGCAGTCCGCCTTGCGCCTTTCCTCGTTCTCTTCGTCGGCGCAATCGACCCCGCCATCAGCGGTTGGAATTCCGGAACCGCCGCCGGTTGCGAAAGGCCCTTTGCCTCCACCACCGGATCCGCCGCCACCGGATCCGCCGCCGCCACCGGATGCGCCATCCTTGCGAGATGTCCCTCCGGCGCGAGACGATCCAGTAGAGGGACCGCCCGACGCTCCGCCACCTCCCGATGACCCGCCGCTGGAACTCCCCGACCCCGCCGCGGACGGCCGATCATTATCGAAGACCGACGGCCCCCGGTCGTTCTGTGTCACTCCACGCAGTCCGCCCGAACTTGCAATGGCTCTGGAGGTCAGAGATGTGGATAGAAGAAGGGTCATTACTGGGGGTGTCACGGCCGCAAATCTTCCGCAGGTTTTCAAAAACGCCCGCCGGTCGTCGTCTTCGGTGCCGTTCCGGGTCACGATACGCACTCCTCGATTTAAATATTTCAATCAAGGCTATTATATATTAAATAACTTTTCAACCAGGAATTTCTTACCCCGAATGGCGCCGCCGAACGTGCGCAGTCGTACGATCGTCGGCAATTTTCGGGCTCGCCGCTTCCACTTTCCGACGCCCCCTGTCGCTCCCGCGCCATTTCGAACTGCTCTCGCAATTTAATATTGCTATTATCAATTTAATGCGATTCAATACAGATGCGATATTTGACTATGTTGGATCATTGCGATGCCACTGCAATTCCATCGGTCCCTGGGCGACATGGAAATCTGGAGCGCGAGCAGCGACGGCTTCTCGTTCGTCATCAGTTTCGGAAGCCCCGGAGGTCCCGGCTTTCACGGCCGCACCGGCTACTTGGCAAGCTGGCGCCCGCTCTACAAGAACCAAGCTGCAATCAAGATTGGCGGCTCGCCGTTTCGAACGCTAGCCGAGGCCGAAGGGGCCTGCCGCACCGCAATTGGGCATCTGGCACCGCGATAAGCCCGCCGCTTTGCTCACGCTCCGGACCGCAAGGCACCCCCGTTAGTCCTCGACCGGATCCTGCTGCAACAGAGCACGAGGATTGAGCTCACCTGACGCTGCGTGCGGCTCGCTCCGCGAAATCGCCAATGCAGCGAGCAGTGTACGGTTGCTCACATCCAGCTTCTGGAAAATGTGATGGAGGTGGACCTTGATCGTCCCGTCGACAAGATTCAGCCGACGCCCAATTGCTTTATTCGATAGACCCTCCGACACGAGCCGCACGATCTGACGCTCCCGGCCCGTGAGTAGCGTCAGGGCCTGATCACCGGCGCGGCGCTCCTCGCTGGCCTGCTCGGCGCTCGGCGAGACCGCTGCTTGGTCCTGCATAGCCTCCCGCAGGGTCGCGACCAGCATCTCCGGATCCGCGTCTTTCGGAAGGACGATGCAGGCGCCGTCCAGGGCAAGCCTTTGTAAGTCACGGTCGCCCGTGGTAACGGCGAAGAAGATGATCGGCAGGCCCGGGCGCACAGCGCTCGCGGGAGCGAGGATCTGCTGCGGACTGACGTCGGGCAGCGCAGCGTCGACAAGCGCGATGTCCGGCACAAGAGATCGGATGGCCTCGATGCAGCTCGCACCATCGCTGCAAGACGCGACGACCGTGAAATCACGGTGCATCGCAAGAACGCTCTTGATGCCTTGCAAGACGATCGGATGTCGATCCGCAATGACAATTCTGATGCGGCGCATGTTGCCCCTGCCTATTGCTGATAACCCCCCGTGCAGCCGTTTATTCCAACACTCTGTTCGCGAGGATAGCCAGTCCGCTCGACCGTAACGCCGCGCCGTCAAGTCTTGGCCTGCCCGGCAACATCTATGGCGCGCCACCGTAACTTGCGCAGCGAATGCGCGCAGCACCGTAAGAATGCGGTGCTTTCCGCAAAACTTCGGCCCTTAAATCTCGAACGTAAGGACCGCGTCCTCGACAACTTAGGGCAGAATGGACCGGGAAATTCTCTCAGAAATGTCGTCGGCGCGCCGGTTGGTTGCCTGGCATTATGGTCAACACCCAATTAACTTCGTTGGCGTCGTTATTACGAATGATATATTGGGGCCTTCACGATTCAAATCTAACATTCGACGAAGTTTTAGCGAAAGCGAGGCCTTCGAAGGCCTCGCCTCTGAAAGGGAGAAAAGTAATACTATTCATCAAAACAGAGCCGGGCAAGTAATTGCGAAAATGCTACTGCGTCTTTTCGCGGCTCGCCCCAGCACTGATGAAAGCTGCTCACCCCACGTTGGAGCTGCATTTCCTCAATTCAGCACCTTCAATGGGCGGGTCGCAGGGGCATCGTCGACAATGAGTAGGTGTTCACATGTATTCTTCGGCCGTTTTGCGTCAAACTCATCAAGCCCTGATCATTCAATTCACTGAATTGCAGAACCTACGTAGTCGCGTCTCGATGGCCGAGCAGCGGTTGCTCGCGCCCAGGCGGCGATCCCAGAGGCGGGCGCTTGGAAGGCGATTGCGCATTCGAAGGCACGGGCCCGGCCGGTAACTCCCACCGCCACCTTGAAATCGGCACGGGCGCGCGCAAGTGGATCGCGCTTGCCGGACCCCCGCTGGACCTGATAATCCCCCTCTGTTTCGGTTCGGGGGTATTGGGGGACGGCTTCCATGGAGAACGACGACTGGGCGTCCATGACCACAGCCGAGTTGTGGCGACTTTACGATGAGGTCACGACTGTTCTTGGCCGCAGGATGACCGCGGAGAAAGCCAAACTCGAAGAACGGCTTCGCAGGATTGAGGGGACGGCCGCTGCGGCCCAGAACGAGGAACGTTCTCGCCGCCCCTACCCCCCAGTGCTGCCGAAATACCAGAACCCGAAGAATCCCTCGGAAACATGGTCGGGTCGCGGTAAGCAGCCCCGATGGCTGAAGGCTCAGCTTCGAGCCGGTAAGAAGCTGCATGATCTCCTGATCGATCGCTCGTCCGCACAAAGGCGCCGCCGGACCGGTTGAGCCCGGCCCCGCTGCGGCAGCCTACGCAGCCGCGGCTGCCTATTGCACCGCAGAATTACCGGTTGTGATCTTCTTTCCCGTTGGGGCTGCCGTCACCGCCGCCATTGCCGAAGCCATTGTTGCCCCGCACAATGCGACCGCCTGAACTGGCTATCGCAGCCGAGGTCAGCGAGGTGGAAAGCAACAGCGTCACGGCGGGAGGGGTCACGGCGGCAAACTTGCCGCAGCTCTTCAGGAATTCACGACGATCGTCGCCTTCTGCATCGAGATGAGTCATGAGCTCGTCCTACTCCAATCCCAGCCCCATTCAAGATAGACCGCGGCTCACCAGCGGGCAAATTAAATATGATAGCTTTGATGATTTAATTTCGGCGGATCATATTTGCGCCGGGATCCAACGCAACTTCGATGACACCCTATTGCGCCCGAACTCAGATTCCGATGTATTTACTTTTGACATTTAATTTTTGAGGATTTAATATTGTATTTAATCTGAGAGGAGTCGACAGCCCGGGGATGGCGTCCCCAGGCACAGTCGGAGTCTGCGGAATTGCATGCTGATTTCCAGCTTCACTCGCTGAGCGGCCTCTTTGCCCGCGTCGACTCTCTGCGCGACGAATATGTAGCCGCCAAACCTTGGCCCCACATCGTCGTCAACGACGCCTTTCCCGAGCGGCTGTTGGACATGGCCGCGGCCGAATGCACCGCCCTCCAAGAGGCGCGTCTGATTACCACGAACACTGATTGCCTGGTGAAGCAGGAGATATCGGATGGATTGGGGACGGCCACCCAGCATCTGCTGAACCTGGTGGACAGTGCCCGCTTCCGAGAATTCATTTCGGCGGTCACGGGCGTTCGCGATCTTCTTTGCGATCCGACACACAAATTTGCGGGAATACATCGAACGCCTCCAGGGGGCTTCACGAAGATTCACCGCGATTTCGAAGTTCACCCGACGACCGGGCTATTCCACCGAGTCAATTTGCTCGTCTATCTCAATCGGGATTGGCCCGAAGCTTACGGCGGCAGCCTCGAATTGTGGCCTGCGGATATGTCCGCGCTTGGATGCCGCATCTTCCCGCGGTTCAACACCATGATCCTCTGGGAGACGCACGGCGCCACCCTCCACGGCCTTCCGGATCCGGTCACCTGCCCGCCTGATCGAATGCGCCTTTCAGTCGCATCCTATTACTACACGACGACGCGCCGCGTCGCCGCGTCGGGCGAACGCCGCGTCCGGTATTGGGCCGCGCGACCAGGCGAGGATCAAGCGATCGAGCGAATGTGTTGGCAGGATCACCTTCGTACGCTCATACCCGACCCACTCTACAACGTGCTCCGGTCAGCGCGCGATCGGATATCCGGAGTGCGCCGGTCGAAAGAACCAAAGCTGGCCTCTTTCAGCGGCAACAGCAGGATCGATCAATGACCGGGAACCGAACGACGACCGTGCAATTGCGAGATGGCGATGCGGAAACGAGGGTTCTTCGCAGGCCGGGCTTCTCGCCCGTTCGACTGCGAACGCTGATGAAGCTCGCCCTCGCGGACACCGGGCTGGATATGTCGGGAATGACTGTGCTGACCGAAGCCGCGACCGGCGCGTATGCCGTGACCCCGGTGCTTGCTGCAATGGCAGGAGCCAAGCACGTCTACGCGTTCACGAAATCTGGCCGCCATGGGACCGCGTCCGACGCCAAGCGGGAGACTTTGGAGCTCGCAGCCCCGCTGGGCGTCGCTGATCGCATCGAGATTCTGGGCACGATAAGTCCTGAGGTCCTCTACAGCGTCGACATCTTAACCAACAGTGGCCACCTTCGTCCTCTTACAGCCGAGCTGATCGCCCAACTGCGGGATGACGCCGTGATTGCCTTGATGTTCGAGGCTTGGGAATTTCGTCATGAGGACCTCGATATCGAAGCGTGCGCACGGCGCAAGATCCCGGTGGTCGGCGTCAACGAGCGGCACCCCGCTGTCGACGTCTTCTCGTTCCTGGGCCCGCTCGCCGTGAAACAGTTGCACGACTGTGGTCTGGCGGTCCTCGGCAACAGAATCGGCCTGCTCTGCGACAATGACTTCCTTGCCCCGGTGCAGAACGGGCTTCAACGCCTGGGCGCAAACGTCGAGGCGTTCAACAGCGTTGCGGCGGTCCATCCCGGCGCGTGGGACGCCTTCGTCGTCGCGTTGCGGCCCGCGGACTCGCCGCGCATCGGCCAGGGAGAGGCTGCGCATCTGGCTGCATGCGCCCCTGCCGGCGCGATTGTGGTGCAGTTCTGGGGCGACATCGATCGAGCGGCACTGCAAGCCAATGGTCTCGCGGTCTGGCCCATGCAATCTGTCGGACAGGGCCACATGGGCATTCTTCTGTCCGAGATCGGTCCCGAGCCGATCGTACGATTGCAAACGGGCGGCTTGCGCGCGGCCGAATGGGTTCGTCGCGGCGGCGCCTTGACGCGAGATGGATTCGCCCAGCTCGTACCATGGCAGGGGTGACATGACAGAGCAGCTCCTGCCCGACGTCGTACTCCTCGCGGACGGACCGACCGGCTTCACGGCGCTTCGCTCATTGGCGGCGCGGTGCCGCGTAGTGCAGATCTTCCGGAAACCGGACCAGCCCGAGGCGGGCGCGCTAAGGTCATTTGCGAACAATCGCGACATCCCGATCGCGGAGCTGCAGGAACTGGCGCAACTTCGGAAAGTGATCGCGGACGCGCGCCCGGCGGCCGTTGTGATTTCTTCGTTCGATAGGATCATCCCGCCGCACATTCTCGCATTGTGCCGCTTCGTCAACGTCCACTATTCACTTTTGCCGCAATATCGCGGTCGCGCCAACGTCAACTGGGCGATCATCAATGGCGAGACGACTGCCGGCATCAGCATTCATCTCGTCATTCCGGAGCTCGACGGCGGCAATCTGCTGTTTCAGCAGGCTATCCCGATCGGCACGGATGACACGGTCACCGCGCTCTACGAGCGCCTCAACGCGATTCAGGAACGTGAACTCGGCGGGGTCGTGGTACGAGCGATCACCGGTTACCAGGGCACGTCTCAAAATACCGACCAGGCCTCCTATGGCTGCGCCCGTGTTCCGGAAGATGGAGAGATAGACTGGCGGCAACCTACCGATACCATCGACCGGCTGATCCGCGGCTTAACGCCGCCATTTCCTGGTGCCTTCACCCATCTTGGCGGCCATCGGCTCATCATTGCCAACGCTTCACCTCGGGTTGACGCGCCCTGCTATATCGGCCGCGTGCCAGGCCGGATCGTCGGGCGGTCGCCTACCGATGGCTGGGTGGATGTGTTGACTGGCGACGGCGTGCTGCGCCTGTTCAGCGTCCTTCCTCCCAATTCCGAGCGGCCGTGTGCTGCCGCTTCCGTCATCGGATCGACGCGAGCGACCCTCGGGCTGTCGCGTCTCGACCTTCTCCACCGGATCGTCGCGCTTGAAGATAGGCTCGCCTCGCTGGAGCAGCTCAAATGCGCTCCCGAGTAAGCACAACCGTTCAGGCCAGGGAAGGCTCAGAGCATTAGCTCCTGTCTCATACCCCTTCCCGTCCAACCGTGGCCCACAGCCCGTCACGGCCCGGGCTCTGCACGCGAACCCAACGATAGGACGTCCGCGACCACGGCTTGATCTGTGACGTGAGATTGTCGAGGACCAGATCGCCGCTTCTGGTACGCACGAGAAGCACCAGATGATGTTCACCGGAACTGACGACGACTTCGCCTAATAGGAGGACGCGCGAGGGCCAGCCGCGCCGAAGCAAGTCGTGGCGCTTGCTCACCGCGTAATCGTTGCAATCGCCACGCGCGGGGTGGATAGTCCATACCTCGCCCGAAAGACCAAGCTCGTTGCGGACCGGTTCTATCGCCAGATTGACGGTACGATTGATCTCCCGCAGGTCTGCCCATCGCTTCTCGGTCAACCGGATCGGGCCGCCTCGAAAGGAGCGTCGCGGGCGACATTCGGCCTGATAGCGCAGGCAAAACACCGTGTAAGTAAGGGGCGGCAGAGCCGGGCGCCCCAGCTCGATGTGCGCAGAATCCGCCTGGGGGACTCTCGGCGCAACCAGCAAAGCCGCTCGCGCCCACTGAACGCCTCCGATGACAATTGCTATAGCCGCTGCGATGACCGGGCCCGAGGTTCGATGCATCTGCCGATCCCCCTCCGTGCGTCAAACCGTGTCGGTTCAGCCGGCGCAAACGACCGACCCACATAATCGATATTTAATACATTATATTCCATTATATTTAAATAGCCATAAATATTAAATTCCCACTCATGCGCGACGCGCAACTGTGCCACCGCTTCAACTGACGCGAGGAGAAAGGGAACGACACCGCTTCGATCGGGGCCGTATATTCGGGTGAATGGTGTTGAAGCGGCGCGCCGCGCAGGACTCGCTCCGCACAGCGGCGCAATAATTGTTTGCCACCAATGCGATTTAATCGTTGATTTGAATAATTACCGGAGTCAAACCATCAAACGGGCGATCTCGGGCGGGACCAGTCACATGCCGGTCGAACTACTCGTCATTCTCGGAGCTGAAGCTTTGCTACTGGGCTTCGTAGCCACAATGAGGCTGCATGCCAGGCGAATGGACGTCCTGAGCGGACGATCATTCGAGCGCCCCATCGTCTCGCGGGGAGAGAAACGACATCCAGCGCGGTCGCTCCGTCGAAAGCTCCGCGATTTACCGCGGTTGACCGGGAGGTGGACGATCTCATTACGCTCGTTCCACCGGATTTTCTACAGCGCGCCGATAGCCACAATTCTGCTACGGCTCCTTCAAACCAGAGCGCCATCGCCGGTCCGGCTTCAGACGTGCGCGCGTCGGGCCGGCGCGCCCGTCCTCGGTGCTTGCGACCGCCCGGCCGTGCCTTCTTCGGCTGGTCGCAACACCGACGCGCAGGAAAAACACGCCGGTCCCGGATCCATACAGTCGAGCGCTGCTGCCATCTTGCACCAACTCAGCGCTCCTTAAACGCCCTCCCGGCCTGATCCTGCAGCGGCTTGAGCAGGTATGAAAGCGCGGTCCGGCCTGCCGTCTTGATGAAGACCTCGACTGGCATGCCGGGCAGCAACTTTGCGGCCCCGAGCTCCGCCAGCGCTTCCGGCTTCAGCAGGACGCGGCCTGTGTAGTAACTCGTGCCGGCACGCTGATCCTGCGTGATGTCTGCCGAGACCATGCTGACCTCGCCATCGATTTCGGGCGTGGTCTTCTGGTTGAAGGCTGCGAAGCGCATTGTCGCAGTCTGCCCCACATAGACCTGGTCGATATCCTTCGGTGCGATCTTGACCTCGACCGCGAGCGAGTCCGCATCGGGGACGATCAGCATGATTTGCTCGCCAGGAGATATCACCCCTCCGACCGTATGGACGCTGAGCTCATGGACACGGCCGGATTGCGGCGCCCTGATATCGACGCGATTCAACTGGTCGACCGCCGCTGTCTTGCGCTCGCCCAGCTCGGAGAGTTTCGAGCGCGTTTCGATCAGGTCCTTGCCGACCTCCGTTCGGAGGTCCTGGTCGATCTGAATGATCTGGAGTCCGATTTCGGAGATCTTGCCCTTCGACTGAGCGATCATTCCTGCGAGCTGGCTGCGCTCGCCTTCGATGCGGGCGGAGTCGCGCTCGAGGGAATTGAGCCGCGTGATCGGCACCAGATTTTTCTGCCAGAGGCTGCGCACACCCTCCAGCTCCTGGCGGATGAATTCGACTTCCTTCTGCTTGGCCTCGGTCTGACCCGTATAACCCTTGATTTCGTTTTCCAGCTGCGCGCCTTTCTCCTGCAGTTGCGCTTTTTGGCCGCTCCTCGCCTGACGGCGAAGGTCGAACAGCTTTCGCTCCGCGGTGATCGCACGGCTCGCCTCGGAGTTGCTATCCCTGGCCCGGTCGAGCAGCAATTTTGGAAACACGACCTGCTCGGCACCATCGCGTTCGGCCTCGAGGCGCGCCTGTCGCGCCAGCAGCTCATCGATGCTATTGGTGACGATCGTCGCATTTGCGAGCGTCTGCGTCTGGTCGAGGCGGATCAAAACGTCGCCCGCTTTGACCCGATCGCCCTGGCGCACGCGCAACTCACCCACGATTCCGCCAGTGGCGTGCTGAACTTTCTTGACGCTCGAATCCACCACGACGACGCCCTGAGCGATCACCGCGCCCGACAATTGGCTTGTCGTTGCCCAACCGCCGATCCCGAAAGTGACCAGACCCAACATGATCATACCGACGATCATGTAACGCTGGATCGATTGCATCGCCGGCGCCACCTGGCCGCTCATCGGCTGCCTCCTTGAGCTTCCGCCACCACCTTGAGCGGCACGGGATTCCGCAAGACCTTCCTGAGGACCTCCTCTCTCTTTCCGAAGGACTGAACCCTGCCCTCCCCGAGGCACAAGACATGGTCTACGGCTTCAAGCGCCTTTGGACGATGGGCGACAACGACGACTATCCCGCCACGGCGACGCACGTTTAGGATCGCCTCGGTCAGCGCCTCTTCGCCCTCGGCATCGAGATTTGACGAGGGCTCATCGAGCACGACCAGGAACGGCTTGCCGTAGAAGGCACGTGCGAGCCCGATACGCTGCCGCTGCCCCGCCGACAGCGCCAATCCCCCCTCGCCGATTTTCGTGCCGTACCCATCCGGAAGCGAAAGGATAAGATCGTGCGCACCCGCGGCATGCGCGGCCTCCAGCACAGCGGCGGCCGTCGCCTGCGGATCGAACCGCGCGATGTTCATCGCAATGCTGCCGTCGAACAATTCGACATCCTGAGGAAGGTAACCAATGTGCTTGCCGAGGGCGTCAGAAGACCAGTGCTCCAGCGCGGCGTTGTCCAGCCGTATCCGGCCTCGAATGCACGGCCATACCCCCACCAGCGCTCGGACGAGCGTCGATTTTCCGGATCCGCTCGGTCCAATGATTCCGACAGCCTGCCCGCTCCGCAGTTCGAACGACACTTCATGGACGGTGGGCCTCTCCGAGTTCGGCGCGCCAATAGAGAGATGCTCAACGGTGAGGGCTTCAACAGGAGGAGGCAGTGCCAGCCGTTCTTCCTCGCTAGGCAAAAGCTTCAACAAAGCATCTAGCCGTTGTCCCGACTGCCGCGCGGCGACGAACCCTTTCCAGTTCGCAATGGCCAGTTCGACGGGCGCCAAGGCCCGCGCGCTGAGGATCGAGCCGGCAATGATGATGCCGGCCGTCGATTCCTGGTTGATGACAAGGACTGCGCCAACGGCGAGAACCAGCGATTGCAGGATCGCCCGGAAGATCTTGGAGGCGCCTCCGAGGCTGTTTGCGACATCGCTGGCGCGCTCATGGGCTGCGAGATACTTCGCGTTGACATCCCGCCACCGCAGCGCCGCCTGCTGCCGCATGCCCATGGCTTGCAGAACCTCGGCATTACGTCGGCCCTCGAGCGCCAATGCCGTTCGCGAAACTGCGAGACGCGAGGATGCCCTTGCCGGCCCGCGCGTCCGAGTCTCCGTGAGCATCGTGATGCCAACGAGCACCAGCGCGCCGGTCAACGCGGTGACGCCGATCCAAAAGTGAAAAAGAAAGCAAACGCCGAGATAGATTGGCATCCAGGGCAGATCGAAGAGCGCCGTCGGCCCGCCGCTCGACAGGAAGCTGCGGACCTGATCAAGATCCCGCACCGGCTGCAAGCCGTCGCCATCGGCTCTGGTCTTCAAAGGCAGGCGAACAAGCGCATCGAATATGCGAATGCCGAGCCGTTCATCAAAATACCGGCCGACCCGCGCGCTGATCCTGCTCCTGACGAAGTCGAGCCCACCCTGAAACAGGTAAAGGACCGTAGCCAGAACCATCAAGGCGACCAAAGTCGGTATGCTGCGCCCGGGCAGCACGCGATCATAGACTTGCAGCATGAAGAACGAGCCGGTGAGCATGAGGAGATTGCTCATGCCGCTGAAGGCCGCGAGCGCCCAGAATATCCTGCGGCAAGACCGCAGGAATGCGGACATCTCTGACTGCGGCTCCTCATAGTTCTCCGTCGGCCGGAAACGACCGACGAATATCCGTTGCCGAAGGGCTTCAACCACGCGCCTTGCCCAGCCTACGAGCCGCGACGTCGGCGGTTCGGCTTCATTCGCCAGCCGGCGCCCGGCCGACCATAGTCCTGACAAATGCATAATTGGGATTCGATAAAGATTCGCAGGCGGGGGAATTACCCCCCGCCGTCCAGTATCAGTCATGACACCTGCCCTCTAGTCATGCCTATGCGGGGGATCCCCTGCGAGATCTCCCGAGGCAATTGTTGAGTACCAGTTTTTGTCTGGCGAGCCGTCCCCTACGCGAAGTGGAAGTCGTGGCTGTTCAGCTTGTCGAGCTGCGTGTTCTTCAATGTGAGAGTGTCGCTCCCCGTCGCGATAACGACGTCGTGGCCTGACTGGGCGGCGTGGGAGAGAACGCTCGCAAAACTGTCGAATACGCTCTTGCTGAACTCGATCGTGTCGTGACTAGGTCCGCGGGCAGCGAAGTCCTTGATAACATCCTGGCCGAAGTTCGGCGCAAACTGGAACGTATCTGCCCCCGCTTTGCCAACCATGACATCGTTGCCGGTGGTGCCAGTCAGCGTGTCGCTGCGGCACGAGCCGATCATCGCCGCGCCCGAGCTGGTTCCGACCACGTGGCCTGTCGTGTCGACCTGCTCCGCGGTGAAGGCATGGGACTTGCCCGACAGGTCGGAGGTCTGGAAGCTCCACTTGCCGTCGGCGTCCGTCGTGGACGAACCGACCGAGGTCGTGCCGTCATACAGCTTGATCTCGCTGTTGGGATCGGCCGTGCCCTTGATCGTTGCCGCGGCAACGATCAAGGGCACGGCCGATCCCAACAGCGAGATCAAGCTGTATGACGGCACGACCTCGGTCGGTTCGTCCACGACGGACGCCGACGGCAAGTGGAGCTTCCAGACCTCCGACCTGTCGGGTAAGTCCCACGCCTTTACCGCGGCGCAGGTCGACACCACAGACCACGTGGTCGGAACCAGCTCGGGCGGGGCGATGATCGGCTCGGGCCGCAGCGACACGTTGACTGGCACCACCGGCAACGATTTCATGGTTGGCAAAGCGGGAGCGGATACGTTCCAGTTTGCGTCGAACTTCGGCCAGGACGTCATCAAGGACTTCGCTGCCCGCGGACCTAGTCACGACACGATCGAGTTCAGCAAAAGCGTGTTCGACAGTTTTGCTAGCGTTCTCTCCCACGCGGCCCAGTCGGGCCACGACGTCGTCATCGCGACGGGGAGCGACACTCTCACGCTGAAGAACACGCAGCTCGACAAGCTGAACAGCCACGACTTCCACTTCGCGTAGGGGACGGGTCGGCCACACAAACTAATACTTAACAGCTGTGTCGGGGGATCTCTTGGGGAATCCCCCGACATAGGCATGACTAGAGTTGGACGGCGGGTGATAATCCCTCCGCCAACGGCTTTCCAGAACGCATGTCGGAAGTTCGAGCCTTCCGGATCCCCATTTTTCATAGGCAAGAGTTATGGTTTGCCGCGCCATTCGGCGCGAAAATTGCTAGAAACGGATGGCTTCCTTCCTCGCTGGCGGGGCTGCCATGCCGCAGCACCGCGCTGCCTCATCCGGAGACGACGATGCCCTTTGACCTGATCCTGCGCGGGGGACGCGTGATCGACCCCTCGCAGAAACTCGATGCCGTGACCGATGTCGCCTTTGCCGGCGGCAAGGTGGCGGCGGTCGGCAGCGCGCTGAAGGCCGATCCGGCGACCGAGGTACGCGACGTCTCGCAGTTCATCGTCACGCCTGGGCTGATCGATCTGCACACCCATGTCTACTGGGGCGGCACCTCGCTCGGCATCGATGCCGAGGAGTTTTGCCGGCTCTCCGGGGTCACCACCGCGGTCGACACCGGCAGCGCCGGGCCCGGCAATTTCGCCGGCTTCCGCAAGCACGTGATCGAGCCGAGCCAGGTCCGCATCCTCGCCTATCTGCACGTCTCGCATGCCGGCATCTTCGGCTTCTCGCACCGGATCATGGTCGGCGAGAGCGAGGAATTGCGCCTGATGAACCCGATCGAGGCGGCCAAGGTGGCCGATGCCAATCGCGACCTCATCGTCGGCATCAAGGTCCGCGTCGGACTGCATTCCTCGGGGACATCAGGCGCGGTGCCGCTCGGCATCGCGCTCGAGGTTGCGAACGAGGTCGGCATGCCCCTGATGGCGCATATCGACCATCCGCCGCCGAGCTATGAGGAGGTGCTGGCCCGCCTGCGGCCCGGCGACGTGCTGACCCACGCGTTCCGCCCGTTCCCGAACACGCCGGCGACCGCGCAAGGCACGGTGAAGAAGGCGGTGCTGGAGGCGCGCGAGCGCGGCGTGCTGTTCGACATCGGCCACGGCAAGGGCTCGTTCGCCTTCAAGACCGCGCGCGCGATGCTCGCCAATGGTTTCTATCCCGACACCATCTCCTCCGACATCCATCAGCTCTGCATCGACGGCCCGGCCTTCGACCAGGTCACGACCCTGTCGAAATTCCTGTGCATGGGCATGGAGCTGTCCGACGTGATCGCGGCCTCGACGGTGAATGCGGCGATGGCGCTGCGCCGCCCCGAGCTCGGCAGCCTCAAGCCCGGCAGCGTCGGCGACGCCACGCTTATCACAGTGAAGCAAGGCCAGTTCGACTATGAGGACGTGGTCGGCGAGCATCTGATTGGCGACCGCAAGATCGTCTCGGAGGGCGTCGTCATCGGCGGCCGCTGGTGGCATCCGAATTGAAGCATGTGAGGCGGCAGTGAGAGATATCGGTCAGGCCTCTTTCGTTCCTTCGACTACGAGACTGATGCGAAGGGCTGCGGCATTCACTCTGCTCGCCTGCATCGCCTCGTTGCCGCTCGTGCCGAGTTGCTGGGCCGCATCGCAATCTCGCGACAATTGCAGAGACAAGGGCTACGACGCCGATGGAATAATCCAGGCTTGTACAGACCTTCTGCAAAAGCGGAGCTGGGACAGCTTCGTCCATCTTCACGTCCGTTCAAAAGCCTGGCTTGCGAAGCAGGATTGCGTGCGAGCCCTGACTGACGAAAACGAATCCATTCGCCTGTTTCTCAATGATCCACTCGTCGCACGCAAGAAGATGAGCGGGGAGGATCGGCAATTCTTTCGAATGCACGGGTTCCTGGGAAAGATCGAGATCTATCTCTTTTGCTTTCTGGACTACGACAAGGCGCTCTCGGTCGTCGAAGAAGCCATGGCGGTCTATCCAAATCAGACCGACCTGTATAACCGTCGCGGCCTCATCTACATCCAGACCAGGAATTTCGATCAGGCGTTCAGAGATCTGCAGCGAGCGATCGATCTGGCGGACAAGAAGGACGTTGCTTTCAACAACCGCGCAAGCGTCTTTAACGGTCTCGGAGATTTCGACAGCGCCATTCGCGATGCAAACAGCGCCATCGCCTTTAATCCGAAGAGCGGAGAGGCTTATGGCAACCGGGCTGTAGCCTTCAGTGGCAAGGGAGAACACGGCCGCGCCATCGAAGACATCAATACGAGACTCAAACTTGATCCGGAAGGCCAGGCGGGGCCGTTAGCTCATCGCGGCAAGTATCACTTGAAAGGCGGGGATCTGGAGTCCGCGCTCACGGATCTCACTCGGTCGATTGCATTGTTCGAGAAAAACAAGGTCGAGCCGGTTATCGCACTTTGCGCGCGCGGAGACCTTTTCCGATTTCGGGGGGAGTTTTCTCGCTCACTCGAGGATTTTGATAGAGCGATCAGTTCGCGGGCCGATTTTGCTACCGCTTATACTGGTCGCGGGCTAACCTATGAGCGGATGGGCGATCTGAAGAGGGCCCGGAGTGATTTCGAAAAAGCCCTTGGATTTCCCGCGCAGCAATATGACACCAATCTCGAAGCGCAAATAACCGCGAGAGCGAGGCTTGCGGCGTTGGATTCGGGTGAAGCCCAGCCCGTCATACCCGTCACGACCGGCAAGCCTGTGGCCCCATTTTCGGTCACCACGTCGCCCCTGATTGCGCCAGTATTGACCGCTCCCCGTTTGCCGCCCGGTCCCGAACGCCAGGGCCGGCGGGTCGCGCTCGTCATCGGTAACGCCGCCTATCAAAAAGCCGGAGTTCTCAAGAACCCCCTGAACGATTCCGAAGCTGTTGCCGCCGCCCTTCGAAATATTGGTTTCGACGAAGTGATGGTGGCGACGGATACGACGAAGGAGCGACTTACGGCGGCCCTCCAGGGGTTCGCGCGCGCTTCCGACGCTGCCGATTGGGCCGTGGTCTACTATTCGGGCCACGGCATCGAGATGGCGGGAAGAAACTATCTGCTTCCCATCGACGTTGTGCTGAGGACTGACCGAGACGTGCAGTTCGAAGCGGTGCCCGTTGATCAAGTGATGGCATCGATCGACGGTGCGCGCAAGTTGAAGCTGATCGTGCTGGACGCCTGCCGCAACAACCCATTCGCGGACACAATCAAGCGAACGGGACCGCGCGAAGCCGTGACGCTCGATGCGAGCAACGTCGGCGAGATCGGAACTCGCGCGGTTGGGCGGGGACTTGGCGAAATCAAGGTAAAGGGCGCTTCGCTCGTCGTTTTCGCGGCAAAGCATGGCCAGACTGCCCTTGACGGGGAAGGACGGAATTCGCCCTTTGCAATAGCGCTGGTTCAGCGCATTGCAACGCCCGGCGTGGAAATGAACAAGGTCTTCCGGCTCGTCCGCGACGATGTATTGGAAGCGACCGCGGGACGGCAAGAGCCCTACACTTATGGATCACTGCCGGGCAGGGAGGATTTCTTCTTTGTCAGCAAATGATGACGGGCACCTGATCGGGGCGAGATCGTCTCCGAAGACGTCGTTCTGGCGCGGACGGCATCGCGGCCATGGCGGTCCTGCGCGCGGATCAGTCGCGTCCCGCCTCCATGATCGCCTTGGCAAGGCGCGCCGGATCGGAGAAGCACAGCTCGTG
The DNA here is from genome assembly GCF_024585165.1 of Bradyrhizobium sp. WBOS07. NCBI lineage: Bacteria > Pseudomonadati > Pseudomonadota > Alphaproteobacteria > Hyphomicrobiales > Nitrobacteraceae > Bradyrhizobium > Bradyrhizobium sp. WBOS07. The sequence goes on from NZ_CP029008.1 coordinate 695,751, forward strand.
GCTTCCCGGCACCTGCACCAGGCGGAACAGGCCGAGCTTCTCCGATAGACGCGGATGCCAGCCATGGCTGTGCGGCAGCGCAGTATCTTCCGTGCAGTTGATGTAGGACTTGGCCAGCGGCATCTCGGCCGGATTGCTCTTGAGCGTGATCTTGTCGGTGAAGGTCGCCAGCGGATGCGGGTTGAGGAGGTCGTAGGCGCGTTGCGCCGTCTCCAGATCAGCGTCGTTGATGAAGGCCTCGCGCCAGATCGGGAATGGCAACACGACCGAGCCGTCGCCGCGTTCGGCGGCGATGGCGTCGAACAACCCGACATAATGCGGCGGCACCATGTCGTTGAGGCATTCGCCATTGTTGGGTACGAAGGCATTCCAGTAGACGAGACGGCGGATGCGATCGGGCGCAAGGTCGGCAACGCCGGTGATGATCATGCCGCCATAGGAATGGCCGAGCAGGATCACGTCCTTCAGATCGTTCTCGGCAAGGTATTCGGCAATCGACTGGATCGCCTCCTTCAACCCTGTCGTCTTGGCATCGCCCGGACGGTTGCCCTTGATGGTGGGGGTATGGACCTGATGGCCGGCCGCCCGGATCGGTGTGGCGACAGGTTCGAACTCGGCTCCGGTGTGCCAGGCGCCGTGGACGAGGACGTAGGTCGACATGTTGTGGCTCCTCCCGAGACTGTGATTAGATTGACGCCGCGCCGCTTTGGCCGGCAGCGGTGCTGCCGCGCGTCGATTGTGGACCAGCGGCGGATGCGCCGCTTGGCTGGAAGCGAACCGGATTGGTCTCGGAGTGAACCGATGCAGCAGATCGAGCACGCCATGCCGTCACGCCAATCGGCCTGGGATACTGCTGGCGTCCGGCCGGCTGAGCAATTTGCCTATTATCGTGAGGCGATCTGCCAGGCCTTCATGAATCTGACGCCGGAGCCGGCGGCCGCACCCGGCTTTCCCGCCAGCGTCGAGCACGTCCGTCTCGGCGAGGCCGCGATCAACCGCGTCAGCTTTCCCGAGCACGTGGTGCGGCGCTCTGCGGCCGACATCGCGGCATCCGACCGCAGCTGCTTCTACCTCAACCTGAAGCTAGCCGGCCGCTGCCGCATTCAACAGGACGGCCGGGAGATCAGCCTGGCGCCCGGACAGGTCGGCATCTTCGACAGCGATCGGCAGTTTGCGCTTCTGCACGACCGCGGTCCGCAATTGCGCGTCGCTTCGTTCTGGGTACCGTCCGAGGCCTTGCGCGAACGGCTGCCGGCTTCGTTCGACGTCGCTGCGGCGCGGGTCTCCGACGATGCCGTCGTCGGCCACCTCATCGTCGAGACCGCGCGCACGCTCAGCGACGGCGCGCTGCGCATGACCGAGGACGAGGGCGTGCGGCTGTTCCGGGCGCTGATCGAGCTGGTCGCCGTAAGCCTGTCGCGGCGTGGCCGAGCCGGTGCTGCGGAGACTGAGGGTCTCGCCGATGCAACCACGCTGGCATTGAAGCGCGCCATTCACCGGCGGCTCCGCGAGCCCGGCCTTGCGGTCGCCGATGTCGCCGGCGCCGTGGGTATCAGCGAGCGCTACGTGCACAAGCTGCTGGCGCGATCAGGCTCCAGCTTCACCGAGTACGTCATCGACAACAGGCTCGACGGCGCGGCCAGGGATCTCAGCGATCCCGCGATGGCGGATCGTGCGATCGGCGCCATCGCGTTCGATTGGGGCTTCTCGGACCTCTCCCACTTCACGCGGCGCTTCAAGCAGCGCTTCGGCTGCCGGCCGCGCGACTGGCGCGCGCGATGATTGACAGCGACCTGATCTACAAGGATCTGGCGATCAACAGCTTCATGATCTCGTTGGTGCCGCCATAGATCTTCTGGATGCGGGAATCGATGAAGATGCGCGAGATCGGGTATTCCTGCATATAGCCGTAGCCGCCGAACAGCTGGAGGCACTCGTCGGCGGTCTCGACCTGCTTCTCCGAGCACCAATATTTCGCCATCGACGCCGTGACGGTGTCGAGATCGCCGGCGACCAGGCGCTCGATGCACCAGTCGACGAAGACGCGCGCGATCATCGCCTCCGTCTTGCGCTCGGCGAGCTTGAAGGCGGTGTTCTGGAAGTCCATCAGCGGCTTGCCGAAGGCCTTCCGCTCCTTGGTGTAGTCGGTGGTCAGCTTGACCGCGCGCTCCATCGCGGCGACGGCACCGACCGCGAGCGCAAGGCGCTCCTGCGGCAATTGCTGCATTAGCTGGACGAAGCCCTGGCCTTCCTCCTTGCCGAGCAAATTCTCCGGCGGCACCGTGACGTTGTCGAAGAACAGTTCCGAGGTGTCGGAGGCATGCAGGCCGATCTTGTCGAGGTTGCGCCCGCGCTTGTAGCCGTCGGCGCCCGCGGTCTCGACCACGATCAGCGAGATGCCCTTTGCGCCAGCTTCGCCGGTGCGCGCGACCACGATGACGAGATCGGCCGCCTGGCCATTGGTGATGAAGGTCTTCTGGCCGTTGATGACGTAGGAATTGCCCTGCTTCTTCGCCGTGGTCTTGACGGCCTGCAGATCCGAGCCGGTGCCGGGCTCGGTCATGGCGATGGCGCCGACCATCTCGCCGGAGGCCATCTTCGGCAGCCAGCGCTTCTTCTGCTCCTCCGAGCCGTAATTGAGGATGTAATGCGCGACGATGGCGCTGTGCACGGAGACGCCGGTGGTCAGCTCCGGCACGGTGCTTTCGAGGTCGTCCAGCACCGCGGCGTCGTAGGCGAAGGTGGCACCAAGGCCGCCATATTCCTCCGGCACGCTCGCGAGCAGCGCGCCCATCTCACCGAGCCCGCGCCAGGCGAAGCGGTCGACCATCTTCTGCTCGCGCCATTTCTCGGCATGCGGCGCCAGATCCTTGGCAAGATATTTCCGGAACTGGTCGCGAAACGTGTCCAGCTCTTCGGTCATCCACGACGATCGGTATTGCATCAGCGCCTCGCTCTCAGACAATCAGGCCGCCGCCGGCGACCACCACCTGACCGCTGATATAATTGGATTCCGGGCTGCAGAACAGATAGACGGCGTCGGCCGCCTCTTCCGGCTTGCCGCCGCGTCCGAGCGGGATCATGCGCGACATCGCCTCCAGCATCTGCGGCTGAACGCCGACCTTGATGTCGCGGCCGGCGACGTCGATGGTCTTCTGTTGCGCCTCGATCGGCTGGGTCAGACGGGTGTTGATGAGACCGAAGGCGACGCAATTGACGTTGACCTTGTAGCGGCCCCACTCCTTGCACATGGTCCGGGTCAGGCCGATCAGCGAGGCCTTGGCGGAGGAATAGCTGGCCTGTCCGGCATTGCCGTAGAGGCCTGCGATCGAGGAGATGTTCACGACCTTGCGGAATACCTCGCGTCCCTCCTCGGCCTCCTTCCTGGCGAAGACGCGAATCGGCTCGGCGGCCGCGCGCAGAAGCCGGAACGGGGCGACGAGATGGACGTCGAGCATGGCTTGGAACTGCTCGTCCGTCATCTTCTGGATGGTGGAGTCCCAGGTGTAGCCGGCATTGTTGACGATGATGTCGAGCCCGCCGAACTTGTCCAGTGCAGCGCCGACGAAGCGGTCGGCGAAACCGGTTTCCGAGACGCTGCCGTTCACGGCAGCGGCATCGCTGCCGAGCGCCTTGATCTCCGCGACCACCGCGTCGCCCGGCTCGGCGTCGAGGTCATTGACGACGACCCTGGCGCCTTCGCGCGCCAGCTTGAGCGCGATCGCGCGTCCGATGCCGCGGCCCGAGCCGGTGACGAGCGCGACCTTCCCTTGTAACTTTGCCATTGCATGTGTCCTCTTGCTGTCACAGCGCGATGATCGCGCTACCTTCGAGCTTCACCTCGCCGCGATCGTCCCTGGTGATGAGCGCCAGCCTTGCGCGGCGCTCGCCAGCCTCGGCGAAGAGCTCGGTCACCGTTCCCTCGCAAGTCAGCCTGGCGCCGAGCTGGGTTATCGAGACGAACCGGGTCGCAAAGCTGCGGAGCTTCGACGGCGGCACCGCATCCGTGAGCGCCTGGCCGAGGAAGGCCATCACCAGCATGCCGTGGGCGAACACGTCGGGAAATCCGGCCGCCTTGGCGAAGTCGATATCGACGTGGATCGGATTGTGATCGCCCGATGCGCCGCAATAGAGCGCGAGGGTGTGACGGGTGATCGGCGGAAAGGCCTTGTGGACGATTCGATCGCCGGCCTTGATGTCTGTGGACACCGTCATGATGCCACCTCGTTGCGGACGACGATGGTGCGCGTGGTGTCGGCGACATGCACGCCGTCCTGGTTCGTCACCTCGCATCGGATGCCGATCAGCGTCATTGCGCCGCCCTTCTTGTCCGTCACGCTGGCCACGCGCGGTCGAAACGTCAGCGTGTCCCCGACCAGCACCGGCGCGTGATAGACGAAGCTCTGCTCGCCGTGCAGCACGCGGGCGAGGTCGATGCCGAGTGCAGTGAACATCTCGAAGGGGTCGTCGACGTCCATCATTTCGAGGCAGAACAAATAGGTCGGCGGCACCGGGATGCCGGTGAACCCGGCCGCCCGGGCAGCATCCGCGTCGCGGTAGACCGGATTCTGTTCACCCAACGTGTTGAGGAAGTAGCGGAGACGGCCGGGCTCCACGCGCGCGGTGACCGGCGTGAAGCTGCGCCCTACGGCGGACTGGTCGACCATGGCCGATATCAGTGCCGCTGGTAGAGCGTGACGACGCAGGCGCCGCCGAGACCGAGATTGTGCTGAAGCGCGACCTTCGCACCGTCGACCTGCGTCGAGCCCGCCGTGCCGCGCAACTGCCGTGTCAGCTCGTAACACTGCGCAAGCCCGGTAGCGCCGAGCGGATGGCCCTTCGACAGCAATCCGCCGGACGGATTGGTCACGATCCGCCCGCCATAGGTGTTGTCGCCGTCATTGATGAACTTGCCGGCTTCACCCTCGCCGCAGAGACCCAGCGCCTCGTAGGTGATGAGCTCGTTGTGGGCGAAGCAGTCGTGCAGCTCGACGACGTCGAGATCGTCGGGCCCGATGCCGGCGCTTTCATAGACGCGGCTCGCCGCTTCTTTAGCCATGTCGTAGCCGACCAGCTGCATCATGTCGCCGGCCTTGAAGGTCGAGGGCGTGTCGGTGGTCATGGCCTGCGCCGCGATGCGCACCTCCTTGCCGATGCCGTGCTTGTCCGCAAACCGCTCCGACACCAGCACGGCCGCGGCGCCGCCGCAGGTCGGCGGGCACGCCATCAGGCGCGTCATCACGCCCGGCCAGATCACCTGGTCGTTCATGACGTCCTCGGCCGTGACTTCCTTGCGGAACAGCGCGAGCGGATTGTTCCTGGCATGACGGCTCGCCTTGGCGCGCACCTTGGCGAAGGCATCAAGCGGTGTGCCGTATTTCTTCATGTGGCTGAGGCCTGCGCCGCCGAAATAACGCAGCGCCAGCGGAATGCCGGGCGCGTCGATCAGCTGGTCCGCAGCCGCGTCGAACTCCTCGAACGCGCTCGGGCGATCGGTGTAGACGCTGCCAAGCGCGCCCGGCTTCATCTGCTCGAAGCCGACCGCCAGCACGCAGTCCAGCGCGCCGCTCGCGATCATCTGCCGCGCCATGAACAGCGCGGTGGAGCCGGTCGAGCAATTGTTGTTGACGTTGACGATGGGGATGCCGGTCATCCCGACATGGTAGAGCGCGCGCTGCCCGCAGGTGGAATCGCCGTAGACGTAGCCGGCGTAGGCCTGCTGCACCTTGTCGTAACCGAGGCCGGCATCGGCGAGCGCCAGCTTGATCGCCTCCGTTCCCATCTCGTGATAGGGCGCGCTGGCGCCCGGCTTGGCGAACGGGATCATGCCGACCCCTGCGACGATGACGTCAGACATCGCTTCCTCCCAATAAATTACCCGTTGGACTTTTTATTACCCATGGGTAATATATCGGTCGATGCCCACGAGAGTCAACCGAGCCAGCATGGATTCCGCGCCGCCCGTTCCGCCCTCGTCGCCGTCGCCTTGGCTGCCGTTCGAGAGCCGCCGCCGCGCCCGCGACGAAAAGCGCGAGGCGGTGCTGCGCGCCGCCGTGCAGCTGTTCCTGGAGCAGGGCTATCATCGCGTGACGCTGAACGAGGTCGCCGAGCGGCTGAACATCACCAAGCCCGCGCTCTATAATTACTTCCGGGGCAAGGACGAGATCCTGTTCGAATGCTGGTCGATGGGCGCCGAGCTCGTCGACAGCGTGATTACCGAGATCAACGCCGGCGGCGGTTCGGGCCTGTCCAAGCTGCGCAAGCTGGTGCACGCCTATGCCGCGCTGATGGCGACCGATTTCGGCGCGAGCCTGGTGCGTTTCGATCTGCGCGATCTGGCCGAGCGGAACGCCGCCGTCGCACGTGCCGCCAAGAAGCGCATCGACACCACGTTCCGGAAGTATATCTCCGGGGGCATCGACGACGGCTCGATCAGGCCGTGCGATCCCAAGCTTGCAGCGTTCGCGATCGCGGGCGCGCTCAACTGGATCGGCCATTGGTATCGCCGTGACGGCGGGCTGTCGCCGAGCGAAATCGCCGACGAGTTCACGGTTCGGCTGACGGAAGGCCTGGCGACCGCGGGCCGGCAGCAGATGACAAAGAAGACGCCGAGAGCGCCGCAACGGCGCAACTCAGGACGCAAAACGACCGGGAAGAAACGAACGGGAGGGAGAGTGGGATGAACATCACGCACGGATTGCGGCGCGCGCTGCAGATCAATCCAAAGGGTCTGGCGACGGTCTATGGCCAGCGGCGGCGCAACTGGGGCGAGCTCGGCGAACGCGTCGCCAGGCTGGCCGGCGGCCTGCGCACGCGCGGCGTCGCGGACGGCGACCGCGTCGCCGTCCTTTCATTCAACTCGGACCGCTATCTCGAGCTGTATCTGGCGACCGGCTGGGCAGGCGGCGTGATCGTGCCGCTCAACATCCGCTGGAGCGCCCTCGAAAACGAGGATGCGCTGCGCGACTGCCGTGCCTCCGTTCTACTGGTCGACAAGGCCTTCGCGCAGGTTGGCGCGCAGCTTGCCCAGGCCATTCCCGCGCTGAATCTGGTCTATGCCGACGACGGCGTGGTGCCGGCGGGGATGGAGAGCTATGAGGATCTGGTCGCGGGCAGTGCTCCCGTTGCCGATGCCATGCGCAAGGGCGAGGATCTCGCCGGCATCTTCTATACCGGCGGTACCACCGGGCGGTCCAAGGGCGTGATGCTCAGCCACCAGAACCTGATGGCCAATGCGCTCAATGCCCTTGGCGAAGGACTGTTTCCGGCGAGCACGACCTATCTGCATGCGGCGCCGATGTTTCACCTCGCCAACGGCGCGGCGATGTATTCGCTGCTGCTCTCCGGCGGCTCCAACGTGATCGTTCAGGGTTTTACGCCCGAAGGCGTGATGGCTGCGATGCAGAACGAGCGTGTCACCGACGTGCTGCTGGTGCCCACGATGATCCAGATGCTGGTCGACCATCCCGCGATCGGAAAGTACAACCTGTCGTCGCTCCAGCACATCATCTACGGGGCCTCGCCGATCAGCGAGGCGGTGCTCGACCGCGCCGCGCGCGCGCTGCCGCATGTGCGTTTCACCCAGGCCTATGGCATGACCGAATTGTCGCCGATCGCGACGCTGCTGCATGCGAACGAGCATGTCGGGGAGGGGCGCAGGAAGGGACGTCATCGCGGCGCCGGCCGCGCCACGCTCGGCTGCGAGGTGCGGATCGTCGATGAGAACGACCAACCCGTGCCGGCAGGCGCCGTCGGCGAGATCGTGGTGCGCGGCGACACCGTGATGATGGGCTATTGGGAGCGGCCGGAGGAGACCGCGCGCGCCGTCATCGACGGCTGGATGCATACGGGCGACGGCGGCTACATGGACGAGGACGGCTTCATCTATGTCGTCGACCGCGTCAAGGACATGATCATCTCTGGCGGCGAGAACGTGTACTCGGTCGAGGTCGAGAACGCGCTGGCGCAGCATCCGTCGGTGCTGCAATGCGCCGTCATCGGAATTCCCAACGAGCAATGGGGAGAGCAGGTCCACGCCGTCGTGGTCAGACGCAGCGGCGTCGAGGTCTCGCCCGGCGAACTGATCGAGTTCACGAAGACGTTGATTGCGGGCTACAAATGTCCCCGCAGCATCGAGATCACCGAGGCACCGCTGCCGCTGTCCGGCGCCGGCAAGGTGCTGAAGCGCGAACTGCGCAGGCCGTTCTGGGAAGGCCGGGAACGGCGGGTCAGCTGACGGCTCCCACGCGTTAAGGCGTGCCGCCGTGGGTGCGTGCGAAGTTTCATGTTTCCACATCGCGGTCGCGCGGGTATCTCTTGCGGGACTCATCGGGAACATCCAATCTTGGTCGAGACGCGCGAGCTCAAGCTTGACATCGAACGCATCGGCACGGTCTCTGCGATCCTGAGGCAGCCGGGCCGTGCGCGTGCCTGCTACGTGCTGGCGCATGGCGCCGGGGCCGATATGCGCCATTCCTTCATGGAGAGGGTCGCGGAGGGGCTTGCGAACCGCGGCATCGCGACCTTCCGCTTCAATTTCCCCTACATGGAGAAGAAGCTGGGGCGTCCCGACCAGCCCGCTGTCGCGCATGCCGCCATTCGGGCGGCAGTCGAGGAGGCGGCGCGGCTGTGCCCGGAATCGAAGCTCGTCGCGGGGGGAAAGTCGTTCGGTGGCCGCATGACCTCGCAAGCGCAGTCGAAGTCTCCGCTGCCAGGCGTGAGAGGTCTCGCCTTCCTCGGCTTCCCCCTGCATGCCGCGAAGAAGCCGTCCTCCGAGCGCGCCGAGCATCTCGCCGGCATCACCGTCCCGATGCTATTCCTGCAAGGCACGCGTGACGAGCTTGCCGATCTTGGCCACCTCACGCCGGTCATCGCGCAGCTCGGAGCGAAGGCGACGCTGCATCAGGTCGAAGGCGGGGATCACTCGTTTGCGGTGCTGAAGAAGTCCGGCCGCACCAACGACGAGGCGCTCACCGAGGTGCTGGACACGCTCGCGGCCTGGATCGACCAAGTCACCTGAAGCTCACGCCGCATAAAGTCCCTTGTCGCGCGCTTTCTGGATCGCCAGCGCGGCGATCAGGTCGAGCGTCGGCGTCGACAAGCCGGCGGTGCGCGCGAAGGCGGCGGGCGCCCGAACCAGCACGTCGATCTCCATGGCGCGGCCGAGCTCGTAATCCTGGAGCAGCGAAGGCTTGTGATTGGGGGCGGGGCCGCTGCGGGTCACGCGCTTGACCTCGGGGATGAAATGCTGGGCGATGTCGTTGGCCTCGTTCAGCATGCGCGGGATGACCTCGGCGAAAGCGGGGTCGTCGCGCACGCCACGCGCGGTCTGGCCGGTAAGCAGGCACAGCACCGACAGCGACATGTTGGTCAGCAGCTTTGACCAGATCGCCTCGCGAATATCAGCCACCGGCGGCGATTCCAGCCGCGCGTCGTTGAAGACATTGCGCAGCCTGGAGATGCGTTCGCTATGACGGTCGTCGCATTCGCCGATCAGGAGGCGGTTGCGGTCCGGCGTGAGGTTGTGCACGACGCCCGGCGCGGTCACCTCGTTGGAGGAGAAGACGACGCCGCCGATGATCCGTTCCTTCGGGATGCAGGCGCGCAGGCGCCCGCCGGGGTCGAGGAAGGAGATATCCGGTGGCGTCGGATGCCGCGGCGGCAGGCCGATGCCGTACCACCAGGGAATGCCGTTCTGCGCGAACACGATGGCGGTATCGTCCTGCAGCAGCGGCTTGATGCTGGACACCAGCCCGGGCAGTGCGGTCGCCTTCAGCGTCGAGATCACGACGTCCTGTGGGCCGAGCTGGGCCGGATCACCCGACGCGTTCACCTTGGCGCCGACCTCGGAATCGCCGACCCTCAGCTTGAGGCCGCCTGCGCGCGCCGCCTCCAGATGCGCGCCCCGCATCACGCAGGAAACGTCATGGCCGGCGCGGGCGAGCCGGACCGCGATGTGGCTGCCGACGGCGCCCGCGCCGAAAATGCAGATGCGCATGATAATTCTGTCCTGTCCCTTGCCTATCCCTTGGCGCCACCCGGGTAGCAGCATGGCACAAGCCGCCATGCGATGGGCGCGACCGCCCCACGCTGGAAAGATATGGATCGGGACGCATCGCCTCGGCCATAGTGCACGCCAATCAAACGACCGGAGGATCGCCGATGACTGCCAGCCCCGTCCTGTGGACCCTCGATGAGCGTGGGGTTGCGACCGTTACGTTGAACCGCCCCGAGGTCAACAATGCCTATGACGGCGCGTTGATCGCGGGCGTGCTCGCGGCGATGGACGATTTGGGGACGAAGCCTCACCTGCGCGTCGTCGTGCTCAAGGGCAACGGCAGGCACTTTCAGGCCGGCGCCGATCTGAAATGGATCAACGGCGTTCGGCCGCAATCGGCCGAAGCGAACGAAGCGGCCTCGCGTGCGACTTTCGAGGCGGTGCAGCGGCTCAACACGCTGCCGATACCGACCGTTGCGCTGGTGCAGGGCGGCTGCTTCGGCGGCGGCACCGGCGTGATCGCGGCTTGCGACGTCGTGATCGCCGCGGACAATGCCCTGTTCTCGATCACCGAGGTGCGCTGGGGCCTGACCGCGGCGATCATCATCCCGCAGCTCTGTGACGCCATCGGCGTCCGCCAGGTCCGCCGCTACGCGCTCACCGGCGAACGTTTTGGCGCCGAGGACGCCCGCCGCATTGGCCTCGTCCACGAGGTGGTGCCGCTGGCCGAGCTCGAAGCTGCCGGCAGCAAGGTGGTCGAGCAATTGCTCGCCAACGGCCCGGAAGCGATGGCCGAGACCAAGAAGCTCGCACTGGAAAGCTCGTTCGGCGGCATGGCGGTGGACGATGCCGCCTACGCCCGGCTCGTGCAGCTGCATTCGCTCAAGCGGCAGAGCGCGGAGGCGGCGGAGGGACTGGCCTCGTTCGCGGAGAAGCGGGCGGGGAGGTGGGGCGGTGGTAAGAGCTGAACGTCAGCAACCGCGGCAGATGTTGTTGATGCTGCGATAGACGGCGTCGTCGTCCTGCCGCATCTGGCGCAGCGTTTCGAGCGTGTTGCTCGCGTCGGTCGCGGGCGCAGGCTTGCGCCTGGCCGCGAGCTCGTCCTCCTGCCGCTTGTAGCAGGCTTCGCGTTCCGGCTTGGCCTGGATGAAGCGGCAGCTCTGCTCGATTGCAGTGGCGGGAGTCGCAGCGAGCGAGAGCGCGAGCAGGGCGGGGAGGGCGAATTTCAAAAGCGTCGAATCCATTTGTGAACCAAGTTGCTTGTCGTCGCCCGGCTCGACCGGGCGACCCGTACGCTGTGGCTTTTCCGTAGACGTTTGGCGTCTCTGGAATACTGGATCGTCCGGTCAAGGCCGGGCGATGACAGCGGAGGTTGGCGATCCTTCTCTCAGGTCCATCGTCCGGAAGCAACCGCCATCCTGTGATACGACGCGGCGCCGCCTACAGCGACCGCGCCAGTGACGTCTTCAGCAATGTCAGCAGCGCCTGTACCGCGGCCGCGTTGCGGCGCCGCTCGGGGATTGCGGCCTTCACCCACAATTCCGGAATCGGAAAGTCGCGAAGCACCGGCTTCAGCGTCCCGTCGTGCAGGGCATCGACGACGAGATAATGTGAGAGCAGCGCGATGCCATTGCCGGCGATGGCGCTGCGCGCCAGCACGTGCCCCTCGTTGGAGGAGAGCAGAGGACTGACCTGGATGCTGATGCGGCCGCGCGGCCCGTCGAATAGCCATTCCGGGCCGGTCGGCAGAAAGCTGAGGCAGCGATGCTCGACCAGATCCCGCGGATGCTTTGGCGTGCCGTGCTTCTTCAAATAAGCGGGCGAGGCGCAGAGCAGCCGCTTCAGCGCGCACAATGGCTCATCGACCACGCCGCCGAAGGAATGCGGGAAGGCGCCGATGGCGATGTCAAAGCCTTCGGTGACGGGATCGACCGGCCGATCGATCAGCACGATCTCGAGCTTGAGCTTCGGGTTCTGGGTCTGGAATGCGCTGAAAACATCGGCGAGCCGCGCCACCGTCAGCGAGGTGGGCGCCTTGATGCGCAAGTGATCGACGAGATCGTGGCCTTTCTCGCCCATGCGCGAAAGCAGATCGTTGGCGTCCGTGACCACGCCGCGCGCGCGATGCACGTAGCGCTGCCCGGCCTCGGTCAGCCGCAATTGCCGGGTGGAACGGTGAAACAGCGGCGTGCCGATCCGCGCCTCCAGCTGCGTGACGCGCTTGGCGACCACCGAGGTCGAGACGCCGAGCTTTCGCGCGGCGGCGGAGAAGCCGGCGGAATCCGCGGTGGCGAGGAAGGCCTGCAGATTCACCAGGATGTCCATGTCGACCTTTCTCGATTCACGAAAGCTGATCGCATATTTTGATAGATTGTATCCTGCTCCGCGTTAATTCATAGTCGCCCGCAAGCAAGGAATTCCGGGAAGGGACGCGCCATGCGGGCCGTGACGATCGAAGAACCGGCACGACAGGTGCCGCTCTATGGCGAGTATGAAGTCGTCGTGCTCGGCGGCGGTCCCGCCGGCATCGTCGCGGCGGCTTCAAGCGCGCGCGCCGGGCGCAAGACGCTTCTGATCGAGCGCTACGGTTTCCTCGGCGGCATGGGCACGGCGGCCGGCGTCACCAATTTCTGCGGCCTGCATGGCAATGTCCATGGCGAGCACCGGCGGCTGGTGCAGGGCATGGCTTCCGAGCTGCTGGCGCGGATCGACCATCTGAACGGCCTGAACGCGCCGCACCTGATCCTCGGCAAGGTGTTTGCGCAGGCCTATGACACCGCCGCCTACAAGATCGCGGCCGACGAGCTGCTCGCCAGCCACAAGGTGCACATCCTGTTCCACGCGCTCGGCGCCGGCGTCGTGATGGGCGACAGCAGCCGCATCGACGCGCTGCTGGTCGAGACCAAGGCCGGCCGGCAGGCGGTGCGCGCGGAGATCTTCATCGACTGCTCCGGCGACGGCGATCTCGCGGTCTGGGCCGGCGCGCCGTTCGAGATCGGCGATGCGCACGGTCATCCGATGTACCCCTCGATGATGCTCCGTCTCAACGGCATCGATCCTGCGCGGGCGGGCGAAGCCTGGCGGACCATTCCGCAATTGATGGAGAAGGCCATTGCGGCCGGCACGCATCAATTTCCGCGCAAGAGCGCGATCGTGCGGCCGCAGAAGTCCGGCATCGAATGGCGGGTGAACTTCACGCAAGTGGCGCGCGAGGACGGCCACGCCATCAATGGCGTCGAGCCCGACGATCTCACCCGCGGCGAGATCGAGGGTCGCAAGCAGGCGCTCGCCGCGTTCGAGTTCCTGCGCACCGTGCCGGGCTTCGAAAAGTCCTACATCGTGGACCTGCCGCCGCAGCTCGGCATCCGCGAGACCCGCCGCATCACGGGCGGCTATCAGCTCAGCGGCGGGGACGTGCTCGGCTGCGCCTCGTTCGATGATTCCATCGGCGTCAATGGCTGGCCGATCGAGGCCCATGTGTCCGGCGACGTCGTCTTCACCTTCCCGCCGATCCCGCAATCCCGCGGCTATAACGAGCTACCCTACCGGATGCTGGTGCCCGAAGGCGTCGACAACCTGCTGGTTGCCGGCCGCTGCGCCTCCATGACCCATGAGGGCCAGTCCGCGGCGCGGGTGTCCGGGGCCTGCTTCGCGATGGGGGAGGCCGCCGGCTCGGCCGCCGCGCTGGCGCTCTCAGGAAACCGGATTCCACGCGAAATCCCCATTGAAAAATTGCAGGAAACGTTGAAACAACAGGGTGCCTTCATCGGCCGGGACCAAAGGGTGCCGGAAGGATTGTGACGGGCGGCAAGAGAACAAAGCGGAGGAAACGGATGATCGGAATGGCGCGGCTCGCACTCGCGGGCCTTCTGGCGATCACGGCGATGGGCGGTGCAAGGGCCGAGGACGCGCTGAAGGCCAGGATCGGCGTGCTCCGCCTGTCCTCCTCCGCGCCCGTCTTCATCGCGCAGGACAAGGGCTATTTCCGCGAGGCCGGCCTCGAGGTCGAGCTGAAATTCTTCGACGCGGCCCAGCCGATTGCGGTCGCGACCACCTCGGGCGACGTCGATTTCGGCATCACCGCCTTCACCGCGGGTCTCTACAATCTCGCCGGCAAGGGCACGCTGAAGGTGATCGGCGGCATGAGCCGCGAGAAGGCGGGCTATCCCCTGATCGGTTATTTCGCCAGCAACAACGCCTATGCGGCTGGCCTCAAGACGCCAAAGGACCTCGCCGGCAAGCGCGTGGCGATGACGCAGGTCGGATCGAGCTTTCACTATTCGCTCGGCCTGCTCGCCGACAAATACGGCTTCAAGCTCGCGGACGTGAAGATCGTGCCGCTGCAATCGCTGTCGAATGCGGCGGCGGCGCTGAAGGGCGAGACCGTCGATGCGGCGCTGCTGCCGATCTCGACCGCGCGCAAGCTCATGGACGAAGGCGGCGCGAAATTCCTGGGCTGGGTCGGCGACGAGACGCCCTGGCAGCTGGGCGCGGTGTTCGCCTCGCCGAAGACGCTGACCAACAAGGCGCTCGTGACAAAGCTGCTCGGCGCCCTGGCCAAGGCCGACCGCGAATATTACGACGTCATCCTGGCGGCGATGAAGGACGGTGTCGCGCCGATCAACGACAAGACCAAGCCGCTGCTCGAGATCATCGCCAAGTACACCAATCTGCCGGTCGAGCAGGTGGTCGGCAATTGCGCCTATATCGATCCCGACGGCAAGCTCGACGTGAAGAACGTCGACAACCAGATCAAATGGCTGCAGGAGCAGGGCTTCGCCGACAAGGGTTTTGACGCGGATGCGATCATCGCCAAGGAATTCGTGAAGGCGGATTGATGCTGACGATGCGGACACTCGCGACGGGCAACCTGCCACCCTCCCCTGGAGGGGGAGGGTCGATCGCACCGACGATGCGCAGCATCGTCCGGCGCGAGCGGGGTGGGGTGAGCCAGGGCGGCGGTCCGTCCGTCATTCGCCCCGAGCACACGCGGAAAGTTCGAGGGCGGGCATTGTCAGCGCAATCGTGGATAGACCGTCACCCCACCCCGGCTCGCATTTCGCTTCGCTACATGCGAGCCGACCCTTCCCCTCCAGGGGAGGATGAAAAGAGCAGGTCCACTGCATGGACCTGATCGCCAGCCACATCTCCCATTGTTTCGGCGATCTCGCCGTGCTCGATGACGTCTCCTTCATCGTCGGCGCCGGCGAGGTGGTAGCAATCGTCGGGCCCTCGGGCTGCGGCAAGAGCACGCTGCTGTCGATCCTCGGCGGGCTGCTGCAGCCCTCGTCCGGCGCGCCCGAATTGCGCGGCTCGCCGCCGGCGGACAGCCTCAATCCGCTGACCTTCGTGTTCCAGGATTTCGCTCTGCTGCCCTGGGCCACGGTCGAGCAGAACGTCGAATTCCCGCTGCTGCATGCCCAGCTTTCGGCGGCGCAGCGCCGCGCGCTGGTCGACGATGCCTTGCACCGCACCGGCCTGACCGATTTCCGCAAGACCTATCCGAAGCAGCTCTCCGGCGGCATGCGCCAGCGCGTCGGCATTTCGCGCGCGCTGGCGGTGAGACCTGCCATCCTGCTGATGGACGAGCCGCTGTCGGCACTGGATTCGCAGACCCGCGAGCTCTTGATGGAGGATTTCGTCCGCCTGCTCGCCGATGGCGGCATGGGCGCGGTCTATGTCACGCATAATCTCGAAGAGGCGGCGCGGCTCGCCGATCGCATCGTGGTGCTGTCGCGCAGGCCCGGCCGCATCCGCGAGGTCGTGACCGTGCCGATGACGCGCACCGAGCGCGGCGAAGCCGCCGCGCGCGAGAAGCTGCTGGCGGTGCAGACCCAGATCTGGTCGCTGATCCGCAACGAGGCGATCGACGCCGAGCGCGAGGTCCAGCATGCTTGATCGCGCGGGCCTCCCTGCACAGGACGAAGCGACGCGGCGCGTCGGTTTCCGCGGCGCCGGCTTCGTGCCCGCGAGCAGCCGCTACGGCGGGTGGATCGCGCTCGCCCTCGTCATTGCGATCTGGCAGGCCGCCGGCAGCGCCGGGCTCGTCAATGCGCTGTTTCTGCCGACGCCCGCTGCCATCGTCCGGGCGATCTATCAGCTCGCGATCTCGGGGGCGCTCTGGCAGCATGTGTCCGCCTCGCTGCTGCGCATCGGCGTCGGCTGGCTGCTCGGCACCGCCGCCGGCGTTGCCGTCGGCTTCGCCATCGGCCTGTCGCGGCTGGCGCGCAGTGTCGGCATCACCTTCATCTCGGCATTGTTCCCGATCCCGAAGATCGCGCTGTTGCCGCTGCTGATCCTCTGGCTCGGCATCGGCGAAGAGCCGAAGATCGCGACCATTGCGCTCGGGGTGTTCTTCTCGACCGCGATCTCGGTCTATAGCGGCGTCGACGCGGTGCCGCGCAACCTGATCCGCATGGCGCAGAGCTTCAACGTTCCCTTCGCCACCATCGTGCGCAAGGTGATCTGGCCCGGCGCGCTGCCCGCGATCCTCGCCGGCTTCCGCATCACCGCCTCCGTCGCGCTGCTGCTCGTCGTCAGCGCCGAGATGATCGGCGCCCAATACGGCATCGGCGCCTTCGTGCTCCAGGCCGGCAATCTCATGCAGACCGATCAACTGCTCGCCGGCGTCGTCATCCTGTCGGTGTTCGGCCTTGCGATCGGCAAGGTGATCGGCTGGCTGGAGATGCGGTTGTTGCACTGGCGGTAGCGAAACTTGACCGCTGCCGTAGGGTGGGCAAAGCGAAGCGTGCCCACCACCTCTCACGATCACGAGAAGACGTGGGCACGGCGCAAGTGCGCCTTTGCCCACCCTACGAGAGCCACGAGACCCCTCACGCGTTGCCGCGGTCCTCGCGAAACAGGTCCAGCTTCTGCTGCACCGGGCGATCCGAGAAGCTGAACAGCACCGCATCGTCGTCCGTCTCGTGCGTCACCCATTGCCAGCTCGGCACCACGAACAGATCACGCGGGCCCCATTCGAACACGGCATCGCCGATGCGGCTGCGGCCCTTGCCCTCGATCGGACAGAACACGGTGGCATCGGTCGAGCGATAGCGCGCGGTCTTGAAGCCCTTGGGCAGCAGCTGGATGAAGGTGCCGATGGTCGGCATCGCGAAATCGCCGGTCTCGGGGTTGCTGAACTTCAGCTTCAGGCCGTGGCAGGCGTCCCATTCCTGGCTGGTCCTGGCCTTCTCCAACGCCTCGCGCGTATAGGCATAGGGATAGCTGAAGATCGGCGAGGTCTTCGATGTGCGCTTCACGTCGACCGGCAGCAGATTGTGGCCGTAGCGCGCAAAGCTGTCGCCGGCGGGCTTGGTGATCTTCTGCTGGTCCTCCTTCGAACCTTCCGCGAACGAGCAGTCGAAGAACTGCACCATGGGAATGTCGAGGCCGTCGAGCCAGAACATCGGCTGGTCGGTCTCGTTGGAATGATCGTGCCAGGTCATCGACGGCGTGATGATGAAGTCGCCCGGCTCCATCGCGGTGCGCTCGCCGTCGACGGCGGTGTGCGCGCCCTTGCCTTCGAGCACGAAGCGTAGCGCCGACTGGCTGTGACGATGGGCAGGCGCGACGTCGCCGGGGACCACCATCTGCACGCCGGCATAGAGCGAGGTCGTGATCTTGGACTGACCGCGCAAGCCGGGATTCTCCAGCACCAGCACGCGCCGCTCGGCTTCTCGGGCGGTGATCAGCTTGCCGGCTTCGATCATGTAGTCGCGGATGACGTCGAATTTCCACAGATGCGGCCGGCAGGCGCTCTTCGGCTCCGGCGTGATCAGATCGCTCATCACCGTCCACAGCGCGGTGAGGTTTTCGCCGTCGATCTTCTTGTAGAACGCCTCGCGTTCCGGCGTCTTGGTCACGGCTTCCATGGCGGCGCTCCCGATCGTTTGCTGATTGACAGTATACTGACGATCTGGGTAGCGTCAATGTGGCTAAGGGCCTACAAGGTCGCTGTCATTCCGGGGCGACGCGCCAGCGTCGAGCCCGGAATCCATAACCACGATCGGGAGTATGGATTCCGGGCTCTCGCTGCGCGAGCCCCGGAATGACAGAAATCACGAGGGAGGGTCCCAATGAAGCTGCACGGCTATTTCCGCTCCAGCGCCGCCTATCGGGTGCGGATCGCGCTGAACCTGAAGGGCCTCAAGGCCGCGCATCTGCCGCATCATTTGCGCAAGGGCGAGCAATGCGCGCCCGCCTATCTCGCCATCAACCCGCAAGGCCTGGTGCCGGCATTGGAGAACGATGCCGGTACGGTGCTGACGCAATCGGTCGCCATCATCGAATGGCTCGACGAGACGCATCCCCGTCCGCCGCTGCTGCCGAAGGATGCGCTGCAGCGCGCCAAGGTGAGGGCGTTTGCGCTGGCGATCGCCTGCGACACCCATCCGCTGCAGAACCTGAAAGTGCTGGCGCGGCTGCGCGAGCTCGGCCTGGCCGAGGACAAGGTCCAGGACTGGGCCGCCTGGGTCAACCGCGAAGGCCTGGCGGCCTGCGAGATCCTGATCAAGGACGAGCCGGGCCCGTTCTGTTTTGGCGACGCGCCGACGCTGGCCGATCTCTGTCTCGTGCCGCAGCTCGCCAATGCGCGCCGTTTCGGCGTCGACGTCTCGGCCTATCCGCGCCTGCTGGAGGCCGAAGCCGCCGCCAAGGCGCTGCCGGCGTTCGCCGAAGCTGCGCCGGAGAAGCAGCCCGATGCCGAGTAAGCCTGCCGCTCCGATCACGATCGACGCCGTCTATGCCGCGCCGGGCTATCTGTTCCGGCGCATGCAGCAGATCGCGGTCTCGATCTTCATGGAGGAGTGCAAGGCGTTCGACCTGACCCCGGTGCAATATGCGGCACTGATCGCGATCCACACCCATCCCGGCATCGACGCCACTCGGCTGTCGGCGGTGATCGCCTTCGACCGCTCCACGCTCGGCAGCGTGATCGAGCGGCTGCAGGCCAAGGACTATGTCGAGCGCAAGCCGGCGCCCGAGGACAAGCGCATCAAGCTGCTCTATCTGACCAAGTCTGGCGCCGCGATCCTGCGCGAGATCATCCCCGCCGTCGAGCGCGCCCAGCTGCGCATGCTGGAGCCGCTGAAGCCGGCGGACCGCAAGACGCTGATGGGGCTCCTGTCGCAGCTCGTCGACCTCAACAACGAGGCCTCACGCGTGCCGCTGCGGGCCGAGGATGCGCTGGAGCATCTGGGCAAGACGGGATGAGGGGGCGCCACGGCGAGCCCAGCGCGAGATCTCGTAGGGTGGGCAAAGGCGCAAAGCGCCGTGCCCACGATCTCTCTCAAACGGATCCGAAGTCGTGGGCACGCTCCGCTTTGCCCACCCTACAATTGCAGTGCGTGGATCTCCGCCTCACATCCGCAGCAAGGCCTGCCGGTCGATCTTCCCCGTGCCGGTCTTCGGCAGCTCGTCGATGAAGATGACCTCGCGCGGATATTTGTAGGGCAGCAGCCTGCCCTTGACGTAATCCTGCAGCCGCCGCGTCGTCTCACCCTGGTTGGCCGCGCGGTTGTTCATCACCACCACCGCCTTCAGCGTCATGCGGCGGTCCGGCAGTTCGGCGGCGAACACCGCGCATTCGCGGATATCGGGGTGGTCGGCAAGGCACAGCTCGACCTCGAGCGGATAGACCCATTGGCCGGAGATCTTGATCAGATCATCGGCGCGGCCGCGGAAGAAGTGGAAGCCGTCGGCATCCCTGACGAAGCGGTCGCCGGTGTAGATCCACCCTTCCTCGCGGATGGTCTCGGCGGATTTGTCCGGCCGATTCCAGTACAGCGGCGTGTTGGAATCGCCGCGGACCCACAGGATGCCTTCCTCGTTGTCGCCGACCTCGCGACCGTCCTTGTCGCGCAGCGCGACCTCGTAGCCGGGGACGCGCAGGCCCGCGGCGCCGAGCTTCTTCTGCCCGGGCCGGTTGGAGAGATAGATGTGCAGCACCTCGGTGGAGCCGAGGCCTTCGACGATCTCAAGGCCGGTGAGCGTCTTCCAGCCGTTGAAGACCTCGGCCGAAAGCACTTCGGCGGCGGAGAGGGACATGCGGAGTGACGAGAAGTCGGTCTTGTCCGCGCCCTCGGCCTTGGTCAGCGCCGTATACAGCGTCGGCAGGCCGAAGAAGACCGTCGGCCTGTGCTGCGCGATCGCTGCGAAGATCGCCGCGGGTTTCGGCTGGCCCGGCAGCAGCAGCGTTGCAGCTCCCGCCGAGAACGGGAAGGTGACGGAATTGCCGAAGCCGTAGGCGAAGAAGATCTTCGGCACGGAGAAGCAGATGTCGTCAGGCGTCAGCTTCAGGATGTTCTGCGCGAAGGCGAGATCGCTATAGGCCATGTCGTGCTGGAGATGCACGATGCCCTTGGGCCGGCCGGTTGAGCCGGAGGAATACATCCAGAACGCCATCTCGTTGCGATGCGTGGAGACTTCGGCCAGCTGGGCCGGGAATTGCGCCAGCCAGTCGGCTGCCGCAACCGCTCTCGGCACCGCGTGATCGCCCGCCGCGCCGTTGGCGACGATCAGCGTATGCAGCCTGGTGTCCTTGCAGGCCTCCGCATTGAAGCGCGCGCAGAATTCGGCGTCCGCCACCGCAACTTCCGCCCCGGAATCGGCGAGATAGAATTGCAGCAGGTCGGGCGGCGTCAGCGTGTTGATCAGCAGCGGCACGAAGCCGGCGCGCACCGCGCCGAAGAACGCGGCCGGATAGGCCGGCGTGTCGTCGAGGAACAGCAGCACGCGGTCGCCGCGCTTCAGGCCGAGCGAAGCAAAGCCGTTGCCCCAGCGGCAGGCCTCCGCGCACAGCTCGGCATAGGTCCGCGTGCCCGCGGGGCCCAACAGCGCCAGCTTGTCGCCGCGGCCCTTGGCGAGGTTGTCGAACAGCACCCGGCTGGCGTTGTAGAGCTCGGGAACGGCAAAGCCGATCTCGCGCGCTCCCGCGCTGTCGGCGGGCACCCGGTCGCGAATCTCGTCGCTCATGCCTCGTCTCCGCCGTCGTTTCCATCACCCCTGGCCGCCTCGTAGCGGGCCATGAAGGCCGGCGACATTGCGCGCAGCCGGGAATCGTCGATCCGGCCCGAGCGGGTGATGTAGCTGTAGGCGAAATCCATCAGCGGAAGCTTCATGTGCTCGGCAAAGTGCTCGTACCAGAACGCCGAGGTGCGCGCGGCATTGACGAGCTTCTGCACCACCGGCTTGCGCGCGGCCTGGTAGCGATGCAGGGCGGTCGCAAGATGCGCATCCGATTCCAGCGCCTTGACCAGCGCGATGGCGTCCTCGATGGCAAGCCGCGTGCCCGAGCCGATCGAGAAATGCGCCGAGTGCAGGGCGTCCCCGAGCAGCACCATGTTCTTGAACGACCAGTGTTCGTTCCAGACCCAGGGAAAGTTGCGCCAAACCGATTTGTTGGAGACGAGGCAATGGCCGCCCAGCGTGTCCGCGAACACTTCTTCGCAGACGCCCTTGGACTGCTCGACGTCCTTGTAGGCGAAGCCATAGGCCTGCCAGGTCGCGTGGTCGCATTCGACCAGGAAGGTGCTCATGGCCGGCGAGTAGCGGTAATGATGGGCGTTGAAGGCGCCGCGGTCGGTCTTCACGAAGGTCTGCGACAGCGTGTCGAAGCGCTTCGAGGTGCCGTACCAGACGAACTTGTTGGAGGAATAGGACAGCGAGGTGCCGAAATCGCCCTCATAGGCGCGGCGCACCAGCGAGTTCAGGCCGTCGGCGGCGACGATCAAATCGTGGCCATGGAGCTGGTCGATGGCGTGGATCTGCGTATCGAAGCGGGGCGTGACGCCGACGTCGAGCGCGCGCTGCTGCAGGAATCGGAGCAGCTCCAGCCGCCCGATCGAGGAGAAGCCGACCCCGTCGATGGCGACGCTGTCGCCGCCGAGGTTCAGCGTGATGTTCTCCCAGCTCTCCATGTGCGGCGCGATCGCGTCGACCGTCTCGGGGTCGTCGGCGCGCAGGAATTCCAGCGCCTGGTCGGAGAACACGACGCCAAAGCCCCAGGTCGCGTCGGCCGGGTTCTGTTCGAACAGGTCGACCTGATCCTCGGGGTGACGCTTCTTCCAGAGATAGGCGAAATAGAGCCCAGCGGGGCCCCCGCCAATCACGGCGATCCGCAACGTCTGCCTCCCTAATTGACAGTATACTTACTATCTAGGGGTAGACTAATGTGCTCCGGCGTCCGGCGCCAGCGGAATTATCCGCCGAGCGCGGGCACCGAAACTCATCGTCGGACACACGTTTTGCGCGCATCCAACCGTCAGTCCGAATCATAGCCAAACCGCGCCGGCTTGGCTATTCGCGGGTCAGACAAGCTATCGCGCCGCGAATCGCGCCAGCACGTCCCTGCACGCCGGTGACAGCGACGCGACATTGCTGGCCAGGCACTGAATGATGCGGCCGCCGCCGGCCTCGACGCCGGCGCAGATGGTGCGGATGTCGGCGCCGCAGGCCGATTGGGCGACGAACAGCTGTTCGCGCGGCCGCAAGGGGCGCAGCACGAGCACGGTCGGCGCCGCGGCAGGCGCGGCTGCAGCGGCTCCCGGCGGCGCAGCGGGAGCCGCCGCGCCAGCGCCGGTCGCAGCGCTGACGGCCTTCTCGCAGGCTGGCGAGACCTTCGCCTTGTTCTTCTCCAGGCATTCGAGCGCGGCCGTTCCGCCCGGCGGCACGCTGGCGCAGACCTTGGGATAATCGCTGCGGCAGGAGCTCTTGATCGCAGCAAGCTGCGCGCTGCTGGGCTGCTTGGGCGCGGCGGCCTTCGGCGCCGCGGCCGGCTTCGCAGCGGGAGCGGATTCAGCCTTCGGTGCGGCAGGTGCCGGCGCCGGCTCGGCTTTGGGGGCCGCTTCCTTGACCGTTTCCTTGGGTGCAGCTTCGGTCTTCGGCGGGGTGGGAGCAGCCTCGGCTTTCGGCGCCGCCGGCGGAGCGATCGCGCGAACCGCGGTCTGACATCCCGGCGAGAGGCTCGACACGTTCTTCTGCAGACATTGAAACGCTTCCGTGCCGCCGGGCGTCACGCTCGAGCAATGCGCCATGAAGTCCGAGCGGCACGCGGACCTGATGGCGCTCTTCTGGGCGTCGGTCGGCGCCTGCGCGAACGCGCCTGTTGCAGTTGCGAACAGTGCCGCCGCCAGCAACGCCTTGCGCGTTGCGACTTGTTTCAACGTGTTGACCATCCGGATGAATTCCTGCCCCTGTCGATATTGTTCGACGCTTCATCAAGGTCGCGCGCAATCGTCGCGAGTGATGCTTCGCGAGCGATATCATTGGCCGCTTCGGCCGCTACCGCAAGCAGATTGTGCCGGCGCGATGACGATGTGCCGGCGTGGTCAGAGCCTGACCATGCGCTTGCCGCGGTTCTCGCCCGCGAGCAATCCGATCAGCGCCTTCGGCGTGTTCTCGAGGCCGGCGATGATGTCTTCCTGCACCTTCAGCTTGCCGGACTTGACCCACGCCTGGAGATCGGCGAGCGCGCGCTGGCTCTCCTTCATGTAGTCCATCACGATGAAGCCCTGCATGACCAGCCGCTTCACCACGATCAGTCCCGGCACGCCGCGCGGGCCGTGCGCTGCGGGCACGCCGTCATATTGCGAGATCGCGCCGCAGCAGGCGATGCGGCCGTAATTGTTCATCTGCGGCAGGCAGGCTTCGAGAATGTCGCCGCCGACATTGTCGAAATAGACGTCGATGCCATCAGGAGCAGCCGCACGCAGCGCCTTGAACAATGCGCCGTCCTTGTAGTCGACCGCGGCATCGAAGCCGAGCTCGGAGGTCAGCCAGCTGCACTTCTCAGCGCCGCCTGCGATGCCGATGACGCGGCATCCCCTGATCTTGGCGATCTGCCCGACGATCGAGCCGACCGAGCCCGCCGCCGCCGAGACCACCACGGTCTCCCCCTCCTTGGGCTTGCCGATCTCGAGCAGGCCGAAATAGGCGGTGAGGCCGGCGATGCCGAACACGCTGAGCAGATGCGTCATCGGTTCGAGCTTCGGCATCCTGGTGAGATGCTTCGCCGGCACCGCCGCATATTCCTGCCAGCCGGTGTCGCCGAACACGATGTCGCCGGGCGCAAGCTCGGGCGCCTTCGAGCTGACGACCTCGGCAATGGCGCCGCCGGCCATCACGCTGTTGGCCTCGACCGCGGAGCGATAGGTCGCGCCGTGCATCCAGGCGCGGTTGGCGGCGTCGAGTGAAATGTACCGCACGCGCAGCAGGGCCTCGCCGTCTTTCGGTTCCGGCATTGCGCCGTCGATCATCTTGAAATGCTCGAGGCCGAGCTTGCCGCCGGGTTTTTCGACCAGCAGGATCTGGCGATTGGCGTTGCCGCTCATGGCGTTTTCCTCATTGATGTCTTGACGATTATTGATGCAGCCGCCGCAAACGAGACGTGCGAGCCGCATGTGTTGTGCGCCGCACGAAGGCTAGAGCGCCGCGTTCGATTTCACAACGGGAACATCCTGCCAACGGCTGGACGCCAGGGCCGCCTCGTGCCGACGAAATCTGGTCTTGCATCACCCGCGCATCGCCGCAGCCGGCCAAACACCCAGCGATCGCGCCGTCACGTGTCTGGCCGTGAAAGTCCGCAACTCCATGCGCTGCTGCATGTAAAGCTGCCCCGCCACCATTGTCACGGCCGTGCAGGCGAGGACGAGCATCGCCAGAGCCAATTGGTGCGCTTCGTTCCTGTCCGCAGTCCGAAAGATGGGAGCCGCGGATTTCTAGTTGCGAAGCGGACGGTGCGACGTTGATTTGCACAGCTTCGGAGGTTGAATTCTCTCCGGCAGACTACTTAGGGGACTCGCCCTAAGATAAGCCGCGCAATCGCGCGGCCCGGCGGTTCCGTTTAACAATGCCTTGCGGAACAGAGTTCGGAGAGCCCAATGAATCATTCGATTTATAGCGCCGACCGCGCCACTCACGCGAGGATCGTCATCGTCGCGCTGCTGGTTGCTACGGCCGTCGCTGGTCTTGCCGTTTCCCTCCACGCCAGCGCGAGAACCGTATCCGTCGAGAGAACCGCCGTGTTCAAGCCTGGCAAGCCGGTGGTTCTGAGCGGTTTGTCCATCGTTGCCGCTCCCTGACCCGAGGATCCGCGATGCGAGTGAGCAGAATCGAGAGCGGCGTTGCCACCGAGCCGTTTGACCCGGCGTTTTGGTCCGTCGCAGTCGTCCTCGGCGGGGCGGTCGTCTATCTCGCCTGCCTGATCTAGCGGGCCGGGAGCCTGTCGGCGGCCGATGCGGTCCTGCGAGAATTGCAGCGTGCGCGCCGCCGTATCTCTTTGTTGTTTGCGCTGGCGCAACCGACACGAGCAGGACGTGCGATAACGTCTTGGAGCCTGGCGGCTCTCTCTGAAACTCGATGCAGTTGCCGGGGTAACGAGGCTCGGTACTCCGGGCCTCGTTCCATTTTGCCGATTGGCTGTCGCAGGATATCGGCGCCAGCGCTGGCGGCTCAGTGCTCTGGCTCGAACACCCGGTCCAGCGCCGCGTCGTACGTCGCTTGCACCAGCTCCGGATGCAGCTTCGCCAGGGCCTCCATCATCACGCCGGAATTGATCTCGAGCACGCGCCATGCACCGTCGACGCGAACCACGTCGATCGACGCAAAGACAATGCCGATGGCGCGCGCGGCGTCGGCCGCGAGCTTGACGCAGGCCGTGCGGACATCGCCATCCTCCAGCAGCACCGGCCTTGCGCCGGCATCGAGATTGTGTCGCCAATCCGTGCCGCGCCGCTTGCTGTAGACGACGCGCGGCGCGTCATCCAGCAGCACCACACGCACCTCGTCCTCGATCGCGACATAGGGCGAGATCACGAGTCCGGTGCTCATCGAGAAGACCTCGCCGGCCGCGCGATCGAGTTCTGCCTCGGTCGTCACCTTGAACACCGAGCGGCCCGATGTTCCCTCGTTCGGCTTCACCACCACCCCTTGCGGATTGTCGCCAAGCAGCTCGAGCATGGCCTCCCGCCAGCCGGCGCCGACCACGTTGCTGCCCAGCTTCGGATTGAGGAAGAGCTGGTGCGGAATGCAGGGGACGCGCTCCAGCGTCAGCACCTCGGCAGTGGCCGATTTGTCGTTGGCGAGACGGTGCGCGATCGCGCTGTTGAGGCCGATGTCGTAACCGAAGGCGAAGCGGCGCATCTGGCCCCGGCGCATCGCGATCAGCCAGCCGCCGGCGCGGACATCGACGGCGATGCCGTGGTCCGCGCAATAGCGCCGGATCGCCCGCACGAAGATTCGCTCGCCGCCTGCCAAATCGCCTGTCATGTCTCTTGTCGTTCCCCGTCGCCGAAAGCCGCAAAAATGCGGGCAACGGCGTCAATCGCGCGGAAAATCAGAGCTATTCTTAATGAAATTCTCGCGAGCGCGACGGAAATTAAGTGCTGCAATCGAGCCCTGGAGGGAAAAGAAATTGCCTGTCCGGCGGGCGAGGCAGCAGATTCATTAATGATGGTCCAATTCCGCCGCGAATGCCGGTTTGATCGGCATCAATTGCAGCCGAAACGAGGTTGATTATTGGTCTCAATGGCGTAGATCACACACGCGAAATCCTCCGCCATGGCAATGGTGTCCGCCCTGTTTTCGGGGCCGGGCAACGCTGTTGCCCGAAAACCGCAATAATTCGGAATATCGAAAATCATGAGCGCGTTTTACCGAGAGAAGGTTCTTTCCGTTCAGCACTGGACCGACACGCTGTTCAGCTTCCGCGCCACGCGCGACACCGGCTTCCGCTTCCAGAACGGCCAGTTCGCCATGATCGGCCTCGAAGTCGACGGCCGGCCGCTGCTGCGCGCCTACAGCATGGCGAGCGCCAACCACGAGGAAGAGCTCGAGTTCTTCTCGATCAAGGTGCAGGACGGCCCGCTGACCTCGCGCCTGCAGAAGATCAAGGAAGGCGACACCATCCTGGTCGGCCGCAAGGCGACCGGCACTCTGATCACCGACAACCTCCTTCCCGGCAAGCGGCTGATGCTGCTCTCGACCGGCACCGGCCTTGCCCCGTTCGCGAGCCTGATCAAGGACCCCGAGGTCTACGAGCAGTTCGAGTCCATCGTGCTGGTGCACGGCTGCCGCCAGGTCTCCGAGCTCGCCTATGGCGAGAAGCTCGTCGCCACCTTGCGCGAGGATGAGCTGTTCGGCGAGCTGCTCGCAGACAAGCTCGTCTACTATCCGACCGTGACCCGCGAGCCGTTCAAGAACCGCGGCCGCATCACCGACCTCATCAGCTCCGAGCAGATCTTCAACGACATCGGGCAATCGCCGCTCGACATCGCAACCGACCGCATCATGATGTGCGGCAGCCCGGCGATGCTGGAGGAGCTGAAGGTGATGTTCGAGAGCCGCGACTTCATCGAAGGCAGCGGCAACAAGCCCGGCCATTTCGTGATCGAGAAGGCGTTCGTCGAGCGGTAAGCTCGTCACGCTCTCGTGCCCCGGACGCAGTGCAGCGCCCCCGGCGATGCGAAGCATCGTCCGGTGCGATGCGCTGCAGAGCCGGGGCCCATCTCACTCATCGTGTGCTGTTGCAGTCTGGGTCCCGGGTCTGCGCTTGCGCTTGCCCGGGACACGGCTCATTTGCGGCCGTTCCAGGCCCCTCATCAATTCACCCCCTCTGCTGCACCGCAATACCCGGCCGTCAGGCTGATTGATTTGTCTCGGCCGAATTCGCTAGCCTGAAACAAGGGCCGCGTCATATCCGTATGACAGGCGAAGGCGTATCGTACCGCCTCATGCTGGCGAGAGGATGGGAATCGTGGCCGAGGACAACAAGACGCAGCAAGCCCCCAAACGCCTGCCGCTGGCGGAAGAGGGGATCATGGAGACCCTGCTGCTGCCGTTCTCGCCGCGCTTCATCGTGCTGACGATCTGCGCGGTCGTCACCGCGCTCCTGATCGGTATCGGCCTCGCCGACCGCAAGATCTTCGACATCATGCTGGTGCCGATCCTGATCTTCGGCGCGCTGACGCTGCTCGGCGTCCGCGATCTCCTGCAGAAGAGCCACGCGGTGCTGCGCAATTACCCGATCTCCGCGCATATCCGCTTCCTGCTCGAAGAGATACGGCCCGAGATGCGGCAATATTTCTTCGAGAGCGAGAAGGACGGCATGCCGTTCTCGCGCGACACCCGCGCGGTGGTCTATCAGCGCGCCAAGATGGAGCTCGACAAGCGTCCGTTCGGCACCCAGGAGGACGTCTACCGCGAGGGCTATGAGTGGATGCACCATTCGGTCTCGCCGAAGACGCATGCCCAGGAAAAATTCCGCATCACCATCGGCGGTCCCGATTGCGAGAAGCCCTATTCGGCCTCGGTGTTCAACATCTCCGCGATGAGCTTCGGCGCGCTCAGCCCCAACGCGGTGCGGGCGCTCAATGCCGGTGCCAAGAAGGGCGGCTTCGCGCACGACACCGGGGAGGGTGGCGTCAGCCCCTATCACCGCGAGATGGGCGGCGACATCATCTGGGAGATCGGCTCCGGCTATTTCGGCTGCCGCCATCTCGACGGCACCTTCGATCCCGAGGCGTTCGCGCGCGTCGCGAGCGACGACCAGATCAAGATGGTCGAGCTCAAGGTCAGTCAGGGCGCCAAGCCCGGCCACGGCGGCGTGCTGCCGGCGGCAAAGGTCTCGGAGGAGATCTCCAAGATCCGCGGCGTCGCGATGGGCGAAGACTGCATCTCCCCGGCCTCGCACCGCGCGTTCTCCACGCCGTCAGGCATGATGCAGTTCATCGCCGAGATGCGCCGTCTCTCGGGCGGCAAGCCGGCCGGCTTCAAGCTCTGCATCGGCCATCCCTGGGAATTCCTGGCGATCTGCAAGGCGATGCTGGAGACCGGCATCTACCCGGACTTCATCGTCGTCGACGGCAATGAAGGCGGCACCGGTGCGGCTCCGCTGGAATTCATGGATCATCTGGGCATGCCGATGCGCGAGGGCGTCAGTTTCGTCCACAACGCGCTGATCGGCATCAATGCGCGCGACCGCATCAAGATCGGGGCATCCGGCAAGATCGCGACCGCCTTCGACATGGCGCGCGCGATGGCGATCGGCGCAGACTATTGCAACTCGGCGCGCGGCTTCATGTTCTCGCTCGGCTGCATCCAGTCGCTGAGCTGTCACACCGACCGCTGTCCGACCGGGGTGGCGACGCAGGATCCGACACGCGCGCGCGCGCTCTACGTGCCGCTGAAGATCGACCGCGTGCATAATTATCACCACGCGACGCTGCATTCGCTCACCGAGCTGATCGCCGCGGCCGGTCTTGAGCATCCGCAGCAGCTGCGCCCGATCCATTTCAGCCAGCGGACCTCGACGACCCAGGTGCGATCCTTTGCCCAGCTCTATCCGGAGCTGCGTCCGGGCGAGCTGCTCGAAGGCACCGCGGACCCGCGCTTCAGCGACGCCTGGCGGATGGCACGGGCGGACACGTTCCAGCCGGCGCTGTAGCAGTTGCCCCACCGCGATACCGGCGTGCGCAAGACGCGGCGGGAGCGCGGCGGGCTTTTAACGGTTGGTTCAACTTTGGGTGTAAATTGCGCCCATGGACGAACGGCGCGACAAGGCAAGGCATCGCGTGCTGAAGGCCGGATCGATCGAGTTCGGCGGCGGCGCGATCGACTGCACCGTGCGCAACCTGTCCGACACCGGCGCCGCGCTCGACGTCACCAGCCCGCTCGGCATTCCCGAGCGCTTCATCCTGTTCGTTCCGGCGGATGCAGCGCATCTGTCATGCACCGTGGTCTGGCGCAAGGAGAAGCGGATCGGCGTGAGGTTCGGATGAGGGTTGTGTTCAGGTAAGCTCGCGCAGGGGCCAAATCGGCGCGCACGCGCGCTATCGCTCAATTCACCCCGTCTCGACCTCACTCAACCGGCTCGCCAGGATCTTGTCGATCCTCCGCCCGTCGAGATCGACCACCTCGATATGCCAATCGCCGAAGTCGAAGGCATCGCCGGCGTTCGGCAGCGCGCTGAATTGTTGCAGCACGAGGCCCGCCACCGTGTTGTAGCGGTGCGGCGGCAATTCGATGCCGAGCAGATCGCCGAATTCGTCGACCGGCATCCAGCCGGAGATCAGGAGCGAATCGTCCGCGCGCCTGACATAGGCCGGCTCCGGCGGACCCGCCTCGGAATGGAAGGCGCCGACGATCGACTCGAGGATGTCGGTGGCCGTCACCATGCCCTCGAAGCCACCGTATTCGTCGTAGACGAAACCGACATGAACCGGAGCGGCCCTCAGAATCGTCAGCACGTCGCGCGCGTCCGCCGACGCCGGGATGCCGGGTGCTTCGCGCACCAGCGCGCGCAGGTCGGGGTTGCGTTCGTTCATATAGGCGACCAGCAGGTCCTTGGCCTGGAGCACGCCGATCGGCTTGTCGCGGTCGCCGTCGGAGACGGGAAAGCGCGAGTGCGGGCTGTTGGCGATGATCTCGCGAATCTCCTCAGGCGGGGCGTTCAGGTCGATCTCGTCGACCTCCGTGCGCGGCGTCATGACCGCGCCGGCCGGCCGGTCGCCGAGCCGCATCACGCCGGCGATCATCTCCTTCTCGCCGGGCTCGAGCACGCCTGCATTCTCGGCTTCGCTGACAAGCTGATGGATCTCGTCCTCGGAGACCTTTTCCCCGGCCTTGCCGCCGCGGCCGAGCAGGGTGAGGATCAGCTTGCCGGAGACGTCGAGCAGAAAGACCAGCGGCAGCGAGACCTTCGCGAGCACGTGCATGGCCGGCGCGACGCGGACCGCGATGCTCTCGGGGTCGCGCAGCGCCACCTGTTTCGGCACCAGCTCGCCGACGATGAGGGTGGCGTAGGTGATGAGCGTGACGACGAGGCCGACCCCGACGATGTCGGCAATGCCCTTGGAGAGGCCGAGCTCGAGCAGCCATTGCGTCAGCCGCTGCCCGAGCGTCGCGCCCGAGAACGCGCCGGAGAGCACCCCGACCAGCGTGATGCCGATCTGCACCGTCGAGAGGAATTTGCCGGGATCGGCCGCCAGCGTCAGCGCCCGCTCGGCGCCGCGCACGCCCTTGGCCGCCAGCAGCGACAGCCGCGCCGGACGCGACGAGACCACGGCCAGCTCGGACATGGACAAGAGGCCATTGATCACGATCAGGACGACGACGATGACGAGTTCGACCGAGAGCATTGAGATTCCGAGGTAAGGGAGTGTGGCCGCATGAACGGCACCTGCCTCGATATAGGTATTCAGAGCGGAAATGCCGTCAATCTTGCCGCATCCGCCGCCCGACGGAACCCATAGGTGACGAATCCCCGGGGCATCCGCGACGCCCTGACACTCCGCGGAACTACGGATCGATGCTTAACGCCCCCTTCATGGCCGGCAGCTAAGTTTTCGCCATAGCAGAAATCTATTCGGAGACCCCAAGATGCGAATCGGGAAACTTTTTGCGCTGTCGATGCTGACGGTGACGGTGTTCGCAGTCATCCTCGGCGCCGAGGTGCTGATTCCGCAGACACGCATCTTCACGAACCGCTCCGACGCCATCAAGACCGTCGATGCCTTTGGTGCGACGCTGATGGCCAGCCAGCATGTCGCCAGCCTTCGTGCCCCCTATATCGGACCGATCTTCCAGGAAGGCGCCGCAACGCAGGCACAGCTCGAAGCTGCTACGAAGGCTGCGAAAGCCGCCGAGGCGGGCTTCGAGGCCGCACGGCGCGCCGTCATGGTGCTGGATGACGGCGGCGCGATCGCGGAGAATCTCGACCGTGCGGCGCGGCGGCTGAAGGAGGTCACCAATGCCGCCGATCGCGCGATGGGCGTTCCCCTGGCGGCGCGCGACAGCGCCGCGACCAAGGGCTTCCTTCCCGGTGTTGCCGAGGTCATCGGCCACATCGAACCGGTCATGAACCGGCTCGAGGCGAAGGTCATCAACGCCGATTCCTCGCTTGCGGCGCTGTTGGGCCTGGCGCGAACCGCACAGGATCTGCGCGTTTCGGCTGGTAGCCGCGCCGCCACGTTGTCCCCGGCGCTGTCGGCACGTCGCCCACTCAACGCCGCCGAGCTGTCGCTGATGGACCGCATGCAGGGACGCGTGGAGGCTGACCGCGAGCGCATCGAAGCCGGTATCGAGCAGCTCGGTAATCCCGCCCGCATCATTGCCGCGTTCAAGGCGGCAACGGACTCCTATTTCGGACAAGCCGCGGTTGCCGTGGACAAGGAGCTCCCTGCAGCCCGCGGTGACGGCAAGTACGGCGCGACCGCCGAGGATCTGGCGAAGGTCATCGTTCCCGCCATCCAGATGTTCTACGGCGTGCGCGATGCCGCGATTGCGGAAGCTGCCGAGCGCGCCACGGCTGCGCGCAACGGGGCCCTCGCGATGCTCGCGCTGGCCGGCGTCGCCGTGCTCGCCCTGCTCGGAACGCTCGGTGGCGTGACCATGATGCTGCGCAAGCGCGTGGTGACCCCGCTCGGCCGGATCGCGGACGTGATCGGAACGCTCGCCGCCGGACGGCACGAGGTCGAGATTCCCACGACCGGCCGCGATGACGAGATCGGCCAGGTGGCGGGCTCGCTGCAGCACTTCAAGGATTCGCTGCTCGCCAAGAAGGCCGCCGACGAGGCTGCTGCGGCCGAGGCCGAGGCGAAGCTGCGGCGCAGCCAGCGCATGGATCAGATCGCGCGCGAGTTCGAAGCCATGATCGGCGATGTGATCAACACGGTGTCGTCGGCCTCGTCCGAGCTCGAAGTATCGGCGGGCACGCTGACGAGCACGGCCGATCAATCGGAGAAGGTCACCGCAACCGTCGCGGCCGCTTCCGAGCAGGCCTCCACCAACGTGCAGACCGTTGCCGCGGCGGCCGAGGAAATGGCCTCGTCGGTCGACGAGATCAGCCGCCAAGTGCAGGATTCCGCGCGCATCGCCGGCGAGGCGGTGCAGCAGGCGGGGCGGACCAACGACCATGTCGGCGAGCTCGCCAAGGCTGCAGGGCGGATCGGGGATGTCGTCGAGCTGATCAGCCAGATCGCGGGCCAGACCAATCTTCTCGCCCTCAACGCCACCATCGAGGCGGCGCGTGCCGGCGAGGCCGGGCGCGGCTTTGCCGTCGTCGCCTCCGAGGTCAAGGCGCTCGCCGAGCAGACCGCCAAGGCGACCGGCGAGATCAGCCAGCAGATCTCCGGAATCCAGACCGCGACGGAGGAGTCCGTCGGCGCCATCAAGGCGATCGGCGACACCATCACCCGCATGTCGGAGATCGCCTCCGCGATCGCCTCGGCGGTCGAGGAGCAGGGCGCGGCGACGCGGGAAATCTCCCGCAACGTGCAACAGGCCGCGCGCGGCACCCAGCAGGTCTCCGCCAGCATCGTCGACGTGCAGCGCGGCGCCAGCCAGACCGGATCGGCCTCCGCCAACGTGCTCACGTCCGCGAGATCGCTGTCCGGCGAGAGCAGCCGTCTCAAGGTCGAGGTCGGCAAGTTCCTGGACGCGATCCGCGCGGCGTAGCTTCACCTCTCCCGCTCGCGGGCAGGGCAATCGCATATGGGAGCGATCTCGCCCGTGGCCATCCTTCGAGACGCCCGCCGTTGGCGGGCCCTCAGGATGAGGGCGGAGCGTGCGGCTGCAGTTTCAACGAGCACGGATGTTGCGTAGCCTCATCCTGAGGAGCCCGCGCAAGCAGGCGTCTCGAAGGACGAGGCGCGCGCTCAGATGGCGCCACAAGTCGCTGCTCAGAACTCGCCGTGCAGCCGTCCTGAGAATACCGACACCGGTCCGCGGTCGGCATTGTAGGCGGGGTTGACGATCAGCTGGTAGTCGGCGGTGAGCGTGATGCTCTTGTTCAGAGCATAGGCGTAATAGGTCTCCAGCACGCGTTCCCTGCGGTAGTTGAGCCGGCCGTCGCCGATCAGCGGGCCGAGGCCGCCGGCGGCGATGAAGTCGCGATGGTCCTGCGACAGCGCGTTGACGGCGCCGGCGATGGCGACGACGTCGTCGGGCCGGCCCCATCTCGTGCCTTTCACCGAGACGCCGCCGGACAGGCTGCGGTCGATGTCGGTGAAGGCCATGATCTCGTTGCGGCCGTCGTTCCAGCTCCAGCGGCCGAACACGCCGATGTCGGCGGCGATCGCCTGTTCGAGGTTGAGCGCGTAACCGTATTTGATGCGGCCGCGGCGGGTCTGGCTGATATCGACCCCGAACGCGGGATTGTCCAGCGTCTCGCGATAGCTGCCGGAGAAGGCGCTGTTGACGAAACCGAGCACGCGCAGCTTGCCGGGCTGGCCGAACAGCGAATAGCGGGTCTCGAGCTCCGCCACATACTCGCCGCGGCGACCGACATTCATGTCGAAATTACTGGAGTTCGATTCCGCGCCGATCAGGAAATAGCCGCCGCGCAGGGCCCATTGCTTCTGGTTCAATTCGGCCGTGGCGCCGTAGCCGAGGCCGAGCTTGTCGGCGGCGTAGTCGAAGGCGCCGGAGGCCCAGATCGACCAGTTCATGAAGTCTTTGCGCGGATCGTGCGCGTAGGAATTGCCGTCGAACACGTCGACCACGGAGAACTTGCCGACCTGCAGGGTC
Organism: Bradyrhizobium sp. WBOS07; assembly: GCF_024585165.1. NCBI lineage: Bacteria > Pseudomonadati > Pseudomonadota > Alphaproteobacteria > Hyphomicrobiales > Nitrobacteraceae > Bradyrhizobium > Bradyrhizobium sp. WBOS07. Next base: position 730,270 of record NZ_CP029008.1, read on the forward strand.
AGGCGCGAGACATCGACCTTGCTCGCGAGCTGGAGCTGGCCGGAGGCAAGCTGCTCCTGCTCGCCGCCGAAACCGAAGGTGTGTCGCACGAACAGCCGCGAGGCGTTGAAGTGCGGATAGGGGAAGCCGGACTTCTGCGCTTCGCCGTTGGGGAAGCCGGCGGCGCCCGTCGTGTTGTTGAAACCGAATCCCTGCAGCAGCTCGGGGTTGAAGTAGACCTCACCGCCGTCCCACAGCCGCGCATTGAGATAGAGCGAATTGCTCCACGTCTGCTGAAAATCGGGCGACGGGAGCAGGCTGTTCGGTCCGGTATAGGGCGCGCGGAACGCGGGGTAGCCCTGGCCCAGCGCGGTCGACTGGCCGTGAATCTCCCAGCGGCTGGACTCGGTGTCGGTCACATCCGACTTCGGATTGTAGGTCGGCACGCCGGGCCAGTCGATCTTGCGATTGAGGCCGAGCCGCAGGCTGTGAAGATCCATCGACGAGGAATATTGCCCGCCCGAGGGGAAGGTGACGCTGGCGTTGTCGTATTTGCTGTAGAGATATTCTAGCCGGGTGGTCCAATGCGGCGCGAAGGCGTATTCGACGCCGCCGCCCGCGGTCCAGCCGAACCGCGTGTGCAGCACTTTCTCTTCAGTGCCGCCGTTCGGCGTCGAGAGGAAGCGCTCGCCGGTGAAGGCCGCGCCGCCGGTGGCATAGACCAGCCAATTGCCGCTGGCATAGCCAAGCCGCGCGCGCAGGCTCGCGACATAGTCCCAGCGTTCCTCCGCGAAGGACAGCGCGGTCCCCGTCGACGACACGACGTGGTTGGAGGGCAGATAATTCGGAAAGGAGATGTCGCCTTCGACGCCGAGCAGCAGGCCCGAAGCGAGGCGCCAATTGTAGCCGGCCTGGACGCCGCCGGTCGCGCCGGTGAAGACGTTGTTGTCGGTTGCGAATGTGGGATCGGTCAGCGTCGCGGCGGACGTGCCGCGGGTGACGCCGGCATGCGCGCCGATATAGAGGCCGGTCCAGTCGTAGACCGCCTTCAGCGCCGGCGCCTTGAGCGGCAGATCGGCCGCGCGGCCTGTTGCGGGAAAAGCCAGCACGCCCGAGGCAATCGCCGCGGCCGTCCGCAAGGTCCTGTAGCGGTGATCTCTCAACGTCAAAACGCACGCCCCCAAACGCGAATGTCATCCATCCACCGCGACATCCCTGCCGATTCGCGGCGGCCCTGTCATCAGTCTTGGGCGCCTGCGCGCCGCCGAGATGACCCCGGCCCGAGCCGACTTCGTCCCAAGCTCCTGACCCTGCGACAAGTCTTATTGCTACTAATTCGCAATAGCAACTAAATCTGGATCGCCCCCGAGGATGGATCGCACCGCTGTATGACGAGACTGCAACAATCCAGCGGGCTTCAACATGAATGACCCCGCCCGGGCACGACACGGGGTGGATGAGGCGCCCGTGTCGGACGCAGGATCCACGTGAGATCGGCCTCAGGTACTCAAATTAGTAGCAGGTACGAACGCGGCCGACGTACTGGCCGAAGGCGTTGTACTGGGCGACCCAGCCGCAGCGGCGATAGCCGTGGTAATAGGGGTCGTTGGTGGCGGCGATCGCGGAGCCGACGACGGCGGCGGTGGCGATGCCGGCGCCCACACCCCAGACCCAGCCGGGCTGCTTGGCTTCGGCCTGCGAGGTGGTGGACACGATGCTGCCGGTCAGGGCGAGCGTGGCGAGAGCGGCGGCGGCAAGCTTGGTCTTGATCGACATGAGAAACTCCATCCGGGTTGAGGCGGTCCGTTGTGGCCCGCGTGCCCAGTTGGACGGAGGCTCCTCGCGTCCGGTTCGAAAGCAGCAGATCCGCTGCCGGAGCCGAGACCTTTCCTGAATGATTCCAGGATTATAGTGGCTAGCCGAGGGGCCCCTTGGCGAGCCTGTTCACGTCGAAGTTATCGACCTCGCTCAGCAGCTCGCAAAAGGCGCGCGCGCCCTGGTCAAGCAACTGCTCGCCTTTCGCCGGCTCGGCCAATGTCGCGTTGCCGATGGCGCCGCTGGCGTTGAGATCCTGGGCCTGCCAGGCGAACGGCGCGGGCCGCTGCGTCGAGAGCCAGCGATATTGCTTTTCCAGTGCGATGCTGCTCGCGGCAAAATCGGCGATCGCGGCTTGACGCACCTGATCGGGATAGCGCGACAGCATGATCGAGGTCTCGATCGCGCCGCCATGAATGCCGTGGCGCACTTCCTCCGCCGGAAACAGCCTGTCGGCGCCCGACAGCCGCGACCACGACGTCGTCACCACGAACAATTTCTGGTGCGCGCGAAGATCCTGCGCGACCAGCATCATCGCCGCGCTGTTGCCGCCATGGCTGGTGATGATGACGAGCTTCTTCACGCCGCGCCGCGCGATGTCCTCGCCGATTCCGGTCCATCGCTTCAGCGCGACCTCGGTCGGCAGCGTCTGCGTGCCCGGATAGTCGATATGCTCGGTGGAGATCCCGACCGGCTCAACGGGCAGGAACGTCACCGGGACGCTTCCGGGCAACAGCTCGCGCGTGCGCGCCAGATAGGCGTTCGCGATCAGCACGTCTGTCGTCAGCGGCAGATGCGGGCCGTGCTGCTCGGTCGCTGCCAGCGGCAGCACCGCGATCCAGCGCGCCGTCTCCGCCGGGGGCACACCGGCCCAGCGGATCTCGGTCCAGTCGCGGGACGGCGTCATCAAGGTTTCTTTGCCCGAATTTGTCACGTAATTTGGGTATCAGGGGATGCGGACCCGGCCGGCTCGCGTCCCCTGATGTCATGCGGTTCTATCGCGTTGCGCTCATATGAGCCAGACGCGATTGGGCTTCAAGCGAACGACGGAGTGCCATTATGACCCATTTTCATCTGCGGCGGACGCTCACGGCGGGCCTCTTCGCCGCTCTCCTCGCTCTCGCACCGGCGCGGGCCGAGACGCTCGACAAGGTCACTTTCGGCACCAACTGGGTCGCCGAGGCCGAGCATGGCGGCTTCTTCCAGGCGGTCGCCGACGGCACTTACAAGAAATATGGCCTCGACGTCACCATCGTCCCCGGCGGTCCGAACGAGAACAACCGGATGCTGCTGATCGCCGGCAAGATCGATTTCTTCATGGCCGCGAACACGCTGATGTCGTTCGACGCGGTCGCCAACAACGTCCCCGTCGTGACCATCGCCGCGATCTTCCAGAAGGATCCGCAGGTGATGCTGACGCAGCCGGACGCCAAGGTCGGCAAGCTCGAGGATCTCAAGCCGCTGACGTTGTTCGTCTCCAAGGAGGGCATGGGCAGCTATTTCCAGTGGCTGAAGTCCGAATACGGCTTCAGCGAGAAGAATGTTCGTCCTTATAATTTCAATCCGCAGCCCTTCATCGCCAACCCCAAGAGCGCGATGCAGGGCTACGTCACCTCCGAGCCCTTCGCGGTCGAGAAGGCGGCGGGCTTCAAGCCCAACGTGCTGCTGCTGGCCGACTACGGCTTCAACACCTATTCGACCCTGATCGAGACCCGCCGCGACATCGTCGAGAAGAAGCCCGATCTGGTCCAGCGCTTCGTCGATGCCTCCATGGTCGGCTGGTACAATTACCTCTATCGGGACAATTCCGCCGGCAACGCCATGATCAAGCAGCTCAACCCCGAGATGACCGACGATCTGCTCGCCTATTCCGTCGCCAAGATGAAGGAGCACGGCATCGTCGATTCCGGCGATTCCCTGAAGAAAGGCATCGGCGCGATGAGCGACGAGCGCTACAGCTCGTTCTTCAACAAGATGGTCAAGGCCGGCGTCGTGAAGGCGGATCTCGACTTCCGCAAATCCTACACGCTCCGCTTCGTCAACAAGGGCGTCGGCCTCGAGCTGCGTCCGAACAAGCCGTAACCCATGTCGAGATTTGGCACGCCGGTGCGGCTCGGGCTCACCTCTCCCGAAGGGAGAGGTCGCATCGCATCGCCAGATGCGATGCGGGTGAGGGGTTACGCTCTCTCGGGGGACCTGTTCCCCCTCACCCGCGCCTGCGGCGCGACCTCTCCCCATTGGGAAGAGGTAAAGGACGCCCGAAACGCGGCAGCCTGCGCGCAATGGTAGAGCGCATCACCTCGTCCGCCGTCGAGGCCAGCCTGACGGCTCTTGCCGTCAGCCTGCGCGGCGTGACCAAGACCTATGACAACGGCGTGATGGCGCTCGGCCCGTGCGACCTCGCGGTGCGCAAGGGCGAGTTCATCTCGCTGCTGGGCCCGTCCGGCTGCGGCAAGTCGACGGTGCTGCGGCTGATATCGGAGCTCAGCGCGCCGTCCTCCGGGATCGTGCGGGTGGCGCGCCGCGAGGGCGAGCTGCAGCCGGGTCACGGCATCGGCTTCGTGTTCCAGGAGCCGACCCTGATGCCCTGGGCCAGCGTGCGCGAGAACGTGCGGCTGCCGCTGAAGCTCGGCGGCGTGGCGAAGGCCGAGGGGCGCGCGCGGGCCGACGCCGTCTTGGCCAGCGTCGGCCTTGCCGATTTCGCCGATGCCTTTCCGCGCGAGCTCTCCGGCGGCATGAAGATGCGGGTGTCGCTGGCGCGCGCGCTGGTCACCGATCCCGACATCCTGCTGATGGACGAGCCGTTCGCCGCGCTCGACGAGATCACGCGCTTCCGCCTCAACAACGATCTGCTCGCGCTGTGGCGGGCTCTCGGCAAGACCGTCATCTTCGTCACCCATTCGGTGTTCGAATCCGTCTATTTGTCGCAGCGTGTGGTGGTGATGACGGCGCGGCCGGGCCGCATCCAGGCCGATATCCGCATCGAGACGGTCGAGCCGCGCGGCGAGGAATTCCGCACGTCGACCGCTTACGGCGACTATTGCCGCAGGGTCTCCGGCGCGCTGGCGCCGTCCTATTCGGGGCGGCCACTGCTATGAGCGTCCCGCCCGAGAGCATTTCCAGGCCGCGAGGCGCGCAGCGTGCGCTGCGCCTGGTGCTTCCCGTCATCGTGTTCGCGGCCGGCCTCATCGCCTGGGAGCTGGTGGTCCGCCTCAAGGAGATCCCGCCTTACGTGCTGCCGGCGCCCTCGATCATCATTCTGACGCTGATCAAGGATTGGCAGGTGCTGTCGCAATCGCTCGCGACCACGCTGCTGACCACGCTCGAAGGGTTTGTCGCGGCCAGCATCGGCGGCATCGCGCTGGCGCTGCTGTTCAACCAGTCGAAATGGGTGGAATACTCGCTGTTTCCCTACGCGATCGTGCTCCAGGTCACCCCCGTGATCGCGATCGCGCCACTCTTGCTGATCTACCTGGAACAGCAGACGGCGGTGGTGGTCTGTGCCTTCATCGTCGCCTTTTTTCCGGTGCTGTCCAACACCACGCTCGGGCTCAATTCGGTCGATCGCAACCTCGCCGGCCTGTTCCAGCTCTATGGCGCATCGAAGCCGCAGACGCTGCGCTTCCTCAAGCTGCCGGCGGCGCTGCCTTATATTCTCGGCGGCCTGCGCATCGCAGGCGGCCTGTCGCTGATCGGCGCGGTCGTGGCCGAGATCGCGGCGGGAACCGCGGGCGCCGGCTCCGGCCTCGCCTACAGGATCGCGGAATCAGGCTATCGATTGAACATACCCCGCATGTTCGCAGCGCTGCTGCTGTTGTCGCTGGCCGGGATTGTCATCTATGGGGTGCTGGCGCTAGTTTCGCACCTCGTTTTACGGCGCTGGCACGAGAGCGCGCTTGGAGAGGAAAACTGATGGCTGCCGGTTCGATTTCGTCCGAAAAGATCGACCTTCTGATCTATGGGCCGGTGCGGCCGATCCTCGAGAACGGATTTTCCGATCATTTCGTCGTGCACAAGGCGGAGACGCACGGCGACCTCGAACGGCTGACGCCGGCGATCCGCGAGAAGATCCGCGGCGTCGCCGTGACCTATCACACCGTGCGGGCCGACAGGGGGGCACTGTCGCAACTGCCCAAGATCGAGATGGTGGCGAGCTTCGGCGTCGGCTACGACCACGTCGATGCCAAATACGCCGCCGAGCACAACATCATCGTCACCAACACGCCGGACGTGCTGACCGAGGAGGTCGCCGACGTCGCGATGGGCCTTCTGATCGCCACCTTGCGCGAGTTCATCAAGGCCGACCGCTACGTTCGCTCCGGGCTGTGGCAGACGCAGAACTATCCGCTCAGCGTCGGCTCGCTGCGCGACCGTAAGGTCGGCATCGTCGGCATGGGCCGGATCGGCCAGGCCATCGCGCGCCGGCTCGATGCCTCGCTGGTGCCGGTGGTCTATCACTCGCGCAACCCGTCCAAGGACGTCTCCTACAAGCACTATCCCGACCTGATCGAGATGGCGAAGGCGGTCGACACGCTGATGGTGATCGTGCCCGGCGGCGCCTCGACCAACAAGATGATCAATGCCGAGGTGCTCAAGGCGCTCGGCCCCCGCGGCGTTCTGATCAACGTGGCGCGCGGCTCCGTGGTCGACGAGCCGGCGCTGGTTCAGGCGCTGAAATCGGGCACCATCCTCGCAGCAGGCCTCGACGTGTTCGCGGCCGAGCCGAACGTGCCGGACGAGCTCAAGGCCATGCAGAACGTCGTGCTGCTGCCGCATATCGGCTCGGCCTCGGTGGTGACGCGCAACGCGATGGACCAGCTCGTGGTCGACAACCTCAAGTCATGGTTCTCAGGCAAGGCGCCGTTGACGCCGGTTGCGGAAACGCCGTTCAAGGGACGCTGATGCGAAGTCTTCGGGCCGTTGCACTCGCCGTCGCGGCCTCTTTGGCCGCGATCGGCGTTGCGCATGCGCAGGATGCGGCGAGCCTGAAGAAATCGATGCCCGGGCAGTGGGAGCTCTCGACCACCGAGCGCAGCAAGACCTGCGTCGTCACGATGAAGGGCGATGCCGCAGGCCAGGGTTACAAGCTGGAGCTGGAGCCGGCCTGCAAGACCGCGCTGCCTTTCACCAAGGACATCGTCGCCTGGAGCGTCAGGGGCCTCGACATCGTGCGCCTGCAGGATGCGGCCGGTGAAGCCGTAATCGACTTCACCGAGGTCGAGGCCGGCATCTTCGAGGGCCTGCGCCAGGGCGAGGGCGTCTACATCCTGCAGGATCTCGCCGCGGCCCGCTCGATGGCCAAGTCGATGGACCAGATGATCGGCGATTGGGCGATGGTGCGCGGCAACGGCCAGCCGGTGTGCGGGCTGACGCTGACCAACACCGAGGCGAGCCCCGACAATTTCCAGGTCTTCCTCAAGCCGAGATGCGACGCCGCCATCGCCCAGTTCAATCCGGCGCAATGGCGGCTCGAGCGCGGCCAGATCATCCTGATGTCGAAATCGGGCGATGCCTGGCAGTTCGAGGCCGACGACAACGCGCAATGGCGCCGCGTCCCCGACACCGCCGATCCCCTGATCATGCTGCGGCAGTAGGGCGTCGGCCGAGTTCGAACTTTTTTCGCATCTGGAGAGACCAAGACAGGAAGCGCTCAAACTCTACGGGCTTTGACATGAAACTCGTTGCCCTGGCTTTTTCGTGCCTTCTGCTGCTCGCGATGCCCGCCAGCGCGAATGACACGCGCACCTTCGATGCGATGGTCGCGTTGGCCAATCGCGGAGATGCCGAGGCGCAGTATCATGTCGGCATGATGCACAACAATGGCATCGGCACGCAGCAGGACCGCAGCCAGGCATTCGAGTGGTTTCAGAAATCGGCCGCCGGCAACGACCCCCTGGGGGCCTATAAGCTCGGTTGTTATTATGACGGGCAAGGTGCCGGCATTGTTGCAAGCGATGCGGATCAAGCACTGAAATACAAGCTCGTGTCCGCCAGGGCCGGCTATGCGCGCGCTCAGCACGACGTTGCCCTGATGTATGACCGACAAGGCAATTCGGAAGAAGCGCTGAAATGGTGGAGGACGGCTGCCGATCAGGAGCTTCCGGAGGCCCTCTTCAGCCTGTCTCGCGCCTATTCGGCCGGCAAGGGGACGCCGAGAGATTTGTCCCTATCGTATGCGTATTTCAAGCTGTCGAAGGTGGCGCCGGCCAGGAATGTGAAAGAGATGGCGTCGATGTTGTCCAAGCCCGAGCTGGAGAAGGCCGAGAAGCTCGTTGCCGAATGGAAGCCGCAACCGACCGCCTTGACGCTCAAGGCGTTCAGCGGGTTCAGGGCCGCTGAAGAGCATTTGAAGGTCGCCAAGAACCAGGCGTTCTGATCTGGTCAGATCAACCGCATCCCGCGCAGGCTCGCATGTCCGCTTTTGCCGACGATGATGTGGTCGTGCACGGCGATGCCGAGCGGCTTGGCGATGTCGATGATCGCCTTCGTCATCTGGATGTCGGCCTGCGAGGGCGAGGGATCGCCGCTAGGATGATTGTGCACCAGGATCAAGGCGGTCGCCGATAATTCCAGCGCGCGCTTGATCACCTCGCGGGGATAGACCGGGGTGTGGTCGACGGTGCCGGTCTGCTGCACCTCGTCGGCGATCAGCTGGTTGCGCTTGTCGAGGAATAGCAGGCGGAACTGCTCCTTGTCGGCGAACGCCATGCTGGAGCGGCAATAATCGATCACCTCGTTCCAGGAGGACAGCGCGTTGCGGCTGTTGACCTCGCCCTTGGTCACGCGGCTCGCCGCGGCGGCAATCAGCTTGAGCTGGTTGATCGCGGATTCGCCGATGCCCTCGACCTCGCGCAGCCGCGCCACCGGCGCATGCACGACCTCGGCGAACGAGCCGAAGGTTTTGATCAGCGTCTTCGCCAGCGGCTTGGTGTCCCGCCGCGGCAGCGCCGGAAACAGCGCCATCTCCAGCAGCTCGTAATCGCTGAGCGCATCCGCGCCCGCGCTGTAGAAGCGCTCGCGCAGCCGCTCGCGATGGCCGTGATAATGCGGCGCGTCGGCGGATGGAGCGTCTGGCTGGTCATTCTTGCGTGGCATCGGCGCAAGCATGCCGCGCCGGGCGGTTTTTGCAACTCTGAAGTGTTGGGTGATGACCCGGCAATGGCAAAGAAAAAAGGCGCCGCGCGAACGCGGCGCCTCATTCAGGGCGTGCGGCGCGATCAGGCCTTGACGGCGGCGAAGGCGTAGCCGTTGCCGTCCTTGGTCAGCGTGCCGACGTTCGGAAAGCCGAAATGATAGCCGGCGATCATGCCCTTTTCGGCGATGACGCGATCGAAGAAGGCGCGCCGCGTGGCTTCCGCCTTCGGTCCGTCGCTGTCGAAGCCGGAGAACCAGCCGGGATTCCTGACAAACAGCTGGTGGATGCCGGTGACGTCGCTCTGGATGAAGAGCTGCTGCCCGCCGGAGGCCACCAGGAATGACATGTGGCCGATCGTGTGGCCCGGCGTGGCGATGGCCTTGACGCCGGGCGCCAGGTCGGCGCCGTCGCCATACTGCTTGATGTTCTTCCAGGTCGGGAAGGTTGCCTGAATCCGCTTGACGTGGGCGCGGTTGGCTTCGGGCACCTTCTCCACCAGGGCCGCATCGGTCCAGAACTTGTACTCCGTTTCGGGCATCATGATTTCCGCGTTCGGAAACACCTGCGCGTTGGTTTCTTTCACCCACAGACCCGAAATGTGATCGGGATGGAAATGCGAGATCACCACCGTCGAGACCTTCTCCGGATCGAGACCGGCCGCCTTCATGTTGCCGGCGAGCTTGCCGACGCTGGCCGGACCGTTGCCGCCGAAACCGGTGTCGAACAGGACGACCTTGCCGCCAGTACGGATCGCGGTGACCGTGAAGGGATTGTCGATCTTGTCGGGTCCGAGACCGGCCGCGGTCAGCGCCTTCTTGACGTCGTCGAGCCCGGCATTCTTGACTATGCCCTCGGTCACCGGCCGTTCGATCGAGCCCTCATGCAGGCTGAACACCTCGATGTCACCGACCTTGTAGGTAAGGCTATCGGCGGCGCGCTGTGCCGAGGCGGCACCGATGAAGGACACGGGCCCCTGGAGACCGAAGACCAGCGCTGCCCCCGTGCTCCCGAGGACCAGATCGCGACGTGAAACCTCGAACATTGTGGTGCTCCCTTTGAGTGAATCCTCGGAGGGCGCTTCACACCGGTTGAAAACGCCCGCGATGGTTCGACACCGGGATGCGTTGCCTATTCCCTGGCGATTGTCACGCGGGGAACGGCAAGATGACGCAGGCAGGCTGCTGTATTGAGAGCGATTTGCAACAAGGGTTGCGCTTACGCGACCGCGATCTGCTTCTCGCCGTGCCGCTCCGACAGCGTGAAGATCTCCACGCCGGTGGCGGTGACGCCGACGGAGTGCTCGAACTGCGCCGACAGCGAGCGGTCGCGGGTGACGGCGGTCCAGCCGTCGGAGAGGATCTTCACATGCGGCTTGCCGAGATTGATCATCGGCTCGATGGTGAAGAACATGCCGGGCTTGAGCTGCACGCCTTCGCCCGGACGGCCGATATGGATGATGTTCGGCTCGTCGTGGAACATGCGGCCGAGGCCATGGCCGCAGAAGTCGCGCACCACGCTCATGCCCTGCGGCTCGACGAAGCTCTGGATGGCGTGACCGATATCGCCGGTGGTGGCACCGGGCTTCACCGCGGCGATGCCGCGCATCATCGCCTCATACGTCACCTCGATCAGCCGCTCCGCCTTGCGGGCGATCGGGCCGACCGCGTACATCCGGCTGGAATCGCCGTACCAGCCGTCGACGATGAAGGTGACGTCGATATTGACGATGTCGCCTTCCTTCAGCGGACGGTCGCCGGGCATGCCGTGGCAGACCACGTGGTTGAGCGAGGTGCAGGTCGAATAGCGATAGCCGCGATACATCAGCGTCGCCGGATAGGCGCCGTGGCTGAAGGCGAAGTCGCGGACGAACTGGTCGATGCGCTCGGTCGGCACGCCGGGCCCGACGATGTCGGTGAGCTCGTCCAGGCACTTCGCCACCAGCGCGCCCGCCTTGCGCATGCCGGCAAAGGCGGCCGGCCCGTGCAGCTTGATCTGTCCGGTCTTGCGCAGCGAGGTATCGGTGGCTTCGACGTAGCTCATGCTTGTGCAGTCTTCCTTGGGCGGTCGTCCGGGCTGATCGCGATTATCGGCGGAAAGGCTTGATTTCAGGCCCCAATTTAATGATTGCGAGCCTTCATGCAAGCCGAGGCAGAGTGTTTTCGAGCGAAGTGGCTACCGGTTCGTGTGAAGAACACGCGTCAAAACAAGAGCCTGACCGGCCTTGGCGGCGAAAGCGACCTAATTCGGGACTTCTACGGTGGTTTCCACGGGCAGGGCGCCGCCGCGGATGCGGATTTCGCGGACCGGATAGGGAACCCGGATGCCCTCCTGCTTGAAGGCGTCCCACAGCGCCAGCATCACGTCGCTTTTGACGGTGTCCATGCCGTCGGGGTCCGCGAGCCAAAGGGTGAGCGAGAACTTCATCCCGGCCTCCGCGAACTCGGTCAGAATGCAGTTCGGCGGCTTGCCCTTCTGCGCGCGGGGATGAGCGGCGGCGGTCTCAGCGGCGAGCTTGCAGACGAGCCGCGGGTCGGCGTCGTAATTGGTGCCGAAGGCGATCTTCACCAGCGTGTTCTTGTCGGTATAGGTCCAGTTGACGACCTTCTGCGTCACCAGATCCTCGTTCGGCACCAGGAACTCGCGGCCGTCGCCGGCGGCGACGGAAATATAGCGCGTCTTCATCGCGCTGATGCGGCCGGTATTGTCGCCGATGGTGACGAGGTCGCCGGGCTTCACCGACTTGTCGGCGAGCAGGATGATGCCGGAGATGAAATTGGCGACGATCTTCTGCAGGCCGATACCGATGCCGACGCCGACCGCGCCGGAGAACACCGCGAGCGCGGACAGGTCGATGCCGACCGCGCCGAGCGCGATGACGATGGCGACGGCCAGAAGCCCGATGCGGATGATCTTGACCAGCAGCACCTGTACCGACGGCGTCAGGTCGGTGGTCGCGTTGATCCGGCTCTCGGCGAAATTGCTGGCGATGTTGGTGGCCCAGAGCGCGATGAGGAGGAGCGCGCCGGCCTTGATCGCCAGCAGCGGGGTCAGCCGGAGGCCGCCGAGCACGATCGCATAGGCATCGAGCAACTCGACGGTCGCATCGAACTGCCCGAGGATAGACAGCGCGGCGACGAACCAGGCCGTGATCGACACCAGCTTGACGATGAAGGCATTGCGCAGCACCGAGGTCAGCAGCCGGATCGCAAGCCAGGCCAGCCCGAGCTTGGCGGCGACCATCAGCAGATAGGAGCGGCTCGGCCAGGTCGCGTGGTACATCACGAGGCGCGAGACGATCACGAGCAAGGTGAACACCGCCGTCGAGGCGCTGGAGACCATTACCCGGGCGAAGTGCCGGAGCGGCAGCGGCCAGCGCATCGTCAGCGCGGTCATGTCGACCCGGTTGCGGATGCCGGCCTCCGCCGCATAGGCGATGCCGGCGGCGGCCAGAATGAGCCCGAATTGCAGGTAGAACCAGGGCGAGGAGATCTCCGCCCCGACGCTGCGCGCGGTGGTCTGCACGAACTCCATGAAGTCCTTGAGGTCCATGTCCATCGGTCTCGTCGGCAAGCGGGGAGGATTTGATTCGAGGGAGCCGCAGAATCCCACAAAGGGCACGGCCGGGCCATCGATACACCGGCATGTGATGGACGTTAAGGCCGTAAAATACGGGCAGATTGCCGCGAGATGAGAAAATGGGTTGGCGCGTGAGTCTGCCGACGATAAGGATGCCATTCCAGCTGTTTTAACCCGGAAGGTGGATGGCTTCCCTCGACTCCGTCAGCCTCGCCATATTGCTCGGCGCCGTCCTCGTCATGGCCGGTATCCTGTCGAGCCTGCTCGCGCTCCGCTTCGGTGCGCCCCTGCTGCTGGTCTTCCTTGCGGTCGGCATGCTCGCCGGCGATTCAGGTCCCGGCCAGCTTCAGTTCGACGACGTCCGCACCACCTATCTGGTCGGCTCGGTGGCGCTGGCCCTGATCCTGTTCGATGGCGGCCTCAGGACGCGCTTTGCCAGCATCCGCACTGTGCTCGCGCCGTCCGTGGTGCTCGCGACCGCCGGCGTGCTGCTGACCGCGCTGATCACGGCGCCGTTCGCCAAATTCGCGCTCGATCTCAACTGGACGGAATCGCTGCTGGTCGGCGCCGTGGTGGCCTCGACCGATGCCGCGGCGGTATTCCTGCTGGTGCACACCCAGGGCCTGCGCCTGCGCCCGCGCGTCGGCGCGACGCTGGAGGCGGAATCCGGCACCAACGACCCCTTCGCGATCTTCCTCACCTTGATGCTGGTCGAGTACATCTCGGTCGGCTCGAGCTCGCCCGGCCACGTGCTGATGGAGTTCATGCGGGAGGCGGTGCTGGGCGCCATCGTCGGCTTCATCGGCGGACGCCTCGTCGTCATCGCGCTGAACCAGGTGGCGCTGCCGCAGGGCCTGCATGCACCCTTCGTGACCACGGCCGCGCTGGTGATCTTCGGCGGTGCGCAGATGATGCATGCTTCCGGCTTCCTCGCGGTCTATCTCGCCGGCATCATCATCGGCAACCGGCCGACGCGCGCGCATAACCACGTCGTGGCCTTCCTCGATGCCGCGACCTGGCTGGCGCAGATCGTGATGTTCGTGCTGCTCGGCCTGCTGGTCTCGCCGAGCCGGCTAGGGGACAGCATCGTGCCGGCGGTCGCCGTCGCGTTGGTGCTGATGCTGGTGGCGCGGCCGATCGCGGTGTTCATCTGCCTCGCGCCGTTCCGCTTCAACTGGCGCGAAAAGATCTTCATCGCCTGGACCGGCCTGCGCGGTGCGGTCGCGATCTTCCTGGCCTCGATCCCGATGCTGGTCGGCCTGTCCAAGGCCTATCTCTATTTCGACGTCGCCTTCGTCGTCGTCATCATCTCGCTCTTGCTGCAGGGCTGGACCCTTGCACCGGCCGCGCGCAAGCTGCACGTGGCGCTGCCGCGCGCCGAGCGCGGTCCGCGCCGCGTCGAACTGGATCTGCCCGGCCAGCTCGAGCAGCAGCTGGTCGGCTATCCGGTGCGGCCCAAGAGCCTGTATTTCCGCCGCGGCCTGATCCCGTCCTGGTCCAAGCCGACGCTGGTGATCCGCAACGAGAACATCCTGACGCCGCTGGAGGCCGATCCGATCGCGCCCGGCGACTACATCTATCTGCTGGCGCCACCGGAGAAGGCCGAATCGCTCGACCGCTTCTTCGTCGACATGCAGCCGAGCTCGGCGCCGGATCCGCATCTGCTCGGCGACTTCATGGTCTCCGGCGAGCACACGCTGGCCGAGCTCGCCGAGATCTACGGCGTCCGGATCGGCGAGGACGAGGGCAAGCTGACCCTCGCCGATTTTTTCGACATCCATCTCGACCACGCGCCGAAGGAGGGCGCCGAGCTGCCGCTGGACGAGATCGTGCTGGTCGCGCGGAGCATCTCCGGCGGCCGCGTCAGCGTCGTCGGCCTGCGCCTGCCGGAAGAAGACGAGACGCCCCCGCCGCTGACGCGCGCGCAGGCGCTGCGGAAGAAGCTCTCGGATATGTGGGCCTCGGTGGCGGGGGTCTGACGCCGCCGTAGGGTGGCAAAGCGAAGCGTGCCCACGCATTTGTTGCGATCGAAAGAGTTGGTGGGCACGGCGCAAGGGCGCCTTTGCCCACCCTACGAAAGCGATCGCAAGGACGACGACGGAGTTGCTACGCCAGCACCTTCACCCCGCCGAAACTCGTCACCCGCCCCTGCTTCAGCATCACGATCTGGGTGGCGAGCTGGCGCAGCTCGGCGGCGTCGTGGCTGACATAGACCATCGGCACGTTGGCCTCGTCGCGCAGCCGCACCAGGTAGGGCAGGATCTCGAGCTTGCGGCCCTCGTCGAGCGCGCCGAGCGGCTCGTCGAGCAGCAGCAGGCGTGGCCGTGACAGCAGCGCGCGTCCGAGCGCGACGCGCTGGCGCTCGCCGCCGGAGAGTTTTCCGGGACGACGATCGAGCAGGGCGCCGATGTCGAGCAGGTCGATGATGCGCCTGTGCTGGGCGGGATCGAGCGCTAGGCCGTTCATGCGACGGCCGTAGTCGAGATTCTGCGCGACGTCGAGATGCGGGAACAGCCGCGCGTCCTGAAACACGTAGCCGATGCGGCGGCGATACGTCGGCACGTGGATTCCGGCCGCGATGTCGTCCACGGTTTCGCCGTCGATCACGATGGTGCCGCGGTCGGGCCGCAACAATCCTGCGATCATGTTGACCAGCGAGGTCTTGCCGGCGCCCGACGCGCCGAACAGGCCGATGACGCGGCCTTCGCTGGTGAAGGACGCCTGAAGCGAGAACTCGCCGAGCTTCTTCTCGACATCGACGCGCAGCATGGTCAATTCCCGTGCAGTCGCGCGGTGGCGCGGCGGGCAAACCATTCGGCGGATATCAGCGCGCCCAGCGCCAGCGCGATCGAGACGATCACCAGCCGGCCCGCCGCGGCGTCGCCGTCCGGCGTCTGGATCAGCGAATAGATCGCCGACGAGATCGTCTGGGTCTCGCCGGGAATGTTGGAGACGAAGGTGATGGTCGCGCCGAACTCGCCGATCGCCTTGGCGAAGCCGAGCACCATGCCGGCGAGCACGCCGGGCAGCGCCAGCGGCAGCGTCACGGTGAAGAACACTTTCCAGGGGGCGGCGCCGAGCGTCTCGGCGGCCTGCTCCAGCCGGCGGTCGATCGCCTCGATCGACAGCCGCATCGGGCGCACCAGCAGCGGAAACGCCATCACGCCGCAGGCGAGCGCCGCGCCGGTCCAGCGGAACGAGAACACGATACCGAGATGGTCGGCGAGGAAGCCGCCGATGAGGCCGCGCCGGCCGAAGCTGAGGAGCAGCAGATAGCCGGTGACGACAGGCGGCAGCACCAGCGGCAGATGCACCACGGCATCCAGCACCGACTTGCCCCAGAAATCCCTGCGCGCGAGCAGCCATGCCAGCGCGATGCCGAACGGCGTCGCGACCAGCGTGGCGATGACCGCGACCCTGAGCGAGAGCAGGATCGCGGTCCATTCGGCGGGAGAGATCTCGAACATCAAGTGCTGAATATCAGATTGTCGGGCTAACCAGGAACTTGAAGCCGTATTTTTCCAGGATGGACTTGGCCACCGAGGAGCGCAGGAAGGCGAGATAGTCGCCGGTCCCGGCCTTCGCGATCGTGGTCGCGGCGACCGGATAGATGATCGCGGGATGCGAGTCCGCCGGGAAAGTGCCGACGATCTTGACGCCGGGCTCGACCTTGGCGTCGGTGGCATAGACGATGCCGAGATTGGCCTCGCCGCGCGCCACCAGCGTCAGCGCGGCGCGCACGCTCTCGGCCATCGCGAATTTCGCTTCGGCTGCCTGCCAGGCGCCGAGCTTCTCGAGCGCCGCCTTGGCATATTTGCCTGCGGGCACCGACTTGACGTCGCCGGTCGCGACCCGGCCGTCGCCGGCGAGCTTGGCGAGGTCGAAGCCCCCGGCAATCGCGACGTTGTCGATCCTGGAATCCTTCGGCGCGATCAGCACGAGGCTGTTGCCGAGCAGATTGACTCTGGAAGGCTCGTTGATGGTCTTCCTGGCGATCGCGTAATCCATCCAGTCGGTGTCGGCGGAGACGAACACGTCCGCCGGCGCGCCCTGCTCGATCTGGCGGGCGAGCACCGAGCTCGCGGCATAGCTGACCGAGAACTTGACGCCGGTCCTTGCGGTGTAGGCGGCATCGACCTCGTCGAGCGCGTTCTTCATCGACGCGGCGGCGAACACGGTGATGGTCTTGTCCTCGGCTGCGGCCGGCGAGAGGGGGGCGGCGGCAAGGATCACGAAGGCGGGGATCACGAAGGCGGTGAGAAGTCCGGACTGGCGAAACATGGATGCGCTCCGTGCGAGCTCGCGCGCGCAGGCGGCGCACGCAAATCTGGCGTTGATTGGGTCAGATGCGACGGGCGGACGCGCCGTTCCACGGCTCCACTTTGGCTTACGGCCAGCGTGGGATATCGCAGCAGCGAAGATAGCAGGCCAGGTCGGAAGGTCAAACCGGGCGCGTCATCCCGGGGCGCGCGTAGCGCGAGCCCGGGATTCATAGCCACAGGATTGTGTTTGGCGAAGACTCGGAGTGGCCGCCTCGCGTCATGACCACTTCTTGGGGGTATGGATCCCGGGCTCGCTTCGCGCCCCGGGATGACAGCGGTGGGCGAGGGGACAGCGTATCCTACGGCTTCGCATCGCCCGCGTGCAGCACCGCCCTGCAGGCCGCCGGCATCTGCGCCAGCGTCATCGGCGGCTTCGGTTTTGGCGGCTCCGGCGGCGGCTTGGGGTGCAGCACCGCGTCGGAGAACCAATAGGCGAGATCGGCGGGCTTGCAGCCTTCGTCCTCGGCCTGCGAGGGCTGGCCTTCGCATTCGCCGGCGCCGGCCGGGCAGCGCATGCGGATGTGGAAATGGTAGTCGTGGCCCCACCAGGGGCGGATCTTCGACAGCCATGCGCGGTCGCCCTTGGCCTCGCGGCACAGCGCCTTCTTGATCGCGGCGTTGACGAAGATGCGCTGCACCGCCGGCTCCCGCGCCGCATCGCGCAGCACCAGCACATGGCCCGGCGTGAACACTTTCGGATCGATGTCGAGCCGGTCCTGGCGCACCATCATCACCGCCGACATGTCTTCGCGCTCCTCGCGCGAGAGGCGGCGGTCCGGCATCGGCGTCAGCCAGATGTCGGCGTCGAGACCGATCTGGTGGCTGGCATGGCCCGACAGCGCCGGGCCGCCGCGCGGCTGCGCGATGTCGCCGACCAGGATGCCCGGCCATCGCGCGTCCTTGTGCGCCTTGGCCGCGAGCCGCTTGATCAGCGCGATCATCTCGGGGTGGCCATAGCTGCGGTTGCGTGACAGCCGCATCACCTGCCAGTGATCGCCGTTGAGCGGCATCTGCTCCGCGCCGCCGATGCAGCCCTTGGTGTAGGAGCCGATGACATGGGCCGGTCCCTTGGACGGCAGCAGCTTGCGCGCGAACAGCTCCTTGGCGGCCAGATCCGGGTCGTTCGGATTGGCGAGCGGCGGCAGCGGCTTCGGATTCACGCTGCCCTTGTCCTGGGCCAGCGCGGTGCCGGCGGCCAGGGGGACGAACCAGAGCAGGAGGAGGATGATGCCGCGGCGACTCATGCAGATGTCCTTATAGCCCAATGCTGCATCAGGGGTAAGAATGAGGCTGGAGCCGGCCGCCGGCTCGGCGCTGCTCGTTAAATCGCGTCTCGGGCCGGGTTTCTTAAGGCGGCAATAACCGTATCCTGCATTGACCAAAATTCGTGCGCAGCGCGAGGAAAATCCGCGGCTCGCATGCAATCGCGCCTGATTTCGGAACTGATACAAGCGCGCGCGCAATTTTGCATCAGGCCGACCAACGATTGCGGCTCCAGACACAATGTGACCGCGCCTGCCGCCATAGCCACGCCGCGCAAACAGGCAGCAAGGTCCGCATCGCGCGGACCGCGGCCGGGCGAGATTACTTTTTTTTCAGACACTTGCCCCAAGACTTTTTCATTCAGGACTTGCGCGGGCGGGCGCGACGGGAACGAGTGAAGTTGGGTTTGAAGTCTCGAAAAGCAAAAAAGCGAAGGCAAGGCTTGCCTGCCCGGGCCGGCCGCTCGCCGCGCAAGCCGCGCTTCGCATGCGCACCGCGACCCCTGTCCGAACGCGACGAGGTCTTGCGCAGTCGCGCCGAGGCGGAGGCCGCGATCGCGGACGCGCGCAAATCGCATGAGCGGCTGCGCCAGGCCATCGACATCCTGCCGCAGGGCATCGTGTTCCTCGATGCCGAGGGCCGCTACGTCCTCTGGAACAAGAAATACGCGGAGATCTACAGCAAGACCGCCGATCTGTTCGAAGAGGGCGCACGTCTCGAAGACACGCTGCGCATCGGCGTTGCCCGCGGCGATTACCCGGAGGCTGTGGGCCAGGAGGACGCGTGGATCGCCGAGCGGCTGCAAAAACTCTATCAGCCCGGCGCGCGGCACGAGCAGATGTTGTCGGACGGCCGCGTCATTCTGATCGACGAGCGCTTGACCGATGACGGCGGCGTGGTCGGCCTGCGCGTCGACATCACCGAGCTGAAGCAGCGCGAAGCCTCGTTCCGCCTGCTGTTCGACGGCAATCCCGTCCCGATGATCGTCTGCGCGCTGGACGACGAGCGCATCCTCGGCGTCAACGATGCCGCGGTCGCGCATTACGGTTACAGCCGCGCCGAGTTCGAGCGGCTGAAGATCCGCTCCTTGCAGGCCTTCGACAGCGAGCCGCCCTGGACCGCCGATCGTTCCAGCGAGGAGCAGGCCGGCCGCACCTGGAAGCACGTCAAGGCCGACGGCGCGCTGATCGACCTTGCGATCTATTTCCGCGAATTGACCTATGCCGACCGGCCCGCGGTGCTGCTGGCGCTGATGGACATCACCGAACGCAAGCGCGCCGAGGCGCGGCTCGCCTTCATGGCCCAGCATGACTCCCTGACCGGCCTGCCCAACCGCGCCTTGCTGCGCCAGCAGACCGACGAGATGCTGCTGCACACGCGGCGCAGCCCCGAGAAGGTCGCGCTGCTGATGCTGGGACTCGACAATTTCAAGGCGGTCAACGACACGCTCGGACACGCGGTCGGCGACAAGCTGCTGCGCGGCGTCGCCAAGCGGCTGCGCTCGACCTTGCGCGAGGAAGACGCGCTGGCGCGGCTCAACTCGGACGAGTTCGCGATCGTGCAGAGCGGCTTGATGCGGCCCGAGGACGCGGTCGGGCTGGCAAAGCGCCTGCTCGAGGCCATCGCCGATCCCTATCTGCTCGACGGTCATTCCGTGGTGATCGGCGCCTCGATCGGCATCGCGATGGCGCCGGGCGATGGCGACGATTCCGAGAAGTTGCTCAAGAGCGCCGACATGGCGCTGTCACGCGCCAAGCAGGACGCGCGCGGCAGCTTCGCCTTCTTCGAGGCCGCTTTGGATGCGAAAGCGCAGAGCCGCCGCAAGATCGAGGTCGAGCTGCGCGACGCGATCCAGAACGACGTGCTGCGTCCGTATTATCAGCCGCTGATCGACCTCCAGAGCGGCCGCATCACCGGCTTCGAAGCGCTGGTGCGCTGGCCGCACGCCGAGCGCGGCATGGTCTCGCCCGCCGAGTTCATTCCGGTCGCCGAGGACACCGGCCTGATCAATCCGCTCGGCGGGCTGATGCTGCGCCGGGCCTGCCTCGATGCCGCGGCCTGGCCGGACGACGTCCGCGTCGCCGTCAATCTGTCGCCACTCCAGTTCCGCAGCGGCAATCTGCTCTCGATGGTCACGGAGGCGCTCAAGGGGGCCGGCCTGACGCCGCGCCGGCTCGAGCTCGAGATCACCGAGACGCTGCTCCTGGAAAAGAGCGCGCAGGTGCTGGCGACGCTGCATGCCTTGCGCGCGCTGGGGGTGCGCATCTCGATGGACGATTTCGGCACCGGCTATTCCAGCCTCAGCTATCTGCGCAGCTTCCCCTTCGACAAGATCAAGATCGATCAGTCCTTCGTTCGCGATCTCGGCGCCAATCGCGAGGCGCAGGCCATCATCCGCTCCATCGT
The DNA here is from genome assembly GCF_024585165.1 of Bradyrhizobium sp. WBOS07. NCBI lineage: Bacteria > Pseudomonadati > Pseudomonadota > Alphaproteobacteria > Hyphomicrobiales > Nitrobacteraceae > Bradyrhizobium > Bradyrhizobium sp. WBOS07. The sequence goes on from NZ_CP029008.1 coordinate 750,766, forward strand.
CAGCCTCGGCAAAGGCCTGGGCGTCACCATCACCGCCGAAGGCGTCGAGACCGAAGCCGAGCTGAGCTGCCTGCGCGCGGAAGGCTGCCACGAAGGCCAGGGCTTTCTGTTCAGCAAGGCCCGGCCCAATGTCGAGATCGTCAGCCTGCTCGCCGCACAGCGCGGCATCGACGGCGATGACGCCGCGCTGGTGGCGTGAGCGGCGGTCGCCGCCTGGCGATGCCGATGTAAAGGGACGCGCCGCTTTCTCCAACGTCGCAACACGAGGCCGAAACTCGAAGTCCGACCAAGGGGCGGACTCATGACGCCGGCTTGCTGACGCAAAGCCTTCGACAATGGCGGACCTGAGGTCGGCCAGCCGAGTTGTGCTCCAGGAGAAGGTGTCCCCACCCATGTGCCGAGCACAAAATTCTTTCTCTGCGCGCTTGGTTGTTGGACAAGGGGGCGTCCGGTTCAGAGGGAGCACGACGAATGTTTGGTAGGTCTGGCGGCACTTGGTTGAACGAGCCGAAGTCATGGTCCGAAAAGGAAAACCTCCTTGAACTGATAACGGACCAGGCCACTGACTTTTGGCGCGAGACACATTACGGCTTTATCCGCGATAGCGGACATTTCCTCGGTTTTGAGACGGGAGATGCGTTCACGGCCGAACTTCGCATCCGGGCTGATTTCAAGGCGCTCTACGATCAAGCGGGCCTGATGGTGCGTATAGACGAACGTCGCTGGCTCAAGGCGGGGATCGAGTTTTCGGACGGGCGCGCCATGCTGTCGAGCGTGCTGACTGCGGGGCAATCGGACTGGGTAACAGCCCACTATGAGCACGACGCCAGTGACTTCCGATTGCGTGTCACGGTTGCGCATGGTGTTCTTCGTTTGCAGGCCTCGACCGATGGAAAGATGTGGCCTCTCATGCGGCTCGCGCCATTCGCGGAGAGTTCTTCCTATCTCGTTGGCCCCATGGCTTGCACGCCGGAGCGGTCGGGATTAGCGGTCGCCTTTTCCGATTTTCGGCTGGGGCCGCCGCTTGGCAAGGCGCTTCATGATCTGGGATGAGGAGCACAAGCGAAAGCGGGTTGACGTCCGCCCGCCAAGGCAAACTGGCGATGTCCTCGCTCGTTGAAATCAGGCCGCGGCGCGGCCGAGGGCGAGCGATGGCCCGCGCCTGGTCGGGAAGCTCAGCGCCACCGCGACGGCGGCGAGGCCGATCGCGAACGAGCCGGCATGCAGCCACGTGTATTGCTGGAAGCTGTCGAACACGAGCCCGCCTGCCCATGGGCCGAGCGCCATGCCGAGGCTGGCGAAGGCCGACACCGCACCGAACACCGTCCCCATGATGCGGGCGCCGAAAAACTCGCGGACCAGCACGGCATAGAGCGGCATCACCCCGCCATAGGCGAGGCCGAACACGACCGAGAGCGCGTAGAACTCGCCGAGCAGCGCCACCGCAAGATAGGTCGCGATGCAGATCGCCTGCACCAGGAGCCCGCCGACCAGCACCGGCTTGGCGCCGATGCGATCGGCCAGCGCGCCCAGCAGCAGGCGGCCGCCGAGGCCCGAGACGCCGGCGACGCTGTAGACCGTCACCGCCGTGAGCGGAGCGATGCCGCAGACCATCGCGTACGAGACCATGTGGAAGATCGGGCCGGAATGCGCCGCGCAGCAGGCGAAATGCGCCGCCGCCAGCGCGATGAATTGCGGCGTGCGCAACGCCTGCGCCGCGGTCAGCTCGACCTCCGGCGCCGCGTCTGCGCTCGCGTCGACCGCCGCCGCCGGACGCACCAGAAAGCAGGCGGGGATCAGCAGCGCCCAGGCGGCACAGCCGATCACCAGCATGGCAGTGCGCCAGTCGTAGGCCGTGATGAGCCAGCTTGCAGCCGGTGCGATCGTCACCGGCGACACGCCCATGCCGGCCGAAACCAGCGCCACGGCCAGACTTCTGTTCTTCTCGATCCAGGCGCTCGCCAGCGCCATCATCGGCGCATAGAAGCTGCCGGCGGCAATGCCGATCAGCACGCCGAAGCAGAGCTGGAACTGCCACAGGCTGGTCGCCTGGCTCGCGGTGACGAGGCCAAGCCCCAGCAGCAGGCTTCCCGCCAGAACCACAATGCGGGTGCCGAACCGGTCCGACAGCGCGCCCCACAGGAACGCGGCAAATCCCATGAAGAGGAAATCCAGCGTCGCCGCCGCGGACACGCCGGCGCGCGACCAGCCCATGGCGTCCGAGATCGGCTGCAGGAACACCGCCAGCGACAGCATCGTGCCGAATCCGACGCATGTCATCAGCGCGCCTGCGGCGACAACGACCCAGCCATAGTCGAAGCGTGACGGCTTGCTCATGCGTTTCCTCGGCGCTGTTGCTCTTGTTGATGCTGCGCGTGGAGGGATGGTGGCCCATCCGCTTCCGGAGAGCAAGGCGCGCCGGGCGCACGGCTGACACCGCCTGCCCGTCATGATAGCGTGCCGCTCGCCACCGGCCTGCTTTGTTGTTCTCACTAACGCATCCGCAAGAACGCGTGAGGAGGCAAGTCCAATGACATGGGAAGCGCTCTGCAGGCCGCGCAATTGCCGCGGGCTTGTCTTGTCAGTCATGCTCGCCGCCGCGGTCGCGGCATCTCCAGCCTGCGCAGACGACGGCCGCAGCTCCGCCCGCGAGCCGGGGCCGGTGTTTTCGGATAGCGGCCCGGATGCCGAGCTCTACGGCGCGGCTGAGGGCTATCCGGTCGGCACACGCGGGGGCGCCCCCCAGCTTGACAAGCTGGTCGGGGCCTACAGCCATTACGACGAGCTCTATCGCTCGCGCCCGGTTCGCCGCGCGGCGGTGACCTGGTCATTCAAGCGCGCGCCGGAGCCGCCGATTGCCTATAGCTTCGATAGCCAGCGGCTGAGCATCGCGGAGTATCTCAAGCGCAATCCAGTAACGGGACTCCTGATCGCCCGGGACGACACCATCCTGTTCGAGCACTATCAATATGCACGGACCGACCGCCACCGCTTTGTCTCGCAATCCATGGCCAAGACGCTGGTGGCCATGCTGGTCGGGATCGCGGTCTCGGAAGGGCGGATCAAGTCGATCGACGACCTCGTCTCGACCTACGTTCCCGGCCTTGCAGGAACGGAATATGGAAACACATCCATCCGTGCCCTGCTGAACATGTCGTCGGGCGTCGCGTTCTCGGAAGTCTACGACGGCAAGGACGACATCGCCCGGCTCGGGCGGGCCCTGTTCGTCGACGAGCCGAAGGACCCCGCCGCAATCGTCGCGCAATTCAATACCCGAACCGCACCGCCGGGGACCAGATGGCACTATGCCAGCGTTGAAACGGAAATCCTCGGCCTGGTCCTGCGCGCTGCCACCGGCACGCCGGTTGCCGACTATCTCCACGACCGGATCTGGGATCCCATCGGCACCGAAGCGGATGCCTCGTGGGCGATCGACGGCAGCGGGCAGGAGGTCGCCTTTTGCTGCTTCAACGCCATCTTGCGCGACTATGCGCGCCTGGCCCGGTTGCTCGCGCATGACGGCGCCTGGGAGGGGCGGCAGCTGATCCCCCGGCAATGGCTGCTCGATGCAACGACCGTCAGGCCAGAGGATGGTCATCTCGCGCCGCGCGTTGCCACGCCCTTTCTCGGTTACGGCTATCAAGTGTGGCTCCTCCCCGGCGAGCAGCGCAGATTCGCCCTGCTCGGCATCCGCGGCCAAATCATCCTGGTCGATCCCGCCTCCAAGCTCGTCATGGTGCACACCGCCGTCCGCAAGAAGCCGACCGAGCCCGGTGGCCTCAGGGAGCCGCTGGCGCTATGGTCCGCCGTGCTTCAGCAGCTCGGGCACTGATGAATTGCTGATGCCTGCCAATGGCATACAGCCGCGCCCGGCGCGGTCGGTCGCGTCAGACAGCCGCGGCTGCATTGAACCTGTCCGGCTTCCGGGAGCACCAACGGCGCGTAGGTCCCTGATGTCAGCGACGAGGGAAGGCGCGATGAAGGCTCTGAAAGCATCCATCTGTGTTGCAGTCACGGCGCTCGCCTTGAGCCTGTCCTTCGGCGCGCCATCCCATGCCGAGGAGGACGAGGCGGGCACGCTGACCCGGCAGATGAAGCAGCTTTATCGGGCCGGGAAGTACATGGAAGCGCTGCCGTTGGCGCAGAAGTCGCTGGCCCTTCGCGAGAAGGAGTTCGGCCCTGATGATGCGCAAGTCGCGACGCCGCTGAACGACCTCGGCACGATCCACTACAATCTTGGCCAATACGCCGTTGCCGAACCGCTGTACAAGCGCGCGCTGGCCATCGAGGAGAAGACGCTAGGCCCGAATCACTCCGAAGTCGCGATGGTGCTGAACAATCTCGGCGATCTCTATCGCGCGGAAGAGCGCTACGCCGAAGCGGAGCCGCTGCTCAAGCGGGCGATCGCAATTCACGAGAAAAGCGATGATCCATCGATCGTGATGGCGTTGAGCAATCTTGGCGCCGTCTACAGCCATCAGGGCCGATACGATCAGGCCATACCGCTGTTCAAGCGAGGCCTCGCGGTGCTGCAGAAGGCGCTCGGTCCCGACGATCCCGAAGCCACGGTGCTGATGAACAATTTGGCGGACGCTTATACTAATCGGCATCGCTATGCCGATGCCGAGCGGCTGCTGAAGCGGTCAATGGCAGTGACCGAAAAGGCGTTCGGCCCCGATCATCCCGACATCGCGCAGGCACAGAACAATCTGGCTGCTCTCTACGGGCGTCAGGGCCGCAATGCGGAGGCCGAGCGGCTGTTCAAGCGGTCGGCGGCCACTTTCGAGAAAACCCTCGGCCCCAATCATCCGGATCTCGCCGGCGTTCTGGATAACCTCGCTGGTCTCTACAAGTACCAAGGCCGCCATGCCGATGCCCAGCAGGTCCTGAAACGGTCGATGGCCATCCGAGCGAAGACAAGGCCGATCTGAACCAGGATGGTAGGGCGTTTGCCCACACCACGACTTCTCCAACTTTTTTGGCACATTGACGCCGGACCATGTCGGCATGGGCCGGTCTCGATCGTCCTTGGGTCGACACGTCGCGGACGTGCTGGAATGGACCCGGCACATGAAACGAGATTCCGTCAACTCGAGCCGTCAAAGCCGTACTGGAGCAATGCCCATGAGGATCACCGTCGAAACCAGCGTAGCTGCCCCGATCGATCAGGTCTGGCAGGCCTATACGACGCCAGCCGACATCGTGAAGTGGAATGCGGCGTCCGACGACTGGCACACGACCAGGGCGACGGTTGACTTGCGGGAAGGCGGCGCCTTCTCGTCCCGGATGGAGGCAAAGGACGGCAGCATGGGCTTCGACTTCGCCGGCACCTACACTGGGATCGTCGAGCACAAGCGGATCGAATATGCGTTCGGCGACCGGAGGGCCGAGGTCGAATTCGTGCCGGGCCCGAAGGGCGTTGTCGTCCGTGTCGTCTTCGATGGCGAGACGACGCACTCGGAGGAGCAGCAGCGGAGTGGCTGGCAGGCGATCCTCGACAATTTCGCGAGGTACGTCGAGGCGAAGAAAGTGTGATCGTTCGGGCGGCGTGCGTGCTGATGCGTTGCTGGCATCACGCGCCCTGAGATGCTGCCACCATCCGCAGAGCAAGGCGGGCGGCTACGCGCGTACGATTTGCCTTCTGCAAGGGTGGAGAGAAAATGATGGTGAACTAAGTTGTCGCCGGAGGTGCCGTATTCACCCTCTCCGAAAGGGAGGCTCCCGATGGTAGTAGTTCCAGAATGTTTCGCGAAGGAGAGAGTTGTTTGACTGTACCCTCACCGTCGACCCAGTGAGTTTTTCTTGCAATAGGAAATATCCATCCTTCTTCTTAGTCAGTTGGAACTCCATATCGTTATAGAAGATGCGTCGAACCATCTCTGCGACCTCGCGTCGGTCGTCCATCACAATCGAACCAACGGCGACGCCGTTGTGGAAGTTGATCAGGCGAGCGAGCGGATGAATGTCTTTGAACAATTTCTGCTTAGTCTCCGTATCGCAGAAGAAAATTACGGGCTTGCCCAAGCTCAGGGCCATCGCGGCCTCAGCATCCTTTCCGTAACTGTCAGATTTCCCGGCGTTGTAGATCAACATTTTCGAGCATTTGACCATCAAACATTCGATTAGCCCCTTGTCTTCGTGGTTGTCAGCTGCGCTCATCGTCGGATCGAAATATCTCAATCTCAAAGCGCTGATCTTGGGGTCGCCAAATACATCTTCGCAGAATTCTGCCATGGTGCGGAAATCATCCCGATTGCGCATGCTAGTAGCAACATACACGTCTAGGTCAGAGATCATCGAAAGATAGAGGCTTGTATTCTTCAACGCATTTTCCCGAGCTCGTTCGAACTTGGCAACAAGCGGCCCAATAGTTTTCTCAAGATCGGCCGCGCTTGAAACTTCTTTGTCTATCGCTTCGTCAAGCGAGAACGAAAGCTGATATTCATCGTATTTGTCTTCTTGTGACCGACTGTCCGAGATTAGATTCTTTACCGTGAGTCGTTTCTGTCCTGCTTCAGAGAGTTGTTCGTAGCGTCGCTGTATGTATTCGAGAAGCGAGGGCATAGACCGGTCCGCCGGCGCGTATGTCTTGCAAGCGACCTCAGCGATCAAATATCGCTCGTCTTTCGCGATGTGATTTAAAGGCAGATAGTCGCTGCGGCTCGTGAGATCGTTGGTGTCGTGAATCCTGGCGCGGAAAAAGTCTTCTAACTGCGCCTTCGAAAGGCCTCGGAGGCTTCGGTAACACTCGCGGATATTGCCGAAATAGAGTAGTCCATCGGTGTAGAGGCGGTGCAATCCCCATTTCAGGTGGGATAGGTTGATGATTGCACTAGCCTCTAAGAACTTCTCGTCGAACTCAGGCAGCTTCTTTGGGTCGTACCAATAGGCTCCAACAGGGTGCGGATTGGACAGAAAGTAAAAGTTGAAAAAGCCGTAGGACATGCCGGCTTCGTGCGAGAGAATTAGGAGCTGGTTGAGGATTTCGAAAGGGATGTTCCGCACCTCGCAATTGCAGAGATGGTTCGCAACGACGTCGGGCATCGTTTCCGAGAACCAGGCTTCGATGCCGCCGCCGTTGCCGCTGAAGAGCTCAAACTCCTTTAGTAGGCCAGCTTTGTCCAACATTGACGGTCTCCCTCCCTGTCATGCCCACAATAAAGCAGACCTTTAGATGTAACTCCAAGTTGTTTTGGCGAAGTTGGACGATCGCATCGTTTAACGGACGTCTGGTGGGGGGCGGCCCCAGTATTGGGCTAAAGAGCGGGGCGGAGCGGGTACGTTTGTCGGTAGGACTCGATGCTCCGAATCAGTGGAAAATAGCGTTTGGCTTATTGCGAACAAAACGTGAATATTCTATTCTGCGCTATGTCTAATGATGTCCGTGCTATCGCAAATTTGGTTTTAGATCTTGCTGATCAGCGCGGTCGGCAGGTCTCGAACTTAAGCATCAATAAGATCGTTTTCTTTCTGCATGCTTTCTTTCTTGCTCGATTTGGAAAGCCATTGGTTTCAGCGAAGATTGAAGCATGGGAATATGGCCCAGTATTTCGAGAGCTGTATCGCGAGTTTAAGTCGTGTGGTGATAAGCCGATCAACGCGCGGGCTCACCGAATCAATCCGCGTACGGGTGAACGGGAGCTTTGTGAGGCGCTCTTGCCCGAACAGGAGCGCCTATTCGTAGAGGAAGTAGGCCAGAAGTTTGTTGCGTTTTCGGCTAGTTCTCTCGTGTCAATGTCGCATGAAGCTGGCGGGCCTTGGGATCAGGTTTGGAATCATAGCTCCAAGGCGAACCCTTCTATGCAAATATCAGACGATCTGATCGTGAGTTGGTACGCTAAAGCTGCGAGGCACTGATGATCGAATACAGCGCTGAAATCGTGAAGCGTCTCAAAATTCTTCGGAAATTGGATTTTCCACCTGCTGGGCCAAACTGGGTTCGGTTTATTTTTGATGATGTGCGACCGACCGCAAAAGCAATTCTTAGCTTTGCGAAAGGTCAACCGGCTTTCGGCTATCAACCAGGTTACCGTGCGATAAAGGACAGGCTAGAACTTGGTATTGGGCTCGACGCTGCTATCAAGGTGGCCGCTAGCAAGGGGGCGCCGGCTGGCAGGGTCCAGAATAAGCAATTGGTCGAGGCGTTTTTCGACTACGATGAGACGCGTAGGTATTCGTCGTCAAACCCGATTGAATTCGAGAAGGAATTCTTTCGCGTTTCGAGGGATGTGCTTGTGCCGGTAGCGCCGCTTTCAATCATTCGCGAGAAGGGTAAGTTCGTTCCTCTGTTCGTCTGCGGATGGGCGAATAATCCACTGCGGTTGCTCCAGCGACGTCTCCTTATGACAGTTTATGAGGATGCTTTCTTCTCCTTGACGGACTATCAAGCGTCACCTGGCGAAGTGCTGTTTTTTCCGCAGAGCGAAGCTAGAAAGCAAGAGGAAGCAAACGAAAATTGTCGCGAGATAGAGTTGTGGCGCCGCGGTGATTACGACTTGCTGTCAAAAGCGGAGCTCAGCGATTGCGTGGAGATATTTGCATTGGCCCGGGAACAAGCGCGATCGATTCTCCAAAGCGAGATTGATGAGCTTAGGAACAGGATGAAAGCCGAAAATGCGGTCGATGAAGTAGGCCCTTCTTTGGAAGATCTCTTCCATAAGAAATAGTTCGCTCCAGCTTGTTCACTCTGGACGCGGTATGTTTCTCGATGGTGCTTCAACCCGTCGATTTGTGCTTTTCCGGTTTGTCGATCACGACTGCTGATGGCATTATGCCCCTGTTTCGCCCGACGGGTCAAATCGGATTCGCAAAACTCGAAAAAGCGCAATGCCGCCAAGGGGGCGGCTACTGTGCATGGGGTTGTTTTCGCAATTTTTGTTGGCTGACCCCGAAGAGGGGACCGACCGTGCCGAGCCTCGCCTCAGCTGTCCACCTTCAGCGCGGCAATAAAGGCTTCCTGCGGGATGTCGACCTTGCCGAACTGCCGCATCTTCTTCTTGCCTTCCTTCTGCTTCTCCAGAAGCTTGCGCTTACGCGTAATGTCGCCGCCGTAGCATTTCGCGGTGACGTCCTTGCGCAGCGCGCGCACCGTCTCGCGGGCGATCACCTTGCCGCCAATCGCCGCCTGGATCGGGATCTGGAACATGTGCGGCGGGATCAGCTCCTTCATCTTCTCGACCATGGCGCGGCCGCGGCCTTCGGCGCGGGTGCGATGCACCAGCATCGAGAGCGCGTCGACCGGCTCGGCATTGACCAGGATCTGCATCTTGACGAGGTCGGCCGGCTTGTAGTCGGTGAGATGATAGTCGAACGAGGCGTAGCCCTTGGAGACCGACTTCAGGCGGTCGTAGAAGTCGAACACCACTTCGTTGAGCGGCAGATCGTATTTCACCATGGCGCGGGAGCCGACGTAAGTGAGCTCCTTCTGCGAACCGCGGCGGTCCTGGCACAGCTTCAGCACGCTGCCGAGATATTCGTCGGGCGTCATGATCGTCGCCTCGATCCAGGGCTCCTGGATCTCCGCGATCTTGACCACGTCGGGCATGTCGACGGGATTGTGGATCTCGAGCTCGCTGCCGTCGGTGAGCTTCATCTTGTAGATGACGCTCGGCGCGGTCGCGATCAGGTTGAGATCGAACTCGCGCGACAGCCGCTCCTGGATGATCTCGAGGTGAAGAAGCCCGAGGAAGCCGCAGCGGAAGCCGAAGCCGAGTGCGGCCGAGGTCTCCATCTCGAAGGAGAAGCTGGCGTCGTTCAGCCGCAGCTTGCCCATCGCGGCGCGCAGTGTCTCGAAGTCGTCGGCGTCGACCGGGAAGAGGCCGCAGAACACGACGGGGATGGCGGGCTTGAAGCCCGGCAGCATTTCGGTGACAGGCTTCCTGTCGTCGGTGATGGTGTCGCCGACGCGGGTGTCGGCGACTTCCTTGATCGCGGCGGTGATGAAGCCGATCTCGCCGGGGCCGAGCTCGTCGACTTGCTGCATCTTCGGCGTGAAGAAGCCGACGCGCTCGACGTCGTAGGCCGCGCCGGTGCCCATCATGCGCACGCGCTGGCCCTTTTTCATGACGCCGTCGACGACGCGGATCAGAACGACGACGCCGAGATAGACGTCGTACCAGCTGTCGACCAGCAGCGCCTTCAGCGTCGCGTCGCGGTCGCCCTTCGGCGGCGGCAGGCGGGTGACGATGGCCTCCAGCACGTCGGGGACGCCGAGGCCGGTCTTGGCCGAGATCATCACCGCGTCGGAGGCGTCGATGCCGATGACGTCCTCGATCTGCTGCTTGACCTTCTCGGGCTCGGCCGCGGGCAGGTCGACCTTGTTCAGGACCGGAACGATCTCGTGATTGTTGTCGAGCGCCTGGTAGACGTTGGCGAGCGTCTGCGCTTCGACGCCCTGGCTGGCGTCGACCACCAGCAGGGAACCCTCGCAGGCCGCCAGCGACCGCGAGACTTCGTAGGCGAAGTCGACATGGCCGGGCGTGTCCATCAGGTTGAAGATGTAATCCTTGCCGTCCTTGGCGCGGTACGACAGGCGCACCGTCTGCGCCTTGATGGTGATGCCGCGCTCGCGCTCGATGTCCATGGAATCGAGCACCTGCTCCTTGCCCGCCATTTCGCGGTCGGAGAGCCCGCCCGTCATCTGGATCAGGCGGTCGGCCAGCGTCGATTTTCCATGGTCGATATGGGCGACGATGGAGAAATTGCGGATGTTGGAAATGGGGACGGTCGTCATGGGCGCGGGATACCACTCACATCCCCGTGCGGCAACCATATTGCTGTAATTTCAGGGCCTTTGTTCACGCCAAGCTGATTCCACGATCGCCCAAAACGCGCTAGCAACGGCCCATGTCGATCACGTCTCTTCCCACCCACAGGGTGCGCGCGAATTCCCGCCTGAGCTTGACCCGCGTCCGGGCCTGGTTGGTGGCCTGCGCGGTCCGCCCCGAGGCGAGATTGTGGCTGGTGATCCAGCTCGCCATCCTGCATGCGGTGCTCTGGACCTTCATCCTGATCAATCTCAAGGCGGCGCAGGATGTTCACATGGACGTCGCGGAAGCCTATGGCTGGGGCCAGAAATTCCTGTGGGGCTACGGCAAGCACCCGCCGTTGTCGGGCTGGGTGGCCGGTCTCTGGTTCAGCGCGTTCCCGGCGGCGGACTGGGCGACCTATGCGCTGGCGATGGCGACCGTCGGCGTCGGCATGGTGATCTGCTGGCTGGTGGCCTTGCGCGTGGTGGATGCGCGCCGCGCCTTCCTGGTCGTGGTGATGGTGGCGCTCTACCCGATCTTCAATTTCAAGGGCTTCAAGTACAACCCGGATCTGCTGCAGCTCGTCACGCTGCCGCTGCTGGTGCTTGCTTATCTCAACGCGTTCGAGAAGCGGAGCTGGCAGTCCGGCGTCTTGCTCGGGCTCGCCGGCGCGCTGGCGCTGATGACCAAATATTGGGTGCTGACCATGATCGGCGCCATCGGCCTTGCCGCGCTGATCCATCCGGAGCGGATGAGATTCCTGCTCTCGCCGGCGCCATGGGTGGCGATCGTGACGATGGCGCTGGCGATGATCCCGCACATCGTGTGGCTGGCCGAGGCGCATTTCGTGCCGCTGACCTATGCCGGCGACACCTACAGCCTCCAGGACAAGAGCCAGGTGCATCAGCTCGTCGCCGGCTACCTCCTGCATAATTTCGGCTTGCTGGCCTTGCCGGTGGCGCTCGCCGGGCTGGCGATGGCGCTGGTGCCGCCGTGGCTGACGCTGCTGGTGCGCGCGCCTGCGCGCATCGTCACGCGGGCGTGGCGGCGCGGCGCCAATTCGGGCGTCAACGTCTCGCAGGCGCTGAACGTCTGGATCATCCAGATCGTCGTCGCGTTCGGCCCGCCGCTGGGAGCTCTGGTCTTCAGCATCTACATGAAGACCGATTGGGGCATCTCGCTATTCTTCCTGGTGCCGCTGGCGCTGGTCGCGATCCCCACCTTGCGCGTGCAGAGCGCGAGCCTGTTCAACATCGCCGCGATCTGGCTCGTGCTCAGCGTCGCGACGCTCATTGCCTCGCCCTGGATTGCCGCGCGCGAGATGACGGCCAATGCCGGCAACACCGCGACCTATGGCGCGCGCTCGGAGCTCGCGCGCGAGCTGACCCAGGCCTGGCACGCGCGCTTCGCCTCGCGCTGGGCCGTCGTTGCGGGCACGATGGAGACGATCCAGCCGATGGTGTTCTACAGTGCCGATCACCCAAGCCCGTTCACGCCGAACGAAGCCTGGGCCTCCGGGCTGACCTCGCTCGACGACGTCAAGCGCTACGGCTTCATCGGCGTGGTCGATGCCAGCGACGAACGCCTGCCCAAGTTCGAGAAATGGATCTCCGAGACCGCGCCGAACGCCGAGCGCATCGTGATGACCACGCGCCGCTTCACCCACGGCAAGCCCGGCCCGTCGATGAGCTGGAATGTCTACATCGTACCGCCGGGGAAATGACCGAGCTGTCGCAGGGTGGGCAAAGGCGCACTTGCGCCGTGCCCACGATCTCTCTCGGTCGCGAAAAGATGCGTGGGCACGCTTCGCTTCGCCCACCCTACGGCACTGCGTGCGCTGGAGAGAGCTAAATCCCTTCCTCGTTGAACTTGCTTTCAACGAGCTCGGTGATCGCCGCGAGCGCGGCTTCGGCATCGGGGCCGGCGGCGGCGACCGTGATGGTGGTGCCGGGTCCCGCGGCGAGCATCATCAGACCCATGATCGACGTGCCGCCGACGGTCTCGCCGCCGCGCGTCACCCACACTTGCGCGTCGAAGCGTTCGACCGCCTGGACGAATTTTGCCGAGGCGCGGGCGTGCAGGCCGCGCTTGTTGATGATCAGGAGATCCTTGGAGATCGCGCCCGCGGGCACGCCTGCCCCCGCTTGTGACGCCTCGCCGGTCATTTGCCGGCGAGCACGCGGCTGGCGATGGTGACGTATTTGCGGCCGGCTTCCTGTGCCATCGCGATCGCGTCGGGCAGCGTGCGCTCCTCGCGCACCTTGGCGAGCTTCACCAGCATGGGCAGGTTGATGCCTGCGAGCACTTCGACCTTGGGCCGGCTCATGCAGGATATTGCAAGGTTCGACGGCGTGCCGCCGAACATGTCGGTGAGGATCGCAACGCCGTCGCCGGAATCGACGCGGTTAACCGCCTCGATGATGTCGCTTCGGCACAGATCGGAATCATCTTCGGCGCCGATCGTGATCGCCTCGATTTGCTTTTGTGGGCCCATGACATGCTCAAGCGCTGCCTTGAATTCGTCGGCAAGGCGCCCGTGGGTCACAAGTACTAGACCAATCATCGGAAAACTCCTCGCGGGCGCTTTTGGTGCACCGCACGAACGCGCCACTTTGACCATCCAGAGCCCCCGCGCAAGAGGGGATGTTGCGTATCTCCCTGAATCTAGACGGATGGATGAGGGGAGCTGCGCCGGTCTATTCGGTCGCGATAGTGGGGTTCATATGGTTACCATTTCCCTTCAAACAATCGCCTGAAGGGTTAACGGAAGATGAACTCTTGGTAGTGGTCAAGGCGGCGACAACCAAGGGGAGGGGTGAATGGTCGCGGCCCACCGGAATTCGCGGTATTTCGACACCAGAAATGCTGGTTTTCAGGGCTTCGGGCGGCGGCAGGCGCTCGGCGTCCGCGGCGTCGAGGTCTACCACGAGACCGACGGTCGCATGCTCCACGAAGTCGCAGCCGCGGATTCCGAGGCCCCGGATCTCGATCAGGCCCTTGAGGCGCGGCGCCGGGCGGACCTCAATTTCATCGCCGACTGTCGCCAGATGGACACGGTCATCCCCGACCAGAACGGCCCTATCGACCACGCCCGCGCGTCCCGCCATGATCAAATCGAAGGCAAGGCGCGACTTGCCCGAGCCCGAGGGCCCGCGGATCAGCACCGCCACGGGCCCGACCTTGACCGCGGAGGCGTGAACGCTCGGGCCGCCCTCGTTCAAGCCGCCGTCGTTCAATCGGCCCTGGCTCATAGCGCCGGCAGCCTGACCACGAAGCGCGCGCCTGCGACCGTCGGGATGCCCTCGTCGTCCGGCGGGCCGGCACGGTTCTCGGCCCAGATGCGTCCGCCATGGGCGTCGACGATCTGCTTGGAGATCGACAGGCCAAGGCCGGAGTTCTGGCCAAAACCCTGATGCGGACGGTCGGTGTAGAAGCGCTCGAAGATGCGCTCCAGTGCGTCGTCGCGAATGCCGGGGCCGTCGTCGTCGACCACGATCTCGATCTCGGAGCGCACGCGGCGGCAGGTGAGGCGCACCTTGTTGCCGGCTTCCGAGAACGATTGTGCGTTGGAGAGCAGGTTGGAGACCACCTGTCCGAGCCGCGAATCATGGCCGCTGACGGCGAAGGTGTCGCTCGGGCTGCGGCCCTCGAAGCGCGTCTCGACCGCGACGTCATGGCCGAGCTTCGTTTCATTGGCGACGGACACCAGTGTCGTCAGCAGGCGGCGCAAATCGACCGGGATCGCATCCTGGCGCTGCAATTCGGCATCGAGGCGGCTGGCGTCGGAGATGTCCGAGATGAGGCGGTCGAGCCGCTTGACGTCGTGCTCGATCACCTCGAGCAGGCGCGCGCGGCTGGTCTCGTTGCGCGCCAGCGGCAGCGTCTCGACCGCCGAGCGCAGCGAGGTCAGCGGGTTCTTCAATTCGTGGGCGACGTCGGCGGCGAACATCTCGATTGCCTCGATGCGGCTGTAGAGCGCGCTCGTCATGTCGCGCAATGCGCCCGAGAGATGGCCGATCTCGTCGCGGCGGCGGGTGAAATCCGGAATCTCGATGCGGGCCTTGATGCGGCGGCGGACGCGCTCGGCGCTGTCGGCGAGCCGGCGCACCGGACCTGCGATCGTGCTCGCGAGCAGCAGCGACAGCATGATCATGACGGCGGCCGCGACGCCGCCGACCTTGAGGATGGCGAGGCGCTCGGCAGTGACCATCTGGTCGATGTCGTCGCCTTGCGTCGACAGCATCAAGGCGCCGTGGATCGCGCGCGAGCGCAGCACGGGGACCGCGACCGAGACGATCACCTCGCCGCGGGCATTGACCCGCACCATCGAGCGCTTCTGGCCCTGGAGCGCATCGCCCACCTCCGCATAGCCGTTGCCGTTCTCGGGCCCTAGCTCGCGATAGAGCGGCAGGTCGCCGCGGTTCAGCCAGGTGCGGACCGCGACCATGCCGCGCTCGACGATGCCGGGCTTCTCGGCCGGCGGCGGCAGATTGTAGCGCAGCACGTTTTCGAGGTTGCGGCTGTCCACCAGCAGGCTGCCGTTCGGATCGTAGATGCGGGCGCGCGTCTTGGTCGGCGAGATCAGCGTGCGCAGCACCGGCGCCACCCGCTCCGGATTGATCGGGAAATCCAGCGGCGAATATTCGTCCGGGCCGCCATAGGTCTCGCCCGGCTTGAGGTCGAGCAGCCGGTCGGGATCGATGGTGATGGCGTTGGTCTGCACCGTGGCCGAGGCCGCGATCGCGCCGGCGATGATCTCGGCCTGCACCAGCAGGCTCTGCGCCCGCGCGTCGATCAGGCCGGCGCGGAATTGCGACAGATAGAGGATGCTGGCGACCAGCGCGACGAGGCCGGCGAGGTTGAGCGAGACGATGCGGCGGGTGAGGCTGGAAAAGGACAGCGCGAAGAAGAACTGCCCGGCGCGCTTCAGCCAGTTCAGCGGCCGGAAGCCCTGCGGCCTGGCTTCGGCAAATGGCTCCTGAACGCCGTCGGATGCGACGTCGCCGGCGCTCTGGTTGGGATCAGGCTGCGTTCGGTCCAGCAATGCTTACGCCCGTGTTCAGACGGCGTTGAGAAGGTCCCCACATTCTAGAGCATGATCCGGAAAAGTGTGCAGCGGTTTTCCGAAAGGATCATGCTCGAGAAACAAACCGAGCACGATGATCTCATCGCGCTCTGGAGCGATCCCGGTCCCGATGCAATCAGAACCGGCGATGCTCGTAGTCCGTTCGTGAAGCTGCCTGCCGCCTCAGGCTTCCTTGAAACGATAGCCGACGCCGTACAGCGTCTCGATCATCTCGAACTCGTTGTCGACCACCTTGAACTTCTTGCGCAGCCGCTTGATGTGGCTGTCGATGGTGCGGTCGTCGACATAGACCTGGTCGTCGTAGGCGGCGTCCATCAGCGCGTTGCGGCTCTTGACCACGCCGGGCCGGGTCGCCAGCGCCTGCAGGATCAGGAATTCGGTGACGGTCAGCGTCACCGGCTCGTTCTTCCAGGTGCAGGTATGCCGTTCGGGGTCCATGCGCAGAAGGCCGCGATCGAGCGCCTTGGCGTCGTTCTCCTTCGGCGCGACGGTCGGGTCCTTCGGCGCCGAGCGGCGCAGCACCGCCTTGACACGCTCGACGAGGAGGCGCTGCGAGAACGGTTTGCGAATGAAATCGTCGGCGCCCATCTTGAGGCCGAACAGCTCGTCGATCTCCTCGTCCTTCGAGGTCAGGAAGATCACCGGCAGATCGGATTTCTGCCGCAGGCGGCGCAGCGTCTCCATGCCGTCCATGCGCGGCATCTTGATGTCGAGGATGGCCAGATCAGGCTGGGTGGTGCGGAAACCGTCCAGCGCGGAGGCGCCGTCGGTGTAGGTCATGATGCGGTAGCCTTCGGCTTCCAGCGCGATCGAGACGGATGTGAGAATGTTGCGGTCGTCGTCGACCAAAGCGATTGTGGGCATGAGCCTCTGCTTTCTGCTTTCCGTTTTGGGTCGTGGCTTGAAACGGCGAGCAATCCACTGATGCGCCGCATACATGGGTGCCGAAGTCGGCGTTCGAACCTTGTCACCGAGCAATGCAAGCTGGGCTGAAGTGTGACCAAGTTCCACGAAACACGGCAGATTCGCCGCATGTCGACCCATAACCAGGCCCCCGTTTACCCGAAAAAAGGCCTCCCTTGCAACCACCTGAGCCGAGAAAGCCGATGCAACCGACCCCTGATTTCGACCCCGCAAAGCTCGCCAAATCCCTGCTGCGACGATCGCGCCAGGGGGCGCTGGCAACCCTGATGGTCGGCAGCGGCGATCCCTATTGTTCCCTGATCAATCTGGCCAGCCATCCCGACGGCTCGCCCATTCTGCTGATCTCAAGCCTTGCCGTGCATACAAGGAATATCCTTGCCGACAGCCGGGTCTCGCTGATGCTGGACGAGCGGGCGGAAGGCGATCCGCTGGAAGGCGCCCGGATCATGCTGTCCGGCCGGGCGGAGCAGGCCGGGGCCGAAAGGGATCTGCTCCAGCGGCGGTATCTCAATGCCCATCCGTCGGCGGAAAACTTTGTTTCTTTTAAAGATTTCTCGTTCTTCCGGATCCGCCCCACGGGAACCCATCTGGTCGCCGGTTTCGGCCGGATCGTCGATCTCCAGCCCGAGCGGTTTCTCACGGATCTCACCGGGGCCGAGGATCTGCTGGCGGCGGAGGAGGGCGCCGTCGCGCATATGAACGCCGACCATCGGGAGACCATGGGCCTCTATGCGACGAAGCTCCTGGGTGCCGGCGCGGGTGATTGGCGCTGCACCGGCTGCGATCCGGAAGGCCTCGACATGCAGGACGGCCAGATCGCGCTGCGGCTGGATTTCCCGGAGCGGGTGACCGACGGCACGTCGCTGCGCAAGATGCTGGTGCGTCTTGCTGGCGAAGCGCGCAGCAAGATGGACTGAAGCGCAACGCTTTGAACGCTCTCCTCCGCCGCGGCGACCCAACACCGGTATGGTTCGAGGTCGGCCGCGAGAGGGGTTCATGACACGTCGTCGTTTGACGCTGGTCGCAGGTCTGGCGCTCGCGATCACCGCATCGCTGGTGACCCCCTGCCTCGGGCAGAAGGGTCTTGCCGCCGAGAGCGCGCGGCTCAGCGCGCTCATCCGCGCCGGAAAATATTCGGAGGCGCTGCCGCTCGCGCAGGCGATGGTCGCTGGCCTCGAGAAGGACAACGGCCGCGATCTCTCCGGCGCGTTGAACAATCTCGGCCAGGTCCATGCCGCTCAGGGGCGAGACGATCTGGCTGAGCCGCTCTACAAGCGCGCGATCGCGCTCATGGAAAAATCGCTCGGCCTCGACAACGCATTGGTTGCGGCCGAGCTGACCAATCTCGCCGCGCTCTATCAGCGGCAAAGTCGCTTCGCAGAGGCCGAGCCGCTGTTCAAGCGTGCACTGGCCGTGCGCGAGAAAGCGCTGCCGCGCGAACATCCCGACGTCGGTCAGTCCCTCAACAATATCGCCACGCTCTACGCCAAGCAGCAGCGCCCGGCCGACGCCGAGCCGCTATTCCAGCGGGCCCTCGGGATCTATCAAAAGGCCGCCGGGCCCGAGCATCCCGCGGTCGCGACCGTCCTGAACAACATCGGCCAGGTCTATCGCGACCTCAACCGCAAAGCCGACGCCGAGGCGCCGATCAAGCGCTCGCTGGCGATCCGCGAGAAGGTGCTGGGGGCCGATCATCCCGATGTCGCGCGCTCGCTGAACAATCTCGCGGGCCTCTACGAGCATCAGCAGCGCTATGCCGAGGCCGAGCCGCTCTATCGCCGTGCCCTGTCCATCCGCGAACGCGCGCTCGGGGCGGACCATCCGGATACCCTGATCTCGACCGGCAATCTTGCTTATTTCCTCTACGTCTCCGGGCGCACCGCCGATGCTTTGCCGCTCGCGGACAAGACGCTTGCCAGCGGTCGCGCGCAGCTGCGCATCGTGCTGCCGATCCTGCTGTCCGCGCGGCAGCAGCATCTGCTGCCCGACGACAAGGCGCTCGACAAGGCGCTGGCCGCGGTCCAGCGCGGCACGCAATCCTCCGCCGCCGCTGCCGTGAACAAGCTCGCGGTGCGGATGGCCGCCGGCAGCGACCGGCTCGCCGAGCTCGTGCGCCAGGATCAGGATCTCGCCGCCGAGTCCGAGGCGCTCGACAAGGCCATCGTCGCGGCGGTGTCGAAGCCATCTACGCAGCGCGACCGCGCGGTCGAGCAGCGCAGTCGCACGCGGATCGCCACGATCGCGAACGAGCGTGCGGGCTTGCAGAAGACCCTCACGCTCGAGTTTCCCGACTATGCCTCGCTCTCCAACCCGCTGCCGCTGGCAGTGAAGGACATCCAGCCGCTGCTGTCGGCGGACGAAGCGATGGTGATCTATTCCGTCGTCGACAGGCAGAGCCATGTCATCGCGATCACGCGCGAGGGCGCCGAGTGGAAGGAGATCCCGCTCGGCGCGGATGCGGTGACGCAGAAGGTCGCCGCCTTCCGCAAGGGGCTGGATGTCGGCAAGGCGCGCGATGCCTCCGGCAAGTCGGGCCTGTTCGACCTTGCGCTGGCCCATGAGCTCCATGCGGCGTTGCTCGGCCCGGTCGAGGCGCTGACGAAGGACAAGCGCAATTTGCTGGTGGTGCCCTCGGCGGCGCTGACGGCGTTGCCGTTTCATCTGCTGGTGACGGAGAAGCCGCAGGCTGCGATTCCGGACCGGCTCGAGGGCTATCGCGATGCCGCCTGGCTGCTGCGGCGTCAGGCCGTCTCGGTGTTGCCGTCGGTGATCTCCCTGAAATCGCTGCGTGCCTCTGCCCGCAAGGATCAGAGCGTCAAGCCGATGACCGGCTTCGGCGATCCCGTCTTCAATCCCGCGGCCGAAGGGCCGGCCGACCGTCGCGCAGCCGGCGACAAGGTCGCCGCGCGCAGCATTGCGACGATCGCCTACACCGATTTCTGGCGCGGCGCCGGCGTCGATCGCGCGCGGCTGGCGCAGGCGCTGCCGCAACTGCCCGATACCGCCGACGAGCTGAACGCGGTGGCGAGGGACGTCGGCGCGGCCAAGGCCGACATCCATCTCGGGCGCGATGCCAGCGAGACGACGCTGAAGCGTGCAGCGCTTGCTCAATACGGCATCATCTACTTTGCCACCCACGGTCTCGTCGCCGGCGACATCAAGGGACTGGCCGAGCCCTCCCTCGCGTTGTCCATTCCCGATCAGCCGTCGGAGTTCGACGATGGTCTTCTGACCGCGAGCGAGGTGGCGCAGCTCAAGCTCAACGCCGATTGGGTGGTGCTGTCCGCCTGCAACACCATCGCCGGCGACAAGCCGGGCGCCGAGGCACTGTCGGGATTGGCGCGCTCGTTCTTCTACGCAGGGGCCCGCGCGCTCCTGGTCTCGCATTGGGCCGTGGATTCGGAGGCCGCCACCCGCTTGACCACGTCGACATTCGAGCTGCTCAAGAACGAACCAAGGATCGGTCGTGCCGAAGCCTTGCGCCGCGCGATGTTAACGTTTGTCGACGACGCCACTTCGCCGCGCAACGCCTACCCAGCCATGTGGGGACCGTTCGCGCTGATCGGCGAAGGCGAGGTAAAATGAAACGATTCCTCAGGGATTGTGCGTCGCAATAACCTGACGTAACGCGCAAACACGCATTTGGTTGCGCGATCATTTGTGTTTTCTGGTTGCCCCTGCTCAGAGCTGACATGCGCGACGTTTGGCGCGGTCCTTGAATAAACCAAATCCTGCGGGATCAGCTTGGCAACGCCAGCGTTCATGATTATTAGGTCGTTCAGCCGAGGCCGAATGGCCCATTCATCACGGTGACTGCGATGGCGTCCAAACTTGGTCGCGCAGGGTGTCGCGGGTTCTAGGAGGATTTTTTCGTGCAAGAGACGGGCGTGCGCAACGGTGCCTTCGGCGCCGACAAATTCGGCTTAAAGAATCTCAAGCAGGTTCACTGGAATCTTGGTGCGCCGCAACTCTATCAATACTCGCTCGCGGCCGGCGAGGCGGTGCTGTCCGCCGACGGTGCACTCTGCGCCGACACCGGCGAGTTCACCGGGCGCAGCCCGAAGGACAAGTTCACGGTGCGTGACGCCACCACCGACAAGAAGATGTGGTGGGCCGGCAACCAGTCGATCACCGCGGAGCAGTTCGAGACGCTCTATCAAGATTTCCTCAAGCACGCCGAAGGCAAGAAGCTGTTCGCGCAGGACCTCTACGGCGGCGCCGACCCGGCCTACCGGATCAAGACGCGCGTCTTCACCGAGCTCGCCTGGCACTCGCTGTTCATCCGCACTCTCCTGATCCGCCCCGAGGCGATCGAGCTGTCGACCTTCGTGCCGGAACTCACCATCATCGACATGCCGAGCTTCCGCGCCGATCCCAAACGTCACGGCTGCCGCTCGGAGAACGTGGTCGCGATCGATTTCACCCGCAAGATCGTCCTGATCGGCGGGTCTTATTATGCCGGCGAGATGAAGAAGTCGGTCTTCACCACGCTGAACTATTACCTGCCCGAGCGCGGCGTGATGCCGATGCATTGCTCGGCCAATGTCGGCGCCAAGGGCGACACCGCGATCTTCTTCGGCCTGTCGGGCACCGGCAAGACCACGCTGTCGGCCGATCCCAACCGCACCCTGATCGGCGACGACGAGCACGGCTGGGGCCCGAACGGCGTCTTCAATTTCGAGGGCGGCTGCTATGCCAAGTGCATCAAGCTGTCGAAGGAAGCCGAGCCCGAGATCTTCGCGGCCTCGACCCGCTTCGGCGCGGTGCTCGAGAACTGCGTGCTCGACGAGGACACCCGGATCGTGGATTTCGACGACGGCTCCAAGACCGAGAACACGCGCTCGGCCTATCCGCTCGACTTCATCCCGAACGCCTCGCGCACCGGCCGCGCGCCGCAGCCGAAGAACGTGGTTATGCTCGCCGCCGACGCCTTCGGCGTGCTGCCGCCGATCGCGAAGCTGTCGCCGGCGCAGGCGATGTATCACTTCCTGTCCGGCTACACCGCCAAGGTCGCGGGCACCGAGCGCGGTCTCGGCAACGAGCCGCAGCCGGAATTCTCGACCTGCTTCGGCTCGCCCTTCCTGCCGCTCGACCCCAGCGTCTACGGCAACATGCTGCGCGACCTCATCGCCCAGCACAATGTCGATTGCTGGCTGGTCAACACCGGCTGGACCGGCGGCAAGTACGGCGTCGGCTCGCGCATGCCGATCAAGGTGACGCGCGCGCTGCTCACCGCCGCGCTCGACGGAAGCTTGCGCAACGTCGAATTCCGCACCGACAAGTATTTCGGCTTCGCGGTCCCGACCGCGCTGCCCGGCGTGCCCAGCGAGATCCTCAACCCGGTCAACACCTGGAAGGACAAGGACGAGTTCGACAAGACCGCCCGCGCGCTGGTCGGCATGTTCCAGAAGAACTTCGCCAAGTTCGAAGCCCAGGTCGACGCCGACGTGCGTGCGGCAGCCCCGGACGTGAAGCTCGCGGCGGAGTGAGGCTCCGTTTCCTTGAATGCACAAGGGCGGCCGCAGGGCCGCCCTTTTTTCTTTCCTTCTCCCCTTGTGGGAGAAGGTGGCGCGAAGCGCCGGATGAGGGGTTCTGTCCGCAAACTCAGGTGTAAGAGAAGTGCCCGCGGAGAGAACCCCTCACCCGTCTCGCCGCTGCGCGGCGAGCCCCCCTCTCCCACAAGGGGAGAGGGGAGAAACAGCTACGCCTTGAAATACGCGATCTGCGTCGTGGTCGCGAGCAGCCGGCCGTTCGGCGACCACAGCTCGGCGTTCTGGTCGGCGTAGCTCTTGTGCATGATCTTGGAATCCGCCGTCGCCAGCACGCGGGTGATGTCCTCGCTCGCGAGCTCTGCGCTGTCGGTGTGAAAATACGTCGTCAGCGACACCGTGCCGAACGGCACCATCTCGCGCCTTGCGTGGAAGATGCGGCCGAAGAAGGCGTCCGACATCGACGTCAGCGACAGCATGTCGAGCTTGCGCGGCGTGCGGTCGCTGATCCAGATTTTCGAATAGGTGCTGGCGGGCTCGGCCTGCTGCGGGCCGATCCGCATCTCGCCCTCGACGAAACGGAATTCGTACTGGTTGGCCCAGGACGCCGCGATCTTCGGGAACGGCATGGTCTCCTCGAACGGCTTGGCCTCGGGATATTGCGCCACCCGGTGCTCCCAGGACGGCCGCCGTTCGGCGAACACCGCGGTGGCGAGCGTTGCGACCTCGCCGCCGCCCTGGCTGAGCTCGACGCACCAGTGCTGGCTGGAGCGGTTGGCCTTGACCAGCCGCACGTCGAGATCGAACGCGCCCTTGGCGATCGGCGCGCAATAATTGACGGTGAGCGCGAGCGGATCGCCGGCGGCTTGCGGATGCTCGATCAGCGCGCGGAGGATCGTCGCGGCCGTGGCGCCGCCGAACGGGCCGACAAAGGCCCAGTAATCGTCGCTGGTGTGTCCCTGCCAACTGCTGTCACCCGCGGTGATGCGGGTCGCGTCGTCGAAGGGGTGCGGGAGCTTGGCGTGCATGGGAGTCCTCGGTGTCGCCCCACCCGTCATTGCGAGCGCAGCGAAGCAATCCAGACTGTCTCCGCGGAAAGATTCTGGATTGCTTCGCTGCGCTCGCAATGACGGCGTTTGAGGTGGCGGCGTCGGTTCACCGACTCCGCCTTGGGGATGATGGCAGTCATATCATCATCCGCCTTGCGAGATGCAAATAACCTCGCAGGTAATCCCGCTTCCATGCCGCGGAAAATCAGCCTGCGACGTTCCGCAGGTCCGGCAGTAGCGGCGTGGTCGGGTTCACCGGCACGTTCCAGATCTCCTCGGCGTATTCGCGGATGGTGCGGTCCGACGAGAACCAGGCCATGCGCGCGACGTTGAGGATCGAGGCGCGGGTCCAGGCCGGCGTCACCTGCCAGCGCGCGTCGACCGCGCGCTGCGCCTCATAATAGGAATCGAAATCGGCGCTGACCATGTAGTGGTCGAGATAGCGCAGCGCGTGCGCGATGGATTCGAAGCGGCCGGGATCGCCGGGCGAGAACTCGCCGCCGCCGATCGCGTTGATGGCGCGCTGCAGCTTCGGCGAATTGCGGATCACGTCGGAGGCGTCGAGCCCTTGCTTGCGGCGGATCATCACGTCGCCGGCCTCCATGCCGAAGATCGCGATGTTCTCGGCGCCAACATGGTCGCGAATCTCGATATTGGCGCCGTCGAGCGTGCCGATGGTGATGGCGCCGTTCAGCGCCAGCTTCATGTTGCCGGTGCCGGACGCTTCCATGCCGGCGGTCGAGATCTGCTCGGAGAGGTCGGCCGCGGGAATGATCACCTCGGCGAGGCTGACATTGTAGTCGGGCAGGAACACGACCTTGAGCTTGCCGGCGATCGCGGGGTCGTTGTTGACGACCTCGGCGACGTCGTTGATCAGCTTGATGATCAGCTTGGCGTAGCGGTAGCTCGCCGCCGCCTTGCCGGCGAAGATCTTCACCCGCGGCACCCAATTGCCGTTGGGATCGTCCTTGATCGCCTGGTACAGCGCGACCGTCTCGATGACGTTCAGGAGCTGGCGCTTGTACTCGTGGATGCGCTTGATCTGCACGTCGAACAAAGCGGTCGGATCGACCTTGATGCCGAGCCGCTCGCCGATCAGGCGGGCGAGGGCGGTCTTGTTGTGAAGCTTGACGCTGCGGAACCTCTTCTGGAATTCGACGTCGCTTGCGCGGGTCTCGATCAGCGCGAGCTGGGTGGGATCGTCGAGCACGGCCTCGCCGCAGCTCTCGCGCAACAGGTCGGTGAGCTTCGGGTTGGCCAGCATCAGCCAGCGGCGGAAGGTGATGCCGTTGGTCTTGTTGGTGATGCGGCCGGGATAGAGATGGTTGAGGTCGTGGAACACGGTCTCGCGCATCAGGTCGGAATGCATCGCCGAGACGCCGTTGATGCGGTGCGAGCCGACGAAGGCGAGCTGGCCCATGCGCACGCGGCGGCCGCTCTTCTCGTCGATCAGCGAGACCGAGGCGCGGAAGTCGATGTCGCCGGGGCAGCGCGCCTCGGCGAGCGCGAGGTGCTGCACGTTGATGCGGTAGATGATCTCGAGGTGCCGCGGCAGCAGCCGCTCGAACAGCTCGACCGGCCAGGTCTCCAGCGCCTCCGGCAGCAGCGTGTGGTTGGTGTAGGACAGCGTGGCGACGGTGATCTTCCAGGCCTCGTCCCAGCGGAAATTGTGCAGGTCGACGAGGATGCGCATCAGCTCGGTGACGGCAAGGCTCGGATGGGTGTCGTTGAGCTGCACCGCGACCTTGGACGACAGGCTGCGCAGCTGGCCGTCGGAGGCGAGATGCCGCTTCACCAGGTCCTGCAGCGAGGCCGAGACGAAGAAATATTCCTGGCGCAGCCGCAGCTCGCGGCCCGCCGGGCTCTCGTCGTTCGGATAGAGGAATTTGCAGATCGCCTCCGCGCGCGACTGCTCGGCGCTGGCGCTGACATAATCGCCCTTGTTGAAGGCATCCAGCTTGAGCGGATCGGGCGAGCGCGCCGACCACAGCCGCAGCGCGTTGACGTGCTGGCCGCGCCAGCCGACGATCGGCGTGTCATAGGCGATCGCCTGCACCGTCTCGGCGGGATGCCAGATCGCGCGGTCGCGTCCCTTGTCGTCGACATGCTCGACGCCGCCGCCGAAATTGATGTCGTAGATCACCTCGGGCCGCTGCAATTCCCAGGGGTTGCCGAAGCTCAGCCATTCGTCCGGATATTCCTGCTGCCAGCCCTGATTGATGATCTGGCGGAACAGGCCGTAATCGTAGCGGATGCCGTAGCCGATCGCGGGGATCGACAGCGTCGCCATGCTCTCCATGAAGCAGGCGGCGAGGCGGCCCAGGCCGCCATTGCCGAGCGCGGCGTCCGGCTCGCATTTGCGCAGCTCCGGCAGCGAGACGCCGAGATCGCCGAGCGCGACCTCGAAGATCTTCAAAAGGCCCATGTTGTTGAGCGCGTCGCTGAACAGGCGGCCGATCAAAAATTCGAGCGAGAGATAATAGACGCGCTTGCGGCCGGCGTCGTAGCTGTGCTTCTCCGCGGTGAGCCAGCGATGCACGATGCGATCGCGCAGCGCGAGCGCTGCGGCCTGATACCAGTCGTGCTTGGTTGCCATGCCGGCATCCTTGCCGATGGCAAGCCGCAGCTTCGCCAGGATTGCGCCCTTGATCTCGGCCAGCGCGAGTTCGTCGATGGGCTGCCCCGGGGCCGGAAAACTGGGTTGGAACGATGAATCCTGCAAAGCCGTCATTTCCTAGGTCGAACTCTTACCAATCTGCGCGTCGTGCCCTTGCACCCAGAACTGCCGCCGGTGGCCGTGCATTGCGCTGGCGCTAATTTATGCAAGGAACGGGCCGAATTGGGAACCCGGGTGAGCACGGAGAAACCGCAGATTCGGTGCTAGATTACGAAAGATTCAGCCATCAGTGTGGAGAGGAGACGACGATGAGACTGCTGATCGACATCGCCACTGCGGCCCTGCTCGTCCTCTGCATCAGCGCCTCCGGCGTGGCGTTTGCCGCCGGCAAATCCGGCCGCAGCGCCGATGGTCTCAGCTGCGGCTTCACGGCCCCGCAAAAGGCGTCGCCCGCGGCTCGCTGCGCTGCGATCAAGCGCCAATGCGGCGGCAAGTTCTATGCGAATGCGTGCGGGGATAAACTGCTGTCGGCGGCGAATTGAGCGCCTGACCTCGAGCGGGCTCAAGCCGCCTTCGCCTGCACCGCATCGCAAAATTCGGCGAGACGATCCGCAAGCCGCAGCGTGGCCGGGCTCGCATCCGGCGCAGCCATCAATGCGACCTCGGTCTTGTTGATCGGTGCAAAACCTTCCTTCGCCGTCAGCACGCGGTGATCGGACTGGATCGACATCTCCGACAGGATGCTCAGCCCCATGCCGGCGGCGACCGCGGCCTGGATGCCGGCGAGGCTCGACGAGGTATAGGCGGTGTGCCAGGCGCGGCCGGCGCTTTCCAGCGCATGGATCGCGCCGGCGCGGTAGATGCAGCCGAGCGGAAAGCCGATCAACGGCACCGAGGGAACGTCGACATCGACGGGATGGCTCTTGCTGGTGACCCAGTGCACCCGCTCCGGCCACACCGCGATCGCGCCGTTCGCGCCGGCCTCGCGCTTGTAGAGCGCAAGGTCGAGCTCGCCGCGCTCGAGATCGCGCGCCAGATGCTTGCTCTGGTCGGCCCGCACGTCGAGCCGCAGGCCCGGATGCGAGCGCGCGAATGCGCCGAGCAGCTTGGTCAGCCGGTACGCCGCGAAATCCTCGGGGATGCCGAGCCGGACCGCGCCTTCGCCACCCGGGCGGCGCAGCACGTCGCGCGCCTCCTCGGCCAGCGAGAGCAGACGGCGCGCATAGGAGAGCAGCCGCTCGCCGGCCTCGGTCGGCCGCACGCTCTTGCCGTCGCGATGCAGCAGCACCTGGCCGATGTCGTCCTCCAGCCGCTTGATCTGCTGGCTGACGGTCGATTGTGTGCGGTGGACGCGCTCGCCGGCGCGGGTGAAGCCGCCGGCCTCGACCACCGAGACGAAGCTGCGCAGCAGCTCGAGATCCAGCATTGCCGCTTCCATTCGAAAATCAACTGATCGGAAGTTAATCATTTAATTTCCAAATGACAAGCGGCGTCCCTAGATCGAGGGCCGGAACAAGAACATCCCGAGAATGCCCCTCATGTCGCTCGCCCCCTCGATTTCGGTCCCAGGCACCCGCTTCAACACGCTGCCGCTCGCCATCGGCCTGTTCTGCCTGCTCTGGAGCTACGCCTTCGTCGCCGGCAAGATCGGCGTCACCCATTGCCCGCCACTGATCCTGCTCGCCGCGCGCTTCTCGCTCGCCGGCATCTTGATCCTGGGCGCAACGTTGATCCGCGGCGCTGCCTGGTCACTCTCCTGGCGCGATGCCGCGATCTTCGCCGTGCTCGGCATCGCCAACAACGCGCTTTATCTCGGTCTCGGCTACACCGGCCTGCAATCGGTCTCCGCCGGCCTCGGCGGCCTGATCGTCTCGGCCAATCCGGTATTCACAGCCGCGTTGGCAGCGTTGCTGCTCGGTGAAGGCATGACCTGGCGCAAGGCAAGCGGCCTCGTCCTCGGCGTCGTCGGCGTGACGGCGATCGTCTGGCACCGCCTGTCGGTCGGCACCGACAGCCTGCACGGCATCGCCTTCACGCTGGCCTCACTGGCCTCGCTCGTCGCCGGCACGATCCTGTTCAAGCTGCTCGCACCGAAGGGCTCCCTGTGGATCGGCAACGGCGTGCAGAACGTCGTCGCCGGCATCGTGCTGACGCCGGTCGCGCTCACTTTCGCCGACATCCACGCCATTGACGTCACGCCGAGCCTGATCGGCGCCTTTGCCTTCCTCGTGCTCGGCGGCTCGATCCTGGCCTACTGGCTCTGGTTTCATCTGCTGAAAGTGAGCGGCGCCACCGCCGCCAGCGCCTATCATTTCCTGATGCCGCCGCTCGGCATGCTGTTCGCGTATCTCGTCCTCGGCGAGCACATCGAGGCGCGCGATCTGCTCGGCATCGTTCCTGTCGCGCTCGGCATCTATCTGGTGACGCGGCCGGCGAGGGTGTCGGCGTGAGCAGGGCGCCACAACCTCAACTGTCATGCCCCGGCTCGACCGGGGCATCCAGTACGCCGCGGCGGTTGTTGTGAGCGAGTTCTCCGACGAAGGCCTCTGGAATACTGGATCGCCCGGTCAAGCCGGGCGATGACGAGCGGAGAGGGATGCGCACGGAGTGACGCGCCCTCAA
Organism: Bradyrhizobium sp. WBOS07; assembly: GCF_024585165.1. Classification (NCBI taxonomy): domain Bacteria; kingdom Pseudomonadati; phylum Pseudomonadota; class Alphaproteobacteria; order Hyphomicrobiales; family Nitrobacteraceae; genus Bradyrhizobium; species Bradyrhizobium sp. WBOS07. The sequence goes on from NZ_CP029008.1 coordinate 779,301, forward strand.
TCCTTCCTGAACACGATCGACGCCATCCATCCCGTCATCAGCGCCATCGCCACGGTGGCGAGGCCGTACAGGAACCCGTTGTGCCGCGCGGTCGTGGCGACGAACTGCTCGAAGCCGATCTTGACGATCTCGAACGCGGTCTCGGTCTTGCCGATGAACGCGCCGTTCGCGAACAGCTTGATCTCGACCTCGTAGGTCCCGATCGGCACCTCCGCCGGCAGCGGAATGCCGGTCCGGAACAGCGTCGGGGTCAGGAACGTGACCGCGCTGCCGTCTTCGCGATAGAGCCCGCGCTGGGTACGCAGGCGGATGAAGGCCGAGCGGAACGCGTCGTTCGGCACCACGTCGGCGAAGTCGCCGCTGACCCGTTGCGTCAGCAGGACGTTGTTCAGCCCGATCTGCTGCCGCCGTGCGATCTCGGGCGAGGTGATCGTTTCGAAGGGACGGTTGGCGAACAGCGCCAGATAGCTCGGCACCTGCAGGAACTGACGGTAGTCGGTGTTGATCCAGATTCCGAAGGTACGTTCCTTCCGCCGCGTCACCATGTCGGCGCGTGGGCCCATCACGGTGACGACGAGATCGTAGGCGGTGCGGTCCGCCGGCGTCGTCGCATCCTTCTCCACCGAGCCGAACAGCACCAGCTCCTCGCCGGAATAGTTCGGCGTCACCGTGACGCGGTGGTTGGAGACCGACACGATCAGCCGCTCGGCGCGTGCGGCGCCGCCGAGCAGCAGGACGAGAAGGATGGCGAGAAGCGTGCGCATCATCCGCTCACTCCGAGCTCGCGGATGGTGAAGAGGTCCGAGGGCTGGATCACCAGCTCGATCGCGAAGCGGATGCCGACCGAGAGGATCAGCAGGCCGAGCAGCAGGCGCAGCTGCTCGCCGCGGATCTTCTGCCCGGCGCGGGCCCCGAACTGCGCACCGGTGACGCCCCCGATCATCAGGATCAGCGCCAGCACGGCGTCGACCAGGTGATTGGTCGCCGCGTGCAGCATGGTCGCGAACAGCATGGTGACCAGCGTCAGCACCATCGAGGTCCCGATCACCGTCGAGGTCGGCACCCGCAAGAGATAGATCATGATCGGCACCAGGATGAAGCCGCCGCCGATGCCCATGATGGCGCCGATGAAGCCGATCACGATGCCGACCACCACCACCGGGATGACCGAGAGATAGATCTTCGAGCGCTTGAACCGCATCTTCAGCGGCAGGCCGTGGATCCAATTGTGCGTGCGGCGTGGCGGCAGCGCGCCGCGCCGGGTCCGCATCAGCGCGCGCAGGCCTTCCGAGAACATCAGGCTGCCGACGGTGGTGAGCAGCACCACGTAAGAGAGCGCGATCATCAGATCGAGCTGGCCGAGCGCACGCAGCTGGGTGAAGGTCCACACGCCGAGCGCCGTGCCGGTCACGCCGCCGCAGAGCAGGACGCTCGCCAGCGCCGGATCGATCGCGCGACGCCGCCAATAGGACAGCGCGCCGGAGAACGAGGAGGCCGCGATGTGGCTGGTGACCGAGGCGACCGCGACCGCGGGCGTGATGCCGATGAATATCAGCAGCGGCGTCATCAGGAAGCCGCCGCCGATCCCGAACATGCCCGAGACGAAGCCGACCGCGGCCCCCATCGCCAGCACCAGCAAGACGTTGACGGGAAGATCGGCGATCGGGAGATAAAGCTGCATCGAAGGGCCACGCTCCGGCGAGACGGACGATTGCGCAAATGCCCGCCGGACGGTCGGAACGATTGCCGCGTCCCTCAATAGCGGAATTCGGCGCGGGGAGGGACCCCAGAATTCCGGCGTGGTGAATGGAGGCGTGAGTGGTGATATCGCGATCGTCACCACAACGAAATCTGCGCTCCCTCCCCCGCGTGCGGGGGAGGGTTGGGGAGAGGGTATCTCCGCAGTGGGACTCCCCAAGAGGAGAGAGCCCCCACCCCTGCCCGGGGCGGCCCAAAAGACCGCCCAAAACCTTGACTGCCCGCCCCTTCCCCCCTATACGTCCGCCCGCTCCCTGCAAGGACAAAAGAATTTGCCCCCGTGGCGCCCAAAATGGCGGCCGCACCCGTTGGGGGTTCGAAGCATAAGGATTTCTACCATGTCTCGCCGCTGCGAACTGACGGCCAAGGGCCCCCTCGTCGGCCACAAGGTCAGCCACTCCAACATCAAGACCAAGCGCCGCTTCCTGCCGAACCTCGTCAACGTGACGTTCATCTCGGAAGCCCTGGAGCGCAACGTGCGCCTGCGTGTCTCCACCAACGCGGTGAAGAGCGTCGACCACAATGGCGGCCTCGATGCCTACCTGCTCAAGGCCAACGCCGACGCGCTCTCCCCGCGCGCCCTCGAGCTGAAGCGCGCCATCCAGAAGAAGGTCGGCCCGTCGACCGCGCCGGCGAAGAAGGCGAGCTGAGTTTTACGGAATTGGGCGGGGGCTAGGTTGCGTCGCGTGGCGTAGGCTTAGCCGAGTAAGAGTTTGCGTTGCGGCCGGATCGGAAGATCCGGCCGCTTTTGTTTTTGGGGAGCGACAACCTAAGGTATCGATCGTTGCCCGCGAATCGCGCAAAAATCCCAAGATTGCTCGCGGTCGAAAGGACGTCAGATGGTGGCGCTCCGTGACTCTGTATTTATTAGTCACGCTACTCCTGAAGATAACGCTTTCACTCTTTGGCTCGGAGGGCGCCTAACCGCTTTGGGCTATCACGTATTCGCCGACATACTTCGCCTCAAAGGCGGAGACGATTGGGAACGCATTCTCGAGGACGCTATCCGACAACGCGCCAAGCGCTTTCTACTCGTTGCGACGCCAGGCGGCATTCAAAAGCAAGGAGTTCGGAACGAGATTAATCTGGCGGTCGAAACCGCTAAAAAGATTGGGGATGGCGGCTTCATTGTACCGCTCCGGCTCGCTGCTTATCCACCACCGCTACAGATTGCGCAGACTCAGTACATAAACTTCGAAAAGGGTTGGGCTCAGGGTCTCGCTGAACTGTTGCCGCTGCTCGAAGAAGCAAACGTTCCTAAGCACACCGCTCCAGAGGAGACAAAGGCTTGGCAAAGCCTTCAGCTCAAAGATGCAAGATCCATAACTAACGGCCCTGAGCAACTCGTCTCCAATTGGTTAAAAGTAACATCTTTGCCGACGTCAATTGCATTCTTCGATTTCAAAAGCGGCATCGCTCTAGGATCAGCACAAAAGGCGCGAGCAGATTGTCCGCTTCCCATCGCGCTTCACAACCGTGGCTTTCTCAGCTTTGCACCGCTGCACCAGTTGCAAGAGTACTTTGGCCCTAACCTTCCCATCGAAGTGATCGATACTTGCGACATAGACACGTTTCTCTCCAAAGGATGGCACTCGCAACATCTCGCGCCGAAAGATTGCCGTCCCAAATTTACCGACATAGTTCGCCGAGCGCTCGACGCTCACTTCAGTTCTAAGGGATTAAGGTCATTTGAGTACGCCAGCGGTCGACTTGCGTGGTGGGCAACCGCACGTCACGCTACGCTAGATCAACACACTTTCGCGTGGGACTCGCTTAGGGGAAGGCGACAGCTTGTTGGCCGATCCGAGAAGCGAGGCTTTTACTGGCACTATGCCGTCAATTGCATAGCGCGAACCAATCCGTTGCGTCACGTCCGCGTTACCGGGCGAGTAGTATTTACCTCAAATGGCTCTGACCTCATTGGAGATACCCGTCGCCTACACCGGATGCGGCGCACATTCTGCAAGGGATGGAGAAATGACAAGTGGCGAGATCTACTTCTCGCGTTCTGGTATTGGATGAGCGATGGAGCAGAATTCCTAGACATTGCACTTGGCGAAGGAAACGCCATGCGTCTAAGTCTTCCTCCTCACCTTTTCACAGCGCCATTTGGGATAAGCTCTCCGTCCGACGCACTTCAAGACGATCAGGACGATGATCTGCTAACTGACTATGACGACGATACAGACGATAGCGAAGAAGGGGATGGGGTTGACTAATGAAAACCTTGAACCTCATCAGACTTGCGGAACCTCAATTAGAATTCAAATACGGACAGACCTTAGTCTACCCTAGGGACGGACTTTACCTCTACGGCCCCGTGGATGGTGGACGGCCCAGTATTCATTATGGCGCGATAGGAACGAAGAGTGGGGTTGAGCGGCTCGGGCGCTGGGCTAAAGCTGTGGCCGGGTTTGTCGATATTCCACCACCCCGCAAGGGCGCTAAAGCGATCGAGCCTCAACATATTCCGTTTCCCGGATTCTCAGCGGCATTCAACTCGAACTGGCCTGTTTACCCGAAGACAGTAATCGACACTATCGACTCTGCAGCGCTTTCTAAAGCGCTCAGAATTTCGAATCGAAACGAAGCAATCAAAGCTGCAGTGGATCTGTATGTGAACGCCTTAGTGGCCCGATGCGACCGAATTGAAGATGCGCCGAGCTTTTGGTTCGTAGTTATTCCCGAAGAAGTTTACGACCTTGGCCGCCCACTTTCTCGCATCCCAACAAAGGAGAAGATTCCAGGCAAAACCCGCATCTCAAGGGCGGAGGCATTAAAGCTTGACAATCAGCCGACTTTATTTGGGTTGGAAGAGGCCGAAGCCGATGTTTACAAGTACGCAACTCACTTTAGGAGACAACTGAAAGCTCGACTCTTGTCTCCCAAGATAGTGACCCAAATTGTTCGAGAGACAACTCTTACACCCGACGATTTCCTAAGGAGCGATGGTCAACGAAAGAGACGCATTGAGGACAACGCGACCGTTGCATGGAAACTGACGACGGGATCCTATTACAAGGCCGGAGGCAGACCTTGGCAATTAGCCGGCGTTCGAGAGGGCGTATGCTACGTAGGCTTGGCGTACAAGAGGCGAGAAGCGACAGCAGATGACGGCTTCGCCTGCTGCGCAGCTCAGATGTTCCTCTCAAGCGGCGAGGGCATCGTCTTCAGAGGCGCATTGGGTCCTTGGTACAACTCGGACACAAAACAATTCCACATTGACGAGCCAGCAGCGAAGCGCTTGATCGAAATGGTGGTTCAGGAATATCGCGATCAGCACAACAATCAACCGCCAAAAGAATCATTCCTGCACGCTAAATCTCACTTCTCCGACGAAGAATGGAGCGGCTTCGCTAGTGGCGCGCCTCCCGAAACCAATGTCGTCGGCGTACAAATCTCAGACGCGCAAGACGCGCTTAAGCTATTTAGGCCCGGTAAGTATCCAGTCCTGCGGGGAACGGCGCTACTCCTTTCTGAAAGCGAGGCCTATGTCTGGACATCTGGATACGCCCCCCGGCTCGATACTTATCTGGGCCCCGAAACACCTAATCCCTTGTTGGTAAGACGACAGCGAGGAAATTGCGAACTAGAAACGATCCTTGAGGACGTGATGAGCCTTACAAAGATCAACTTCAATTCGTGCCTGCACAATGATCGTCTGCCTGTAACCATAAGGTTCGCCGATGCCGTGGGTGAAGTGATCCTTGCGGCGCCCCAGACAAGTGAGCCCAAGCTAGCGTTCAAATATTACATCTAGCGGCAGGGGCTGATCTAAGTCGACCTTGGCAGCAAATTCCGTTGGATCGACTCTACGCTCAGAATTTTAGCTACTTGGGCGACACGTAAAAATGGGAGTTCATATGCCGAGCCGCGCCGAGGTAATTCGCGTTCTCTTGCATCTCCTCAACGAAACAGCACATGGCGAGATCGACGAGATCACCAGCCAAATACTTGAAGGCGCCCGTCATATTTCGGCACAACGGCTCTCTGAGATAGATCAGAAGCTCGACAGTATAATTCGTAGACTTGATCGGCCATTTTGCCAGCTTGCCGAAACCGAGGACAACGCACACGCAAAGTTGATTGTGGGGCTGGGCTCTGGCGCGAGACAGCAGGCCTTAGCCCACTTGAACGACAGCTTGGGCGGAGCTCGACATTTGACGATATGTGATCCCTATCTTCTAAGTTCGCCAGGACGCATATCATCCGAAGAGTATGTGAATGGAATCGAGAGCGCTCTACCGCAGACGCTGAGAGCCGTTGAGATTTTCTCGAAACGGGGCGTACGAAACAAGGATATTGCGGATCGACTAAACCAAATGTTTCGTCGCAGAGATATTAGAGTGAGGATCTACAAAACGGAAGACATCCATGATCGCGTTTGGATCAAGGACTCTCTTGAAGCGTATTCGATCGGAACGTCTTTCAACGGCCTTGGAAACAAATTCACCTTTATTCTTCCCTTACCATCAAGCGACGTCAGGCCCTTCTTATCAGAAATACAAATTCTTAGATCGGAACTGTCATTTTCGAAATCGGTGTAAGTTGTCAGCGAGGAAAGCTATACGACCTCGAAGCATCCAATCCAGCATAGCGTTATCCTAAGCCCGATTTTCCGCTATACTCGCCCCGGTAGCATCCCCCCGAGGCGCATCCGATGGACACCGCGCACACCCCCGACCCCCACCCCTCCCCCAAGAACCTCGTCATCTGCTGTGATGGCACTGGCAACGAGATCTCGGAGAACATCTCCAACGTCCTGAAGCTGTATCGCTGCCTGCGCAAGACCGACAGGACGCAGCCGCGGCAGATGGTGTTTTACGATCCCGGGGTAGGCACGGTGACGGAGCCGACGACGTGGCACCGCCTCAAGGCCAACGTCAACCTGGTGCTGGGGCTCGCCACCGGCTACGGGCTCGATGACAACGTGCTCTCGGCCTATTGCTTCCTGGTCGAGCATTACGCGCCGGGCGACAAGATCTATCTGTTCGGTTTTTCGCGCGGCGCCTACACCGTGCGCGTGCTGGCGGGGCTGATCCACAAGATCGGCCTGATCAGGCCGGAGCAGGCGAACCTCGCTGGGAGCGGCCTCGTCGCCTACAAGCAATATTCCGGCACCGGGCGCGGCAACGACGTCGAGGATCTCAGCGACGTCGCGTTCGACGAGAGCGGGCCGCTGCCGAAGGACGCGTTCGATCTCGCCGCGCAGTTCGCGCGCATCACCTCGACGCGCTGGCCGACCATCCACTTCATCGGCGTGTGGGACACGGTCGCGAGCGTGATCGTGCCGCGCGCCGACCGGCTGTTCTGGCCGAGCCTGGAGGAGCTCGCCTTCACGCTGCGCAACCCGAGCGTCAGGATTTTCCGGCAGGCAATCGCGATCGACGAGCGGCGCTGCATGTTCCGCCTCAAGAAGTACTGGGAGCCGCAGGAGTTCTGGAGCAACCGCTACGTGCCTGATGAGAAGAAGGTGCCGCAGGACATCCTGCAGGTGTGGTTCGCCGGCGTGCACAGCGACGTCGGCGGCGGCTATGCCGAGGCCGAGAGCGGCGAGTCCAAATATCCGCTGCTGTGGATGCTGGATGAGGCGGAGAAGGCGGGGCTGAACTTCAACCCCGCGACCATCAAGCAGCTGGCCTGGGGCATCCCGCGCAAGAACTCGCCGTTTCACTATGTCGCGCCGGCCTATGCCGGCAAGACCGGCGAGCTGCACAATTCGATGACGGCCGCCTGGCGGCTGCTGGAGTACATTCCGAAGAGCGCGAAGTACCGGGAGTGGCCGGAGCGGAAGGTGGTGCTCGGCTTCTACATCCCCGATTGCGAGCCGCGCCTCATTCCCGACGGCGCGCATGTGCACGAGAGCGTGCTGAAGCGGATGGCGGTGGAGCCGGAGTATCGGCCGGTGAACATGCCGAAGGACTACGTGACGGTGCCGATGCCGGTGCCGCCGCGGGTGGAGCCGGCGGGGGAGAGCGTGACGGGGTGATGGGAGCGCACTGCTCTCACCCGCGTCATTGCGAGGAGCCCTTGCGACGAAGCAATCCAGACTAACGCCGCGGATACAGTTCTGGATTGCTTCGCTGCGCTCGCAAAGGGCGGGTTGAGGCAGGCTCGTGCCACACCCTCAGCTGTCGTCCCTGCCTAGTGCGCAATTGCGCACGGGCGCAGGGACCCATAACCACAGGGAGTGGTTTGGCGAAGATTCGACGTTCGGTACTCCAACCACGGATAACCGAGAGATCACGCGGTATGGGTCCCTGCGTTCGCCGGGACGACAGCGGTGTCTGCGGCGCACCGCACCCCGCTACCTTCGCTTTCTTCCGTCGCCGACACTTTTCATTAAAATTCTCCCGCGCGGCTTAGCTTGATCGCATCATCTCCTGCCCATCATGGCCTCTCGAACACGCCACGAAACTTGTGGTTCGGCATGATCTTTCCGGAAAACCGCTTCACACTTTTCCGGATCATGCCGCGAGCGGAGCTGGAGGAGACGTGCCGCAATTCCCACGCAAATATGCCCGCGTGAAGCCGGCCGGGCTGGTGTCGCGCCAGGCCAAGATCATCACCGATGCGCGCGCGCCGGTGATCCCCTGCACGCTGATCGACTATTCGCCCGGCGGGGCCTGCGTCGATCTCGGCGGCCAGGTCAACATCCCCGACCGCTTCGAGCTGCTGCACGTCAACACCAGGAAACGCTGCCGCATCGCCTGGAAGCGCGGCACAAGGGTGGGCGTGGTGTTTTAGGCTTACCCTCCCCTGGAAGGCAGGGCTATCGCATATGGCGCTTTGCGAGACCTGAGCGCGCGCCTCGTCCTTCGAGACGACCGCTTTCGCGGTCTCCTCAGGATGAGGCTAAGCAGCATTGGTGCTCGTTGAAACTTGTGTCGCGCACCTGGTCCTCATCCTGAGGGCCCGCCAACGGCGGGCGTCTCGAAGGATGGCCACAGGCGAAATCGCTCCCATATGCGATTGCCCTGCCCTGGAGGGTGAAGATACTCTACTTCCGCATCCTGGCCTTGGCGCCGGCGATGATCTGCATGGCGACGCCGGCGATCCAACCGATGAAGACGAGCCAGGTCCAGCCCATGTGCGGATCGAGCCGGAGCACGATGACGGCGACGGAGACGAAGGCAGTGAGCGTGGCGAACAACGTGCCGGCGGAGCTCATGAATTCGGCGGCGTCGATCTGGCTGTGCGCGTCGTCGAACGGCATCTGCGGCGTGTCGATGCCGAGATAGAAGCCGACGGCGCCGAGCAGCATCATCAGCAGCAGGAAGCCCTGCGTGGTCAACATCGGAATCGCGGCGCCGACATAGGCGCCGACGAACAGCCCGCACGCGGCGCCCGCCATCGCGAGGCCGACACGCTCGAAGATATGAGCCGTTTTGCGGACAGGATAACGCATGTCGGGCCTCCGTGATGCATCGTGAGACGGAGGTTAGGCCAGATTTACGCGGCGTGGAAGCTGAGGAGAGTTACGGATACAGCCGGTGAACTCCCTCTCTCCGCAAGCGGCAGGGCCATCGCGCATATGGATTTCACGAGGACCGCGGGCTTGCTCCGCCTCTCCCGCTTGCGGGAGAGGCCGACGCGCCCCGGGCGATGCAAAGCATCGTCCCGCGCGCGGCGAGTGAGGGTTCTCACCACTCGGGGACATCCTCCGCAGTTCCTGGCAATCCCAGTGCGGAGACAGCCCCCACCCCAGCCCTCCCCCGCAAGCGGGAGAGGGAGCCGACTGCCAATGCCACCGCATCGTGCACACCATTTGCGACTGCCCTGCCGCAAGCGGGGAGAGGTGAAGAAGCTACCGCGCCCCGAAATTGGTTTTGCCGAACAGCGCCTTTTGCGTGGAGGGCTGCGAGCGCCAATATTGCGGCGGGGCTTCGACCTCGCCGCCGAGCTCGGCGGCGGCGTGCCAGGCCCAGCGCGGGTCGTAGAGCATGCCGCGGGCGAGCGCGACCATGTCGGCCTTCCCGGATGCGACGATCTCCTCGGCCTGCCCGGCTTCCGTGATCAGGCCGACGGCGATGGTGGCAAGGCCGGTCTCGCGCTTGATCGCTTCTGCAAACTGCACCTGATAGCCGGGGCCGAGCGGGATCTTCTGCAGCGGCGAGACGCCGCCGGAGGAGGCATCGATCCAGTCGACGCCGCGCGCCTTCAAGGCGTTGGCGAAGGCGATGGTCTGCGCAAGGTCCCAGCCGCCCTCGACCCAGTCGGTCGAGGACACCCGCATGCCGACCGGCTTGTCCGCGGGGAAGGCGGCGCGCACCGCGTCGAACACCTCGAGCGGAAAGCGCATGCGGTTCTCCAGGCTGCCGCCATATTCGTCGGTGCGCTTGTTGGAGATCGGCGACAGGAATTGATGCATGAGATAGCCGTGCGCGCCATGGACCTCGATGGCGTCGATGCCGAGGCGCGCGGCGCGCTTCGTGCTGTCGACGAAGGCCTCACGGATGCGCTTCAGGCCCGCGGCATCGAGCGCGAGCGGGGCGGCCTCGCCCTCCTTGTGCGGCACGGCGGACGGGCCCACCGTCTGCCAGCCACCTTGGCTTTCCGGAATCAGCTGGCCGCCGTCCCAGGGCCGCGCGCTGCTGGCCTTGCGGCCGGCATGGGCGAGCTGCATCGCGATCGCGGTGGAGCTATGCTTGCGCACCGAGGCGAGGATCGGCGCGAGCGCGGCCTCGCAGGCATCGCTGTAGAGCCCGAGACAGCCCGGCGTGATGCGGCCGATCGCCTCGACATGGGTCGCCTCGATGCAGAACATCGCCGCGCCCGACAGGCTGAGATTGTTGATGTGGGTGAAGTGCCAGTCGTTGGCGACGCCGTCATGGGCCGAATATTGGCACATCGGCGACACCACGAGGCGGTTCTTCAAGGTCAGGCCGCGCAGCTTGATCGGGGAGAACAGGACGGACATGCGGGGGAGTTCCGGGGGATGAGAGGGAGATGGGATCAGTGTAGTGACGGATGCGCGGAATGCCAGCGGGGCGCGGGAATGGCGGGTCGCATCGGCATGCATTCCGGCAATCGTTGGGTGGCGAGGCGACGCTGCGAACTCCGGCCGTCATCCCGGGGCGCGCCTCGCGCGAGCCCGGGATCCATAGCCACAGGATGGAGTCGTGGAGCGAGCTCCCACTCGGAGTTATCGCAAAACTTCCGCCTGTGGGTATGGGTCCCGGGCTCGCGCTGCGCGCGTCCCGGGACGACAGCGTGCCCTACTCGGCCAGCGTGAATTGCAGCAGCAGCGTCCTCTGCAGCATCGAGAAATTGTCGTCGGAGATCAGCGTCAGCACGGTCTCGCCCTCGGGCGTGACGTGGGCGTCGATGCCTTCCATGTTGTCGATCTCGTGGCCGAGATCGGCGACGAACAGCGCGGGGCCGTCGACCAGCGCGCCCGGCGCGATCGCCTTCAGGGGGATCGAGCGGATGCGGATGTTGACGCCGGTGAACCAGGAGAATTTGCGCTCGAGGATCAGCAGCTCACCGGAAGGCAGCAGCACGGCGTCGCTGATGTCGTATTTGTCGATGCGGCGCACGCTGAACTGCCCGGGCGTGGGGCCGCCGATCAGGAATGCCGTCAGATTGCCGTCGGCGTCGAGGCCGCGCTCGGAGAAGGCGATCAGGGTGCCCGCGAGCGCCTGGTCCTTGCCTTTGGGCACGACGACCAGCGCCTCCAGCCCCTTGTTGGAGGGCAGCTTGCGCACGCCCGCCGGCACCGGCATCACCTCGCCGCGGGCGCGCGTGCCGCCCTTGGCAAAATCGTAGCGCAGGATCTGGTTGACGCGCTCAAGCCCGACATAGACGAGGCTGCCGTCGCGCGCGATCGCTTCCGAATCCCACCACAGCCGCTTCTCGGTGATCGGCCGGCCCTCGGCCCCTAACAGCGGCGCGGCTTCGACCTCGTCGAGACCGGTCATCTTGCCGTCGGCATAGCGGATGCGGCCGGTGAACCAGCCGCCCTGGTCGGAGACCGCGAGGAAGCGCTCGCCCCTGGCGTCGAGCCGGATGCCGGACAGGCCGCCGAAGCCGCGATAGGCCGAGGTCAGCACCAGGCCGCTGCGGTACTCCAGCGAGCCGAAGCGCGTGCGCGTGCGGTCGCGCGGCTCGAAATTGGGAATGGCGCGCGCATTGACCTCGACGCTGACCGGATCGGTGACGGCGTTCTCGATCTGAAGCGGGCGCGGCGGCGGCTCGGCCGCAGCTTGCGCCAGCGCGATGCGGGAGGCTGCGAGAGTGGAGAATCCCGCCGCAGCAAGCCCGAGGAAGCTGCGGCGGGATGAATGCGTGCTCACGAATGCAGTTTGCGTCGCGGGCGAGCGGGTGCTTGCGTGGGCGCCGTGGCGGTCTCGCTGAACAGCTCGGCGAGCTTCTCGGTGATGGCGCCGCCGAGCTCCTCGGCATCCACGATCGTTACCGCGCGGCGATAGTAGCGCGTCACGTCATGGCCGATGCCGATCGCGATCAGCTCGACCGGCGAGCGGGTCTCGATCTCCTCGATGATGTGGCGCAGGTGCCGCTCGAGGTAATTGCCGGGATTGACCGACAGCGTGGAATCGTCGACCGGCGCACCGTCCGAGATCATCATCAGGATCTTGCGCTGCTCGGGCCGGCCGAGCAGGCGCTTGTGCGCCCAGTCCAGCGCCTCGCCGTCGATGTTCTCCTTGAGCAGACCCTCGCGCATCATCAGGCCGAGATTCTTTCGCGCACGGCGCCACGGCGCATCCGCGGACTTGTAGATGATGTGGCGCAGATCGTTGAGGCGGCCGGGATTGGCCGGCTTGCCGGCGGCAAGCCACGCCTCGCGCGATTGCCCGCCCTTCCAGGCGCGCGTGGTGAAGCCGAGGATCTCGACCTTGACCCCGCAACGCTCCAGCGTGCGCGCGAGGATGTCGGCGCAGGTGGCCGCGACCGTGATCGGGCGCCCGCGCATCGAGCCGGAATTGTCGAGCAGCAGCGTCACCACGGTGTCGCGGAACGTCGCCTCCTTCTCGTGCATGAAGGACAGCGGATGATAGGGATCGGTGACGACGCGCGACAGGCGCGCGGGGTCCAAAATGCCCTCTTCGAGGTCGAACTCCCAGGCGCGGTTCTGCTGCGCCATCAGGCGGCGCTGCAGGCGGTTGGCGAGGCGGGCGACGATGCCCTGCAGATGCGCGAGCTGCTTGTCGAGATAGGCGCGCAGCCGCTCCAGCTCGTCATGGTCGCAGAGGTCCTCGGCGGCGATCACCTCGTCGAATTTGGGTGCGAAGGCGTGGTATTCCGGCCCGCGCGGCTCGTTCTTGCCGTGCTGGTTTGGACGCGTCGCCTCGCCCGGCGTCTCGTCATCGCCGAGCTCGCCGTCGTCGAAGCTGTCGGAGGTCGAGGCCTGCGCGCTTTCCATCGCGCTCTCGCTCATCTCCTCCGATGTCGCCTGGGCCTGGTCGGCGCTCATCTCCTGCGCGGCATCGGAATCGGGCGACCCTTCCGCGCCGGACTGGTCGTTGTCGCCGTCCTGGTTCTCGTCGTCGTTTTCGTCATCCTCGCTGTCGGCGTTGCGCTCGTCGCCGAGCTCGAGCGCGGTCAGGAGGTCATGCACGGCATCGCCGAACCTGGTCTGGTCCTCGACCAGCGTATCGAGCCGGTCGAGCCGCTTGCCGATCTTGTCTTCGAGGATCGGACGCCAGAGATCGACCATCTTCTTCGCAGCGGTCGGCGGCGCCATGCCGGTCAGGCGCTCGCGCACCAGCATCGCCAGCGCGTCGGCGAGCGGGGCGTCGGCGCGGTCGGTGATCTCGTCGAACTTGCCGCGATGGAAATGGTCGTCGAGCATCGCGGTGAGGTTCTTGGCCACGCCCGCCATGCGGCGCGCGCCGATCGCCTCGACCCGCGCCTGCTCCACCGCCTCGAACACGCCGCGCGCCTGCGGATTGCCCGGCATCAGCTTGCGATGCAGCTTGGCGTCATGACAGGCGAGCTTGAGCGCGATGGAATCGGCATGGCCGCGCACGATCGCGGCATCGCGCTTGGTCATCTTGCGCGCCGGCTCGGGCAGCCGCGCCTTGCCGGGCGCGAGGCCCGGCCGCTCGGCGGCGAAGGAGACGTCGAGCTCCGGCGCCTTGGCGATCGCCTTCAGGCAGGAGGCGACCGAGCGCTTGAACGGCTCGGTCGGCGCTTCCTTGCTGCTGCGGAATTTGGAGTTGGAGGTGGTCATCTGACCCTATCTGTCGTCCCGGCGAACGCCGGGACCATAACCACCGGCCGCTCTTGTGTCAGGAAACTATCAGCGTCGTTTCAATCGAGACATCACGCGGTATGGGTCCCGGCGTTCGCCGGGACGACACACCGAGAGAACTTCAGCTCAGCGCCACGTTGACCGCCGATTCCGGCAGCTCGGCGTTGAAGCAGCGCTGGTAGAACTCGGCGACCAGGGGACGCTCGAGCTCGTCGCACTTGTTGAGGAAGGTGACGCGGAACGCAAAGCCGATATCGCCGAAGATGTCGGCATTCTCCGCCCAGGTGATCACCGTGCGCGGGCTCATCACCGTCGACAGGTCGCCGTTGGCGAAGGCGTTGCGGGTGAGATCGGCAAGGCGCACCATCTTGTTGACGATGTCGCGGCCTTCGCTGGTGCGATAGTGCTTGGCCTTGGCCAGCACGATCTCCACCTCCTCGTCATGGCTGAGATAGTTCAGCGTGGTGACGATCGACCAGCGGTCCATCTGGCCCTGGTTGATCTGCTGGGTGCCGTGATAGAGGCCCGACGTGTCGCCGAGACCGACCGTGTTCGCCGTGGCGAACAGGCGGAACGCCGGATGCGGCTTGATCACCTTGTTCTGGTCCAGCAGCGTCAGGCGTCCGGAGACCTCCAGCACGCGCTGGATCACGAACATCACGTCGGGGCGGCCGGCGTCGTATTCGTCGAACACCAGCGCGACGTTGTGCTGCAGCGCCCAGGGCAGGATGCCGTCGCGGAATTCGGTGACCTGCTTGCCGTCGCGGACCACGATGGAATCCTTGCCGACGAGATCGATACGGCTGATGTGGCTGTCGAGGTTGACGCGCACGCAGGGCCAGTTCAGGCGGGCTGCGACCTGCTCGATATGGGTGGATTTGCCGGTGCCGTGATAGCCGGTCACCATGACGCGGCGGTTGCGGGCAAAGCCGGCGAGAATGGCGAGCGTGGTGGCGCGGTCGAAGCGGTAATCGGAATCGACTTCGGGCACATGAGGATCGACTTCGGAATAGGCGGGGACTTCGAGATCGCTGTCGATCCCGAACACCTGGCGCACCGACACCTTCATGTCGGGCAGACCGGAAACTTCCTCAACTTTGGACATGGCGGCGGTCGTCATCAATCCTCCGAGGTCCCGGGCGGTCCCGAAACCGGTTATTCGCACGTTGGCTGCGGCTGGGTGCTGAAACTCAACCTAGCAGAGACAGATGGCCGGCAGAAGCCCGCCCGCCAATCAAAGTTCCGTTGTCTTTTCATTTAGATAGGCAAGGATCGCAGTTTTTGGAGGTCTGCCTTGCGAATCATGCCCAAATTCAGGCGGGTTCGCGGGTGACCCGCCCACGCGAATGGCGCTTTGGCCGCGCGCCCCTACTTATGTAGGGTCGGAAAGCCCCGTGCTCCAGCCCGCCAGAGACGACGTGACGTCCTTTCTCGATCCCCTCATCTCCTTCGTCTCCGCCCATCCGTGGCTGGCCTATCTGACCCTGTTCCTGGCGGCGCTGCTCGAGGCCGTCCCGGTGGTGGGCTCGGTGATCCCCGGCTCGACCATCATCCTGGCGCTGAGCGCGTTGGTGCCGGGCGGCGAACTCAAGCTGCAATGGGTGTTGCTGGCGGCCGCGCTCGGCGCAGTGCTCGGCGACGGCTCGGCCTACTGGATCGGTCACCGGCGCCAGCGCGAGATCCTCAACACCTGGCCGCTGACCAACTACCCGCGCGTGGTCGCCGAGAGCGAGAGCTTCTTCAACCGCTTCGGCACCTGGGCCGTGTTCTTCGCCCGCTTCGTGCCGCCGATCCGTGCCTTCGTGCCGGTCACGGCCGGCGCGCTGGGGATGACGCCCGCGAGGTTCTACGCGGTGAACATCCCGGCGATCCTGGCCTGGGCGCCCGCCCATGTGCTGCCGGGCGTGCTGGCGGTGTCGGCGCTGCACGAATATGCCGGGTTGCATTATCATGGGCATGTCGGCAAGCACGTCTGGATGCTGACCGTGGTTGGGGTGGCGGCCGTCCTGGGGATGGCGGTGTGGATTTATCGCCGGCGGCAGAATGGCGTCGTCGCAGAGGCGAAGCCGCGGGGGTAACGGCATCAAGAAGCCCCTGCATCTTATCGCCGGACCTATAATGCGATACAGTGTAACCCATCACGCCGGGGACATGTCCGATGACGCGTCCGCAAAAAGGATGAAAATGGTGCACCAACGGCGGCGCACGAGGGAGTTGCGCGAAGTGCGCCTCGTGTTGGCCGATGCCCGTTCGCGATCAGTTCAGCGGCGAGTGGCGAAGCAGGTTGCCAGCCTCGCTTCCGAACGCGAGCTCGACGCGCTCCAGTGGATCGAGCAGGTCTCCGAGTTTGATGCAGATGCAACGCGGTGACGTGGTTGGGACCGGCGACTCTGGCAAGCTTGTGTTTGGCGCTAAGACGCTTCCGGTGGGAGAATAGTTGCTAGGCTTTCTTCTATATCCACACCATACAGGTATCCGAGCAGCGCAAGCTGCTGGCCGAAGACGGCACGGAGTTTTCCCAATTCAATGAAGAACTGCTCCTGCTCCCAGATATAGTCGCCTCGCATCATTCCTCGGTCGTTTTCGTAAGCCTTTGCACTGGTGAGCGTTAGGAAATCCCGGCATGACGCTCGCATAATGCGCAAAGCGTCTTTCGCAGGTGAATTGTCACCGACCCGCTTGAGGCCGTTTGTCAGCTCGTCTCGGATTTTGAGGAGTGATTGGACGACGTGGCTGGGTTCTTCCCAGACGGCTTGCGAGTACAAGGCTCGCTTGTCCTCAAGAGCCGTGATGATGTCCCGTACGACCACGCGTTCCGGTTCGGGGGCTTTCCAGCTCATCCCGAAGCCGAGCGCGGAAATACCGGCGATGCGACTGACCAGCGACTGTGACTGCACCTTAGCGCGTTTGGCTCTCATGCTTCCGCCTCCAACCCGAGGTAGAATACCCCGCCTCCGACGAAGAAGTCGACGATCAAGGACGGAGCCCCCAGGCCGCCAAACCGAGTACGGCCAGCATGATGATGACGAAAGCCGAAATGCCGAGCGGGCCTTCGGCCTCCCCCTCGACAAACCGGAATATCCTCACCACTAGGCGGTTTCGTCTGGTTGACATGGTGGGTCTCTAAGAAGCGCTTCTAGATGCTCATCATCGGCCGACGCCTGTCGAACCGACATACCGAAGCGCGATGTTAAGTGAGCCCGGGCGGCGTCAACCGCGATCAGACCCCTTTGTCTCACGGCGACGAAGCGAGGGCGACTCATAAAGGCCCCGAAATAATGAGTCAGGATTGTAGAGGGGCATCAGCAAGCTTTACGTAAAAAGCTCGCAAGCTGGAGAGGTCAGGAGCCCCCCACCCTCCGCCCCGGCGCCGGCCCGACATACCTGGCCCTTGGCCTGATCAACTTCCCGAACTGCAATTGCTCGCTGGCATGGGCGATCCAGCCGACGCTGCGGGCCATCGCGAACAGAGCGAGCTCGCTGCCTCCTGGCAGGCGCAGGGCGTGCACGAGCACGGCGAGCGCATAGTCGATGTTGACGAACTCGCCGGTGGCTTCCGCGATGCGCTCCGGCACCTCGCGGGTGAATTTGCGCGGCGCGCCGGCGCGCGTCAGTGCGTTCAGCAGCGACTGCGCGCGCGGATCGCCGCGCTTGTAGACGCCGTGGCCGAAGCCGGCAAAACGCTCGCCGAGCGCGACGCGCTCGCGCACCATGGGCTCGACGTCGCGGTCGATCAGCGTCTTGACGAGTTGCGAGGCCAGCACGCCGGCGCCGCCATGCTGCGGCCCTTTCAACGCGGCAAGGCCGGCGATGACGGCATCGTACAGGTTGAGGCCGGTCGAGGCCGCGCAGCGCGCGGTGAAGGTCGAGGCGTTCAGCTCGTGATCGGCGAGCAGGACGAGGGCGCGGCGGATCAGGTCGGGCGCATGCTTGTGGTCCGGCGCCCAGGCGGTTGCGACCTGCTGATGCAACGGCTCGGCCGAGGGCTCGGCATTGAGCATGGTCGCCACCAGCAGCCGGACGATGCGCGCGCCCACCATGGCGCGGCCGTCGGGCGCGCGGGTGAAGGCGCGGGGATCGGCGCTGGCGGCCAGCGCGAACACGGCGATGGCGCGGTCGATCGGCGCCGCGCGGCGTGCGGCCGCGGCGATCGCACGCATCTCCTCGGAGAGCTCAGGTTGGTTGTCGGCGGCGAAAGGATCGACGTCGGAGACATCCCAGAGCAGCGTCGCGGCGTGCTCCAGCGTGCCGTTCTCGGAGAGATCGACGCAGTTGACGCCGCGATAGATCGCGCCCTCCTCCGTGATGGTCGAGATCTCGGTGTCCATCACCGGCAGGTCGGCATCGAAGCTGCGCAGGCCGCGCGGCTCCGGCGACGGCACCCGGCGCTCCTTCAGCGCCCGGACATCCTCGGCGCGGTAGCGGTTCTTCCGCGAATCCGGCGTCGGCTCGGAGCGGATCAAACCGCGGCTGACATAGGCGTAGAGCGTGGCCGGCGAGATCGCGAGCTCGGCCGCGGCCTCCCGAGCGGAGAGATAGAGTCCTTCCGGATTTTTCATATTGATTGATGTAATCAAGATTGATCAATGTGTCGAGAGGCCTGACCTTAGCTGCTCCCGTGAACAGGAGATTTGGGCCATGAATATCCACCTCACCAAGAGCCAGATCGGGTTGGACGGCGTTCCCGCGGCCGAGACCGTGCTGAGCCATGTCGATGGCGAGCGCGGCGAGCTGATCATTGCCGGCGAGCATGTCGGCCGGCTGGCGAGCCAGTCGAGCTTCGAGGGCGTCACGGCACGGCTCTGGAACGGCGCCAGCAAGACCGGCTTGAGCGAAGCCAACGTGCGCGCGAGCCTGGGCGCGGCGCGCGAGCGCGCCTTCGCACGCCTGCCGGACCTGCTGCCGCCCACGCGCGGCATGGGCATCATCGACGGATTTCGCGCCGCGGTCGCGGGGCTTCGCGCCGAGCATGGCCTTGCGCATGAAGCCACCATCGTCGGCGCGTTTCCGGTGATCGCCGGCGCGCTGGTCCGCCGCGCCAAGGGGCTCGATCCGGTCGCACCCGACCCGAATGCGAGCCATGCCGCCGATACGCTGCGCATGCTGCGCGGCACATCGCCTGAACCGCGCGAGGTCGCCGCGCTCGACGCCTATTTCGTCACGGTCTGCGATCACGGCATGAACGCATCGACCTTCGCCACGCGCGTGGTGGCCTCCACGCAGGCCGATCTGTTCGCCGCCGTCACCGCTGGCTATTGCGCACTCACCGGCCCCCTCCACGGCGGTGCGCCGGAGCCGGTGCTGGAAATGCTCGACGCGATCGGCACGAACGAGCGGATCAAGCCGTGGGTCGATGCGGCGCTGGCCCGCGGCGAGCGGCTGATGGGCTTCGGCCATCGCGTCTATCGCGTGCGCGATCCGCGCGCCGACGTGCTGAAGGCGGCGATCGAGCGGCTCTCGGCTGATGGCGCCGACCTGCCGTTCGCCGGCGAGGTCGAGGCCTATATCCGCAGCGCGCTGCGCAAGAAGAATCCGGAGCGGCCGCTGGAGACCAATGTCGAGTTCTTCACCGCGATCCTGCTCGATGCGCTGGCGATCCCACGACAGGCGTTCACGCCGATCTTCGCAGTGGCACGCGCCGCTGGCTGGACCGCGCATGCGCGCGAGCAGCAGCGCACCGGGCGGCTGATCCGGCCGAGCTCATCGTATGTCGGGGCGATGCCGGAGGCGTGAGATATCGCTGAGCGTTCTTCCCCTCTCCCCTTGTGGGAGAGGGTGTCTCGCCGCGCAGCGGCGAGACGGGTGAGGGGTTCTCTCCGCGAGTACCCTCATGAGTTGGAATATGCGGAAGCAACCCCTCATCCGGCGCTTCGCGCCACCTTCTCCCACAAGGGGAGAAGGAAGAAGAGGCTTACGCCTCGCGCACCACGGTCTTCAGATAATTATACGCCTTGATGATCTCGATCAGGCGATCCTCGGTGGAGCGGTCGCCGCCATTGGCGTCGGGGTGGTGCTGCTTCACCAGCGCCTTGTACTTGGTCTTGACGTCGGCGAGCGTGGCGCTGGGGCCGAGGCCCATGACCAGCAGCGCCTTGCGCTCGGCGTTCATCACCTTGCGCGTCTCGGCCTTGGGCGCAGCTTCCGGGCCCTTGCGCCAGCTGGCGCGGCCGTTGATCTCGCTGAACATGCTGAACGGATCGGACGCCATGTCGATCTCGGCTTCCGCGCCCTTCTTGCCGCCATTGGCGCCCATCTTCCAGGTCGGGCGGTGACCGGTCAGCGCATCCTTCTGGTAGCGCGCGACGGCGTCGGCGTTCATGCCGGAGAAGAAATTGTAGTTCTGGTTGTACTCGCGCACGTGATCCAGGCAGAAGTGCCAGTACTCGCGCTGGTTCTCGCGGCCCTTGGGCGCACGATGCGCGCCCTTGTTCTGGCACCCCGCCCACTCGCAGCCGACGGCGGTGTCGCGCGGCTTCACGTCCGGCTGCTTGCCCCGCGGCTTGACGCGGATGGAGTCGAAGAATTTTGATGAATCGATCGGCATGGCTGACTTTGACTACGCAATGCAAAAACGTTCAAGTCTTGACATTGCAATTCGCCGCAAACCCGGCAATTAACGGGGCGAGATCTCCGCACCCGAATGGCACAACATGGCTATGCGCGACACTATCAGCAACAAGTTGCAGGAAGCTTTCACGCCGGAAAGCCTGCAAGTCGTCGACGAGTCACATTTGCATGAGGGCCATTCCGGCCATCGGCCGGGCGGTGAGACACACTTCCGCGTCTATATCGTGTCTGCGGCCTTCAAAGGGAAGAGCCGGGTCGAGCGCCATCGCATGATAAATTCGGCGCTGGCCGCGGAACTCGCCGGCCGCGTGCACGCGCTGGCGATCCAGGCCAAGGCGCCGGGGGAAGGCTAGCCGCAAAACTCCGCTGTCATGCCCCGCCTAGTGCGCAATTGCGCACGGGGGCGGGGCATCCAGTACTCCGAGACAGTGCGGCTAGAAGCGAGCCGCCGCGGCGTACTGGATCGTCCGCCTTCGCGGACGATGACAGTTGCCATACGTCAAAACGACGTCCCCGCCCGTCTCGGCTTCGCCTCTTCCAGCTCCGCCTCGCGTGCGACCGGCGAAATACGGAGCGCGGTGATGCGGTTGCGCTCACGGCGGAGCACGCGGAAGCGGAAGCCGTGGAAGGTGAAGCTCTGGCCCCGGTCGGGGATCGAGCGCGCCTCGTGAATGACGAGGCCGGCGACCGTCGTTGCCTCTTCATCGGGCAGGTGCCAGTCGAGCGCGCGGTTGAGATCGCGGATCGGCACCGAGCCGTCGACCACGACCGAGCCGTCGGGTTGACGGCGCACGCCGGCGACCACCACGTCGTGCTCGTCGGAGATGTCGCCGACGATCTCCTCCAGAATGTCTTCCAGCGTCACGAGGCCTTCGACCTCGCCGTACTCGTCGACGACGAGCGCGAAATGGGTCTTGCGACGGCGGAACGCCTTGAGCTGCTGGGAGATCGGCCGCATTTCCGGCACGAACCAGGGTGGCAGCATGATGGTGGTGACGTCGATGCGCGAGGTGTCGCCCTCCGAGGCGCGGATGGCCCGCAACAGATCCTTGGCGTGCAGGATGCCGATGATGTTCTCCGACTTGTCGCGCCACAGCGGAATGCGGGTGTATTCGGTGGCCAGCACCTCACGCACCAGTTCCTCCGGCGGCAGGTCGGCGTTGATCATCACCATGGCGGTGCGGTGAACCATCACGTCGGACACCGCCAGCTCGCCGAGGCGGAAGACGTTGTGAATGTATTCGGCCTCGCCGCTCTCGATCTTGCCGTGCACGGCCGATTCCTCGACCAGGCCCTCGATCTCGGAATCCGTCAGGATCTCGTGCTGCGAAAACTCCTGGACCCCGATCAGACGCAGGATCGCGCTCGACGCTGCGTTGAGACACCAGCTGAGCGGATAGAACACCAGGTAGGAAACATGCAGCGGATAGGCGATCCACTGCGACACCGGCATCGGTTCCCTGATCGCGAGCGTCTTCGGCACCTGCTCGCCGATGATGATATGCAGCGACGAGAACACCAGGAAACCCGCCACGAACGAGACGAAGTGGAGCGTAGCCTCCGACAGACCGAGCGGCTCGAGGATCGGGCTCAGCAGCGCCGACACGGTCGGCTCGCCGATCCAGCCAAGACCGAGCGACGCCATGGTGATGCCGAGCTGGCAGCAGGCGAGATAGGATTCGATGTTTCCCATCATGGTCTGCAGCAGGCGCGCGCCGAAGCAGTTCTGCTCGACCATGGCCTTGACGCGAAAGCCGCGGCTCTTCACCAGCGCAAATTCCGCCGCCACGTAGAACGCGTTGGCGGCGAGCAGGAGCACCGCCAGCAGCAGATTGATCGAGATCGAATTCATGTTTGCCTCGCAACCGCTCCGGCATTCCCCGCCGTTGCGCGGGCGGCCGGCCTGAACGGTCCCGCCATCACTGCGACAGTTTCGACTGCAGGAAATCGCGCACCAAGGTCGGCTCGACGTCCTTGGCGATCACCGCGCGTCCCACGGCCTCCAGCAGGATGAAAGTGAGCTTGCCGCGCTTGACCTTCTTGTCCTGCGCCATCAGCGCCATCAGCGCATCGGCATCGGCAAGTCCTTCCTGCGCAAAGCCCGCGATGTCCTGCAGGCGGGTCGGCAGGCCGGCCTCGATCAGATGCCGCTCGACGCGCGCGGCGTCCTGCTCGCCGATCATGCCGAGCGTCGCCGAGAACTGCGCCGCCAGCGTCATGCCGATCGCGACGCCCTCGCCGTGGAACAGGCGGTCGGAGAAGCCGGTTGCCGCTTCCAGCGCGTGACCGAAGGTGTGGCCGAGATTGAGCAGCGCGCGCTCGCCGGTCTCGCGCTCGTCGCGAGAGACCACGCCGGCCTTGGCGCGGCAGGAGGTCGCGATCGCGTGCTCGCGCGCGGAGCCGCCCTTGACGATGTCGGCATGGTTCTTTTCCAGCCAGGCGAAGAAGGCCTCGTCGCCGAGCACGCCGTATTTGGCGACCTCGGCATAGCCGGCGCGGAACTGGCGCGGCGACAGCGTGTCGAGCACGGCGGTGTCGGCGATCACCAGCACCGGCTGGTGGAAGGCCCCGAGCAAGTTCTTGCCCTGCGGAGAGTTGATGCCGGTCTTGCCGCCGACGGAGGAATCGACCTGCGCCAGCAGCGAGGTCGGCACCTGCACGAAATCGACGCCGCGGCGCAGGATCGCCGCGGCAAAGCCGGCGAGATCGCCGACCACGCCGCCGCCGAGCGCGATGACGAGATCGTTGCGCTCGATCCTGGCGGCGATCAGGGCTTCGCTGACCTTCTCCAGGCCGGCATAGGTCTTGGAGATCTCGCCTTCCTCGACGACGATGCGCGAGGTCGGAATGCCGCTCGCCGCGAGCGAGGCCTCGGTCGGCTCGAGCCAGTGCTTGGCCACCGTGCGATCCGTTACGATCGCGGTGCGCACGCCGGGACGCAAACGCGCCACGCGCTCGCCGAGCGAAGCCAGCACGCCGCGGCCGATGACGATGTCGTAGGCGCGGTTCTCCAGCGCGACCTCGACCTTGACGGGATCGGAATGTTTCAACGGCGCAGTCATCTCAACGCACTCGCCACGTCGGCAGATGGGGGAGCGGCCTGTTCGCCGCAAAGATGGGCGCGCAGCGCCTCGATGCATTCCTCGACGATCCTGTCGTGCGGCACGTCGCGCGAGGCGATGGTGAGGTCGGCATGGCCATAGACCGGCTCGCGCTCGGTGAGGAGGCGCGTCACGGTTCCTTCGGGATCGGCGGTCTGCAGCAGCGGGCGGTCGGCGCGGCGGCGCACGCGGCGCATGATGACGTCGTGGTCCGCCTTGAGCCAGATCGACACCGCCTTTGCCGCGATACGCTTGCGCGTCTCCTCGCGCATGAAGGCGCCGCCGCCGGTCGCCAGCACCACCGGCCCGCCGTCGAGCAGCCGCGCGATCACCCGCGCCTCGCCGTCGCGGAAATAGGCCTCGCCATGGCGCTCGAAGATCTCCGGGATGGTCATCTGGGCCGACGTCTCGATCTCGGTGTCGGCATCGACGAAGGGCAGCTTGAGCCTGAGCGCCATGCGACGGCCGATGGTGGATTTGCCCACTCCCATCATACCGACGAGCACGATCGAGCGCGATCCCAGCGCCGACAGGATGTCGGCTTCGGGCGAAGCTGGTATCGGCAACGCGGCGTCGGACATGTCTTGCTCGATTGGATCCCGCTCGATCTGCCGCCCAAGGCGGCACCGGTTCGGCCACCTATACGACCCCGGAAGGGGCCTCGCCAGAGGACTCTTGCCACGAAACGGCGAACATGTTGGATGATTTCATTGGTTAATTTGGCCGCCCAAGACCTACTTCCAAGACCTTCTCCCGAGACCTTGCCCGATGCCCAGCCTGTTCCGCTTCCTGACGGTCGTCGCCGTGCTCGCCGGCATCGTCTATGGCGTGGTCTTCGCACTGGCCAACTTCGTCACGCCCAAGTCGCGGGAAATGACGGTGACGATTCCGCCGGATAAATTTCTCAAGAAATAGGAGCTAGCCTGACGGGCATGCGCAACCAGCCCTCAGACGCCAGGCTCACCGGCCTGTTCCTCGACATGCTCGCGGCGGAACAGGGCGCCGGGCCCAATACGCTCGACGCCTATCGCCGCGACCTCACCGATTTCTCGGAGTTTCTCGGCCGCGTCGGCCGCAGCTTTGCCGATGCCGAGACGCAGACGCTGCGCGATTATCTCGCCGATCTCGACAGCCGCGGCTTCAAATCCACCAGCGTGGCGCGGCGGCTGTCGGCGCTGCGGCATCTCTATCGCTTCCTGCTGAACGAGCGCATCCGAGCCGAGGATCCCGCCGCGATCCTGTCGGGCCCCAAGCGCGGCCGCGGCCTGCCGAAAGTGCTGTCGATCTCCGATGTCGACCGCATGCTTCGCCGCGCCAAGGAATTGAGCGAGGCGGAGGATGCCTCGCCGGCGAAACGGCTGCGTGCCTTGCGGCTCTACTGCCTGCTCGAGGTGCTCTACGCCACGGGCCTGCGCGTCTCCGAGCTGGTGGCGCTGCCGCGCTCGGCGGCCAAGCGCGATGCCCGCATGATCGTGGTGCGCGGCAAGGGCAACAAGGAACGCCTGGTGCCGCTCAACGAGGCCTCGCGGCAGGCGATGACGGATTACCTTGCGGCGACGGAAGCTGCAAAGGCGGACAAGAAAAACAGCGTGGCCGCCTCGAAATGGCTGTTTCCCTCCTTCGGCGAGAGCGGACACCTGACGCGGCAGCATTTCGCCCGCGACCTCAAGGAGCTCGCAATCGCCTCGGGCCTGCAGGCTCGGCTGGTGTCCCCGCACGTGCTGCGCCATGCCTTCGCCAGCCACCTCCTGCACAATGGTGCGGATTTGCGCATCGTGCAGACCCTGCTCGGCCACACCGATATTTCCACCACCCAGATCTACACCCATGTGGTCGAGGAGCGGCTGAAGAGCCTGGTGCGCGACCTGCACCCGCTGGCGGAGAAGTAGGTACTGCCCTGTAGCGCGTCCGGGACACGAGAGCCGGACCGGGACGACCCATGAAACCGCCTTGACTTCGGCCACATCTCCGCAGAAAGAGCCGTGGCCTCTCGCATGATTTGGCGGCGCGCCAGGAGCGCACAAGCCAAACCATTGACAACGCTGCACTTCTTCCCACGGCCCCGACCTCGCTTCGCCTCTTAGCCCCGTCCCCCTATATTGAGTTGATGCAAGACCAGATGCGCAGCTATCTCGACTTCGAAAAGCCGGTCGCCGAGCTCGATTCCAAGCTCGACGAGCTCAGGACGCTGGCGGCCTCCGGCACGGATATCGCTGACGAGATCGGGCGGATCGAGGACAAGGCGGCGCAGGCGCTGGCCGACCTCTATCAGAACCTGACGCCGTGGCAGAAGACGCTGGTGGCGCGGCATCCGCAGCGGCCGCATTTCAACGACTTCATCAAGGGCCTGATCACCGAATTCACCCCGCTCGCCGGCGACCGCAAGTTCGGCGAGGACGAGGCGCTGGTCGCCGGCTTCGGCCGCTTCCGCGGCGAGCCGATCTGCGTGATGGGCCAGGAAAAGGGCGATTCCACCGAGAGCCGGATCCGGCACAATTTCGGCATGGCGCGGCCCGAGGGCTATCGCAAATGCGTGCGGCTGATGGAGATGGCCGAGCGGTTCGGCCTGCCGGTGCTGTCGCTCGCCGATTCCGCCGGCGCCTATCCCGGCATCGGCGCCGAGGAGCGCGGCCAGGCCGAAGCCATCGCCCGCTCGACCGACGCGTGCCTGGCGCTGAGCGTGCCGAACGTCGCCATCATCACCGGCGAGGGCATGTCGGGCGGCGCCATCGCCATCACCACCGCCAACAGGGTGTTGATGCTGGAGCACGCGATCTACAGCGTGATCTCGCCGGAAGCGGCGTCGTCGATCCTCTGGCGCGACGGCACCAAGGCGCAGGAAGCCGCCAACAACATGAAGATCACCGCCCAGGACATGCTCCGCTTCGGGGTGATCGACCACATCCTGAAGGAGCCGGTCGGCGGCGCCCACCGCGACCCCGCCGCCATGATCGCCACCACGGGTGAGGCCATCGCCAAGGCCTTCGACGAGCTGCGCGGCCTCGACGGCGACGCCATCCGCAAGCAGCGGCGGCAGAAATTCCTCGATATCGGCCGGAAACTGGGCTGATTCGGCTCGATTCTGGTGCCGTAATGGCGGTGCGCTCCCTCCCGCGCTTGCGGGAGAGGGTTGGGGAGAGGGTTGTCTCCTCTCGCGACACTCCCATTGCGGCGCGAGCCCCCTCCCGGCCTCCCCCGCAAGCGGGGGAGGTGAAGAGCGAGCCGGTAACCCCGCATTAACCCTTTTTTTGCCCAAATCGGCGATCTCTGTGCTGGTCTGGCCGCACGGTCCAAGTTCCGGCCCAGTTTAAGTCTCTGTTGACCACACCTTTGGGCCAACGCCCTCGTGATCCCCGCTCGGGTTGCGACCACATGACCCAGAGGTTAGAATTTTAATCAATGGCTTCAGGGCACAAGCGCTGGGGCGTGAGCTGAAAAAGCCCGTTACCGACGGGTCCGGTTCGCCGGTCGGATCATGCGCCAAACGAATTGGGGTTCGCGCATCAATGCCCGGCACGGTGTGGGGTCCATCTTGATTTCTCGTTCGCTTGCTCGCGCGCTCTTGGCTTCGGTTGCGCTGATGACGGCCGGCGGTCTGCTGGCCGGCTGCAACACCGACCAGGTCTCGCTCGCGACCAATGCCAAGGCCAATCAGCCGGTGCCGCCGAAGCTGATCGCCGCGATGGCCGAGAAGGACATGGATCTGCAATCGCCGATCCTGGTGCGCCTGTTCAAGCAGGAGGCCGAGCTCGAGATCTGGAAGCAGACCCGCTCCGGCCAGTTCGCGCTGCTCAAGACCTATCCGATCTGCCGCTGGTCGGGCGACCTCGGCCCCAAGGTGCGCGAAGGCGATCGCCAGGCGCCGGAAGGATTCTACTCGATCAATCCGAGCCAGATGAATCCGCAATCGGCGTATTACCTCTCCTTCAACACCGGCTATCCGAACGCGTTCGACAAGGCGCTGGGCCGCACCGGCTCGCAGCTGATGGTGCACGGCGACTGCTCCTCGCGCGGCTGTTACGCCATGACCGACGAGCAGATCGCGGAGATCTATTCGCTCGGCCGCGAATCCTTCTTCGGCGGCCAGAAGGCGTTCCAGCTCCAGGCCTATCCGTTCAAGATGACGCCGGTGAACATGGCCAGGCACCGCAACAATCCGAACATGCCGTTCTGGAAGATGATCAAGGAAGGCTATGATCATTTCGAGGTGACGCGGCAGGAGCCGAAGGTCGATTTCTGCGAGAAGAAGTACGTCTTCGACGCGGCGAAGCCGGCGGACGCCAAGCGCGACCCGGTGTTCGACGCCTCGGCCAAATGCCCGGCCTATGTCATCCCCGAGGACATCGTCGCCGCGGTGCGGGGCAAGCAGGCCAAGGACGAGGCCGAATACGCCAAGCTCGTCGCCAAGGGCACGCCGGTGGCGCGCATGAACACCGGCATCGACGGCGGCATGAACAAGGTGTTCGCCGCCAAGATTCCGGAAGGCTCGACCGGCCTGTCCGAGGGCGCCGAAGGCACCACGCTGCAGATGCTGGCGATGGCCAAGGCGCCTGGCACGATCCCCAGCCACGTCAATCCGCCGAAGCCGAACCTCGACGCGGTGGCGTCGGCGCCGGCGCCGCAGGAAGAGCCGGTGGCCGTGCCCGCGAGCACCCGCGTCGCCTCGGCCGCCCCGACGACTGAAAAGCCTCAAGAGAAATCCGGCGGCTTCTTCTCGAACCTCGGCCGCAAGATGGGCATCGGCGCATCCGACACCACGGCGACCACACCGCCGCCGCAGGCCACCGCATCCGTCGCCCCGGCCGCCACGACGACGACACCCACGACCGCGGCGTCGCGGCTGAAGGCCGCCGTGAGCCGGTTCGTGCCGGGCAGCGACAAGAAGGATGCCGCGAAGGACGCGCCGAAGCCGACTGTTGCCGCCGCCAAGCCCGCCGAGCCGGCCAAGCCCGACACGCGCCTCGCCCAGACGCGGCCGGCGCTGAAGCCGTCGGTGAGCGACGGTGCCGGTGAAGCCACGCAGATCATGGGCGCCGCGCCGATAGTGTCATCGAACTCGTTCGACAGCCGGTTCTCGGCGGTGAAATAGGCGGGCGGGAGGCTTACTCCCGCTGTGTCAGCGGCCCCGAGGCCGCGTCCGGTTTCACATGGCTTGATCTTCATCCTAGATCGCTGGCGGCGGCGAGCCGGGCGCTGAGGAAATTGTAAAGTTTGTTCGGGCAACCGCATCAAATGTCGTATTCGGCCCGCAGGCCGCGTTCCTAGGATGCCGGTTGCGCCTCCGGCAGCTTCCAGCTTCCGTCCAGGATCTCTTTGCGGGGCCTGTACAGGCGCATCGTGAAGTTCCAGCCAGCCACGATCGGCAGACAGTTCGGTGTCGCCTTCCCGCAGCCGCCGAACTGGATCACGTAGGCGCCGCTCGCATCCGGCTTGGCCGTCAGGTTGTTGAATGAGTAGGCGCCGAGTTCGTTCTTCTGGAAGAATCCCTTCCCGTTGTAGACGCTGATCGACCAGAAGCCGTCGACCGGTACGTCCTTGAGCGTGAGGCGATAGACCGTCTTGCCGTCGTTCTTCGGCGGGTAGAAGCTCTGGTAATCGGCCGCATAGCGCGGGTTGCCGCCCCAGCCGATCGCCGTGCCGATGAGATGGTCGATCGGGTCGACCTCGTCCTTCCTGCCGAAGCGATCGACGACGCTGCCCAACGAGCCCAGGGTTTCGAGCGCGGACCTGGCCTTGGCCAGCGAAGCCCGGTCCCAATTCGGCACCTCGAACTTGCCCATGCCTGCCTGCCGCACCTCGATCGCGTCCTGCACAACATTGGCGGCCTTCACGTCCTGAGGGTCATCCGAGTTGGCCAGCGTGCGGATGATGACGTAGACGTAGCGGGTGCCGACCTTGGTCTTGTCGTAGCTGAAAGTGCCGGGCGCGTAGGCCACCTCGGTCGTGTAGTGATCCTGCGAAACCACCTGCATCGACATGAAGCGCTTGCCGGCGTCCGGCAACTTGATGGTGAGCGGTCCGGCATCCAGGTCGAACACGCCGGAGGAGTACAGCGTGTCGCGGTTCATGCGCACCACATCCTGCTTGTCGATCGAAGCCATTTCGCGCCGGTGCCTGAGCTTGCCGAAGGCGCCGTCGTCCATTGCGGCCTTCCGGAAATAGAGGTCTGTCTCCGCCCGAACGAAGTTGTGGACGTTGACCGCGTTGGGTTTGGCAGCTTGAGCGATTGCCGCGGTTGCAGCGGCCAGCAGTGCCAGGGCAAATATCGGACCTAGCGGAGATTTCATCGCCAACGACTCCTACTTTGACGGCGCCTTGGGGACGCCGAGCTCCTCGTCGACCTCGTCCTCGAACGCGCGCTTCTTGCCGGCGATGAAGCGTCTGTAGCCCTCCGGATCGATCCAGGCGTTGATGCCCTCGGTCTCCGCCCGCTTCTGCTTGCCTTCCAGGTCGTAATACTCGTTGTGCTGCGCCAGCCAGATGTCGGGCTTGATCATCTCGAGCGCGTGGTGCGTGTTGCGGTAGTCCTCGGTGATGCCGGGGTACGAAGGGTTCTTCGCCACGCGGTAGCCGGGGTTGAAGCCTGCGCCGTCCGGAAACGCCACCACGTAGGCCTTGCCGTCGACGACCAGGTTCGCGATCCAGGTGGTGGCGCCCCGGGTGTGGCCAGGGGTGTGGTAGGCCGTCAGCAGCACGTCGCCCAGCTTGACGGTGTCGCCGTCGCGCAGGACGCGGTCGACCTTCACGCCTTCATAAGTCAGATCGTTGCCGTACTTGAAGTCGTCGCGGTCGCCGCTCTCCATCGCTGCGACATCGTCTTTCATGACGGCCAATTGCGCTCCCGTCAGCTTCTTCATGAAAGCGAAGGCCCCGGCATGATCGATGTGGGCATGGCCGTTGATCATGATCTTGACGTCTTCCGGCTTAAAGCCGAGCTTGCGGATCGACTCTACGATCATCGGCCCCGACGACGGCATGCCGGTGTTCATCAGGATGCTGCCCTGGGACGTGGTAAAGAGGAAAACCCCCAGTCCCTTGGTGCCGACGAAGTAGATCGGTCCAACGATCCTGACGGGTTCGGCCGGCTCCTCCCATTTCAGCGCCTTCTTCGCCAGCGTGATGAAGAGGTTGTTGTTGTTGGCCAGTTGCTCTTTCGTCGGCAGATCAGGAGGGAGCGCTTGGGCCATCGCATGCGTCGATGCGAGAAGAGCAGCAGCGCTCAGAATTGCACCAATTCGAGTTGGCGAAGCCATTTCAACCCCACGGAATTGGTATCCGCTTGTTCAAGCATAAGCTGAATAATGGCTAATGGAAGGTATTTCGGAGCTGTAGCGGTTAAAGCCCGCGACCGGGTGCGCGCAGGGAAGGCCGGCTATCGGGCTGCACCTGTGTCTCCCCCTGTGAGCGCGTCTATCCACGCATCATTGCACAGGGGCTCGCGGGTGCCAGCCGGTACCCGGCCTTCCCTGCGCCCTTCCGATTTTGTTGGGGCGCCAGAAGCAAAGCAAAACCCGGGCGAATGACGCCGCGGGATCGCGATGTCGCGTCAGCTGTCTGACAATTGAAGCAAGGACGTGATGCCGCCGCAGCCTCCGTGTCATTCCCCGCGCAGGCGGGGGATCCAGTATTCCAGAGACAGCAGTGATTAAACCGTGAGGCCGCGGCGTACTGGATGCCCCGCCTGCGCGGGGCATGACAATTGAGGTCGGAGTGAGAGTACCCGCACTTTACACCGCGCGACGTCCTACGGCGCCAGATACCGCATCAGTTCCGGATTGCCCCGCACCTGCCCCGCCTCGCCTTGCAGCGCGACGCGGCCGCGGTCGAGCACGTAGGCGTAATCGGCGACGCGGAGCGCCAAATCGAGATGCTGCTCGACGATGATGACGGCGATCTCCTTGGCGAGCTCGATCAGGCGCTCGGTGATCTCCTCGATCACGCCGATCCAGACGCCTTCGGTCGGCTCGTCCAGCAGCAGCAGCTTGGGATCGCCCAGCATGGCGCGGCCGATCGCGAGCATCTTGCGCTCGCCGCCGGAGAGCGTGCCGGCGGGCTGGTCGAGGCGCTGGCCGAGCTTCGGGAAGATCGTCAGCACGCGATCGACCGCCGAAGCATCCTTCTTCGCCAGCGAGCCGACCGCGAGATTGTCGCGCACCGACAGGCGGGCGAACACCGAATGCTCCTGCGGCACGTAGCCGATGCCGGCGCGGACGCGCTCCTGGGTGGCTCTGCGGCTGATGTCGCGGCCGTCGAAGGCGACCTCGCCCTTCCACGCCGGCAGCTCGCCGACGATGGTCTTCATCAGCGTGGTCTTGCCGGCGCCGTTGCGCCCGAGCACGGCGACGCCGCCGCGCCAGGGAATGCCGAGCGTGACGTCGAACAGGACCTGGCTCCGGCCATAGCCGGCGTCGAGATGCTTGATGTCCAAAAATTCAGGCACGGCGCAGATAGATCTCCTGGACGGCTTTGTTGGCCTGGATCTCGGACACGGTGCCCGAGGCCAGCACCCTGCCCTGGTCGAGCACGGTGAGACGATCGCAGATGTCGCGGATGAAATCGAGGTCGTGCTCGACGATGACGAGGGAGCAATGCTGCTTGATCGGCTGCAGCAGCTCGCCGGTGACGCGGCGCTCCTCCAGGCTCATGCCGCCGGTGGGCTCGTCGAGCAAAAGAAGTTTGGGCTTGCCGGCGAGCGCCATCGCGATCTCCAGCCATTGCTGCTGGCCGTGCGACAGCGCGGCTGCGGCCTCGAAGGCGCGATCGGCCAGGCGAAACTGCGTCAGCATGGTCATGACCTGGTCGTGCAGCGCGCCCCTGGTGCGCGAGAACACCAGGTCGAACAACGAGGACTGCGCCTGCAACGCAAGCAGGATGTTGTCGTACAGCGTCAGCGACGGCAGCACGGATGTGATCTGGAATTTGAGGCTCATGCCGGCGCGCGCGCGCTCGGTCGGCGTATACGCGGTGATGTCGGTGTTGACGAAGGAGACCTTGCCCTGCGTCGGCACCTCGGCGCCGGCGATGCACTTCATCAGCGTGCTCTTGCCGGAGCCGTTGGGTCCGATCAGGCCGTGGAATTCGTTCTCGCCGACGCTGAGCGCCGCGTCGTCGAGCGCGGTGAGCTTGCCGAAGACCTTTTTGATGCCGGCGGCTTCAAGGAGCATCGCGCGTCTCCTTGACGTTTTCCTTGGGTCTCGCGCCGAAGTTGCCGACCCGTTCGCGCTCGCCAAGGAGGAAGCTGATCAGGCCGAGCGGGCGGAACAGGATCACGAGCAGTAGCAGCAGTCCCAGAATGATCGGCCAGATGTCGCGGTAGTTGTCCGAGAGCCAGAAGCTGACGCCCTCGACGATCACGGCACCGATCACGGCGCCGATCAGCGTGCCGGAGCCGCCGAACAGCACGTAGAGCACCACTTGCGTCGAGACCACGACGCCGACCATGTTGGGCCAGACGAAACCTTCGTGGAAGGCATAGAGGCTGCCGGCAAGGCCGGCGACAGCGCCGCCGATGGTGAAGATGATCGCCTTGAGGTGCTGCACCTTGTAGCCGAAGAAGGCGATGCGCTGCTCGTTCTCGCGCAGGCCCGCCAGCGCGAGGCCGAATTGCGAGCGCACCAGGAAGCGGCAGAGCAGGTAGACGGCGACGAGAATGCCGAGCACGAGATAATAGAACGCCGGACCTTCGGTGAAATCGTAGCTGCCCAGCGACATCGGCGCGATCGAGGGGATGCCGTTCTGGCCGCCGAGATAATACCAGCCGCGCGCCAGCCGATCTGCGGCGTAGGAGCCCGTGAGCGTGCCGAGCGAGACGAAGATCACGCTGGAGGGATGCCGTCCCAGCAGCAGGAAGCCGCCGAGCAGCAGCGCGAAGGCAAGTCCGATCAGCGTGCCCGCCGGCAGCACCAGGAAGATGTTGGTGACGTTGAGGTCGCGCGCGAGCAGTGCGACGCCATACCCAGCCGAGCCGAAGAACAGCGCCTGGCCGAAGCTCATGATGCCGGCATAGCCCCAGACCAGGTCGAACGACAGCGCGAACAGTGCCAGGATGATCACGCGCGTCGCGAACACGGTGAGATAATCCTGCAGCACCAGCGGCGCGAGCAGCGCCGCGACCAGCACGACGGCCTCGACGATCGGCAGGATCTTCCGTCCCGCCCTGACGCGGTCCCTGGCCTGCCCCGCCGCTGCGCCCTCAGCCATCGCACCGCCCGCTTCGTCGCCCATGTCGGTGGCGATGGCTTCTCTTACCACACTCATCGGCCTCAGCATTCCACGTTAAGCATTGAGAAGTCAGTCCGCGTTGGTTCACCTCTCCCCAGCGGGCAGAAGTCGGATTGCGCCTGGCGATGCGATCCGACCTCTCCCTGCGGGAGAGGTGAAGATCAGCATTCCTTGGGATCGACGAGGCCGCTACTGCGGGCGACGATCTCGTAATTCCCGCCCTTGGCGACCGCGGTGTACATCTTCATCTTGCAGTGCCGTTTGCCGGGCACCATCTCGGCAGGCCCGCCCGGACCTTCGGCGATCTTGGCATGATCGAGCGCGGCGGCAACCGACTCGCGGTCGATCTTGCCGGCTTCCTTGACCGCGGCTTCCCACAGCTTGAGGCCGCGATAGGTGCCGGTCGCGGCGCTGCCGGCCGCGAACAGGAAGTTGCCGGGGAAATCCTTCTCGTACGCCGCCTGGATTTTTGCGTCGAACGGGTTCTCCTTGGTCAGCACCTTGAAATAGTCGAGACAGCTGGCGAGGCCCTCGATCTCGGCGGCCTGATTGATGTTGAGCGTGTTCTCGTCGTAGTAGACGCAGGCGAGACGCCCGCCGTTCTTGAGGAAGCCCGCTTCGTAGAGCTGCTTGAAGAACGGGCCGACGCCGGGCGGAATGACGGTGTTGAAGACGACGTCGACCTTGTTGGAGATGATGCGGTTGACGGTCGCGGAGAAGTCGACCTGGTCGAGCGGGTAATATTCCTCGAACACGACCTCGCCGCCGTTCGCCTCGATCACCTTGCGGGCGTAGACGTTGAGCGTGTGCGGCCAGACGTAATTGGCGCTCGGCAGCGCGAACTTCTTGCCGCCGTTCTTGATCAGCCAGGGGATGAACTCGTCGCATTGCTGCGCCGGCGTCGGCCCGGTGCAGAACAAATAGGGCGTGCACTCCTTGCCCTCGTAGAGCTGCGGATAGATGTAGAGCGTCTTGCCGCGCGCCACGATCGGATCCTTGATCGCGTTGCGCATCGACGAGGTGATGCCGCCGAGCACCATGTCGACCTTGTCGCGCTGGATCAGTTTTCGCACGTTACCCACCGCAACCGACTCGTTCGACGCGGTATCCTCGATATAGAGCTCGAGCGGACGGCCGAGCAGGCCGCCGGCGGCGTTGATCTCCTTGATCACCATCTTGGCGACGTTGGCGTCGGCATTGCCGGCATAGGCGATCGGACCGGTGAGGTCGGTGGCGATGCCAACCTTGATCGGGGCCTCGGCCGCATTGGCCCAGGGCGCCGGGATCACCCAGCTGCCGACCCCGGTTGCGACCGCACCGGACGCAAAGGCGAAATTGGAGAGGAAGCGACGGCGTGAGAGTTGCGTGCGATCGAACATGTGATTAAACCCCTTTTCCAGCGATGAGGCCCTGCGGGCGGAATTTGATGAAGACAATGGCGAGCACGAAGACGAGCACGTCGGCGACGACGGGCGCCATGATCCATGGCAGCGCGGCGCTGAGCGTGCCGATGACGCCGGCGCCCGCGACCGGCCCGATGAAGGAGCCGACCCCGCCGACCATGACCGCGACAAAGCCCTGGATCAGGAAGCGCAGGCCGAGATCGGCATAGAGGCTGAACACCGGGACGATCAGCGCGCCGGCGAGCCCCGCAAGTGCGGAGCCGAATGCGAAAGTGGCGCCGTACATCAGCGGCGTGGAGATGCCCGAGGCCCGCGCCAGCGAGGGGTTTTCCAGCGTCGCGCGCATGCGCAGGCCGAAGCTGGTGCGCGACAGCAGCAGATAGCAGCCCGCCATCACCAGGAGCGTGATGACGATGATGGTGAAGCGCCAGGCCGAGATGTGCATGGCGCCGATGTCGATCGAGCCGCCGATCGGCTCGGGCACGGTGAGGTAGAAGCCGCCGATCAGCCCGCGCACGGATTCGCGGATGATCAGGCCGAGCGCATAGGTGCCGAGCATGGCGACGATCGGCGCGGCGTAGAAGCGGCGGATGATCAGCGCCTCCAGCGCGAAGCCGAGCGCGCCGACCACGAAGGGCGCCGCGACCATGCCGGCCCAGATCGGCATGCCCTTGGCGTAGGCGAGATAGGTGATGTAGGCGCCGAGCAGGACGAACTCGCCCTGCGCGAAGTTGAAGATGCCCATCATGCTGGCGATGATCCCGAGCCCCAGCACGATCAGGACGATGATCGCGCCGAAGCTCAGGATCTCGAACGCTGCGACGAACGCGTTAGCCATGCGTGGCGTTTCCGGCGACCTGCATCGATGCTCCGCTCACATCTTCTTCCAGTCGCCGATCTGCTCGAAGGCGTGGGCGGCGCGATAGATGGTGGATTCCTCGAACATGCGGCCGACCAGCATCAGGCCGACCGGCAGGCCGTCGACCATGCCGCAGGGCAGCGACATCGCGGGATGATGGGTGATGTCGAATGGCGCGGTGTTGGAGATCATCTCCAGCGCACGGGCGACGTATTCCTCGCGGCTGGCGTTGGGCTCCGGCAGCTTGGTCGCCTTCATCGGCGTGGTCGGCATCAGCAGCAGGTCGTAGTCCTTGAACGCCTTGTCGTAGGCGGCGGTCAGCCGGCGCGAGATGTTGAGCGCCTTGCCGTAGAAGCGCGGACCGAAATTGTTGTTGATGTAGGTGCCGAGCATCATGAACAGCTTCGTGGTCTCGGACAGCGAATCCGCCTGCCGGCGCCAGCCGCGATGGAAATCCATCAGCGAGGTCGAATAGAGATCGCCGCGGGACAGGCCGTAGCCGTCGCCGAACATCATGGTCTGGGTCAGGCCTTCGGTGCCGATCGGGGTCCAGATCGCGCCGCCCAACAGGTGCATCGGGATCGAGACCGTCTCGACGGTGGCGCCGAGATCCTTGAAGCGCTTGGCGGCCTCGCGCACGCTTTCATTGACAGCAGCCTCGGCGACCGGCTGCTCGAAGCCTTCCTTGACGATGCCGATCTTCATGCCCTTGACGCCCTGGCCGAGCGCCTTGGTGTATTCCTCGACCTTCGGCGCCTTGATGCGCGGATCGTAGCCGTCGTCGCCGGCGAGCACCTCGAGCAGTAGCGCATTGTCGGCGACGGTCGCCGTCATCGGGCCGGTATGGTCGACATAGATCTCGATCGGCATGATGCCGGTGTAGGGCACGAGGCCCCAGGTCGGCTTCATGCCGTAGGTGCCGCAGAACGAGGACGGCATGCGGATCGAGCCGCCCTGGTCGCCGCCGATCGCCATGTCGACCTCGCCGAGCGCGACCACGACACCTGAGCCCGACGACGAGCCGCCGGCGGAGTAACCCATCTTGTGCGGATTGTGCACCGCTCCGTAGGAGTTGGTGTGGCTGCCGCCGGACAGGCAGAAATGCTCGCAATGCACCTTGCCCTTGATCTCCGCGCCGGCATCCAGCATGCGCGTGACGATGGTGGCGTCGAAATCGGGCACGAAACCTTCCAGCGTCGAGGAGCCGTTGGTCATGGGCACGCCGGCCAGCATGATGTTGTCCTTCAGTGCCACGGTCTTGCCCTTGAGCTTGCCGCTGGCGGCGCCTTTCACGGTCGACTTGCGGTACCAGGCATTGCGCGGGTTCTCCTCGGCCGAGGGGCGATAGCCCGGCGTGCGCGGATATTTCACTTCCGGCAGCTCGTCCGGCATCGTGGCAACGAGATTGTAGGCTTCGATCGAACCCTGCATCAGGCCGCGAAACGAGGCGACGTCGTCATCGGTGAGCGAAAGGCCGCACTGCTCGGCGACACTGCGGAGCTGGGCTGGCGTGGGAAGGGCAACTGTCACGGCGCTCTCCTTGAGGCTTCTTGATCCCTGGCACTGGACGGAAGCCGCTCGCTCGCACCTTGCAGGGCGCGGGCCAACCGGCTTCACTCCGTTACTAGAGACGGAAATATTTTCCTTTTCAAGTATTATTTCGCGACACCGCTGCGGCGCGTCGGCAGGGGCCGCTCAGAGCGTCTTGAGGATCCTGAAGTCGAGGCCGTCGGCCTCGGCGAGATACATCGGCATCTCGGCGCGGCCGTCGCGCAGCGTCACCGGACCGCGGCCGGCCGTATAGACGGTGTTGCGCGCGGCCTTGAGCAGCGGACGAAAGGCCAGCGAGCCTGCGCGATGGGCCACCGATTCCAGGAAGCGCAGCCCCTCATAGTTCGACTGGCCGACGGAGCCGACCGGCGGCGCGTTGGCCCCGAACATGGCCTGGTAACCGCTGAGGAACTCGTCGTTGGCGTGCGAAGCCATGCAGTTGAAATAGCCGGACGCACAGAACAGATTCTCGGTGTTGTCGGCGCCGATGCCGAGCAGCACGGTCTCGTCCATCGCGCCCGCGAGCCGCAGCGTCGACGTCGCGAGGCCCGCCTCCGCGAAAGCGCGATTGAAGGTGATGCTGTCGGTGCCGATCAGCGAGATCAGCACCACGTCGGGCCTTGCCGCACGGATGCGCGCCAGATGCGGCTCGTGATTGTCCTCGCCGACCGGCACGAACTCCTCGCCGACCACTTGGCCGCCCGCCTCCTTGATGTAGCGCTTCACCGCGCGATGCGATTGCCAGGGCCAGACGTAGTCGCTGCCGATCAGGTACCAGCGTGCCGCCTTCTTGACGTCGGCGAGCCAGTGGATCGAGGGCCGGCTCTGCCAGCGCGGCGTCTCCCCGATCGCCATCACGCCCGGCGTGCGCTCGCCGCCTTCGTAGACCGGGGTGTAGATGTAAGGGATGCGGTTGCCGGTGACTTTGCGGAGCGCGACGCGAACGGCACTGATGTGCGAGCCCATGATCAGGTCGACCTCGTCGAAGGCGATCGCCTGCTCGGCGCGGCGCACCACCTCCTCGATCGGACCGCCGGAATCGTAGATCGACAGCTCGAGCTCGCGGCCCAGAATGCCGCCGCGCTTGTTGATCTCGGCGACCGCCAGCATCGCGCTGTTGGTGGAGGTCGGCCCCCAGATCCCGGGCGAGCCGGTGAAGGTGAGGAAATTGCCGATGCGCAGCTTGTTGCGCGCGCCGCGGCGCCTCATGACGTGGGCGTCATATGGCGACAGGTCGAAATCCGCCGCCGAAGACGACAAATTCCTGAACAGCAAGAACGGCGGCAACGCCGAGCCGCCGTGAGCCGGGAAGTTCACCGTCGCGCGCACGCCAACTCCTGTCTGAGACCAGACCTGAAAGCACATTCTTCGAGCGGCCGCGGCTTCCGCCCCTTTGTTGGGCAATGATCCTATTTTGAAAATATTGAATATTCAAGAATTGAAGTGCATATAGATGCAGCATCGATTGCAAGACATTCACTCATTTGGGTCAAGGCGAAGTCTCAGCCGTGGCAAAACCGCCGAAACAGAACTCCCCGATCACCGAACACCTCGCCTATCTGCTCGCGCAAGCCAACCGGGAAATCAACCGGCAGCTCGAACTGCGGTTGAGCAAGGAGGGGGTTCCCGTCGAGCAATGGCGCATTTTGAAGGTGCTGTCGGACGGCAACGGCCATTCGATGGGCGAGCTCGCAGAGGCCGTGCTGCTCAACCATCCGACGCTGACCAAGATGATCGACCGCATGGTCTCGGACACGCTGGTCTATCGCGTGCAGGATCCGAACGACCGCCGCAAGGTCCTGATGTTCATCTCCGACCGCGGCAAGGTGCTGTGCAAGAAGCTCAACTCGCTCGCGGTGGACCAGGAGGAGCACATCCTGGAGAGCTACGGCGACAAGTCGACCAGCGAGTTGAAGCGGCTGCTCGAGAGCCTGATCGACAGCTCCAATTAGGCTCGCCCTCGAGGCCAGGCTGAGATGAGCAGGCGCCGCATTTGCATCATCGCCAGCACGAGAGGCGATAGCGTTGGCCGTTCCATGTCGTCCAGCCAGCGGCCTTGTTGCTGACCGGTTTGGCTAAATACCATTTATTGCCATCGGCATGGTTGAAATACAGGCCGCCCTTCGTTCCGCTGCGTGGATTTGTCAACTTCACCCATCGCGAGCCATTGTCTGAGAAGCTACCTGCCCAGCGTGCTCCCGAGCTGCTGGTGCAAGTGTCGCCGTCGCAGCTTGTCTGAGTGTCGTCAACGGCGGCCCATTTCATCCGGGCCGGCCGGCCGTCGATGTTGCAAGACCATGTTCCGCCCCACCATCCGGCGACCTGGCTCGCAGGGGCCGAACCGCAGGCGTAAAAGCTGAATGCAAGAAAACAAAAGGCAGTTGGCAGCGCACGTTTAGACATTGTCCAGGCTCCATTTTGTCGGGCCGCGTGATGCGTCTCGATCAGAACACGGATCGAGCTTTGCTGCGGTGATCCAGTTCACAAAGAGCAACGGCAAAGATGGGGTGGTTTGCCCGGCAGGTTCTCCGAGACACGATCCCGCGCTTTGCCCGAACGCCCTTCAGCTGCGCGCGATGCTGGGCTTCACGCCTTGCTCAACCGCGCATTCGACGATGGCCGTGCCGAGCGTTCATGTCGCACCGAAGTGTCTTGTCGTTGGAATGTCGGTTCGGCATTCCTCGGCAGCGTGTCAGCGAGGCGCTGTGCAAGAAGCTCACCTCGCTCGCGGTGGACTAGGAGGAGCACATCCTGGAGAGCTACGGCGACAAGTCGACCAGCGAGCTCAAGCGGTTGCGGGAGAGTTTGATCGACAGCTCGAATTGAATCTTCGGAGAGAGAGCTGCGCGTGTGTTGCGGAACTTGACAGCGCCGAGACTCGGGAACAAAAAGCGGAACTTGACGTTGTTCTCGGCTCATACGGCCGTGGAGAGCGCGTCCGCCGAGCCGCTCCTGATTGTTCAACCCAGCACGACGTAGCAGATGCCCCCTTCCGTGTTGATTGTCGAAGACGAGATTTTCGTCGCCAGCGACATCGCTCGCATTCTGGAAGACGCAGGCTATCGCGTCGCGGGGATCGCGACGGACCGCAAGGAGGCCTTGGAGGCAGGTCCGCAGGCGCAAATTGCGCTGGTAGATGTCAACCTACGGGACGGCTCGACTGGACCGCAGATCGCGCTGGACCTTGCGCGGAACTATGGCACCAAGATCGTGTACGTCACGGCAAATCCTGCGCAGATCGAGCCGAGGGCGGGCACTGCAATCGGCTTCATCCGCAAGCCCTTTAGTGATGAGGCGATCCTGACGGCGGTCCAGCACGCAGCGGGCGTGCCGGAAGCGCTGCGCTCTCCGGACGTCACGTTCTTTGCGGCTGCGGGCGGCTCATCGACGTCTTCGGAATCATAGCCACGGCCCGGAGCCCTTCCGGTCTCCAATCGTAGGCGATTTTCCCACCGAGCTGACTGGACATACTCAAGGCGATCAGCCTGGAGCCGAAGCCTTCAGCCGCCGGCGCCGACCTGATTTGCGGACCGCCAATTTCCGTCCACGCAACGACGACATCATCATCGGCTTCGCTGACGTCAACGGAGACGCGCCCTGCTAGCGTCGAGAATGCGCCGTACTTGGCGGCGTTGGTTGCAAGTTCGTGGAAGGACAGAGCGAGCGGGGTGGCGGAGCGATCGTCGATCGTGACATCATCGCCCGTGATGAGCACCCGCTTGGCCTCCGACTGATAGGCCGACAAGAGTTGCTCCAGAAGACCCTTCAGCGTTGCCTGGGTCGAAGTAGGCCGCGAGCGGGCGCTGTGCGGACGCACGAAATCATGCGCCTTCGCAAGCGACATGATGCGTGACCGCAATTCGTCCGCAAGTCCCTTGAGCTCCGGATGCGTACGGGTCGACAGGCCGATCAAACCATTGATCACCGAGAAGATGTTCTTGATGCGATGGCTCAGCTCCTGGCTGATCATCTCGCGCTGATCCATCAGCAGCTTCTGCTCGTGGATGTCGGTGCAGGTTCCGAACCAACGGGTGATGTTGCCGTCGGCATCCCGCATCGGCAATGCGCGTCCGAGGGTCCAGCGATAATTGCCCTCGGCATTCCTCAAACGGTATTCGATTTCGTAGGGTTCGCCGGTCTGCAAAGCATGCCGCCACCGCTCCCAAGCTCTGTCTTGGTCCTCGGGATGAAACATGCCGTTCCAGCCCTCGCCGTCGGTCGAGCCCTCCGGCACGCCCGTAAACTCATACCATCGGGCATTGTAGTAATCGTGATGCCCGTCCGGCAGCGTCGACCACACCATCTGGGGCATGGTGTCGGCCAGTACACGAAACTTCCGCTCGGTTTCAGAAAGCGCCTGCTTCGCAACCGCCTCGCTGGCCTGCTGCCTCTTCGTGGTCTTGCGATGACCCATCGCACCCACAACCTGGCCGGCCATGACACGCAGGCCCTGCTCCTGCAACGGAGTCAGACCAAGCCTTGGCGCGCGATCGATGACGCAGAGCGAGCCGAGCGGAAAGCCGTCATCCGTCAGCAGCGGCGCACCGGCGTAAAAGCGGATGAAAGGATCGCCCGTGACCAAGGGATTGTCCGCGAACCTTGGGTCCACGGCAGCATCGGGCACGACCATCAGATCCGACCCCAGCATGGCGTGCGCGCAGAAAGAAGATTCCCGCGGCGTCTCGGATACGTGAAGGCCGTGCTTGACCACGAAGCGCTGCATCGTGTCCCCGACCACGCTGATCAGACAGATCGGCGCCTCGCACAGCGCCGCAGTGAAGCGGGTCAAT
This sequence comes from Bradyrhizobium sp. WBOS07, assembly GCF_024585165.1. Taxonomy (NCBI): domain Bacteria; kingdom Pseudomonadati; phylum Pseudomonadota; class Alphaproteobacteria; order Hyphomicrobiales; family Nitrobacteraceae; genus Bradyrhizobium; species Bradyrhizobium sp. WBOS07. The sequence goes on from NZ_CP029008.1 coordinate 821,765, forward strand.
TCACCGAAGCTCGCTTCATCGGCAAGACCTTCGAGGTCAAGCGCCTCGATCATCTCATTTCGGGATAGCGGAAAATCGTCTAAGGAACTCATGAACGGCCTTAACCCCGGCTCCGGCGCAGCCATCGTCGAGCAATACAGCTCGTCATGCGGCCGCCTCCCCACGTTAAGCCGTCCCGACTTGCATTCCGATCGTCACACGGTCAGGCACCGGCGGACAACATTGTCCCGCCTTGAGGGCGAGCGCACACCCACAAGGTGATGACATCATAACAACAAATGTTAATCGGAGTTCCGGCCGTGCCCAGAGCACCGACCGGGCCACGATTGAAACGCCAAGGCGAGCCGGCCGACTGTCCCCGGCTACGCATACCGTCCGTGGCAGTGCTTGTACTTCTTCCCCGAGCCGCACGGGCAATCCTCGTTGCGGCCGACCTTGCCCCAGCTGGCGGGGTTCTTGGGATCGCGCAGCGCGGCGTCGGAGGCCTGCGCTCCGAGCGTGACGCTCGCGAGCGCCATCTCGTCCTCACCGGTGTTGGGATCGAACTTGTGCGCCTCCATCGGCGGCAGGACGGGGGCTTCCTGCTCCGGCGGGACGATCTCGACCCGCATCAACTGCGCCGTGACCGCCTCGCGCAAGTGAGCGCTCATCTCCTGGAAGAGATTGAAGGCCTCGGTCTTGTACTCCTGCAAGGGATCGCGCTGGCCGTAACCGCGCAGGCCGATGACCTGGCGCAGATGGTCGAGCATGATCAGATGCTCGCGCCAGAGATGGTCGAGGGTCTGGAGCAAAATGGTCTTCTCGACGTAACGCATCACGTCGGGGCCCCATTGCGCGACCTTGGCCGCCATGTGCTCGTCGGCCCTGGTCTCGATGCGGGAGAGCAGCTCCTCGTCGGCGATGCCCTCTTCCTTGGCCCATTCGTCGACCGGCAGGTCGAGATCGAGCACGCGCTTCAACTCGTCCTTCAGGCCCGCGACGTCCCACTGCTCGGCATAGGCATGCTCGGGCACGTGCTTGGCGACGAGATCGTCGATGAAGGCGTGGCGCATGTCGGCGACGGTTTCGGCGACGCTCTCGTCCTTCATCAGCTCGACGCGCTGGTCGAAGATCACCTTGCGCTGGTCGTTCTGGACGTTGTCGAACTTGAGCAGGTTCTTGCGGATGTCGAAGTTGCGCGCCTCGACCTTCTGCTGCGCCTTCTCGAGCGCCTTGTTGATCCAGGGATGGATGATGGCCTCGCCCTCTTGCAGGCCGAGACGCTGCAGCATGCTGTCGAGACGGTCCGAGCCGAAGATGCGCATCAGGTCGTCTTCCAGCGACAGGAAGAACTTGGAGCGGCCGGGGTCGCCCTGACGGCCGGAGCGGCCGCGCAGCTGGTTGTCGATGCGGCGGGATTCGTGACGCTCGGAGCCGATGATGTAGAGCCCGCCCGGCTTCTTCACGGTCTTGGCCGGCTTGGATCCCTTCGCCGGCTCGATCTCGACGGTCTCCTCGGCCTTCAGCACGATATTGCGGAAGGTCTCGATGTCGGCCTTGATCTGCTCGATCTTGCTGGCCTTCTCGGCTTCGTCGGTGATCCCGGCGGTCTCCTGCTGGATGCGCATCTCCAGGGAGCCGCCGAGCTTGATGTCGGTACCGCGGCCGGCCATGTTGGTGGCGATCGTGATCGCGCCGGGCACGCCGGCTTCGGCGACGATATAGGCTTCCTGCTCGTGGAAGCGCGCGTTCAGCACCGCGAACAGCTTCGCCGGCTTGCCGGCGCGGGCCGCCGCATAGAGCTTGTCGAGGGCGTGCTCCTTGCCGAAGTCGATCTGCTTGTAGCCGTTCTTCCTGAGGAACTCGGCGAGCACTTCCGACTTCTCGATCGAGGCCGTGCCGACCAGCACCGGCTGCAGCCGCGAATTGGCGCGCTCGATCTCGGCGAGGATCGCCTGGTATTTTTCCTGCTGGGTGCGGTAGACCTCGTCGTCCTCGTCGAGACGGGCAACCGACAGATTGGTCGGGATCTCCACGACCTCGAGCTTGTAGATGTCGAACAGCTCGTCCGCTTCGGTCGCGGCCGTGCCGGTCATGCCGGCCAGCTTCTCGTACATGCGGAAATAGTTCTGGAAGGTGATCGAGGCCAGCGTCTGGTTCTCGGGCTGGACCTGGACGTGCTCCTTGGCCTCCAGCGCCTGGTGCAGGCCTTCCGAATAGCGGCGGCCCGGCATCATGCGTCCGGTGAACTCGTCGATGATGACGACCTCGTCGTCGCGGACGATGTAGTCCTTGTCGCGGGTGAACAGCGTGTGGGCACGCAGCGCCTGGTTGATGTGGTGCACGACGGAGACGTTCTCGACGTCGTAGAGCGACTCGCCCTTGAGCTGGCCGGCATCGCGCAGCAGCGTCTCGATCTTCTCCATGCCGCCTTCGGTCAGCGTCACCGTGCGCTGCTTCTCGTCGACGTCGTAATCGGACTTGTCGAGCTTGGGCAGGAACGAATCGATGGTGTTGTAGAAATCCGAGCGGTCGTCGAGCGGGCCGGAGATGATCAGCGGCGTGCGCGCCTCGTCGATCAGGATGGAGTCGACCTCGTCGACGATGGCGAAGAAGTGCGGGCGCTGGACCATGTCCTCGAGCCGGTACTTCATGTTGTCGCGAAGATAGTCGAAGCCGTATTCGTTGTTGGTGCCGTAGGTGATGTCGCAGGCATAGGCCGCCTTGCGCTCGGCATCGTCGAGGCCGTGCACGATCACGCCGGTGGTCATGCCGAGGAAGCCGTAGATCTGGCCCATCCAGCCGGAGTCGCGGCGGGCGAGATAGTCGTTGACGGTGACGACGTGGACGCCCTTGCCGGCGAGCGCGTTGAGGTAGACCGCAAGGGTGGCCACCAGCGTCTTGCCTTCGCCGGTCTTCATCTCGGCGATGTCGCCCTCGTGCAGCACCATGCCGCCGATCAGCTGGACGTCGAAATGGCGCTGGCCGAGGGTACGCTTGGCGGCCTCGCGCACGGTGGCGAAGGCGGGCACCAGGAGATCGTCCAGCGTCTTGCCCTCGGCAAGCTGCTTCTTGAACTCGGCGGTGCGGGCCTTGAGCGCCTCGTCGGAAAGTTTGGAAACCTCGGGTTCCAGCGCGTTGATCGCGTTGACGCGGGACTGATATCCCTTCACCCGCCGGTCGTTGGCGGAGCCGAAAAACTTGCGGGCGAGCGCGCCGATCATGCCTAGTTCCTGTGTTCGCGATTTAACCGCGTTGGGCCCGAGAAAGTTGTCACCCGCCTGCCTATCAACTCACCGTGACGCCTGATGGCACCGTCGGCCCGGACTGCGGGGTCGTCCGCCATATGGGTGGGAATTGGGCAAGCCTGGGTTCAACGGCCAAAAACGCAGCAAAATAAACGCCATCGCCATGGTCGCGACCGGGCAGAGATATGGCCCGGTCGGGGCCTTGTCAACGGCGGGCGCATTGCGGCTAATTCATCATTTTGACAGACTTTTCGCGTTGCCAAGCCCCCCTGAATTGGGCGAGTGTCCGCCCCGCTTCGAGCAGCCCCCTGCTTCAACATAAGGATTTTCCATGACCAGCTCGTTCCCGGTAACCACCGGCCAGCGTTTCCGCCTTGCGACCGCCCTGGCTGGCAGCCTTGCCCTGGCGCTGTCGCTGGCGTTTGCGGGCCCGCTCCGGGCCGCCGACGATCCGGTGCTGGCGAAGGTCAATGGCGCGGAAATCAGGAAGAGCGACGTCGCCATGGCCGAGGAGGAGCTAGGGCCGAGCCTCGCCCAGATGGACCCCGCGACGAAGGACGAGAACGTCCTGTCGTTCCTGATCGACATGAAGATCGTCAGCAAGGCTGCCGAGGACAAGAAGGTCGCCGACAGCGAGGAGTTCAAGAAGCGCCTGGCATTCGCCCGTAACCGGCTCTTGATGGACAGCCTGCTCGCCAATGAGGGCAAGGCCGCCACCACCCCCGACGCCATGAAGAAGGTCTACGAGGAGGCCTCCAAGCAGATCACCGGCGAGCAGGAGGTGCGCGCCCGCCACATCCTGGTCGAGACCGAGGACGAGGCCAAGGCGGTCAAGGCCGAGCTCGACAAGGGCGCCGATTTCGCCGAGCTGGCCAAGAAGAAGTCCAAGGATCCGGGCTCGGCCGATGGCGGCGACCTCGGCTTCTTCACCAAGGAGCAGATGGTGCCGGAATTCTCCACCGTCGCCTTCGCGCTGGAGCCGGGCAAGGTCTCCGACCCCGTGAAGTCGCAGTTCGGCTGGCACATCATCAAGGTCGAGGAAAAGCGCAACCGCAAGGCGCCGGACTTCGAGCAGGTCAAGGCGCAGATCGAGCAATATGTGACCCGCAAGGCCCAGGCCGAGTATGTCGCCAAGCTGCGCACCGAAGCCAAGGTCGAGCGGCTGGACCAGCCGGCGGCAGGCGCCAAGTCCGATGCCAAACCGGCCGACCCGGCCAAGCCGTCCGACAGCAAGATGGCGCCGCCAGCGAAGAAGTAAGAATTCGCTGTCACTTCGCGGACGCCGATAGTATCTAACGTCGCAATGGCCGGGGATCCCCCGGCCATCTGCATGTCCAGACCCCACCAAGGCGCTCCGCGATGTCCTCCTCCGTTTCCCCGCTCGCCCCGAAGACCGTCCCCGATATGCCCGTGATCGCGGGCGTCCGCCTGGCGACCGCCGAGGCCGGCATCCGTTACAAGAACCGCACCGACGTGCTGCTGGCGGTGATGGACAAGGGCACCGCGGTCGCCGGCGTCTTCACCAAATCGAAATGCCCCTCCGCGCCGGTGGAATGGTGCCGCGCCAAGCTGAAGGGTGGCGGATCTTCTAAAAAAGGATTGGCGCGCGCCCTCGTCGTCAATTCCGGCAATGCCAACGCCTTCACCGGCAAGACCGGCCGCGCCTCCACCGCGCTGACCGCGAAGATCGCCGCCAAGGCGGTCGGGTGCAGCGAGGGCGAGATCTTCCTGGCCTCGACCGGCGTGATCGGCGAGCCGCTGGATGCGACCAAGTTCGACGGCGTGCTCGGCCGGCTGGCCGAGACCGCGGAGCCCGGCGACTATCTCGCCGCGGCCAAGGCGATCATGACCACCGACACCTTCCCGAAAGTCGCGACCGCGACCGTCAAGCTCGGCAAGGCCAAGGTCACCATCAACGGCATGGCCAAGGGCGCCGGCATGATCGCTCCCGACATGGCGACGATGCTGTCCTTCATCTTCACCGACGCGCCGATCGCGCCGGCGGCGTTGCAGGCGCTGCTCAAGGCCGGTGTCGAGGACACCTTCAACGCGGTGACGATCGACGGCGACACTTCGACCTCGGACACGCTGCTGGCCTTCGCCACCGGCGCTGCCGCCGCGCACGGCGCACCAAAGATCAGCCGCGCCAGCGATCCGCGCCTGAAAGCCTTCGTCAAGGCCTTCAACCAGGTGCTCGCCAACCTCGCCGAGCAGGTCGCCCGCGACGGCGAGGGCGCGCGCAAGCTGGTCGAGATCATTGTCGAGGGCGCCAAGACCAAGGCCTCGGCGCGCAGGATCGCGATGTCGATCGCCAACTCGCCGCTGGTGAAGACCGCGATCGCCGGCGAGGACGCCAATTGGGGCCGCGTGGTGATGGCGGTGGGCAAGGCCGGCGAGCCGGCCGATCGCGACAAGCTCTCGATCTCGTTCAACGGCATCCGCGTCGCCAAGAGCGGCGCGCGCGATCCCTCTTATGACGAGGCGCAAGTGTCGGAGGCGATGAAGGCGCCGGAGATCGAAATTCTGGTTTCGCTCGGCCTCGGCAAGGGCCGCGACCGCGTGCTGACTTGCGACCTCACCAAGGAATATGTGGCGATCAACGGGGACTACAGGTCGTAGGCTCCGCGGCTGACCCGCAAAACCGCATCACCCCGAGATCCGGGCATCCGCGACCGCTTTCTTGAACAGCGCGTTCATCGCGTCCGAGATGCCCTGGGTCGGGCTCACCTCGAAAAACAGCCCTGGCGAAGCGCAGCTCTGCATGTTCTGCGCGATCTCGCTGTTCGGCGACGGGCCATAGGGGCCGGCATTGAACGGATCGATCCATTTCATGTACCAGCTGTTGGTGGGCAGCGCGAGATAGGTCGTGTAGAGCACGGCCACCTTGACGCCCCGGTCCTTCATCGTCTTGCAGAGCGAGGCGTTGATCGGCGATTGGCACCGCGACGAGCCCGAAAGCGGCTTCAGGCAACCCGTATTGCTTTCGTCGGCGACACCGTCGGAGACGAAAAAAAGATACTTCAGGGGCGCGTTGGATTTGCCGCTTCCGGGATTGGGAATTTCCTTGTCGATCGCCGGCAGGATGGTGCTGAACGGTGTGTCCTGGTCCTTGGTATAGGTGTCGTTGTTACCGTAGACGCCCATCAGGTCGATGTTGCCGGCCGCCGTCTTCGCGCTCGACAGATTCGAAGATAACGGGAAGAGCGCACGCAAGCCGATCGTCTTGGACGCCGCGCCGAAATCGTAGATCGCCATGCGGAACTGGTTCGGATAGGTCTGGCTCGCGGCAGCCGTGTCCATTAGCGATTGCGTCGCGCTGCGCAGCACGTCGATTCGCGTGGTGACGCCAATGCTCTTGGCCAGATTGTAGTAATTGTTGGAATCATTGTAGTCGTGGCAGGCGAAGGCACACTGGTCATCGGGCTTGAAGCTGTTGCCGGTGGTCGCGTTGACCAGCTTGGTCACGTCGGCCGGCGTCGCCGCCACGCCCATCGACGGCGAATTGTCGAGCAAGAGGTAGAAATCGACATAGAGCGGCATGCTCGCCGTCGCGGTCGACGAACCGGTGACGCTCAACGCGGACTTGCCGATCACGCCGAGGAACATGGTGTTGATGGTGCCTTTGAACGTGACGGACGAGGTGACCGTCGAGCCGTTCTTGACCACTTTCGGCGTGACGCTGTCGAGCGTATAGCCGGTCAGATTGGCGACGTTGGCATTGAAGATGTTCCTCGCGTCGGTGACGCCCGCCGGGATCGCACCGTCCGAGTTCATCGTGCCCGCCGCCTTGAAGGCCGGCGATGCCTTGGCGACCGCGCCGACGCTGGCGGCGTCGGCAGCGGCCTGAAGCTTGGCCTGCATCTGCGTGGCGCGGGAATAATCGACCGCACAGCCAACCGCCGTGATCAGGGGGACGCAGGCGAGTGCGAAGATCACCGCGATGTTGCCGCGCCGATCGCGTTGGAATCGGCGGAGGGTGGTGCGAAGCACAGCGCGCATAAAATGGGCCCGGATTGGTTTAAATATGTTCCCACTCTAGGAACCGTTGATTAAATATGACTTATGGGAGTCAGTCCCCTCAAAGGGATTAACGAATCCTTGCGAACGACCTCAGCGAGCGACAATCCAGGCATGGCCGATCTCGAACTGACCTTGGTGGTGGCCTGCGCCCTCGTGGATGCCGACAAGCGCGTCCTGATCGCGCAGCGCCCCGCGGGCAAGGCGCTGGCCGGCCTCTGGGAATTTCCCGGCGGCAAGTGTGAGCCGGGCGAGCGGCCGGAGCAGAGCCTGATCCGCGAGCTCTCCGAGGAGCTCGGCATCATTGTCGCCGAGCCGTGCCTCGCGCCGCTGACCTTCGCGAGCTACGCCTATGAGAGCTTCCACCTGCTGATGCCGCTCTACATCTGCCGGCGCTGGGAAGGGATCGTGACGGCCCGCGAGGGCCAGGCCCTGGCCTGGGTCCGCGCCAACAAGCTGCGCGATTACCCGATGCCGCCGGCGGACATTCCGCTGATCCCGCATTTGATCGATTTATTGATGTGACGGCGCGCCCCGGACGCAGCGCGAAGCGCTGCAGAGCCGGGGCCCAGAAGCCGCAGACTGGATCCCGGCTCTGCGCAGCAGCGTAAGAACGCTGCAGCGTCCGGGACACGTCACTCTTTCCCCGCCTTCTTCACCGCGTCCGCCAGGCTCGCCTTCGCCGATCCCGGCTTCAGCGGCTGCTGCTGGCTCGCATGCGGGGCCCAGCCGGAGAGCCAGATGATGTCGAACGTCGCCCGGATGCGGCCGTCGGCATCGGCAAAGCGCTCGGCATAGATTTCGGCCATCCGCAGCAACGTCGCGCGCCGCGACGGCGAGCGCCGCCGCTCTATGAGCACGTTGGCCGCGCCCATGCGGCGGAGATCCTGCATCAGGGCGAACGCATTGGCGTAACGCACCACGACGCGATCGACGTCGGTGACCGGCAGCGCAAAGCCCGCCCGCTGCAACAGCGCGCCGATATCGCGCAGATCGGCGAACGGCGCCACGCGCGGCGACACGCCGCCCTCGCATTCGGCCTCGGCGGCGGCAAACGCCTGCCGCAACTCGGTGAGGCTGTCGCCGCCGATCATGGCGGCGAGCAGCAGCCCGTCCGGCTTCAGCGCGCGGCGGACCTGCGCGAGCACGCCCGGCAGGTCGTTGACGAATTGCAGCGCCAGCGCCGAGACGACGAGATCGAGGCTTTCCGGAGAGATCGGCAGCTTCTCCGCGCCGGCTGCGTCGAGCGCGATGTGCCGGAGCGAGGGCAGGCGCGCGTGCAAATCCGCAAGCCCCTCACCGGGCGTCCAGAGATCGGCCGGCGCGTGAAATTCCCGCATCACCGCAGCCAGCCGGTCCGACATGTCCTCCGCTACGCGATCGAGCAGGAAGCTCACGGGCCCCTGCGCCTGCGCACGCCGCTGCCGCGCATGCAGCAGGGCGCGATCGAACAATGCGGGCGGGATTTGCGGGGTCGGCGCCATGCCGCTGGTTACGCCGATCATGCTGGACATTGCAATCTCCTCTCTCGTGTCCCGGACGCGCTGCAGCGTGCAACGCTGCTGCGCAGAGCCGGGACCCATGGATCTGTGCGCGCGGCTCTCTGGGCCCCGGCTCTGCAGCGCATCGCCGGAGGCGCTGCGCTGCGTCCGGGGCACGAGACCATGACTTGAGCAATCCGGGGGGCAACGCTAGCCTCCCGGCATGGAAGCCGACGCCGCCCCGACCCGCTCCATCGCCGCGCCCGTTCGTGCCGCGTGGGCGGCCGGCCGTCACGTGCTGTCGCGGGCAGCTCGGCTCGCGCTCGACATCGCGCTGCCGACGCTATGCGTGTCCTGCCGCGAGCCGGTCGACGGCGAGGGCGTCTGCGCCTCGTGCTGGGCGCGGCTGTCGTTCATCGAGCGGCCCTATTGCCCGCGGCTCGGCATTCCCTTCGTCTATGATCCCGGCCCCGACATGCTGTCGATGGAGGCGATCGCGAGCCCGCCGGCCTACCAGCGCGCCCGCGCAGCGGTGCGCTATGACGACGTCGCGCGCACGCTGGTACATGCGCTGAAATACCAGGACCGCACCGATCTGGCGCCCGCCATGGGGCGCTGGATGGCGCGGGCGGGTGGCGAGCTGCTGGCCGGCGCCGACATGCTGGTGCCGGTGCCCCTGCACTGGCGGCGGGCCTGGCGCCGCCGCTACAACCAGTCCGGGGCGCTGGCGCGCATCATCGCGCGGCAGAGCGGGGTGAAGGTGCAGGGCGAGGTGCTGCGCCGGGTGCGCGCGACCGAGCAGCAGATCGGCCTGTCGCGGGCCCAGCGCGCCACCAATGTGCAGGGCGCATTCCAGGTATCTTCCGACCGTCAGGCTGAGGTCCAGGGCCGCCGCATTGTCCTGATCGACGATGTCCTGACATCGGGCGCAACGCTGGATGCCTGCGCGCGGGCCCTGCTGCGAGCCAAGGCCGCCCAGGTCGACGTGCTGGTCTTCGCCCGGGTTGTGGAGGTCAGGTAAAGTCCCATATAATTCAATGAATTCATGACATGAGAGCGCCAGACGAGATGAACGCTGCTGTCGAGATCTACACCAGGCCGGGCTGCGGCTATTGTTCCGCCGCCAAGTCGCTGCTGACCCGCAAGAAGGCGGCCTTCACCGAATTCGACGTCGCCAAGAACCCCTCCTGGCGGGCCGAGATGTATGACCGCGCCGGCCAGGGCTCGACCTTCCCGCAGATCTGGATCGGCGGCACCCATGTCGGCGGCTGCGACGACCTCTATGCACTCGACCGCGAAGGCAAGCTCGACGGCATGCTCGAAGGCGTGAAGGCCAGCTCATGAGCGAGAACCGCACGTTCACCGCCGCGATGGTGCAGATGCGCACCGGCCTGATGCCGGGGCCGAGCCTCGAACAGGCCACCAGGCTGATCCGGCAGGCGGCAGCCAACGGCGCCGATTACGTGCAGACGCCCGAGGTCAGCAACATGATGCAGCTGAACCGCAAGGCGCTGTTCGAACATTTGCAGAGCGAGGAAGACGACACCTCGCTGAAGGCCTACCGGGCGCTCGCCAAGGAGCTGAAGATCCATCTTCATGTCGGCTCGCTGGCACTGCGCTTCTCAGCCGAAAAGGCGGTCAACCGCTCCTTCCTGATCGGGCCCGAGGGCAATGTGCTCGCGAGCTACGACAAGATCCACATGTTCGACATCGAGCTGCCGGACGGGGAGAGCTACCGCGAATCCGCCAATTACCAGCCGGGCGAGACCGCGGTGATCTCCGACCTGCCCTGGGGCCGGGTGGGCCTCACGATCTGCTACGACGTGCGCTTCCCCGCGCTTTATCGCGCGCTGGCCGAGAGTGGCGCCTATTTCATCACCGTGCCCTCGGCTTTCACCCGCAAGACCGGCGAAGCGCATTGGCATATCTTGCTGCGTGCGCGCGCGATCGAGACCGGCTGCTTCATCTTCGCGGCCGCCCAGGCCGGGCTGCACGAGAACAAGCGCGAGACCTACGGCCATTCGCTGATCATCGATCCCTGGGGCGAGATCCTCGCCGAGGGCGACGTCGAGCCCGGCATCATCATGGCCAAGATCGATCCGGCCAAGGTCGAGACCGCGCGCCGCGCGATTCCCTCGCTCCAGCATGGCCGCCGTTTCGGCGTGTCCGACCCCAAGGCGGGGCCGGACCATCTGCACCTCGTGCGGGGATCGGCATGATCCGCTACGCGCTCCGCTGCGACCGGGACCATGACTTCGAGAGCTGGTTCCAGAGCTCGGCGGCCTATGACCAGCAGGTCAAGCGCAAGCTCGTGACCTGCCCGATCTGCGGCTCGGCCAAGGTCGAGAAGGCGATCATGGCCCCGCGCATCGTCGGCAAGAAGGGCCGCGGGCGGGCGACGCCGCCGCCGGAAGCAATTGCTGCTCCCGCGCCCGAAGCCGCGCCGTCAGGTCCGACCTCGCTGCTGATGGCGCAGGAGAAAGAGCTGCGCGCCAAGCTGAAGGAGCTGCGCGATCACATCGTCAAGAACGCCGACAATGTCGGCGAGCGCTTCGCCAACGAAGCCCGCGCGATGCATTACGGCGACAAGGAGCACCGCCCGATCTACGGCGAGGCCTCGCCGGAAGAGGCGAAATCGCTGATCGACGAGGGCATCGAGGTCTCGCCGCTGCCGGCGCTGCCGGAAGACAGGAACTAAGCTCCCACCAGCACCGCCACGCCGATCACGATCAGCGCGATGCCCGCAAGCTCGCGCGGCGCGATCGGCTGCTTGAACGAATAATACGCCACGGCTTGCGCGAACAGCACCTCGATCAGAGCAAGCGTGCGGACATTGGCGGCGGCCGTCAGCGCGAACGCCAGGAACCAGAATTGCGAGGCGAAGGCGCCCGTGAAGCCCGCCAGCATCGAGGGCCGCCATAAATTGAGGATTCCCCGCAGCACGTCCGGCGCGCGCCAGAGCAGGTAGATCGTCAGGATCAGCGTCTGCACGAACAGGCCGAGCACCAGCGTGACCGACGCCGCGGTCACGAAGGAGACGCCGGGCACATTGATGATGGCGCCGCGAAACCCGACCGCCGAGAGCGCGAAGGCCGCCGCCGCCACCAGGCCGGTGATGGTCGGCTTCAATTCCGCAAAGCCCTTCTCGCCGCCCGGCCGCAGCGCCGTGATGACGACACCGATGGTCGCGATCACGATCGCCAGCACCTTCAGCCAGGTCAGGTGATCGCCGAGGAAGACGAAGCCGAAGATCGCGGTCTGGATCGCCTCGGTCTTGAGGTAGGCCGTCGTCACCACGAAGGAGCGGTCGTTCATCGCGAGCAGCATCAGACCGGTGGCGACGATCTGGCTCAGCGCCCCCAGCAGCAGCCACGGCCAGAATACAGTCGGCGGCATGCCGAGATGGTCGCCGGTCGCAACCAGAACCACGCCCAGAAACAGCACCGAGAACGGAAACCCGAACAGGAAGCGGATATTGGTCGCGCCCCAGGTCCCCAGCGGCTTCGTCAGCGATCGCTGCATCGCATTGCGCGCGACCTGCCCGAGCGCAGCAATGATGGTGAAGGGAATCCAGAGGCTGGCGACGGTGAGCATGGGGGCACTAGCGGGAAATGACTGCGGCCAACCTGCAAGCTGAGGCTCCCGCGGTCAACCACATGGGCGTCATGGGTGCGATGCTCTGGCCACAAATTCAGTGTCGGCCCTGCGAACGCAGGAGCGCCGTCACACCATCGCTTCGGCGACCACCATGTAGTTGACGTCCATGTCCGACGAGAGCGACCATTTGTCGGCGAAGGGCGAGTAGACGACGCCGGTTTGCTCGGTGATGACGAGACGGTTGTCGAGCAGATATTTCGTCAGCTCGTCCGGGGTGACGAACTTGTTCCATTCGTGGGTGCCGCGCGGCAGCCAGCGCAGGACGTATTCGGCGCCGACGATGGCGAGTGCGAAGCTCTTCCAGTTGCGGTTCAGCGTCGAGACAACCATGAGGCCGTTCGGCTTCAGCATCGCCGCGCAGCGCTTCAGGAAGACGCCGACGTCGACGACGTGCTCGACCACTTCCATCGCCAGCACGATGTCGAAGCGTTCGCGCGGGTCGATCTCCTCGACCGTGGTGCAGCGGTAGTCGATGGCAAGATGGCTCTTGTCGGCATGCAGCTTCGCCGCGGCGATGTTGCTCTGGGAGGGATCGACGCCGATGACCTGCGCGCCGAGGCGCGACAGCGGCTCGCACAACAGGCCGGCGCCGCAGCCGATGTCGAGCACGCGCAGGCCGGCGAGGCAGTTGAGGCTGCGCACATTGCGCTCGAACTTGCGGCAGGCGGCATCGCGGATATAGCCGAGCCGCAGCGGGTTGATCCGGTGCAGCGGCGCCATCTTGCCATTGGGGTCCCACCACTCCGCCGAGAGTTTCGAGAATTTGGCGATCTCGGCGGCGTCGACGGTCGAGCCCGGCTGGGCGGAGACGGAAGTATTTTGCTGCATGCTCATGGTTGCGCGCGGTCCTACCGCGTGGTGATCGAACTACGGAAGGCGAGCGGCGAGGCGATGGTCCTGATCGTCTCGATGCCCTCGCCGACGCCGCGAATCGTCACGTCGCCGTAGTTGAGAATACGTCCAAGAATGGTCTGGTCGACGTCGACGCTCTCGACCTTGTCCAGCGCCATTTCGAAGGTGCGGCGCTTGATGAAGCCGGTCTTGTGCACGACTCGGAGATTGGTGACGTCGGTCTCGGTGGTGAAGCGATGGAACCAGCCCTTCACCGTCCAGTACAGGGCGGCCAGCGCCACCAGGCCGGACGCGACGAGACAGAGCAGGATGAGCCCCTCGACAATGGTTTGCCGGGACAACACGAACAGCGCCAGGGCCACGACCCAGGCCAGAATGGCCGGAAGATAGAAGATCCAGTGCGCATTGGTCGAATACAGCACCCGCTCGCCCGGCTGCAGGATCTCGTCGATATAGCGCGCCATGACCTCGATTAACCCATTGCCCGGATTGGCCGGAGCAGGAACCCGCTTGCCCCCGGCCCCGCCCCTCTGTATACGCGCGGTCGGTGTCCGCCAGGCCCGTCCAGTGCGGGCCACCATACTGATCCTTATGAAGGAATGCACGCGTCGTCATGAGCCGCCTCGTGATGAAATTCGGCGGCACATCCGTCGCCAACATCGAACGTATCCGCAACGTCGCACGCCATGTGAAGCGTGAGGTCGACGCCGGCCACGAGGTGGCCGTGGTCGTCTCGGCGATGTCCGGCAAGACCAACGAACTGGTGGCCTGGTGCACCGAGGCCTCGCCGATGCACGATGCGCGCGAATACGACGCCGTCGTCGCCTCGGGCGAGCAGGTCACCTCGGGCCTCCTTGCCATCGTGCTTCAGGGCATGGGCATCCAGGCCCGTTCCTGGCAGGGCTGGCAGATTCCGATCAAGACCAGCGACGCCCATGCCTCGGCCCGGATCGAGGACATCGACGGCAGCGAGATCATCAAGCGCTTCAAGGAACGCAAGGAGGTCGCGGTCATCGCCGGCTTCCAGGGCATCGAGCCCAAGACGGGTCGCATCACCACGCTCGGCCGCGGCGGCTCGGACACCTCGGCCGTGGCGGTCGCCGCCGCCGTCAAGGCCGACCGCTGCGACATCTACACCGACGTCGACGGCGTCTACACCACCGACCCGCGAATCGTGCCGAAGGCCAAGAGGCTCGACAAGATCGCGTTCGAAGACATGCTGGAACTGGCCTCGCAGGGCGCCAAGGTGCTCCAGGTCCGCTCGGTGGAACTCGGCATGGTCCACAACATGCCGATCTTCGTCCGCTCGAGCTTCGACAAGCCCGAGGATATCGACCCGCATGCCAACCAGCCGCCCGGCACGCTGATCTGCAGCGAGGAGGAGATCATGGAAAGCCACGTCGTCACCGGTATCGCCTTCTCCAAGGACGAGGCCCAGATCTCGGTGCGCCAGATCGAGGACAAGCCGGGCGTTGCCGCCTCGATCTTCGGCCCGCTGGCGGATGCCAACATCAACGTCGACATGATCGTGCAGAACGTGTCCGAGGACGGCAAGACCACCGACCTCACCTTCACGGTGCCGGCGGCAGATTATACCCGCGCCAAGGACACGATTACCGCCGCCAAGGGCAAGATCGGTTATGCGCGGCTCGATACCGCCACTGACGTCGCCAAGATCTCGGTGATCGGCAGCGGCATGCGCAGCCACGCCGGCGTCGCCGCCCAGGCGTTCTCGGCCCTCGCGGGGCGGAATATCAACATCCGGGCCATTACAACCTCCGAGATCAAGTTCTCGGTGTTGATCGACGCCGCCTATACCGAGCTGGCGGTGCGCACGCTGCACACGCTCTACGGTCTCGACCAAGCTTAGGCGAATTTTCTCTTAGCGGTCGCAGCAAACGCGGAGGTGTCCACACTTTCGCGTTTGGCAGGCGTTTTGCTTGGCAAAACAAGCCCCAATTCGCTATACGGCGAACAGGGTGGGCTGCCGGAAACTGTGCCCCAGTTCAGGCGGTGCTGATTCGGCTGAGGCAACCGCCTGAGCCGGCGCCGGACGAGCAAACTTGTTGTTTTTCTGGATACTGGGCGAGCAGCCGCGGCCCCTTTCGGCCCCGGCAGACGGAGGAGATTGACGGTTCATGCGGAGCGCGTCGGGAGGTCCCCGCGTCTTGTTGAGACGGCTCCGCGAAACCATGGCGGAGCAGGTCTCGGCCCAGGAGCGGCTGGACAAGATCGTGGTGCTGATCGCCGCCAACATGGTGGCCGAGGTGTGCTCGGTCTATGTGCTGCGCATCGACAACACGCTCGAGCTCTACGCCACCGAAGGCCTCAACCGCGAGGCGGTGCACCACACCGTGCTCAGCGCCCATGAGGGCCTGGTCGGCCTCGTCGCCAGCGAGGCGACGCCGCTCAATTTGAGCGACGCGCAGAGCCACCCGGCCTTCTCGTTCCGCCCCGAGACCGGCGAAGAGATCTACCATTCCTTCCTCGGCGTGCCGATCCTGCGGGCCGGCAACACGCTCGGCGTGCTGGTGGTGCAGAACCGCGCCAAGCGCAATTATGTCGAGGAAGAGCTCGAAGCGCTGCAGACCACCGCGATGGTGCTGGCGGAGCTGATCGCCTCCGGCGAGCTCTCCGCGCTGGCGCAGCCGGGCCAGGAGCCCGCAGCGCGCCATTCCGCGCAGAAGGTCGGCGCCATCCTGTCGGAAGGCATCGCGCTCGGCCATGTCGTGCTGCACGAGCCCCGCGTCGTCATCAAGGACTACATCGCCGAGGACCTGCCGAAGGAGATCAAGCGGCTCGACACCGCGCTCGCCAAGCTGCGCGCCGATCTCGACCGCATGCTGGAGCGCGGCGACGTCGCCGAGGGCGGCGAGCATCGCGAGGTACTGGAAGCCTACCGCATGTTCGCCAACGACCAGGGCTGGTCGCACAAGCTGCACGAGGCGGTCGCCACCGGCCTCACCGCGGAAGCCGCGGTCGAGCGCGTGCAGTCCGACACCCGCGCGCGCATGCTGCGCTCGACCGACCCTTACTTGCGCGACCGCCTGCATGATCTGGAAGATCTCGGCTACCGTCTGATGCGGCAGCTGGTCGGCCAGGACCACGCGCCCTCACGCGAGCAGCTGCCCGACAACGCCATCGTCATCGCGCGCGCGATGGGCCCGGCGGCGCTGCTCGACTACGACCGCAAGCGCCTGCGCGGCATCGTGCTGGAGGAAGGCACCGCCAATTCCCACGTCTCGATCGTGGCGCGCGCGCTCGGCATCCCCGCGGTCGGCGAAGTGCCGAACGCGCCCGGCATCGCCGATCCCGGCGACGCCATCATCGTCGACGGCACCTCCGGCTCGATCTATGTGCGTCCCTCGCAGGAGGTCGAAGCGGCCTTCGCCGAGCGCGTGCGCTTCCGCGCGCGCCGCCAGGCACAATATCTGGCGCTGCGCGACCGGCCCTGCGTCACCAAGGACGGCCAGAAGGTCGAGCTGATGATCAACGCGGGGCTCGCCATCGACCTGCCGCATATCGAGGACACCGGCAGCGCCGGCATCGGCCTGTTCCGCACCGAGCTGCAATTCATGGTGGGCCAGAGCCTGCCGCGCACCAGCGACCAGCTGGCGCTCTATCGCACCGTGCTGGATGCCGCCGGCAGCAAGCCCGTCACCTTCCGCACGCTCGACATCGGCGGCGACAAGGCGCTGCCCTACATGGAAGCGGTGATCGAGGAGAATCCCGCGCTCGGCTGGCGCGCGATAAGGCTCGGGCTCGACCGCCCCGGCCTGTTGCGCGGCCAGATCCGGGCGCTGCTGCGCGCTGGCGGCGGCCGCGCGCTGCGCATCATGTTTCCGATGATCTCGGAGGTCGCCGAATTCGACGCGGCCAAGGCGCTGGTCGAGCGCGAGCTCACTTACTTGCGCCAGCACGGCCACACGCTGCCTGAACGAATCGACATCGGCACCATGGTCGAGGTGCCCGCCCTGCTCTATCAGCTCGACGAGCTCTTGCGGAAAGTCGACTTCATCTCGGTCGGCTCCAACGATCTGTTCCAGTTCCTGTTCGCGGTCGATCGCGGCAATGCCAAGGTCTCCGAACGCTTCGACACCATGTCGGCGCCGATCCTGCGCGCGCTGCGCCAGATCGCGCACAAGTGCCATGCCGCAAAGAAGTCGCTCTCGCTCTGCGGCGAAATGGCGTCGAAGCCGATCGGCGCGCTGGCGCTGATTGCGCTCGGCTATCGCTCGCTGTCGCTGTCGGCAACCGCACTCGGCCCGGTCAAGGCCATGGTGCTCGATGTCGACGCCAAGAAGGCCGAAGCCATGCTCGGCCCGCTGCTTGACGCGCCGGCCGGCAGCGTCTCGATCCGGCAGAAGCTGACGGAATTTGCCGAGGCCGAAGGCCTGGCCTTGTAGCGGGCCTGTCGCCGCTTCCTGCCGCCTTGCCTCTTTCCGCCATTTGAGACCGAACCGATGTCGTCACTCCCCGAAGCCAAACTGGACGTCCTGCTTGCCCATCACGCCTCGCTCGAGGCCGAATCCTTGGGGCAGCTGGCTTCCGAGCGCTACGTGCAGATCACGCGCGAGCTCGCCGAGATCACGCCGCTGATCGAAGCGGTGAAGGCCTATCGTTCCGCCGTCAAGGAGCTCGCCGACACCGAGGCGCTGATCGCCGATCCCGCGACCGACGCCGAGATGCGGGCCATGGCGGAAGCCGAACGCGACGAGCTGGCGCCGAAGATCGAGGAGCTGGTCCAGAAGATCCGCGTGGCGCTGCTGCCCAAGGACGCCATGGACGATCGCAACGTGGTGCTGGAAATCCGCGCCGGCACCGGCGGCGACGAGGCCTCGCTGTTCGCCGGTGATCTGTTCCGCATGTACGAACGCTTCGCGGCCCTGCAGGGCTGGAAGGTCGAGGTGATCTCGGCCAGCGAAGGCACCGTCGGCGGCTACAAGGAAATCATCGCGGAGGTGCAGGGCCGCGGCGCCTTCTCCAAGCTGAAGTTCGAATCCGGCGTGCATCGCGTCCAGCGTGTTCCCGACACCGAGACGCAGGGGCGCATCCACACCTCCGCGGCGACGGTCGCCGTGCTGCCGGAGGTCGAGGACGTCGACGTCGACATCAAGAACGACGATCTGCGCATCGAGACCATGCGCGCGCAGGGCGCCGGCGGCCAGCACGTCAACAAGACCGAATCGGCGATCCGCATCACCCACATCCCGACCGGCATCGTGGTGATGATGCAGGACAGCCGCTCGCAGCACAAGAACCGCGCCTCCGCCATGAACATCCTGCGCTCGCGCATCTATGATGCCGAGCGGCAGCGCGTCGACGCCGCGCGCTCCGCCGAACGCAAGGAGAAGGTCGGCTCCGGCGACCGCTCCGAGCGCATCCGCACCTACAATTTTCCGCAAGGACGCGTCACCGACCACCGCATCAATCTGACGCTCTACAAGCTGCCGCAGGTGATCGCAGGCGAAGCGCTCGGCGAGTTGATCGACGCGCTGACCACCGAGCACCAGGCCGCGCAGCTCGCCGCACAAGGCGCGGCGGCGTGACGCCGCACGTCAGCGTCCTTAGTCCACGCGCCTTCGTCTGGCGCGCCTCTTTCAGCGCGATTTGGCCCGGAACGATCGCAGGATCTTGGCCAAGGCGGGCGCGGCGGCGCTCAGCTCGTCCAGGTGAATGCGCGAAAGCGATCGCAGCTTCTGCTCGCCTTTCGCCGTCAGTTTGACGAGAACGCGCCTCGCGTCCTCGGGATCGGCTTCCCGGCTAATCAGCTTGAGCTTCGCCATGCGATCCACCAGCTCCACTGCCGTATGGTGCCGGATCAGGAGGAAGCCGGCGAGGTCGCCGACGCTGGCGCCGTCGGGGCCGGCCAGTCCCTTGATCGCCAGCAGCGCCTGGTGCTGCTGCGGCGTCAAACCGGCGTTCTGGGCCGCGGCTTCGCTGAACGCGAGGAAGGTTCGCAACTGGTAGCGGAATTGCGCAAGCGCGGTGTAGTCGGCCTCGCGCATCGCGCCGCCCTTTGCGAGTGTCGCCCGCGCCGTCTGTCCAGTCTTTCGTTTCGATTCAGCCATCCTGCCTTCGACCTCAGCACGCCGGCGAAGCACGCTGCCGAGATTAGCAAGGAAGGATGGGCGGAACCAACCGACCGGCGCCGCGGATGCACAAATATCCGGGGCTGTTGCGGCCTCCTATTCGAGGTCGGACAACAGGCTCTTCACCAGGATGTCCTGAAATGCGAGCGGGATGCGCACGCTCTTCCGCCGGATCGAGCGCTGCAGCGCGCCGACGATCTCGGCGCTGGTCAGGCTGCGGGCCGACGCATTGGCGATCAGCTCGCCCCACATCTGCGCCAGCGAGCCGCCAGCCGGGATGACCGGGCTGATGGTCACGCCACACCCCTGCGCCCAGTCGACGATCTCCCGCATGGTGTGAGGACCGCAATTGCGAGCGGTCGCGAGCCGCTCGGCCGTCAGAGCGCGCAGCAATTTGCGAGAGGGCGACCAAGCCCCCTTCGGCGGCTGCTCGCCGGTGAGTTCGACCGCGAGCTCCTTCAGCACGTTCTGGGCACGCACGCTGAGCTTCTGCATCGGGCCCGGCTCGCGCTTCGAATGCACGACGCCAGCGACGAGCCCGTGCCGGCCGACGGGACGATTCCGAGGCTCCGCACTGTGGGAGGCATCGTCAAGTTGCGGTCCCACGTGATGATTGCTTTCCTCGGTTGCCTGTCGCTTCGCCGCTAGCGGCCATGCTTGTTGCTTCCGGGAACCCGCCACTGGTGTTTGCCGCGCCATTTTCCTCCGCCGAAACCGTCAGCCTCGTACTCACAAAGACTAATATATATCGTTCTCCGATATGTTTTCACGCGATAATTTCGATCGTTCGACCAAAGGCGAAATTGACAGAATGTCTCTACGAGCCCTGTCTACGCACAAGAGCTTACACGCGGACGTGACGTACCCGGCGCGGGCGGGCCTTCGCGGCCAGCTGCCGTCGGTTGCGTCGTGTTTAGCATGCCAACAAGAACGATATCGGAGGAAACCATCATGACTGACGATCTCATCCGCCGCGGCCTCTCGCGCCGCGGCCTGCTCCAGACCACGGCAGGCCTCATCGGCGGCTCCGTGCTGCCGGCGTTGCCGGCCTTTGCCGAGGACAAGCCGGCGATCGGCTCCTATCCCGTGGGCGTCTCGGGTTCCACCGCTTTCATCGGCATCTCGGTGCCGCGCACCGGCACCTATGCCGTGCAGGGGGAAGACGAGCTCAAGGGCTATCAACTCGCGATCGAGCACATCAACGAAGGTCACGAGCTGATCAAGAAGATCTCGCCGAAGACGACGAAGGGCGTGCTCGGCAAGGAGCTCAAGTTCGGCGTTGCGGATTCCGCAGCCAAGCCGAACGAGGCGGTGCAGGCTCAGCAGCGCTTCATCAGCGAGAACAAGGCAATCATGATCACCGGCGGCACCTCGAGCGCGGTCGCGGTCGCGCTCAACAAGCTGGCTCAGCGCGAGAAGGTGATTTTCGTGTGCGGCATCTCCGGCTCGAACGACACCACGGGCAAGGACTGCGTCCGCTACGGCTTCCGCCAGAACTTCTTCGGCCAAACCGCCGCGGCCGCGATCGGCCCCGTCATGGTTAAGGAATTCGGCAAGGGCAAGAAAGCTGCGTATCTCACGCCTGACTACACCTACGGCCACACCGTCACCAAGTCGATGCAGGACTTCCTCGCGACCGCCGGCTGGACCACCGTGACCAACCAAGTCGCGCCCCTCGGCGCGCCCGACTATTCCTCTTATCTTCTGAACGTCGCGAATTCCGGCGCCGACGTGCTGATCAACGTCAACTGGGGCCACGACGCGGTGCTGTCGACCAAGCAGGCGAAGCAGTTCGGCGTGCTCGACAAGATGAAGCTGGTGGTCCCGTATCAGGTGCCGTTCATCGCGCGCGAGACCGGCGGCCTGATGCAGGGCGTCTATGCCGCCACGGACTATTGGTGGACGCTCGAGAACAAGTTCCCGCTGGCCAAGATGTTCAACGAGGCGTTCGAGAAGAAGTACGGCTACAAGCCGGAATGGGGCGCGGAGAACGCCTATGTCAGCTTCGCGCACTGGGCTCGCATGTGCGAGCAGGCCGGCAGCTTCAACCCGCCCGACGTGATCAAGGCCTATGAGAAGGGCGAGACGATCCCCTCGCTCGTCGGCGACGTGCACTACCGCCCCGAAGACCACCAGTGCGTCCGCCCCGTGATCATCGTCAAGGGCAAGCAGCAAAAGGACATGAAGGGCAAGGAAGACTGGTACGACGTCGTCGAGATCGTGCCGGGTGAAGGCTTGATGCAGAAGCCGGACGCGTTCGGCTGCCATCTCGGCGACTATAGCTGAGCCCCGCCAGTGCCCCTGACGCCGTAGGCCGCTTCCGGCTCCTACGGCGTCGCCTTGTTTCTGGTACGCCGCGTAAGCGTGCCGCAACCGTGATCATTGCATGATTAGTTGGCCCAACCTCGTTTCGCAGCTCTTCAACGGGCTCGCGCTCGGAGCGCTGCTCGCGCTGATCAGCTCCGGCCTGACCATCATCTACGGCACCCTCGGCGTGCTCAACCTCGCGCATGGCGCTATGTTCATGATCGGCGGCTATGCCGGCTTGGTCGCCTACCAGTACACGGAATCGTTCATTATCGCCGTGATCGCCGGCTCGCTGTTCGTGATGCTGCTCGGCGTCGCAATGGAGCGCCTCATCATCCGCCATTTCTATCACCGGCCACACGAGGATCAGCTGCTCGTGACCTTCGGGCTCGGCATCTGCTTCGTCGAGCTGGTGCGCCTGATGTTCTCGAGCCAATCGCAGATTGTGCCGCCGCCGGCGCTGTTCCAGGGCATCACCAATCTCGGCTTCATGTTCTATCCCACCTACCGCCTCGCCGTGGTCGGCATCGTCGCGGTCGCGCTCGGAGCCCTGTTCCTGGTGCTCTACCGGACCCGACTCGGCATGATCGTGCGCGCCGGCATCGAAGATTCCGTGATGGTCGATTCGCTCGGCATCAACGTCTACCGCGTCTTCATGGTGGTGTTCGGCATCGGTGCGATGGCCGCCGGCTTTGCCGGCATCGTCAACGCTCCCGTGGTGTCGCTGACACCCGGCATCGGCGACGACATCCTGGTGCAGACCTTCGTGGTGGTGGTGATCGGCGGCGTCGGCTCCTTCCCCGGCGCGATCCTCGGCGGCCTGATCGCCGGCGAGATCATCAGCGTCACCTCCATGTTCAACCCCGGCTATGCCTATGTGATGCTGTTTGCGGTCATGACGCTCGTGCTCGTGGTGCGACCGCATGGCCTGCTCGGCGTCCAGGGCCGCGAATAAGCGATTCCAGAAATGCTCAAGCAACGCCCTTTCCTGATCGAGACCCTGACCGCGATCGGATTGATCGCAGCGCCCTTCGTGCTGCCTCATCTCGGCTTCGCGCCCAACACCGTGAATCGGATCCTGGTCTGGGGCCTGTTTGGCCTCGGCTTCGACATCCTGTTCGGGTTCACCGGCCTGTTGTCGTTCGGCCAGTCCGCGTTCTATGGCACCGGCGGCTTCGTCGCGGCCTATCTCCTGACCCGCGCGGGTTTCGGCAACGTGCTGGGTGCACTGATCATCGGCATGGTCGCGGCCGCCGCGACCGGCTACCTGGTCGGCCTGATCGCGCTGCGCCGCACCGGCATCTATTTCGCCATGATCACGGTGGCGATCGCGCAGGTCTTCTTCTTCGTCGAGTTCAATCCGCTCTCGGATTTCACCGGCGGCGAAAACGGCCTGCCCGGCGTGCCGACGCCGAGCTTCAATCTCGGCTTCACCACCATTCACTTCACCAATGGCTGGTCGCTCTATCAATTCATCGCGCTGTGCTACCTCGTCGGCGTCATCATCGCGCTCAGGATCGTCCGCTCGCCAGTCGGCGCCATTTTCAGCGCGATCCGGGACAATCCGCTGCGCGCCACGGCAGTCGGCCACAACATCCACGGCTACAAGCTGACCGCCTTCGTGATCGCTGCCGCCTATGCGGGGTTCGCCGGCGGCCTGCTCGGCGTGCTCCAGGCCTTCATGCCGCCCGACGCCTTCACCTTCGAGACCTCCGGCCAGTTGGTGATGCAGACTGCCATTGGCGGCAGAGGCACGCTGTTCGGGCCGCTGGTCGGCGCAACAGTCTGGCTGTTCCTTCAGGACTTCCTTCAATCCGCGCTCGGCTTAGGCGCCGCCTGGAAGCTGGTGCTCGGTGTCGTGTTCGTGCTGCTGGTCTGCTTCCTGCGCGGCGGCATCATCGGTGGGATTGCCGATCTCTACCGCCTCGCATCCGGCAGGCGCAAGCGAGCGGAAGCCGAGGGTGAAGCAGTCGCGGCAGAGGCCGAGGCGAGACAGCAACCTCCGCCATCGCCGATGCTGGCCAAGGAGGTCGAGCACCCCGCCTATTCCGGACCGATCCTCAAAGCTACCGGCCTCACCAAGCGCTATGGCGGCCTCGTCGCCAACAGCGACATCGATTTCAGCGTCAACCAGGGCGAGCTGCGCGGCATCATCGGCCCCAACGGCGCCGGCAAGTCGACCTTCTTCAAGATGCTGACCTGCGAGATCGCGCCGACTTCGGGCCAGATCGTGTTCGAAGGCCGCGACATCACCGGGCTGAAGGTCACCGAGGTATGCCAACTCGGGCTCACCAAGAGCTATCAGGTCAACCAGCTCTTCACCGGGCTCACCGTCCGCCAGAACCTGACGATCGCCGCGCTCGCCGATCTGCGCGGAAAATTCCGCCTCGATCTGTTCCGCAAGCTCTCGAGCGTCAAAGGCCTGGACGAGCAGGTGGAGCACACGCTGGCGCTGGTCAATCTGACCCGCCGCGCCGACACGCCCGTGTCCGAGCTCGCCTATGGCGAGAAGCGCAGGCTGGAGATCGGGCTTGCGCTCGCGACCTCGCCGCGCCTGCTGCTGCTCGACGAACCGCTCGCCGGCATGAGCCCGCGCGAGCGGGTCGAAACCGTCAAGCTGCTCAAGTCGATCGCTCGCGGCCGCACCATGATCATCATCGACCACGACATGGATTCCCTGTTCGAGCTGGTGGAGCGCGTCACCGTGCTCCAGGAAGGCCGCGTGCTGGTCTCCGGGAGCCCTGAGGAAATCAAGACCAACGCCGCGGTGCAGGAAGCCTATCTCGGCGGCGTTCACGGAGAGATCGCCGCATGAGCCTGATCGAGGTCAACGGCCTGAACAGCTATTACGGGGATTCCCATATCCTGTTCGACGTCGCCATGCGGGTCGAGCGTCACGAGGTGGTGGCGCTGCTCGGCCGCAACGGCGCCGGCAAGAGCACCACGCTGAAAAGCCTGATGGGCGTCGTGACGCCGCGCCGCGGCAGCGTCAAGTTCGACGGCATCGACATTGCCGGACGCAGGAGCCACAAAATCGCGCGGGCGGGCATGCAGCTCGTGCACGAAGAGCGCCGCATCTTCGGCAGCCTGTCGGTGGAGGAGAACATCGCCCTGGCGGGGATCACGGCGCCGAAGCGATGGCCGCTGGGGCGCATTTACGAGATGTTTCCCCGGCTGAAGGAACGTCGCAACAACCGCGGCACCGAGCTGTCCGGCGGTGAGCAGCAGATGCTGGCGATCGCGCGGGCGCTGGTGCGCGATCCCAAGATCGTATTGCTGGACGAGCCGTTCGAGGGCCTGGCGCCCGTCATCGTCCACGATCTCGTCAAGGCCTGCCGCGAGCTGGCGGCCGCCGGCCAGACCATAGTGCTGGTGGAGCAGAACTTGGCGGCGACGCTGGCGCTGGCGAACCGGATCTACATCATCAACAACGGCCACATCGTGCACGAGGGGCCGGCGCTGGAGCTGAAGGCCCAGCCGGAACTGCTGCAGCGCTATCTCGGCGTTTAGGACTGCCGCACGCTTTGCCGGATCACGTCCTAGCCGGCAAGCGCCGCAATCATCCGTCTGGCATGATCGGCGAGCACGGCCATGTCCTCTTTCCGCGTCTGCGCCGGCAACAGCTCGACACCGGACCGGACCGGCATGACGTGGATGTGCAGGTGAAGGACCACCTGCCCGCTGGCGGGTTCGCTGAACTGCTGCAGGATGATGCCCTCAGCGTCGAAGGCCTTCATCGCCGCAATCGAGATCCGCTTGGCAGTTCTCGCGACCGCGGCGAGGTCGTCATCGGCGATGTCGAGGATGCCGCGCGCCGGCGCGCGGGGAATGACCAGCGTATGCCCCGGCGAGCGCGGCATAATGTCGAGGAACGCGAAGCTGCGATCGTCCCTGAAAACCTCGAAGCAGGGAATCTCGCCGCGCAGGATTTTCGCGAAGACATTCTGATCGTCATAGGCCGTCATGGGTCTCCTCCACGCTTGCGAGGCGCGATCAAACGCGCTCCTTTCAATTGACGCAAGCAAGCCCGCCGATCTATCCACGATGCGGGCAGGATGGTTCCATTGGCGACAGGCTTCGATCCCGTACACAGCATAGAGAGTGCGCGTCGCGCCCTCACCGCGCGGCTGCGATCGGCCGGCATCGAGGAGCCTGCCCTCGATGCGCGCCTGCTGGTCGGGGCGGCTCTGCAGCTTGATCTGACCGGCTTGGTGACGCAGGCAGCGCGATGGCTGACGTCCGAGGAGACCCTGCGACTGGAGCAATATGCGTTGCGCCGGCTGGCGCATGAGCCGGTTGCCCGCATTGTCGGCAGGCGGGAGTTCTGGGGTATGCCGTTCCGGCTGTCCGAGGCAACGCTGGTGCCCCGTCCGGACACCGAGACTGTCGTCGAGCTGGCGCTCGAGATTTTTCGGGAGCTTACAGTATCGGGACGACCGCCGCGCATCGCCGACATCGGCACCGGATCGGGCGCGATCCTGCTCGCGTTGTTGCACGAGATTCCCGATGCGTTCGGCATCGGCACCGATATCAGCCTGACCGCGCTCGGCACGGCGCGCGACAATGCCGTCGCTCTCGGCCTCGGCGGCCGCGCCGCTTTCGTCGCCTGCTCCTACGCGGCAGCGCTCCGCGGCCCGTTCGACCTCATCGTGTCGAACCCGCCCTATATCCCCTCGGCCGAAATTCCGACCTTGAGCGTCGAGGTGCGCGAGCACGATCCTCATCTGGCGCTCGACGGCGGCAACGACGGATACGACGCCTACCGTGCCTTGATCCCGCAGGCGAGCGAGCGCCTCGCTCCCGGCGGGGTGCTGATCGTCGAGGCCGGCCGGGGCCAGGCGGGAAATATTGAAACCTTGATGGCGGCAGCGGGGTTAACGATGGACAGGCCACCCAAGGCCGACCTGGCGGGCATTCCGCGGGCCGTTTCGGCCCGAAAAATGCCCCCATAAAAGCCGGATTGGCTTGCAAAAAGCTCTTGGAATATCCCTTGGGAACGACTACGTTCCGATCAACACATCGGTGCCGGCCCCGTAGACTTGCGGGTGAAAGCCGGGCTCTCGGGCGAGAGCTTTACTGATTATAGGTTCCAAGCCGCAGGTCCTGTGAAGCGCGATAGCCAGTGGAGCTGCGCTGCTCTCCGACCGCAACGTGAACGAAAGCCTGATATTGCGCTTGAAGACTTACGCAACACCGCTGGGCTTGTTTCGGCAGGCAAAATGAATGGATTCGCTGGCGATCAATGCTGGCGGGTGGGGAACGCGTCCTTGTTGAACGCGACGGTCGACGAACATCGGCAGGGTTGGATCCGCTCTTGCGCGCGGTGCGCGCGTGCGACGTGAACCGCTGTCACCAGGTCACTCCTAGCAATCAGTAATGCGTGCAACCTTTAGGGCTGGAATTAAAGGCAGGACATGAGAAACGGTCAGAACAAGCAGCGGATGCGCAACCGCAACAACAATAACAACAACAATCGGCGCAGCCAGAACCCGATGACCCGGGTCTACGAGTCCAACGGACCCGACATCAAGATCCGCGGCACGGCCTCGCACATCGCCGAAAAGTACCTGCAGCTTGCGCGCGACGCCCGCTCCTCCGGAGACCCCGTTGCGGCGGAGAACTACTACCAGCATGCCGAGCATTATTTCCGTCTGATCGCGGCGGCGCAGGAGCAATTCCGCCAGAACCAGCAGCCGCGCGGTGACGAGCCCATCAGCAGCCCCAGCGGCGACGATGAAGACGACGGCGAGAATTTCTCGAATTTCGGCCAGGAGCCGGGCTTCGTCCCGCAGCCGCCGCAGCAGCCTTTCGCACGCGACCGCGACGGTCAGCGCGAACATCACCAGCGTGATCATCAGCCACGCGACAACCAGCAGCAGCCCTATCAGCGCGACCACCAGCCGCGCGAGCACCGCGAGCGCGATCATCGCCCGCAGCCGCAATATCAGCCGCAGCCGCTGCCGGCGAACCAGCCGCAGCCCGTCATCGCCGATGCCGGCGGTGTCGATCGCCTGCCGTCCTTCATCACTGGCCCGCAGCCGCAGGTGAATGTCGGCGCAAATGGTGGCCAGCCCGGCTTCGAGGGTGGCGGCGGTGGCGAACGGTTTCCGCGCCGTCGGCGCCGGCCCCATGGCCCGCGCCCCGAGCGCGAGGCAGCGCCAGCCGCCTCGAGCGACGATCTCGCGCCCGGCGAGTAAGCTCTTTCTGCTGTTCTGATCCGAACTCGTCCCGGCCTCGCGCCGGGACGATTTTTCAGCTACGCGTCACCGTCGAGGACGGCACCAGCACCGGCTTGGCGAGCGAGGGAATCAGCCGCGCCCGCTCGCGCTTGGCGGGGATCGCGCGGTAGACCTGCTTGGTGGCCTCGACGATGTGCACGCCGGCAAAGGGCAGCGACAGCGCCGCACCGGCGCGCTCCCACATCTGTGCCGATCTCAGCACCCAGCCGCCGGCATAGGGCGGCATGAACAGCGCCTCGCCCCACGCGGTCGGCGTGAACCAGGTCTGGCGCAACAGATCGGTGATCTGCGAGCGCGAATAGGGCCGGCCGTGGCCGAACGGCGTGCTGTCCGTGCGGGTCCACACCCCGCGCCGGTTCGGGATCACGGCGATCACGCGGCCTGAGGGCGACAGCACGCGCCACACCTCGCGCAGCAGCGCGGCCGGATCGTCCGACATCTCCAGCGCGTGAACCAGCAGGATGCGGTCGACGGCGGCGTCGGCAAGCGGCAGCGAGAATTCGTCGACCAGCGAGGCCAGCGCTGGCCGTCCCGTCGGCCATTTCAGCACGCCCTGGGCCGCGGGCATGAAGGCGATGCAGCGCTCGGCGTCCTCGCGGAACAACCCCAGATAGGGCGTGGGATAGCCGAGGCCGAGCACGCGCTGGCCCTCCGCGCCCGGCCAGCGCTCCCTGATGCCGCGATTGATCATTTGTCGCGCCACGATCCCGAGGCGGCGGGAATAGAACTCGCGGAGGTCGACGACGTCGATGGTCATGACCGCAATGTAACATGCGCAGGGCTGCGCCTGCGCGCGGAATATTGCATTGCCTGCGCAACGTTAACGCCATATTTGTCTGGCGGGGCTGAGCCCGATGGAGATGACATGGCCGCCGAAATTCGTATTTTCACCTGTTTAAACGACAATTTCGGTTATCTGATCCACGATGTGGAGACCAAGGCGACGGCGTCGATCGACGCGCCGGAGGCCGGCCCCATCCTGAAGGCATTGGACCGCGAGGGCTGGCAGCTCACCGACATCCTGATCACCCATCATCACGGCGATCATGTCGGCGGCGTCGCTGAGCTCAAGGCCAAGTACAATTGCCGCGTCGTCGCGCCGCACGACAAGGGGACTGAGATCGCGAACGTCGACCTGCGTGTGGCCAATGCCGACGTGGTCAAGATCGGCAATCTGCTGGCGCGCGTCCTGGAGACGCCCGGCCACACGCTCGACCACGTCTCCTACGTGTTCGACACCGAGAAGACGGTCTTCGCCGCCGACACGCTGTTCTCGATCGGTTGCGGCCGCGTGTTCGAGGGCACCTATCCGATGATGTGGGATTCGCTTCTCAAGCTGCGCGCCCTGCCCGACGACTTCAAGCTCTATTGCGGCCACGAATACACGGCCTCCAACGTCAAGTTCGCATTGACCGTCGAGCCCGACAATGCGGCGCTGCAGGCGCGCGCGGCGGAAGTGGCGAAGCTGCGGGCCGAGAACAAGCCGACCATTCCGACGCTGCTGGGCGAGGAGAAACGCGCCAACGTCTTCCTGCGCGCCGACGAGCCACAGGTCGCCGCCAGGCTGCACATGAAGGGCGCGGATGCCGCCGCAGTGTTCGGCGAGCTGCGCGAGCGCAAGAATAAATCCTGAAAAGCAAGTCTGACGGGGTTCGATGCCGACCGCAGCCGAGATCATCGCGCGCCTTGAACTGCGACCGCATCCCGAGGGCGGCCATTATCGCGAGACGTTTCGCGACAAGGCCACCGACGCCAACGGCCGCTCGCGCTCGACCCTGATCTATTTCCTGCTCGCCCGCGGCGAGCGCTCGCACTGGCATCGCGTCGATGCGGTCGAGACCTGGCATTATTATGCCGGCAGCCCCTTGATGCTGCGCGTTGCCTATGACGGCTGCTCCCAGCACGAGGTGCGGCTCGGCACCGACCTCGCCGGCGGCGAGCGGCCGCAGGCGATCGTGCCGGCGCATGCCTGGCAGATGGCGGAAACATCAGGCGAATGGACCCTGGTCGGCTGCACTGTCGCGCCCGCATTCGAGTTCGCAGGCTTCGAGCTCGCTCCAAAGGGCTGGGAGCCGTAGTCCCGAAATCCACTTCGGCACCAATGACGCGGATCGATGGATTCCGGGTTCGCGCTTCGCGCGCCCCGGAATGACAATCATCGCTTCCTCAGCACCATGTCCTTGGCCGCGATCAGGCCACCGCCGGCAATCAGGATCGCGGCAATCGCGATGTTGGCGCTGGCCTTGGCGAAGCCGGCGGCGATGAGGAAGCCGGTCGAGAGCAGCGGGGTCGCGTAGGAGGCGGCGCCGAGCACGCGGATGTCGCCGCGTTTCATGCCGATGTCCCAGGCGTAGAAGGCGGCGCCGACGGGACCGATGCCGAGCGCGATCACGGAGAGCCATTGCAAGCCCGTCTCCGGCCACACCGTGGTCTCAAGCAGGCCATGCATCAGCGCGGCCAGCAAGGCTGTGGCCAGGCAGAAGCCGGCGACCGCATCGGTCGGCACCGCCTTCAAACGGCGCGACAGCACCGAATAGGCCGCCCAGACGAATGCCGCGATAAAGGCCGCGATGAGTCCCGGCACCGCTCCCGGCGCAAACCCGCTCGTGTTGCCGGCGAACAGCAGCACGGTGCCGACGAGGCCGAGCACGGCGCCGACGATGTGATGCAAAGCGAGCCGCTCACCCGGCAGGAACGACGAGAACAGCACGATCAGAAGCGGCCACATGTAGTTCAGGAGGCCGGCCTCGGCCGGCGGCGCGAAGCGGAGCGCGAGGAAATACAGCGCGTGATAGCCGAACAGGCCGCCGACGCCGACGACCCAGACGACCAGCGGCTGACGCAGGCTCTTCGCGGCGTCGCCACGGCCGATCCAGGTGAGCAGGCCGACCAGGCCGCCGATCGCAAAGGTCATTGCGGCGAGCTGGAACGCCGGAATCTTTCCGGTCGCCACGGTCATCACCGAGAGCAGCGACCACATCAGGATCGCGGTCAATCCGATCAGCGTGGCAGTGCGGGGAGTCATCGGCCCAATGTTTCCGTCATGGCCGGGCTTGTCCCGGCTATCCACGTTCTTCGTGGCGACGGCTGTTGTAAGGCCGTGGATGCCCGGGACAAGCCCGGGCATGACGATGCGAGAAATATCAGCCGGCGTGATGCGATCGCATCACACCATGTACTGGCCGCCGTTGACCGTCAGCGTCGATCCCGTGATGAAACCGGACTCGTCGGCGGCGAGGAACACGACCGCGCGCGCGATCTCCTCGGGCTCGCCGAGCCTGTTGGTCGGGATCTGCGGGATCACGTTCTTCTCCAGAACGTCCTTCGGCACCGCCTGCACCATTTCGGTGTTGATGTAGCCGGGGCAGATCGCATTCACGGTGATGCCGCCCTTGGCGTTCTCCAGCGCCAAGGCCTTGGTGAAGCCGATGTCGCCGGCCTTGGCCGCGGAATAATTGACCTGGCCGAACTGCCCCTTCTGTCCGTTGATCGACGAGATCGAGATGATGCGGCCGAACTTGCGCGCGCGCATGCCCTCGATGACCTGGCGCGTCATGTTGAACAGCGAGCCGAGATTGGTGTTGATGACGGCGTTCCACTGCTCGAGCGTCATCTTGTGGAAGGCGGTGTCGCGGGTGATGCCGGCATTGTTGACGAGCACCTCGACCGGGCCGAGATCGGCCTCGACCTTCTTCACGCCTTCGGCGCAGGCCTCGAAGCTGCTGACGTCCCATTTGTAGACGGCAATGCCGGTCTCGGCCTTGAACTTCTCCGCCGCCGCGTCGTTGCCGGCATAGCTCGCCGCGACCTTGTAGCCGGCCGCCTTCAGCGCCTTGCTGATCGCAGCACCGATGCCCCGCGTACCCCCCGTGACCAATGCAACACGTGCCATGTCGTATTCCTTCCCTTGGACTCTTCCTTGGACTCTCGGACGTTTCTGACGTGATCGTTTTTTAACGTTGGATTATGCGGTTGGTTTGACGGACATCAAGAACAAAACGCCCGGCGTCGAGCCGGGCGTTTGTATTTAGTCGAGGCCTGCGCGATTGCGAAGAATATTTGATTTGCAGCCGCTGCCTTTTTAGTCGCGTGCAACGCACTCACTGAGGTGTGCAGCGCACCCGCAAACTGCGCGCAAGCTGCACGTCAGCCATCGTCAGTCGCGCGCGATGCACATCGCGATACCCATGCCGCCGCCGATGCACAGCGTGGCGAGGCCCTTCTTCGAATCGCGCTTCTGCATTTCGTGCAGCAGCGTCACCAGCACGCGCGCACCGGACGCACCGACCGGATGGCCGATCGCGATCGCGCCGCCATTGACGTTGACCTTGGAGGTGTCCCAGCCGAGGTCCTTGTTGACGGCACAGGCCTGGGCCGCGAAGGCTTCGTTGGCCTCGATCAGATCGAGATCGCCGACATTCCAGCCCGCCTTCTTCAGCGCGGCGCGTGAAGCCGGGATCGGGCCCGAGCCCATGATCTTGGGATCGACGCCGGCCTGCGCCCAGGAGACGATTCGCGCCAGCGGCTTCTTGCCTTCCTTGGCCGCCTGCTTGGCGGTCATCAGCACCACGGCGGCAGCGCCGTCATTGATGCCGGATGCAGAGCCCGCGGTGACCGTGCCATCCTTCTCGAAGGCGGGACGGAGCTTGGCCATCGCGTCGAGCGTTGCGCCGTGACGCGGATATTCGTCGGCGCTGACGACGACGTCGCCCTTGCGGGTCTTGATGGTGACGGGAACGATCTCGTCGTTGAACTTGCCGGCCTTCTGCGCCGCCTCGGCCTTCTGCTGCGAGGCCACCGCGAACTCGTCCTGCTGGACGCGGGTGATCTGCCATTGCCGCGCGACGTTCTCGGCGGTGTTGCCCATGTGGTAGCCGTTGAAGGCATCCCACAGACCGTCCTTGATCATCGTGTCGACGAACTCGACGGGGCCCATCTTGACGCCGCCGCGCAGATACTGGGCGTGCGGGGCCATGCTCATGGATTCCTGGCCGCCGGCAACCACGATCTCGGAATCGCCGTTGAGCAGCGCCTGGTAGCCGAGCGCAACCGTGCGCAGGCCCGAGCCGCAAAGCTGGTTGACGCCCCAGGCCGGGCTCTCCACCGGGATGCCAGCGCCGATCGAGGCCTGACGGGCCGGGTTCTGGCCCTGGGCTGCGGTCAGGATCTGCCCCATGATGACCTCCGAGACCCGGCCGGGCTCGATGCCACCGCGCTCCAATGCCGCCTTGATGGCGATGGCGCCGAGATCGTGGGCGGGAAGGGTCGCGAACGCTCCGTTGAAGCTACCGACCGGGGTGCGGGCGGCGCTGACGATGACGACATCGTCTGACATGGGCATCTCCTGAGGCTTGTGGTTCTTTGAATGGGGGCAGGCGGGGCTCTACGAAACCGCTCGCCAGTGTCGTGAGCCATCCTGTTAACGTCGTTGAGGCATGTCAATCGGCCGGCGACCGAATTCATGCCGCAGCGCATTCAAAATAGCGTTCTTGGCGCTTTCGCAAGCAAGATTTTGCTCTGCGATTAACCGTGCCGCACAAAACGGTAGCGTGACCCCTTTGAAAATGCTTATTTTGTTGCGTTGCGTACTCTTCCCGCCCTGCGGCATGGCCCGCCGGGTTCCCGTTCTCCGCGTCCTTGCAAGTGAGAGCCCATGGCGAAATCAGACCAACCCACCACCATCAAGAAATACGCGAACCGCCGGCTCTATAACACCGGGACCAGCACCTACGTGACGCTGGAAGACCTCGCCGCGATGGTCAAGGAAGGCGAGGATTTCCTGGTCTATGACGCCAAGACCGGCGACGACATCACCCGCTCGGTGCTCGCCCAGATCATCTTCGAGCAGGAGAACAAGGCCGGCCAGAACCTGCTCCCGACCACCTTCCTGCGCCAGCTGATCCGCTTCTACGGCGACAGCATGCAGATGGTGGTGCCGAAATATCTGGAGCAGTCGATCGCGACCCTGACCCAGGAGCAAGAGAAGTTCCGCAAGCAGATCGCCAACACGCTGTCCGGCACTCCTTTTGCTCCCTTGGAAGAACAAGTTCGTCGCAACATGGAGCTGTTCCAGCAGACCTTCTCGATGTTCAAGCCCTTCGTCCCGCCGCGCCCGGCGACCGCCGCCGAGGCGGAGTCCGAAGCGAATGCCGAAGCGCCGAAGGACAGCAACATCGACGATTTGCGCCAGCAGATGAAGGAAATGCAGGAGCGCCTGGAGCGGATGTCGAAGAAGGAGGAGTAGCTTCCTTCGTCCCGGCACCCGATTGAGCCGGAGAATACAGAATGTCCGACCGAAGCTCCCATTGGGACAGCGTCTACGCCACCAAGGGCGAGGACGAGGTCAGCTGGTTTCAGGATAGCCCATCGACCTCGCTCGCGATGATCCGAGCGAGCAATCCCGATCGCGGATCGGCCATCATCGATATCGGCGGCGGCGCTTCGCGTCTGGTCGATGCGCTGTTGGCTGACGGATATCGCGACGTCGCTGTGCTGGATCTTTCCGCACATGCGCTTGACACGGCGAAGAAGCGCATCGGCGCTGCCGCTTCGATGGTCGACTGGATCGTTGCCGATGCCACCAGTTGGCAGCCGGCAAAGACCTACGAGGTCTGGCACGACCGCGCCGCGTTCCACTTCCTGACCGACCCGCGCGACAGGGCGGCTTACGTCGAGCGATTGCGGTCGGCGGTTGCGCCGGGCGGCCACGTCATCATCGCGACCTTTGCGCCCGATGGTCCGGAGAAATGCAGCGGCCTGCCGGTGCAGCGCCATGACAGCGCCAGCCTCAAAGCCGAGCTCGGGCCGGAGTTCGAGCTGATCGAGACCCGCAGCGAGATGCACCAGACGCCGTGGGATTCGACGCAGGCGTTTCAGTTCAGCCGGTTTCGGAAGCGCAGATAGCTCCCGTCATGGCCGGGCTTGTCCCGGCCATCCACGCACCACGGCGTCCTCAGAAGAACGTGGATGCCCGGGACAAGCCCGGGCATGTCGAGGGGAAATTGCGGGTTCAAGCCGCCAGCTTTACCGCATGCGCAAAGTCCCAATAGAGCTTTCGCGCCCTGGCGTAGAGCGGACCCGGCTTCAGCTCGCGCTCGTCGATGCGCATCACCGGAGCGACCTTGGCGAAATTGCCGGTGGAGAAGATTTCGTCGGCCGCGAGGAAATCGGCATAGCGCAACGTCTTCTCGACCACATTGACGCCGTCGCCGCGAAGCAGCCCGATAACGCGCTGGCGCGTGATGCCGTTGAGGAACGTGCCGTTGGGAGCCGGCGTATAGACCACGCCGTCCTTGGCCATGAACACGTTGGAATTGCCGAACTCGGCGACGTTGCCGAGCATGTCCAGCATCAGCGCGTTCTGAAAGCCGCGCGAGGCGGCTTCCGCCAGCGCACGCGAATTGTTCGGATAGAGGCAGGCCGCCTTCGCCTCGACCGGCGCGCATTCGGCGGTCGGGCGGCGGAACGGCGACAGGGTGACGGCGTTGCCGACCGGCTTTGGCATCGGCGCCTCGTAGATGCACAGGCACCAATTGGTGGTCTCCGGGTCGAACAGCACGCCGCCGCCCGAACCGTTCTGCGCCCAATACATTGGACGGACGTAGAGCTCGGCATTGGCCGCAAAGCGCGCAATGCCCTCGCGCGCAAGCCCGAGCCAGGTGTCGGTATCGACCACCGGCTTCAGGCCGAAACTGATCGCAGATTGATTGGCGCGCGCGAGGTGACGGTCGAGATCGGGCGCGACGCCCTCGAACGCGCGCGCACCATCGAATACCACCGAGCCGAGCCAGGCCGCGTGCGTGCGAGGGCCCATGATCGGCACGTTGCCGTCATGCCATTTGCCCTCGAAGAAGGTCCAGCTCGGCGAATATTCGATCGGCTTCTTGATCTCGGCCATGACGGCCTCCCCTTGGAAATATAAGGGCACTATTGTCCCAATTCCTAAACGATTTGCTGTCGGGCCAGCACTCTCTCCTGGCGGGTAAAACGCGCCAAACAGGCTATAATGCGGGCAATGATACGGAGATTGCCATGCCGCTCGATCCGCTCGCAAAGCGCTTGTTGACCATGATGGCCGCGGCCGCGCCGCAGGCGAAAAGCCGGCCGAGCGTGGAGGCGCGGCGGCAATCGCTGGCCAAGCTGATGCAGTTCGCGCGCGCGGATGCGCCCGATGTGACGACGCGCGACGGCGTGCTGCCCGGCCGCGACGGCGATCTGCTTTATCGCCTCTACACGCCTGCAAATGCCGACGAGGTTGCACCGGGCTTCGTGTTCTTTCACGGCGGCGGCCTCGTCGCCGGCGGCATTGCCACGCATGACCGCATCGCGGCGGCGCTGGCGCATGCCACCGGCTGCCGTCTTATTTCCGTCAATTACCGGCTCGCGCCGGAGCATAGGTTTCCTGCCGCCGTCGACGATGCCATTGCCGCCACCGAATGGGTCGCGCGCGAGGCCGCATCGCTCGGCATCGACGCGGACCGCCTGGTGGTCGGCGGCGATTCCGCCGGTGCAACGCTCGCCGCGATCGTGTGCCAGGAGGCGGCACAGACCGCGGGCCTTGCCATCGCCGCACAATGCCTGATCTGCCCGGTGCTGGATTTCGAGGAAACCTCGCCGTCACGCGAGGCCTTTGCCGAGGGCCATCTGATCGACCGCGTCACGATCGAGGCCGATCTTTCCGACTATCTGCCTGAGGGCGTCGACACGGCCGATCCCCGCGTGTCTCCGCTGCGCGCCACACGGCTCACAGGCCTGCCGACCGCGATCATCCACACCGCCGAGTACGACCCGATGCGCGATGAGGGCAATGCCTATGCCCGCAAGCTGCTCGCCGCAGGCGTCGCCGTCGAGCATGTCTGCCACGACGGCATGGTTCACAATTTCCACGCCATGGGCGCGATCCTGCCGCAGGCACAGCTCGTGCTGTCGCAGATCGGCGAGCAGGTGCGGCGAGCGGTAGAGAGGTAGATCACACCCGCGCGCCGAGCACGGCCCTGGCCGCCATGACATAGTCAGGCCAATGCGCGTCCGCATAACGCTCCGCCTGGCGGCCGCAGGTGACGTCGGGCGCATGCGCTGCGGCGATCATGCGCGCAAAGCGTTCTTCGGCAACCGTCGTGTCATCGCGCGCCGGCGCGGGTAC
Source organism: Bradyrhizobium sp. WBOS07 (assembly GCF_024585165.1). Lineage (NCBI taxonomy): Bacteria > Pseudomonadati > Pseudomonadota > Alphaproteobacteria > Hyphomicrobiales > Nitrobacteraceae > Bradyrhizobium > Bradyrhizobium sp. WBOS07. The sequence continues at coordinate 858,779 of NZ_CP029008.1, forward strand.
CGCGGCCACGGCGGCCGGAGCGACGGCGAGCCCTGCCATTCCGGCGAGCAGGATGCGGCGTGACGTGGTCATGGCTGTCGTCCTCCATTGTTCCGGCCTGCTCCGGCCGGCGAGCGGGTCGGTGCAGTCACGCCAAGGTAGCCGCGCCCGTCGATGCAGTCCATGGCTCGCGGATGGCGCTTGACCGCGACAGCGATCACGTTCCATCTAGCGCGCGATTTCGCCCGCGCGTCGGATTGTCTCGTGTCTCCTCACCGCCCATCGTATCGTCCGAGTTTGCGCGCTGCCGCGATGGGACTGGCCTGCCTGACGATTTCGGTCAGCGCCGCCTACTCCGCCGAAGATGAAGAGGATGCAGCAGCGCAACCTGCCGTCCCGAACCTCTATCTCGATCTGCGCACGAGCTATGCGTCGGTTCCGGCAGGGACGCTCGGACTCGGTTTCGGCACCAGCTCGCTATCGGCCGCGCTGCAAGCCCTGGCGGTGCGCAGAGGCGCAACGTTGCCGAACGGTCTGCCGGCCGCGAAATCGATTGCCGTCGACCTGCCGCTCACCGTCGACGTCGACGACCGCGTCTCGCTTTATGGCGGCGTGTCAGGCTCGACGACCGACATTGGCGACGGCTGGTCGAGGTTCGACATCACGAGCTGGAACATCGGCGTGCAGGCCGACCTCTACCGGCAGGATGGCGGCGCAATTCCGACCATCACGCTGCAATCGACCTTGACGCAATCTGTGCCGAACGATCACGGCATGACGAATTCGCTGAACAACATCCTGGAATTCGACTACGCGCTCGACGAGGACGAGACGCGGGGCTGGCTGACCGGCGTGCAGCATACCTACACCACCATCGCCAGCCCATTCGCCAGCATCCGGCCGAACACGATCCTCTATGCCGGCGGCTATTACCAATGGCCGAGCAACTGGAAATTCACCGGACGCCTTGGCATGCAGTCGTTCGGCGGCGCGCAGCTGGCGGGCCGGGCGCTTGCGGAATCCTTCATGCAGCCGATCCTGCGGCTCGACCTTGATCGCATGGACGACAACGACAATCGCCTGTTCGGCATCACCGCACAGATCGCCTGGACCCCGAAGCCGTCTTACCAGCTGACCCTGCGAACGCCGCTCTACGCGATCCGCAACTGACGGCGCCGATCGCATCCGCAAACGCGTGACGAGCGCGCAGATCGCCTGCAAGCAAGGCAGCGGATTGATCGAAGGACGCAGCTATTGCGGCGGCACCGAAGCGTCGGACGCGCCCTTGGGATTTGCGACGTCATCGACGGCGAGCTTCAGCGGCTCACCGGTCGCAAGGAACGACGACAGCGCCGCCTCGAACGGAGCCGGATCGAGCCCGCGCGCCTTCAGCCATTCGGGCTCGTAATAGGTTTGCCGGTAGCGCTCGCCGGAATCGCAGATCAACGTCACCAGCGACCCCACGATGTTGGCCTGGCGCATCTCTGAGGCCAGCCGGCACAGCGCCAGGAAATTGGTGCCGGTGGAGCCGCCCACCGGACGGCGCAGCCGGCGCGACAACACGTTCATCGCCGCGATCGTGGCCGCGTCCGGAATCTTCATCATGCGGTCGACCACTTCGGGCACGAAGGAGGGCTCGCAACGCGGCCGGCCGACGCCCTCGATCAGCGACGGACGATCGCAGACATGAGAGCGGTCCTGCGAGCGGAAGCAGTCGAAGAAAGCGGAATGCTCGACATCGGCAACGCACAGACGTGTCGGATATTGCCGATAGCGCAAATAGCGCCCGATCGTGGCCGAGGTGCCACCGGTGCCCGCGCCCATCACGATCCAGTCGGGCAGCGGGCGCCGCTCGCCCTGCAATTGCGTAAAGATCGACTCGGCGATGTTGTTGTTGCCGCGCCAGTCGGTGGCACGCTCGGCGAAGGTGAACTGGTCCATGTAGTGACCGTTCAGGCGCGAGGCGAGCGCGACGGCTTCCGCATAGAGCGCACGGCCATCGTCGATCAGGTGGCAATGGCCGCCATAGTGCTCGATCGCGGCGATCTTCTCCGCCGAGGTCGTGCGCGGCATCACGGCGTAGAAGGGGACCCCAATCATCTCTGCGAAATAGGCCTCCGACACCGCAGTCGATCCCGACGAGGCCTCGACCACAGGTGTGCCTTCACGGATGTGACCGTTGCAGAGCGCGTAGAGAAATAGCGATCGCGCCAGGCGATGCTTCAGGCTGCCGGTCGGATGGGTGGACTCGTCCTTCAGATAGATATCGATGCCCGATAGCGCCGGCACGATCAGCCGGATCAGATGCGTATCGGCGGTGCGGCACTGGTCGGCCTCGATCGCGGCGACGGCCTCGTCGACCCAGCCGCGCCGATAGGCAGGCCCGGCCGCGTTGCGGAAGGGAAGTGGGTCCATCGGCATGACCAGGCGATTCCTCGAAAACTGACGTCCATCTAGCACGAGGCGCTTCGCGTACGCGCTCAAAATTCCAGCGGCGCGTTGTCCACGACCTCCTTCATCACGAAGAAGGTGCGGGTCTGGCGCACGCCGGGCAGTGCGATCAGTTGCTCGCCGTGGATGCGGTTGAAATCCTCCATGTCGCCGACGCGGATCTTCAGGAAATAGTCGAAGTCGCCGGCGACGAGGTGGCAATCGAGCACGAATTTCAACCTGGCGATCGCCTGCTCGAAGCTGGCGAAGCTCTCCGGCGTGGAGCGGTCGAGCACGACGCCGACCATCACCAGCGTGCCCTTCGCCACTTTCTTGGGAGCGACCATGGCGCGGACGGCCGCGATGAACCCGTCCTCGAACAGGCGCTGGGTCCGGCGGTGGCAGGTGGCGGGGCTGATCGCGACCGTCTCGGCCAGCTCGGCGTTACTGAGCCGCCCATTATTTTGCAATAATCTCAAGATCTTAAGGTCAATACGGTCCAGACGGGCTGACATGAAAGAAGCTTTCACTCACTGACAGAGTTATGGAAGAATTATTTGCCTATTGGGCCGATAGTGTAAGCAAAAGCGCAGTATGCGCGCAACATTCGGGAGCACATTTCGCTCGTGCGATGCTAGGCAGCTGCCGCCATCAACGCCAATCGGGATGACCCATGAAGCTCGACAAATTTCCGCGCTATCCCCTGACCTTCGGCCCGACGCCCATCGAGAAGCTGGAGCGGCTGTCCAAGCACCTCGGCGGCAATGTCGAGATCTATGCCAAGCGCGAGGACTGCAATTCCGGCCTCGCCTATGGCGGCAACAAGCTGCGCAAGCTCGAATACATCATCCCTGATGCGATCGCCTCCAACGCCGACACCCTGGTCTCGATCGGCGGCGTGCAGTCGAACCACACCCGCATGATCGCGGCGGTCGCGGCCAAGATCGGCATGAAGTGCCGCCTGGTGCAGGAAGCCTGGGTGCCGCACGAGGACGCCGTCTATGACCGCGTCGGCAACATCATGCTCTCGCGCATCATGGGCGCCGACGTGCGCCTGGTCGACGAGGGCTTCGACATCGGCATCCGCAAGAGCTGGGAGCAGGCGATCGAGGAAGTGAAGGCCGCGGGCGGCAAGCCTTACGCCATTCCCGCCGGCGCCTCCGTGCACAAATACGGCGGGCTCGGCTATGTCGGCTTCGCCGAGGAAGTGCGCAAGCAGGAAGCCGCGCTCGGCTTCAAGTTCGACTATATCATCGTCTGCACGGTGACCGGCTCGACCCATGCCGGCATGCTGGTCGGCTTCGCCGCCGATGGCCGCGCTCGCAAGGTGATCGGGATCGACGCCTCGTTCACGCCGGCGCAGACCAAAGCGCAGGTGCTCGAGATCGCGCAGAACACCGCCGGGCTCGTCGAGCTGGGCAAGCAGCTCGTTGCCGACGACGTCGTCCTGATCGAAGACTACGCCTATCCCGCCTATGGCGTGCCCTCGGAAGAGACCAAGGAGGCGATCCGCCTCAGCGCGCGTCTCGAAGGCATGATCACCGACCCCGTCTACGAGGGCAAGTCGATGCAGGGCCTGATTGACCTCGCGAAGAAGGGCTATTTCGAGAAGGGCGCGAAGATCCTCTACGCCCATCTCGGCGGCGCCCCCGCGCTGAACGGCTACGCCTACGCGTTCAGGAATGGGTGAGTGAGGGCGTAGCTCTCGCCTTCTACACAGCTGTCGTCCCGGACAAGCGCGCCCTGAGCGCGCGCCGATCCGGGACCCATACGCCGCAGCAGTCGTTTTGCGACGGCTCGTGGTGGCCGGCCTGCCGTCACCACACCGGCCTGTGGTTATGGATCCCGGATCTGCGCTTCGCTTGTCCGGGATGACGGCGGGGGTTTTGGATTGCTACCGCGTCCTGACGATCTGCAGCAGCTCGTCACCGTAATGCTCGAGCTTCTTGTCGCCGATGCCGGGGATATTGCGGAGCTCGTCGCGAGTCGTCGGCCAGGCCCGGACGATGCCGTCGATGGTGGCATCGTGCAGCACCACATAGGCCGGCACGCCGCGCTCGCGCGCGACCTCCGAACGCCACGAGCGCAGCCGCGCGCGCAGCTCGGGATCGACATCGCACTGCGCGGCGTCGGCGGCGGGCGCAAGGTCGCCGCGGCGGGACTTGCCGCGGCTCGCGCGAATGCGCGTGCCGGGCGCCTCCTCGCGCAGCCACACTTCCGTCTCGCCGCGCAGCACGCCGCGCGCGGTCTCGGTCAGCTTCAGCGCGCCGAACGCCTCGCTGTCGCTGAGCAAATGGCCCATCGCCACCAGCTGCCGCAGCACGGTGCGCCACTGCTTTTCGTTGAGCTCGCGCCCGATGCCGAACACCGACAATTTGTCGTGGCCGAATTGCGTCACCTTCTCGGTCAGGCGCCCGACCAGCACGTCGATCAGGTGCATCGCGCCAAAACGCTGGCCGGTGCGATAGACGCAGGACAGCAGCTTCTGCGCCAGCACCTTGCCGTCGCGCATCTTCGGCGGCGTCAGGCAATTGTCGCAATTGCCGCAATGCTCGCTCATCACGATCTCGCCGAAATAGGCGAGCAGCCGCCGGCGCCGGCAGTGCGGCGTTTCGGCGAGGCCGACCAGCGCATCGAGCTTGCCGATCGAGACACGCTTGAATTCGTCGGAGGCGCTGGACTCGTCGATCATGCGGCGCTGCTGCACGATGTCCGAGAGCCCATAGGTCATCCAGGCCGCCGACGGCTTGCCGTCGCGGCCGGCGCGGCCCGTCTCCTGGTAATAGGCCTCGATGCTCTTGGGCAGGTCGAGATGGGCGACGAAGCGCACGTCGGGCTTGTCGATGCCCATGCCGAACGCCACGGTCGCAACGATGACGATGCCGTCCTCATTGAGAAAGCGGTCCTGGTTGCGCGAGCGCAACGCCCCGTCGAGCCCGGCATGGTAGGGCAGCGCCGCGATGCCTGCGTCCTGAAGCGCGGCGGCGACCTCCTCGACGCGGTTGCGCGACAGGCAATAGACCACGCCGGCATCGCCCGCATGCCGCTCCCGGATGAACTCCTTCAGCTGCGACACCGCGTTGCGCTTGTCGACGATCTCGTAGCGGATGTTGGGCCGGTCGAAGCTCGATACGAATTGCGGCGCATCCGCGAGCTGAAGCCGCGCGACGATCTCCTTGCGCGTCAGCTCGTCCGCGGTCGCGGTCAGCGCGATGCGCGGCACGTCGGGAAAGCGCTCGGCGATGATGGAGAGGCCGACATATTCGGGGCGGAAGTCATGGCCCCATTGCGAGACGCAATGCGCCTCGTCGATCGCGAACAGTGCCACCTTCGCTTGCGCCAGCAGCGACAGGCAGCGCGGCGTGACCAGGCGTTCCGGGGCGACATAGAGCAGATCGAGATCGCCCGCGAGCAGGCGGCGCTCGATATCGGAGGCCTCCTGCGGTGTCAGCGACGAGTTCAGCGCGGCCGCGTTGACGCCGGCCTCGATCAGTCCGGCGACCTGATCGCGCATCAACGCGATCAACGGCGACACCACGATGCCGCAGCCTTCGCGCAGCAGCGAGGGAAGTTGATAGCACAGCGACTTGCCGCCGCCGGTCGGCATCAGCACCAGGCAATTGCCGCCTTCAGTGACATGCCGGATGATCTCGCCCTGGGCGCCGCGAAAACCCGGCAGGCCGAACACCGAATGCAGCACCGACAGCGCGTCGCGGCCGTTGGCAGGCGCAGGCAGCGGGACGGTGGAGGGAACGGACATGAGCGTTCAGGAAAACAGGCCGTGTGATTCGTCACAACGCCAGTCGCATGCTGGCGCGGACGTGGCAAGAGCGTTTGCGCCTCTACGAGCCTACGGCACGGCTGTATAAGGTGTGAGGCTGGAGCGCAGCCAGTACCCACAGCGTCATGGCCGGGCTCGTCCCGGCCATCCACGCCTTTCCACGCCGCATTGAGAACGTGGATGGCCGGGACAAGCCCGGGCATGACGACCTCAGCTGATTGTTCAAAATTGAATTGCCCTGCTGCAAACGGGAAGAGGTGACGGGCTACGCCCCGATTCGCCGCAACGCCTCTGCGACCGTCACGATCGGCATGTTGCGCCTTCCGGCGGCTTCCAGCGCGTGACGCAGCAGGTCCGGCGTGCAGCCATAGGGGCTCGGCGCGCTCGCAACGTCGTGACCATAGAAGATGAGCCACCCGCCGCGCGCGACCGCTTCGTCGAAATAGCGATCGATGCCCGCTCGATCGGTCTCGCAATCGACCAAGGGCGAGGCGCGCAGGAACTGCAGGTCGATGACGCCGCTGTTGACGCCGGGAAGGATGCCACGAGCCGAACGGAAGGCCCTGGCGAGCTGCGGCTTGCGCCAGACCGAGGCAAGTCCGTAGGGATAGGCGAAATTCTCCAGCGTGATCGAGGAATCGATCGCGCGAAAATACGCGCGGTTCCGCTCGATCTCGCGTGCCATGGCGACCTCGTCGAGATCGGCCGAGCTCTTGTGCGAGAAGGTATGGCAGGCAATCTCGTGACCGGCGCGATGAAGCCGGACGATCGCGTCGTCCGACATGCCGTGCCAGTGGTCCGACGGCTGACCGATCAGGCTGCCGGCGAGATAGAACGTGCCCCGGCCGCCGTGCTTCTCGAGAAGCGCGGCGCCCTCGCCTGCGGCGCTGTCGGGAGCATCGTCGAAGGTGAAGCTCACGATCGGCGTATGGGACGCAGGCAGCCGGTGCGGCGCGGCACGGAAATGCCGGGCCAGCCGATTGCTCACGCGTCCCTGGAGTGCCGACCACACGACTGCGTTTCCCGTGATGTGCTTATTTCCGCACTGAAACATTCGCGCGCCGGTTGAGGCAAGCCTAACGCTCGGGTAATCCTAACGCGGACCCAATATCCATTGGCTAGGCCGCGGGGACCGGCCCACTGGCTTCCACGCTGAGATACCGCAACCAATTGCGAAAAAGCACCGCCGCCGCGCTGCCGGCACCGATATCGGCGCGCAGATGCAGCCCTGGCAGCTCGTTGGTGAGCGCCGGATGGCGCTGGTGCGCCGCCTTCTTCTGGAAGCGGGCGAGCTTCTCCTCCGTCGCTGCGTCAAAATAGCTCATGGGCAGGCGCGGATAGATCTCGCGCTCCCGCGCCAGATAGCGGCCGATGTCGCGCAGATATTCGCGCTGGAGCGATAGCGCATCGTATTCCGGATGCCCCTGGAAGAACACGAAGCGGCTGGCATATTGGCGAACAAAAACGTCGACGCCGGCCTCAGCCGAGCGCGTCAGCACCTGATAGCCGGCCTGCACCAGGTCGCTCTCCACGATCTCGTTCAGGCGCGAATGCGAGACCTTCAGCGGCGCCGGCGCGGTACGCGTCAACGGATCGCGCCTCACCAATTCGCAGTCGAAGATGCCGTGGCATTTGGCCGGCAGCCGCCGCCGCGCGATGCCGTCGAGGTGCAGCACCGCCGCGTGCGCGGCAAGGCACGACCAGATCGTCGAGCGCGTGTTGGCCTTGGCCCAGTCGATCAGCTCGGTGAGGTCGCGCCAGTACGGCTCCTGGTCGAGCTCGGGCGCGACGGGCTCCGCGCCGGTCACGATCAAGCCGTCGAATTTCTGGCGCTTGAGGTCCGAAAGGTCGGAATACTCGCTCTCGACGTGCCACCTCGCTTCCGGCGACCGCTTCACGCTCGGAAGCGAGAAGCAGTGGAAGCGGATGCGGTGCGGGCCGGCGGCGGCCTGGAGCAGCTTCATGAACTGCCGCTCGGTCGCCTTCAGCGCCGGATCCGGCATGTTGTTGACGAGACCGATCGTGAGCTCGGCGCCGCGATCGTGCGCGAGATCGGACTCGGTCGGCACCAATGCCGGGCCCGAGATGACTTGATCCCTGTCGATCAGGATCGTCATGGGCGCGTCCGCCTACTCCGCGGCCTCGAGGCGCGCCGACCGGCAGGCCTTGTCCAGCGCCTGGTCGATGTCCTCGATGATATCAGAGACGTGCTCGATGCCGATCGAGAGCCGGATGGTCTCCGGCAGCACCCCGGCAAGGCGCTGCTGCTCCGCCGACATCTGGCGGTGCGTGGTCGAGGCCGGATGGCAGGCCAGCGACTTGGCATCGCCGATATTGACGAGGCGCGTGATTAGCTTCAGCGCATCATAGAAGGTCTTGCCGGCCTCCATGCCGCCCTTGATGCCGAAGGTGAACAGCGAGGAGGCGTTGCCATCGAGATATTTCTGCACCAGCGGATAATAGGGGCTGTCGGCAAAGCCGCTGTAATTGACCCAGGCGACGCGCGAATCCTTGTGGAGGAATTCGGCGACCTTGCGGGCGTTCTCGACATGACGCTCCATGCGCAGCGCCACGGTCTCGATGCCCTGCAGCAGCAGGAAGGCGTTGAAAGGCGACAGCACGGAGCCCATGGTGCGCTGATAGACGCTGCGCGCCCGCTCGATGTAAGCGGTGCGGCCGAAACGCTCGGCATAGACCAGGCCGTGATAGGAGGCATCGGGCTTGTTGTAGGCCGGGAAACGTTCGGCATGCTTGGCCCAGGGGAAGTTGCCGGAATCGACGATGGCGCCGCCGAGCGTGGTGCCGTGACCGCCCAGGAACTTGGTCAGCGAGTGCACAGCGATGTCCGCGCCGTAGTCGAACGGCTTGAGCAGGATGGGCGTGGCGACGGTGTTGTCGACGATCAGCGGCACGCCATGCGCATGCGCGACCTTGGCCAGCGCCTCGATGTCGCAGACATTGCCGGCGGGATTGCCGATGGTCTCGGCGAACACCGCACGGGTGTTCTCGTCGATCAGCTTCTCGATCGCCTCCGGCCTGTCGCTCTCGGCGAAGCGGCCGGTGATGCCCTGCCGCGGCAGAATGTGCGAGAGCAAAGTATGCGTGGTGCCGTAAAGCTGCGGCACGGAAACGATGTTGCCGCCGTGGTCGGCGACGTTGACGAAGGCGAAATGCAGCGCCGCCTGGCCGGTCGCGACCGCGAGCGCGCCGACGCCGCCTTCGAGCTGAGCGATGCGCTTCTCCAGCACCGCGCTGGTCGGATTGGCGATGCGGCTGTAGCGAAAGCCCTCGGTCTCGAGGTTGAAGAGCGCCGCGCCGTGGTCGGCGCTGTCGAAAGCGTAGGCCGCGGTCTGGTAGATCGGCACGGCGACCGCATGCGTGGTCGCTTCGGGCTCATAACCGGCGTGAATAGCGATCGTCTCGTTTCGCATTATGCCACCTCCGCGTGGAGCGGTCCGCACTTATTAGCCTGTATGAGGCATGTGCGTTGTCCGCCGTTCCTCTGTTAGAGGCGGGTGGTAAAGCGGACAATAATTCGCTTAGAGATCGAGGAAGTAACCCTAACCGTTATTGGCGAACTGGCCGGAATCCGGGTTAATTTGCATTAATCAAACGACGACGGTTTGCATCGTTTCCTCTCGCGCAAGGCAAGGCCAGCGCACATGAACCGCGCGCGTTTTTTGGGCACGATAATCTCCACATCGTCATGGCCGGGCTTGTCCCGGCCATGACGACCTCTCGTGCAGGTGCAAATGCGACCATTCCTCTCCCCGTGACGGCGAGGATCACTGTCAACGCTGCGATCACTCGCGGGCCCTACCCCATCCGCTCCCACAAGCGATGAGCAAGCACGCCGGCGCGCTTCTCGATCGCGGCCGCGGCATCGAGCGCAAGATCCTCGCGATAGCGACCGGCAATGAGCTGCACGCCGATCGGCTTGCCGTCGTGGAGGGCCACCGGCACCACGGCGCCGGGCAGGCCCAGCACGTTGATCGCGGAGATGAAGCGGATCTCGCCCCAGAAGATCTCGCGCACGCGCTCGGCGCTGACCGCGTCCTCGCGCGGGCCCGGCGTCGGCTTCACCGTGGTCGGCGCCAGCACGACCGGATAGTCCTCGAAGAACAATTGCCAGGCGCGGATGTGGCCGTTGCGCGCGGCGGTCGCCTGCATCCAGCCCTTGAGATCGAGCACATTGGCCTTGGCCTTCATGCCGCCCCAGGCCTTGTGAAAGTCCTCCGAGGTCACCTTCAGCATGCCGGCTTCCTGCATCACCACGGTCTCGTTGGTGATGATGTCGCACCAGGTCTGCCAGACGCCGTCGATGTCGGGCACCTCGACCTCGCTGACGCGGTAGCCGGACCGTTCGAGATGGTCCGCGGCCTGGCGTAGCGCCGCCGCGACGGACGGATCGACGTCCATGTCGTCCGGTATCTTGGCCAGCGCGACCTTGATCGGCCGCTTCGGCGTCACGCCGACCAGCGGCGCCGGCACCCACCAGGGATCGCGCGGATCGCGCTGGCTCATCGCCTCCAGCGCGAGACGCACGTCGGCGACGTGGCGGGCGAGCGGCCCCTGCGCCGACATCAGATGCGCCAGCATCGGCCGCTCGGCCGTAGCGCTGGCGTTGAACGCGGGGATGCGCCCTTGCGTCGGCTTGATGGTGGCAACGCCGTTGCAATGCGCAGGCCAGCGCAGCGAGCCGCCGATGTCGTTGCCATGGGCGATGGTGCCGATGCCGGCCGCCACCGCCGAACCCGCACCGCCCGAGGAGCCGCCGCAGGTGATATCAGGGTCCCAGGGATTGAGCGTCAGCCCGTGCAGGGGATTGTCGGTGAAGCCGCGAAAGGAGAATTCCGGCGTGTTGGTGAGCCCGATGACGATCGCGCCCGCCTTCTTCAAGTTGCGGACCACGGGCGCATCCGACGGCGCGATCAGGCCCTTGTTGGCGGGCACACCGTTGAAGTTCGGCCGTCCCTCGTAATCGACGTTTTCCTTGATCGTGATGGGTACCCCGTGCAGCAGGCCGAGCGCAGCACCCTTGGCGCGCTGCTTGTCTGCGGCATGCGCAGCCTTCAGCGCCTCCTCCGAGAGATCGACGACGACGGCATTCAGCTTCGGATTGACCGCGCGCATCCGTTCGAGATGAGCCTCGACGGTCTCGACCGCGGAGATCGCGCCGGAGCGGATCGCGGCGGCAGTCGCCACCGCCGACCATTGCCAGACCGGCCCAGACGGGCGCCGCGGCCTGGCCGGTTTGCCGGCGGCGGCCTTTGCGGCCGGCTTCGCGGCAGCTCCCTTGCGGGCCGCGGTCTTCGTCGCGGCTCGCGCCTTCTTCCCTGCAGTCTTGGTCCTGGTCGCCGTCTTCTTCGCCACGCCATATCTCCCAAAAATTGCGCGGCGGAGGTTAGGGACGGCTCCGATCCCTGTACAGGTGCGATTCTGCATCGCTCACCTCGGGATCAACATCGACATGGGAGACGGCTGGCTCGCGCTCGTGCTGCAAACCGGACGGGACCGGCAAGAGGACGTGGTGGCGTATAGCCAATGGCGGAGAGAGTGGGATTCGAACCCACGGTACGGTTTCCCGCACACACGCTTTCCAAGCGTGCGCCTTAAGCCACTCGGCCATCTCTCCGGAGCGCCCTCTCTTGAAGGGGCGCCGACGATTTTGCAAGGGATCGCGAGGAAAACCGGCGAATTTTCCGCAAGCCGTTGTATTCACATGGTAAAATTCGGCGCCGCGGCTCCGGTCGGCCTGCAGGTTGAACCCTTGACGGGTTTGCCGCGACGATTCAGGTGAGGATGCCGAGCACGACCGGGGGAGCCATGACCATCCGCAAGACCATTGTCGCCCTTGGCCTGATTTCGGCCCTTGGCTCCGCCCTCGCGGCGTCCGCCGCGGCCCAGGTCTGCACACGTCAAGGCGTCGACGTCAGCTGCGACGACGGCCGGCGCGGGATGCTGTCGGGCAATGCCATCATCTGGCCGGACGGGACGCGCTCGAGCTCGGCGCCGCATCCCACGGTGATCATCGGCAACAAGAGCTCGGTGCATGTCGGCACCGGCGTGTTCGTCGGCCAGGGCAAGGGCATGGTGCCGATGGACGATCCCAATGCGCCCAACAAGCGGCAGTGCGCGATCCTGGAGGGGGTCTCGTATTGCCATTGAGGCATTCCACCGTCCCGCCCGGGCGCGTCTCCGGGCACGACGCCGGATCCCTAAATCAGCCGCACGCCTGAGATCGCCGATTTCAGCCAGCGCAGCGCTTGCGGCGGTTGCGTCGCGAGCGGGGCGACGGCGACCTTCTCGGTCCGGCACTTCTCGAGCTCGGCGACGAAGTCGGCCGACCATTGCTGGATGGTGTGGCCGCGCAGCTTCTTCATCATCGCGTCCCAGCGCATCTTGCGCTCGGTCAGCGGCATTGCGGCTGCGACCGCGATCGCGCGCGCCATGCCGTCGATGTCGTGCGGATTGACCAGCAAGGCGGTCTCGAGCTCGTTGGCGGCGCCGGCGAACTTCGACAGCACCAGCACGCCGGGATCGGCCGGGTTCTGGGCTGCGACATATTCCTTGGCGACCAGGTTCATGCCGTCATGCAGTGGCGTCACCACGCCGACCTGCGCTGTCCGGTAGAGACCCGCGAGCACGGCCTGGCTGAAGCCCTTGTTCAAATAGCGGATCGGCGTCCAGTCGACCTCGCCGTGGCGGCCGTTGACGTCGGTGACGAGGCGCGCCACTTCGTTCTGGAGATTGCCGTAGGCCTCGATCGCACCGCGCGAGGGATTGGCGATCTGCAGCAGCGAGATGCTGCGCGCAAATTGCGGCTGCTCGGTCCAGAGCCGGTCGAACGCGCTGATGCGGTTGACGAGGCCCTTCGAATAGTCGAGGCGGTCGACGCCGATCGCGAGCCGCTCGCCGTTGAGGCTGCGCCGCAGCCGCGACACGTCCGGATGCGAGGCCGACTTGGCGGCATAGGCCGCGAACTTCTCCGCGTCGATGCCGATCGGAAACACTTCACAGCGCGTGCGGCCATGCTGCGAGATCGCAACGCCATCCTCGACGGCAAGGCCGAGCTCGCCGCCGACATAACCAAGGAAATTCTGGCGATCCTCCTCGGTCTGGAAGCCGAGCAGATCGTAGGCCAGCATCGCCGTGATCAGTTCGCGATGGTTGGGCACGCCTTGCATCACCGCGGCGACGGGCCAGGGCGTATGCAGGAAGAAGCCGATCGGGTCGTCGACGCCGAGGTCGCGCAGCTCGGCGCCGAGCGCGAGGAAATGATAGTCCTGCACCCAGAACGCGGTTTTTGTTTTTCGGAAGCGCATCAGCGCGCGCGCCATGAAGGCGTTGACCTCGCGATAGCTGACATAATCTTCGCGCGAGACGCGAATGAGGTCGCTGCGCGAATGCAGCGCCGGCCACAGCGCCGAATTGGCAAAGCCCTCATAATAGCCGCCGTAGTGCGCCGCCGGCAGATCCAGGGTCGCGATGGCACCTGCGCCGAGCGCCTCGATCTCAGCGAATGGTTCCTTCTGATGGCCGTCCCGTACCCGGCCCGACGACCCCACCCAGATCGCGCCCGAATGTTCCACAACCGGCAGCAGCGCCGCCGCGAGGCCGCCCGTCATGGGCTCATTAGGCTTGCCGCGGGCGACGCGATTTGAAACGACGACTAAGTTCACAGGTCGTCCCCTCCTGTTTCATTCCACCACGTTTAACTGCCGTTCATCAATATGGTTCCTGATCATCGTTTCAACCAATTGAAACCAAAATCGGGCCTGCGCGTTGGAACTGGTTTCGCTTGCGGAACCCGAAGATTTCGTTGCAAGGACAGCGGCTGCAGCAGATATCGCGGCGTCCAATACACCGTTCCGACCGGCATTATGTCTGCGACGGGGCGCTGCCTTGATTTCACCTTGGATCGAGCAGGCGCGCGAGGAAGGCCCGCACGTCGTTCGGCGTGTCGAAATGGCCGTTCACGCCCATGGCGCGGCGCCCGACCGAGAAGGCAAGCCCGTTCATGTCGGGCATGATTGCGAATACGGTTTCATCGGTGACGTCGTCGCCGATGAAGATCGGACGCCGTCCCCTGAACGGCTCCCGCTTCATCAGTTCGCGCACGCCGGTCGCCTTGGTGAATCCGGAATGCTTGATCTCACACACGAACTTGCCGGGCAGCACCTCGATTGGCGCGTTGGGCAGATCGGCGCGGATCACCGAGACGGCTTCGTAGATCGCCTTCTCCGCATGCGGCGCGAGGCGGTAATGCAGAGCGAGCGAATAGCCCTTGTCCTCGAGCAGAATGCCCGGGCTGAGCTTGGCAATGGCCGCGAGCCGCCGCTTCAGCTCCTTGTCCAGCGGCGGCGCATGCACGGCATCGACCTCATTGTCCACCGACAGCCGCATCTCGGCGCCGTGGCCGGCGACGGCGCGAAATACCTCGGGCGCGAAGATCAGGTCGATGTCGTTGAGCGAGCGGCCGCTAACCAGCGCCAGCGCGCCGGACGTGCGCTCGGTCAACCGGTTCAGCGTCTCCGACAGGCCCGGCGGTACCCATACCTCGCGCGGCGTCGGCATCAGGTCGAGCAGGGTCCCGTCGATGTCGAGCAGAATTGCGGTCTCGTCGAGATGCGGCACCAGCGCATGCGGCACCGGCACCGTCTCGGGCGCCTCGTCGTCGAATATTGTGGGCTGCTGGTCCATCGCCATTTCTGCAAGTTCCGATTTCATCAGTCTACTCCATAAAGGCGAGCGGCCGCGCGATTTGTTCGAGCGATTTGCGCTCCGCCGAGACGGCATAGCGCCACGCCACGATCGCGGCCGCGAGCATCAGGACTGCCCCCAGCAAATAGCCGGCGAACACGCTGGTGCGTGATCCCGTGTCGATCAGCGCGCCGAACAGCGCCGGCCCGATCACGCCGCCGATGCCGGTGCCGACGGCGTAGAACACCGCGATCGCCAGCGCGCGAACTTCGAGCGGAAAGGTCTCGCTGACGGTGAGATAGGCGGCGCTGGCGGCCGGTGAGGCAAAGAAGAAGATCACCATCCAGGCGACGGTCTGTCCCTGCGCACTGAGCACGCCGATCGAGAACAGATAGCCCGACAGCGCCAGCAGCAGGCCCGACATGCCATAGGTGAACATGATCATGGTGCGGCGTCCCAGCGTATCGAACAGCCGGCCGAGCAGCAGGGGCCCGAGGAAATTGCCGGCGGCAAAGGGCAGCAGGTACCAGCCGACGTGATCGGCCCTGATGCCGTAGAAATCGGTCAGCACCAGCGCGAAGGTGAAGAAGATGGCATTGTAGAAGAACGCCTGCGCGCTCATCAGCACGAGGCCCACCACCGCGCGCTGGCGATACGCCGAGAACAGCGTGTGCACGACCTCGCGGATCGGCGTGTGATCACGCATCTTCAGCCGGATCTTGGGGAAGCGCGCCTCGTTGATATCCTGATCATGCCCGATCACGGAGCGTTCGATCTCGTCGACGATCGCATGAGCCTGGTCGGGACGGCCATGGATCATCAGCCAGCGCGGACTTTCCGGAATCCACATGCGCATCAGCAGCACGACGAGACCGAGGCCGGCGCCGATCAGATAAGCGAACCGCCAGCCGAGATCAGGCGTGATCACGGCGGGGTCGAGCAGCACGATGGCCGCGACCGCGCCCATCGCGGCGCCGATCCAGAAACTGCCGTTGATGACGAGATCGGTCCAACCGCGATAGCGCGCCGGCACCAGCTCCTGGATGGTCGAGTTGATCGCGGTATATTCGCCGCCGATGCCGGCACCGGTGAGGAACCGGAACAATGCGTAGCTCGCGACATCCCATGACAGAGCGGTCGCGGCCGTGGCCGAAAGGTAGAGCGCGAGCGTGATGAAGAACAGTTTTTTCCGGCCGATGCGGTCGGTGAGCCAGCCGAAGCCGAGCGCGCCGAGCACGGCACCGGCGAGATAGGCGGAATTGGCGATGCCGAGATCGAGGTTGGAGAATTGCAGCGACGGACTCTGTTTCAGTGCGCCGGAGAGCGCGCCCGCCAATGTCACCTCGAGCCCGTCAAGGATCCAGGTGATGCCGAGCGCGAGCACCACGCGGGTGTGAAAGCCGCTCCACGGCAGCGCGTCGAGCCGTGCCGGAATACTGGTCTCGACGATGCGGTCGGTGACGGCCGCCGACACCGTCGGTGCGTAGTTCAGCGCTGGGCTTTGCTGCAATTCCATCAGGCTGTTGCGCTCGATCAATGGCTGCGGCCCCGGTCAGGATGTGAACGGGGTTGGTCCGATCGTCGGGGTGCGGCATTCCGCCTGCCCCTGCGACAACGCCTGCGGCGAGGTCGGGTTCCTGCAGGAACGGCTCCTGGGCCGGCTCGTTTCCGAAGCAGCCGCAGGGAGTTGACGCATGGCTCAGGTCAGAAAGAGGACACATTCTCGAAACAGCGGTCCACGCAAGTCCGTCCGCCGGAAGACGAGCACGCGGCGCAGCGCGGTTGCGCGCAAGAGCACCAAACGCGCGACGCCGAAGCGCTGGTCGCAACGGGTGACGAAAGAGAGCGACGCGCTTGATCTCAAGCAGGGCGTGTTCAAGCTGACCAGCCCGAGGAAGATCGCGATCTCGTTGAAGCAATCGGCCGAGCACAGCTCACGACGCAAGACCGGCGCCTATCGTTCGGCGCTGTCGATGCTGACCTTCTACATCAACCGTGCCGGCAAGACCTTGCCGAAAACACAGCGCGCGCGTCTGGAGAAGGCGAAGGTCGAGCTGAAGCGGGCGTTCGGGCGAGAGTGAGGCAGGAAGGGCGAGAGAGGCGCAAATGGCGATCCTTGCTCCGCTGTCGTCCCGGACAAGCGAGCGAAGCGGAACGCCGATTCGGGAACTCCGCGCGAGCGCTTTGCGCTCGTCGCGATAATCACAGGATAGGGTTGGACGAAGACTCGGAATGACCACCGTCCGACCCAAACTCTCCCTGGGAGTATGGGTCCCGGATCGGCGCGCGCCTTAAGGGCGAGCTTGTCCGGGACGACAGTGGAGGATGGAGCGATAGCGGAGCGTCTAACTCGCAACGAACCCGAGCAGCTTACGCCGCCCTGATATTCCCCATGAAGCGGTCGAGCTCGGCGCGCAGGCGGGTGCTTTCGGACGACAGCGTCTTGGCCGAGTGCAGCACCTCCTCCGAGGCCGAGCCGGTCTCGGCGGCGCCGCGGTTGACCTGACCGATATCGGTGGCCGCGGTCTGGGTGCCCTGCGCCACGGTCTGGACGCTGCGCGCGATCTCCTGCGTCGCCGCGCCCTGCTGCTCGACCGCGCTGGCGATCGACGTCGAGATCGACGAGATCTGGCCGATGGTCGCCCCGATCTCCTTGATCGCGGCAACCGATTCGGCGGTGGCGCCTTGCATGCCCGCGATGTGCGAGGAGATCTCGTCCGTCGCCTTCGCGGTCTGGCTCGCCAGCGACTTCACCTCACTGGCGACCACGGCAAAGCCGCGCCCGGCTTCACCGGCGCGCGCCGCCTCGATGGTGGCGTTGAGCGCCAGAAGATTGGTCTGCTCGGCGATCGCCGTGATCAGCTTGACCACTTCGCCGATCTGCTGGGCCGCATGCGAGAGCTTTCCGATGCGCCCGTCGGTTTCCTTGGCCTGGACCACGGCGGCCTCCGCGATGCGGCTGGAATCGCGGACCTGGCGACCGATCTCCTCGACCGAGGCGGACAGCTCCTCGGTCGCGGTGGCGACCGACTGCATGTTGGAGGAGGCCTGCTCGGAGACGCCGGCGACCTGGCTCGACAGGCTCTGGGTGGTCTCGGCGGTGCGGGTCAGGGTGGAGGCCGCCGATTCCAGCTGCACGGCCGAGGCCGAGACGTTGGAGACGATGGCGCCGACCGCGCTCTCGAAATCGTCGGCGAAGCGGATCAGCTCGGCGCGGCGGCTTGCGGCCTGCTCCCGGTTCTGGACCTCGCTGGCGGCCGCATCGCGCTCGGCTTTTGCAACAGCCTGAACCTTGAACTCCTCGACCGCGCCGGCCATCTCGCCGATCTCATCCTTGCGGCCGAGGCCCGGCAGCACGACGTCGAAATTGCCCGAGGCGAGCTCCCGCATCGCCTTGCACATCGCGATCATCGGACGCGAGATGCCGTTGCCGAGCATCAGGGCGAGCACGGCTCCGATGGCGAGGCCGCCGAGCGCCAACATCATCATCAGCCGCTCGGTATCCACAATCGTCGCATTGGCGCTCGCTTCGATGCGCTGCTGATCCGCAGTCAGCTCCGACCGCAGCTCGTCCGAGAGCTTGAGGATGGTCGCCGCGGTCTTGGTCATCTCGCCGTTCAGCTTGACGATGATCTTCACGTTCTCCGACAGCTTGGTGAAGGAGCTGCGGTACTGCTTCAGCAGATTGCCGATCTCGGTCACGCGGTCGGTGATCTTCTGGTCGTTGGCATAGATCGAGACCAGCAGCGTCTCCAGGAATTTGACGCGGGCGATCACGCCATCGGCGGTCTTGGGCTCCGGCTTGGCGACGAAGGCGCTGACCGAGGTGGAGACCGCCAGATATTGCGAGGTGATGTCCTTGGCCGTGGTCTGGACCGAGGCCAGCCCCGCCAGCGCGGCAGTATCGGCGAGATCGTCGAACTTGAACCGGATCTTGTTGCCGACGCTGTTGAGCTCGTCGGCCGCGATCTTGTTGTTGGCACGCGTCAGCGTGATGATCTCTCCGAACACCTTCGTGAATCGCTGGAATTCGGCCTCGAGCTTGCCGACCTGCTCGCGGCGCGCGGCGCCGGTCGTGGCGGCGACCGACTTGGCGATGGCGCCCTTCAGATTTTCTTCGGCGGCCTTGGCTGCGGTCTCGTCGTCCGCCGCCCCGGTCAGGGTGTAGGCCCGGGCCAATCCTTGATAGGCGATCAGTTCGCGATCGACCGTCCGCGCGAGGTCGGCTTCCGAGACGCTGGTGCGATAGGAGGCCACGGCGCCGGCAATCCGCTCGAAGCCGAAATAGGCGAAGGCCATGCTGACGGCGAGGATGGCCAGCACCGCCACGAAGCCGAGGATGATTTTTGCGCGAAACCGCAGAGTTGGCAGCTTCGATTGGTTCGACTTCGACTTGACCGACATTCCCCCACCCCATTCCATTCGCGGAAAACCAGGCGCAGCCCGAGAGCAGCCCGCTCCCTGACTCGCACGCACGGTAATCGGCAAAGGATAAGCTGTGGTAAATTTATGGCGCCACAACTGGCAGTTAGGTGACGCAGGGAATTTGTTAAGGCGGGCTTTCTCGCGCCGCTACAATTGAAGGGCCGGCGTGCAAACCCTCCACCGTCGTCCCGGACGAGCGAAGCGAAGATCCGGGATCCATAACCACAGGGAGTGATTTGGCGAAGACTCGGAGTTATCTGCTCCCTCCACAAGCACGTTCTTGGAGTATGGGTCCCGGATCTACGCGCGCCTTAAGGGCGCGCTTGTCCGGGACGACAGTGGAGGATGGAGCGATAGCGGAGCGTCTAACTCGCAACGAACCCGAGCAGCTTACGCCGCCCTGATATTCCCCATGAAGCGGTCGAGCTCGGCGCGCAGGCGGGTGCTTTCGGACGACAGCGTCTTGGCCGAGTGCAGCACCTCCTCCGAGGCCGAGCCGGTCTCGGCGGCGCCGCGGTTGACCTGGCCGATATCGGTGGCCGCGGTCTGGGTGCCCTGCGCCACGGTCTGGACGCTGCGCGCGATCTCCTGCGTCGCCGCGCCCTGCTGCTCGACCGCGCTGGCGATCGACGTCGAGATCGACGAGATCTGGCCGATGGTCGCCCCGATCTCCTTGATCGCGGCAACCGATTCGGCGGTGGCGCCCTGCATGCCCGCGATGTGCGAGGAGATCTCGTCCGTCGCCTTCGCGGTCTGGCTCGCCAGCGACTTCACCTCACTGGCGACCACGGCAAAGCCGCGCCCGGCTTCACCGGCGCGCGCCGCCTCGATGGTGGCGTTGAGCGCCAGAAGATTGGTCTGCTCGGCGATCGCCGTGATCAGCTTGACCACTTCGCCGATCTGCTGGGCCGCATGCGAGAGCTTTCCGATGCGCCCGTCGGTCTCCTTGGCCTGGACCACGGCAGCCTCGGCAATGCGGCTGGAATCGCGGACCTGGCGGCCGATCTCCTCGACCGAGGCGGACAGCTCCTCGGTCGCGGTGGCGACCGACTGCATGTTGGAGGAGGCCTGCTCGGAGACGCCGGCGACCTGGCTCGACAGGCTCTGGGTGGTTTCGGCGGTGCGGGTCAACGTGGAGGCCGCCGATTCCAGCTGCACGGCCGAGGCCGAGACGTTGGAGACGATGGCGCCGACCGCGCTCTCGAAATCGTCGGCGAAGCGGATCAACTCGGCGCGGCGGCTTGCGGCCTGCTCCCGGTTCTGGACCTCGCTGGCGGCAGCGTCGCGCTCGGCCTTGGCCACGGCTTGAACCTTGAACTCCTCGACCGCGCCGGCCATCTCGCCGATCTCGTCCTTGCGGCCGAGGCCCGGCAGCACGACGTCGAAATTACCCGAGGCGAGCTCCCGCATCGCCTTGCACATCGCGATCATCGGACGCGAGATGCCGGTACCGAGCACGAAGGCGAGAAACGCGCCGAGCAGCGTGCCGCCAACGGCGAGGATTAGAACCAGCCGCTCGGTCCGCCCGATGGTCGCTTCCGACTCCGAGTCGAGCCGTTGCTGTTCGGCGACGAGGTCCGCCTTCATGGCACTTGCGCCTTGCAGGATCGCACCGGCCGAGCCGCTCATCTCGGTGACGAGGTCGTCGACCAGCTTGGCTTTCGCGATCAGCTTTTCCAGCGCGTCGCGATAGGCGGCGAGAAGCGCCTTGGCCTCCTTCAGGCCGGCGACAACCTTTTCGTCCATGGAATAGACCGCGCCGAGCGAGTTCTCGACGAACTTCAGCCGCGCCATCGCGCTTGCCCCGACGGCCTGGTCCGAGTTGAGGATGAAGTTGCTCGCGGCTGCACTCGCGGTCTGGAATTGGGCGTTGACCTGCTTGGTGCCGAATTCGATCGCCTGCGCCTCGGAGTCGGAGGCGTTGTTGCCGATGTCGTCGAGCTTGTATTTCAGCAGGTTGGCGTTGCGCTGAAGCTGATTCTGGACCAGGAGCGCGCTGTCACGCTTGGCTTGCAGGATCTTGGCGAAGGTCGCCGAGAAGTTGGAGAATTCCTTCGCGAGCTTGTTGAGACTCTCCAGCCGCGCCGGGTTCTTGGCATTCTTGATGGCCTGATTGATCGCATCCTTAAGGCTGGCCTCGGCGTCCAACGCCGCCTTGGCGTCGTCCTCCTTGCCGGTCACCACGAAATAGCGGGCCGCCGAACGATAGCCGAGCAGCTCGCGATCGATATTGCGGGCGAGATCGGCCTCGGAGACGCTGCTGCGGTAGGATCCTACGCCTTCAGAAACGCGCTCGAAGCCGAAATAGGCGAAGCCGAGGCTGACCGCGGAGATGGCGAGCACCACCGCAAAGCCCAGGATGATCTTGGCGCGGAACCTGAGCGTGGGAAATAGCGTGCGCTTCGACGGCGAATTGATACGCCCGGACATTCCCACCCCCAGATCGGTTCTTGCAAAGTGCAGCACGGCCGGGAGCAGCCCCGCCCGACCCGGGATGAAAATTAGGGCAGATTCGTCAAGGGGCGGTAAATTCCCGCCCGAAGGTCGCCGGTCGCGGACACACGTTCCGCGGATTCGGCCGCAATGTTGCGACCAGACGAAAAAGGCCATACTCTTTGGGCACTTGTCAGGCACTCGGCATCAGACCGGGCGGGTCCTTCAGGGAGAAACGGAGTGGGGCAAACCGACTTTCGGTTTGGCGGTGCGGCCGGCGTTGCCGTCGCGAAGTCGAAGGCCGCGGGCGTCGCGCAAGCCGTTGCCGACCTCGCCGCTCAGCTGCCATCCGAGGAGCTGGCGCTCATCCTGCTGTTCCTCTCCCCATGCTACGATCCGCACCAATTCATCGCGGAGATCAGCCGGCAATTCGACGGCACCCAGGTCTGCGGTTGCACCACGGCGGGCGAGCTGGCGCCCGACGGCTGGGACGAGAACAGCGTCGTTGCTCTCGCCTTCAGCCGCGCCGACTTCTCGGCCGTGGTGCGGCCGATTCTCAATCTCGACGGTTTTCGCGTTGAGGACGGCCGCAGGATCGGCACCGAGCTTCGGCAGGAATTGCTGCGGGAATCGTCACAGGGCGAACGCGGAAATCCGTTCGGCCTGGTTCTGATCGACGGCTTGTGCCGCCGCGAAGAAGCCGTGATGTCCGCGATCTATGCCTCGCTCGACGACATTCCCATCGTCGGGGGATCTGCGGGCGACGGCATGCGCTTCGAGCGCACCTGGGTGTTTTTCGACGGCAAGGCCTACACCAATGCCGCCCTGCTGATCCTGTTGAGCACGTCGCTGCCGTTCCGGGTCTTCAAGTGTGACAATTTCGAACCGCGGCCCCAGAAGATGGTGGTCACCGAGGCCGACACCGAGAATCGAACCGTCAGGGAGCTGAACGCCGAGCCCGCGGCCGAGGAATATTCCCGCGTCGTCGGGATCATGGACGAAAAGCTCGACCCGTTCTCGTTCGCTTCGCATCCCGTTCTGGTCCGGGTCGGCGGCTCCTATTACGCCCGCTCGATCCAGCGCGTCGAACCGGACGGCTCGCTGCACTTCTTCTGCGCCATCGACGAAGGCATGGTGCTGACGGCGGCGACGTCGCGCAGCCTGGTCGGCACGACGCGCGAGGCCTTCGCGGAGACGCGCGACCAGATCGGCGAGGTCTCGCTCTATATCGGTTTCGAATGCCTGCTGCGCCGGCTCGACGCCGAGCAGCACCAGCTCGCCCGCGACATGTCCGAGCTCTACCGCCAGAATCGCGTCGTCGGCTTTCATACCTACGGCGAGCAGTTCGGCTCGATGCACGTGAACCAGACCTTCACCGGCGTCGCCATCGGCAGGCGTCCCGCGTGACCGGGCCGTGGCAGGACCCCGATGCGGTCGAGCAGCTGCAGCGGGAAGCCGCGAAGCTGAAGAAGATCAATGCCGCGCTGATGTCGCGCGTCGAGCGCTCGATGGACCAGCAGCTCAACGCCTTCTCGCTGTTCGAGACCGCCATCGCGCTCGACCGGCAGGTCCGGGACCGGACCTACCAGTTGCGCGAGGCGCTGCATTCGATCGAACGCGCCAATGAGGGTCTGTATCGCGCCAAGCAGCAGGCCGAGGCCGCCAGCTCGCTCAAATCGTCCGTCCTGATCTCGGTCACCCACGATCTGCTGCAGCCGCTGAACGCGGCGCGCCTGACGCTGTCGGCGCTGGCCGAGATGATGGAGGCGCAGGACGCGGGCCTGCTGATCGATCAGGTCGACCGCTCGCTGGTGACGCTGGAGGATCTGTTGCGCTCGTTGCTGGAGATCGCCAAGCTCGATGCGGGCGCGCTCAGGCCCGACGTGCGTCCGCTGGCGCTGGCGCCGCTGTTCGAGCAGCTTCGCAACGAATTCGCGCCGCTCGCTGCGCGGCAAGGCCTGTCCTTGCGCATCCGCAGCGCGCCGGTCGCGGTGTCGTCGGACGCGATGATGCTGCGGCGCGTGCTGCAAAATCTGCTCGCCAATGCCATCCGCTACACCCGCAGCGGCGGCGTCGTGATGGGGTGCAGGCGACGGGGCGACCGCATCTGCGTCCAGGTCTCCGACACCGGGCCGGGAATCGCGCAGACGCAACAGGAGGCCATCTTTCGCGAATTCCAGCGCGGCGAAGCCAGCGCGACCGACCAGGCCGGCTTCGGGCTCGGTCTCTCCATCGTTCGCCGCTTCGCAACCGTGCTCGGACACGAGGTGCGGCTGTCGTCGCAGGTCGGCAAGGGATCGACGTTCGTCCTCGAGCTCGAGCCGGCCGATCTCGCCGAGGTCAGCGACGAGGTGCACGAGCCCAAGCTCAGCGAACGTCAATATGGCGGGCTCGAAGGCGCCAAGATCCTGCTGGTCGAGAACGATCCGTCCGGCTCCGAGGCCATGGCCGCCCTGCTGGAAGGGTGGGGATGCGACGTCGCGACCACGCCCTCGGCTGCGGACGCGCTGCTGCGCCTCAGCGAGCTGGGCGGAGCGCCCGACGCGGTCATCGCCGATCTTCATCTCGATCACGGCGAGAGCGGATTGTCGGCGATCGCCGACATCCGGGCGCAGCTGAAGCTCGACGTGCCCGCGATGATCATCACCGCCGATTATTCCGAGAAGGCCGCCAAGCAAGCGAGCCTCTCCGGCCTCGAAGTCTTGAAGAAGCCGGTCAAGCCCGCCGAGATGCGCGCGCTGTTATCGTTCCTGCTGAGCTAGCGCCGCACGGACGCGCTCACTCAAATATCGAAAAACAACCCCATGCACAGTAGCGGTAATAAATTACATGCCGCCAATGGCATGACTTGTTTGTCCACTCACCGAGGTAGTGGCACCGGCCTGCGACACGGGACCGGTGAAATCCGCATCACTGCTGATCCGACTGTGCGCGATCGTGCTTGGCCCGATTCCCGTCGCTCGCCAGCGTCGCGAAATCGATTCGGGACATCTCGACGATCGCCTTGGTGCGGCTCACGACGTTCAGCTTGCGCAGGATGTCCGAGACATGGACCTTCACGGTGGTCTCGGAAATCTTCAGCTCATAGGCGATCTGCTTGTTCTGAAGACCGCGCTTGAGCATTTCCAGGACCCGCAATTGCTGCGGCGTCAGGTCATGCAGCCGCTTCAGCAGATCATGGGCCGGACTTGGGGCCCGCTGCGGCCGCAATGCGCGATAGGCATCCGGAAGACAGACGAGACCCTGCAGCGCCTCGCCGATCGACTGGGCCAGTTCCTGCTTGGAGCAGGATTTGAAGATGTAACCGGCGACGCCCAGCGACAGCGCGCCGGAGATGATTCTGGGATCCTGATGTCCCGACACGATGACGACGGGGACCTTCGGGAAGGCCTTGCGGATGCGAACGATGCCTGAGAGGCCGGTCGTGCCCGGCATCGACAGATCAAGCAGCAGGAGATCGAGCTCGGCACCCGCGGACAGCTGCTCCAGCGCTCCGTCGACCGAAGTCGCCTGCAGGATCTCGGCTCCGGGCGCCACCATTTGCAGCGCGCCTTCGAGCGCCTCGCGAAACAACGGATGGTCTTCGACAATCAGAAATCGGGTCACGCGTCAGCCATCCTCAAAACGTTGCCGGATGTCGAGCTTGGTCCGAGACTGTAGCGGCCGGCGCGCGCCGGCTTGATCGAGGTCAACAACGGCAAGACCGATCCAAGGCCGATCATTGCGGCCTGCCGCGGTCGGCCCGCGCATAGGGCCGGTTCCTGGGGTCGGGCAGGTCCATCTTGCCGATCTCGATGATCGCCTTGTTGCGGCTGAACAGACCGAGCTTGCGCAGGATCTCGGTGATGTGCGCCTTGACCGTGGATTCGGCGAGCTGCAGCTCCTGCGCGATCTGCCGGTTCGGGTAGCCGCGGCGCAGCAGGTCCAGAACCCGGATCTGCTGCGGCGTGAGCTCGCGGAGCTTGACCTCGAGGGCCTTGCTGGTCTCGGCCTTGCGCCGCTGCGGCGTCGCCACGAAATCCCGCGGCACCGACACCGATCCTGAGAGCACGCCCTCGATCGAGGCGGCCAGCTCGCGCTTCGACGTCGACTTCGGCAGGTAGCCGGCCGCGCCGAGCGCCAGCGCTTCGCGGACCACGTGCTGGTCCTCCTCGCTCGATACGATGGCGACCGGCAGGCGCGGATAGGTTTCGCGCAAGCGGAGGAAACCGGAGAAGCCGGTCGCATCCGGCAGCGACAGATCGAGCAGCGCAAGGTCGATCCCCTGTTCGGCCGACAGGATGTCCAGCGCGTCCTCGATCGACATCGCCTCCAGGATGCGGGCCTCCGGCAAGGCCAGCCGCACGGCGTTGCCCAGAGCTTCGCGAAACAGCGGATGATCGTCGATGATCAGGAAGCTGGCCATGGCGCCTTCCAAAGGATCCGCCGCACCCGGCGGCGGCAGCGCACCCACCCGTGCCGGTCCGACGCCAGAGAGATGCAACATGGATGCTACCACATCTTGCCCGTCCCGTCCGTTCAGTCGTTCGATTCGACCTGCACCGTCAGCAGGAAGGAATAGATGCTGTCGAACTGGTTGTCGGTGAAGACCTCCTTCCACGCCGGCATGCCCTTGGCCGGTCGCCCGTCATGCACGGTCCTCAGGAAGGTGTCGCGCATGTCGTCGCCGTAGCGGTGACGCAACAACCGCAGGTCGATCTTCCGCTCGCTCTGGATGGCGTCAGGGCCGTGGCAATGCCCACAGGTTCCGTTGAAGATCTCCTTGCCTGCACGCGCAGTCTCCGCATTCGGCGCTGCTGCATCGCCCTTGGTCTCGGTCGCCACTACATTTGCGACCTGTCCTACGGCCGCGCCGGGCCCCGCTCCGGTCGTGGTTCCCGCCGCCACGGCCTCTGCCGTGCCGAAGCGGACCGGCTGCCCGGCCGGCAAGCCGTATTTCACCGCGAGACCGGCGATTGTCGTCTGAAGCGTCGGCAGGATCGCATCGACGCGATCGCGGAGCTCGGTCGATCCCTTCGCGAAGCCGATGGCGGCATCCCATGACAGGCCTTCGCCTTCGGTGAGCCGGATCTGATAGCGATCGTTGTAGACGGTCATGTTCAGCCAGCCGGCGACGGGCCCCCAGATGAAGGCGACGTCCGCCCGGCCCTGGTCGAGCGCCTGCATGGCCTCCTCGGGTGACAGCACGGTCACCTTCCGGATGTCGTCACGCGTCGCGAGCAGGTTTTGCGGCGTGCTGGCGTACTGGACGGCGACGCGCTTGCCTCTGAGGTCGTCCACGCCGCCGATCGCCTGACCTTTCGCGGCGACCAGCGCATAGCCCTCCTTCGCGATGGTGTCGGAGAAGATCACGGCCGGCCCCATGAAATCCTCGGAACGCGGCAAGCCGATCATGGCGTCGCATTGCCTGCCCAGCAGCGTGACCCGCACGGTCCGCTTGCCGAAATAGGATTTGTACCAGTCGTACGTGATCGGTTGGCCGAGCGCCTGCGCCAGCGCCTGGCCGATTTCGACATAGAAGCCCGGCTGCGCCGGATTATCGCTCGAGAACGGCAGATTGGTCGGATCGGCGCACAGGCGGAACGGCTTCGTCTCGTCGGCATGAACGGCCGGGGCCGATGCAATCGTCGCGGAGATTGCGGCCCATGCGAGCCATCCCGCGATACTGTGATGTCGGCGCTTGCCGTTCCCTGGATTGATCGGACGCATCCTCGTCTCCGGCAGTTGGGAATGGGTGGATCAGGCGTTGCGGCGTGGGGTCTGAGCCAAGGTCAGACCGATGCCGTCGCCGCGCGATGTCGAGAAAGCGCGCGCGTATCCCGTCTCCTTCGGGATACGCGCGCGAGTCGTCACTGGACGGAGAACACGAAGAGAGAACCGCCCTCGGGAGCTGCGGCCGTCATCTTCTTCCCAATATCGCCCAGGAACGCAGGTATCGAGGCCGTGCGACCGACGACGATGGCGACGTATTGCTTGCCTCCGACCTCATAGGTCACCGGGCCCGCGCCGATGCCGGAGCCGAGATTTCTGCTCCACAGCACCTTGCCGCTCTTCGCATCGATGGCGCGGAAGTCGCCGTGAAGGTTGCCGGCGAACACCAGGCCGCCGCCGGTGGTCAGCGTGCCGCCGTTGAACGGCAGGTCTTCCTTGATCGACCAGACCTTCTTCTGCGCCACCGGATCCCAGGCCACGAGCTCGCCGAGGAAGCCGCCGGGACCTTCCTTGGTCGGGAATTCGGCGCCGAGATAGAACACGCCGCGCTTGTAGGAGACGTCGGAGACCGACCAGTCCATGCAAACGTTGTTCGAGGGAATGTAGACGAGCCCGGTCTGCGGATTGAAGGACATCGGCTGCCAGTTCTTGCCGCCGATCAGGTTCGGGCAGATGTCCTTGGCGGGATGGCCCGGCCCCGGCCGCTTGTCCGGGTCTTCCACCGCGCGCATGGTGTTGACGTCCCACTTCGTCGCCCAGTTGGAGAAGACGTATTTCTCCGCCGAGAGCACCTTGCCGGTCTCGCGGTTGGCGACGAAGAAGTAGCCGTTGCGATCGGCCTTCATCAGCGCCGGAACATTGTTGCCGCCGATCTTCAGGTCCGCGAGCACGGCCTCGTTGACGCCGTCATAGTCCCAGGCGTCGGCCGGCGTGGTCTGGATGTGCCACTTGATCTTGCCGGTGTTGGGATCGAGCGCGAGCGTCGAAGCGGTGTAGAGGTTGGTCAGCTTGCCGAAATTGCCGTCGCCGGTCGAACGGACGCCGGTGTTCCACGGACCGGGATTGCTGGTGCCCCAATAGACGGTGTCGGTCTTGGGATCGTAGGAGCCGACCAACCAGGCCGCGCCGCCGCCATGCTGGGCGGAATCGCCCTTCCAGGTGTCGCCGCCCGGCTCGTCCGGACTCGGGACCGTGAAGGTCTGCCACAATTGCTTGCCGGTGTTGATGTCGAAGGCCTGCAGCGAGCCGCGCACGCCGTATTCGCCGCCGCCGAACCCGGTGATGACCTTGTCGCGCACGACCAGCGGAGGCGAGGTGATGACCGAGCCCTGCTTGTAATCGACGACCTTGGTGGTCCACAGCGACTTGCCGGTGGCGGCATCGAGCGCCGTCAGCTTGCCGTCGAGACGGCCGACGAAGATCTTGCCGTCCGCATAGGAGACGCCGCGATTGTTCACGTCGCAGCAGGCATATTGCAGCACGTCCTCGGGAATCTCGGGCTCCCAGGTCCATTTGCGCTGCCCGGTCGCGGCATCGAGCGCATAGACGTATTTCGGGCCCCAGGAGCTCGACACGTACAGCGTGTTGCCGATGACGATCGGCGAGGATTCGTTCGAGCGCAGCGACGCCAGCGAGAACGAATAAGCGAGCGTCAGCTTGCCGGCGTTCTCGGTGTTGATCTGCCTGAGCGGGCTGTAGCGCGTATTGGCGTAGTCGTGGCCGGCAACGGCCCACTGGCTTGACTCGGATTGCGCCTTGATCACCGAGTCGTTGGCGCGAACGCCTGAGTTCACGGCGACCAGCACCGCAATCATCGAGATGCCAGCCAAGAATCCCTTCGTTCCAAAGGTCATGTATTCCCTCCACGATGCTGTTGTGCACGCCACGTTGGACGCCGGAGCGCATTGCGCTCGCGATGCGCAGTTGGTCTGCGAACCATCGTTGGAAATTACAGCATCGGCTTCTCGCGCTTAGTATAGGCGGAAGGTAGTAGTGCAAATCAGTGGCGGCTTTCGCCGCTCATCTCATTGTCGCGCCTCGCGTCTTGCCCTTGTTTTGCAGCTCGAAACGCATGATCGGATCGAGGCGGCATCGCGCCGCAATCGCGCATCGGTCACGATGACGGCGCTACCAATGCGGCGAAGTTGTCGAAGAAGCTCGCGGCAAGTTTTCGCGATGTCGACTCGATCAACCGCGCGCCGAGCTGCGCGAGCTTGCCGCCGATCTGCGCGTCGGCTTCGTAATGCAGGATGGTGACGTCCGGCGTCTCTTCGGCGAGCCTGACCTTCGCGCCGCCCTTGGCAAAGCCGGCGACGCCGCCGGCGCCCTCGCCGACGATGCGGTAGCCGTGGGGCGCATCGATATCGGTCAGCGTGACCTTGCCGCTGAACGTCGCCTTCACCGGGCCGACCTTCAGCACGACCGTCGCCGTCATTTCAGTGGGTGATACCATCTCGAGCGATTGGCAGCCGGGAATGCAGCGCCTCAGAATCTCGGGATCGTTGAGCGCAGCCCAGACCTTCGCTTTCGACGCCGGGATGCGCTGGCTGTCGTTCATCTGCATCGTTCCACCCTCCGTTGTGCTTGGTTAGCGCGGATAGGGCGGCACAAGCCGTCGAACAATCGCCAGGAAGGAGGAGGCGAGCGGACGCCGTGTGAGCCGCGGCGCCGCAATGTCCGTCACCTGAAAATATCGCCAGCAAAATCAATTACTTAGATTTCAGCCGCATACTACCAAGATCGCGATTACAAAGCCGCGGGCACGTGCTCCTATTCACGCCAAGGAACAAGACAGCGAGGGGAGAACGACGTGCGACAGGGTTGAACTCGCGCGCGAGCGGCGGTGATACGCGGCATCGACGCTGCGATATCGCCGAGGAGGCGATGCCAAAACTTTCCAGACCTGCCTTGCGGCTGCGCCACGTGTTGGCGACGGCTTGAAGCGTCATGACCGAATCGCGCGCCGCGACGATGACCACTCCGTGACGCCGGATCATCAAAATGCCAGTTGCAAAGTTCCGTTGCGCTGTTTCTAATTAGAACCAATCAAAATCACTTTGGGAGGACTTCAAGTGTCTACAGTCAAACTGACGGTGAACGGCAAGGCCGTTGCCGTCGATGTCGAGGACCGCACGCTGCTGGTCCAACTTCTGCGCGATCACCTCAACCTCACCGGGACCCATGTCGGCTGCGACACCAGCCAGTGCGGAGCCTGCGTGGTCCATATGGATGGCAAGGCGGTGAAATCCTGCACCATGCTGGCGGGCCAAGCCGACGGCGCCACCATCACCACCATCGAGGGCATCGCCAAGGGCGACGAGCTGCACCCGATGCAGGCGGCCTTCCGCGACAATCATGGTCTTCAATGCGGCTATTGCACGCCGGGCATGATCATGTCGGCGATCGACATCGTGCATCGCCATGGTGGTCAGCTCGACGAAGCCACCGTCCGCAGCGAGCTGGAAGGCAATATCTGCCGCTGTACCGGCTACCACAACATCGTCAAGGCCGTGCTGGATGCAGCCGGGCGCATGAAGGTCTCGCAGGCGGCCGAGTAAAGCGGCGCGCCTCGAAAGAAGAATCACCGCCTGCTGCTTTCGAAGGAAAGCGCAGCCATAAAAATTCCGGTCGGGAGGACCAGACATGGGTGTTGAAGGTATCGGCGCGCGCGTCGT
This sequence comes from Bradyrhizobium sp. WBOS07, assembly GCF_024585165.1. NCBI lineage: Bacteria > Pseudomonadati > Pseudomonadota > Alphaproteobacteria > Hyphomicrobiales > Nitrobacteraceae > Bradyrhizobium > Bradyrhizobium sp. WBOS07. The sequence goes on from NZ_CP029008.1 coordinate 889,916, forward strand.
GCGCAAGGAAGACAAGCGTTTCATCACCGGCAAGGGCCGCTACGTCGACGACATCAAGCTGACGGGCATGACCCATGCCCATTTCATCCGCAGCCCGCACGCCCACGCCAAGGTGAAGAAGATCGATTCGTCCGCCGCGCTGAAGATGCCGGGCGTGGTCGCGGTGCTCACGGGCCGAGAGATCGTCGACGACAAGGTCGGCAATTTGATCTGCGGCTGGGCCATCACTTCCAAGGACGGCAGCCCGATGAAGATGGGCGCATGGCCGGCGATGGCGCCGGAGACGGTGCGCTTCGTCGGACAGGCCGTCGCGGTCGTGATCGCCGAAAGCAAGAATCTGGCGCGCGATGCCGCGGAAGCGGTCGTCGTCGATTATGAAGAGCTTCCCGCGGTCGCCGACGTCCAGGCCGCGATCAAATCTGGCGCGCCGCAGCTTCATCCCGAAGCGCCCGGCAACCAGGTCTATGACTGGGTGATCGGCGACGAGGGCGCCACCGATGCGGCCTTCGCCAAGGCCGCGAATGTGGTCAAGCTCGACGTCACCAACAACCGCCTCGCCCCCAATGCCATGGAGCCGCGGGCGGCGATCGCCGATTACGACGCGGCGGAAGAGCATTTCACGCTCTACACGACCTCGCAGAACCCGCACGTCGCCCGCCTCGTGCTGTCGGCGTTCTACAATATCGCACCCGAGCACAAGCTGCGCGTGATCGCCCCCGATGTCGGCGGCGGTTTCGGCTCCAAGATCTTCATCTATCCCGAGGAGATGGTGGCGCTGTGGGCCTCCAAGAAGGTCGGCCGTCCCGTGAAATGGACCGGTGACCGCACCGAAGCCTTCCTCACCGACGCGCATGGCCGCGATCATGTCACCCATGCCGAGATGGCGTTCGACGCCCAGAATAAGATTTTGGGCTTCAAGGTGAAGACCTACGCCAATTTCGGCGCCTACATGTCGCTGTTCTCGTCCTCGGTGCCGACCTATCTCTACGCGACGCTGCTGTCGGGCCAGTACAACATCCCGGCGATCCATGCCGAGGTGATCGGGGTCTACACCAATACCACGCCGGTCGACGCCTATCGTGGCGCAGGCCGTCCCGAGGCGAGCTATCTGATCGAACGTTTGATGGAAACGGCGGCGCGGCAGCTTAAGGTCGATCCGGCCGAGCTGCGGCGAGCCAACTTCATCACCCAATTCCCGCACCAGACGCCCGTGATCATGGCGTACGACACCGGCGACTTCAACGCCTCGCTGGATGCCGCGATGAAGGCGATCGACTATGCCGGCTTCCCCGCCCGCAAGGCCAAGGCGAAAGCCGACGGCAAGCTGCGCGGCATCGGCGTGTCCTGCTACATCGAGGCCTGCGGCATCGCGCCGTCGAAGGCGGTCGGCAGCCTGGGTGCCGGCGTCGGCCTGTGGGAATCGGCCGAGGTGCGCGTCAATCCGGTCGGCACCATCGAGATCCTCACGGGGTCGCACAGCCACGGCCAGGGTCACGAGACCACGTTCTGCCAGCTCGTCGCGGAGCGCCTCGGCGTTCCCATCAGCCAGGTCTCGATCGTCCATGGCGACACCGACAAGGTGCAGTTCGGCATGGGCACCTACGGCTCGCGCTCGGCCGCCGTCGGCCTTACCGCGATCCTGAAGGCGATGGAGAAGATGGAATCGAAGGCCAAGAAGATTGCGGCCCATGCGCTGGAAGCTTCCGAGGCCGACATTGTCATCGAGAACGGCGAGTTCAAGGTGACCGGCACCGACAAGGCGATCGCCCTGCCTATGGTCGCGCTCGCGGCCTACACCGCGCACAATCTGCCTGACGGGATGGAGCCGGGCCTGAAGGAGAGCGCCTTCTACGACCCGACCAACTTCACCTTCCCGGCCGGCACCTACATCTGCGAGCTCGAGGTCGATCCCGGCACCGGCAAGACGTCCTTCGTCAACTTCGTCGCGGCCGACGATTTCGGCCGGCTGATCAACCCGATGATCGTCGAGGGCCAGGTCCATGGCGGCCTTGTTCAAGGCATCGGACAGGCCCTGCTCGAGCATGCGATCTACGATGCCAACGGCCAGCCGGTCACGGCTTCGTTCATGGACTACGCCATGCCGCGCGCCGACGACGTGCCCTCCTTCAACCTCTCCCACACCACGACGCTATGCCCGGGCAATCCGTTGGGCATCAAGGGTTGCGGTGAGGCCGGCGCGATCGGGGCGTCAGCGGCCGTGATCAACGCGATCACGGATGCGATCGGCAAGAACAATCTGGAAATGCCCGCGACCCCTGACCGGGTCTGGCGCACGATCCACGCGGCTTAAGAGGGAGCATCAAAGATGTACCAGACCACCTATCATCGCGCCTCCTCGGTCGACGAGGCCGTCAGCCTGTTCGGCAAGAGCAGCGAAGCGAAGTTCCTTGCCGGCGGCCAAACGCTGCTGCCTGTGATGAAGCAGCGCCTCGCAAGCCCCTCCGACGTCATCGACCTCGGCAAGATCAAGGAGCTGCAGGGCGTCGAATTGTCAGGCGACACGCTGACCATCAAGGCCGCCACGACCTATTACGACATCATGACGAATGCCGACGTGAAGAAGGCTATCCCTGCGATCGCCCATCTCACCTCGGTGCTGGGCGACCCTGCCGTACGCTATCGCGGCACGATCGGCGGCTCGATTGCCAACAACGATCCCGCCGCGGACTTCCCGGCCGCGCTGCTGGCCCTCGGTGCCACCGTCAAGACCAACAAGCGGTCGATCGCGGCGGATGATTTCTTCAAGGGCCTGTTCACCACGGCCCTGGAGGACGGCGAGCTCATCACTGCCGTGTCGTTCCCGGTGCCGGCGAAGGCAGGCTACGAGAAGATGCGCCATCCGGCCTCGCGCTTCGCGCTGACCGGGGTGTTCGTGGCCCAGACCAAGGCGGGCGAGGTTCGCGTCGCCGCGACCGGCGCCTCGCAGAGTGGCGTGATGCGGGTCCCCGCCATCGAAGCCGCGCTGAAGGCGAACTGGTCGCCGTCGGCGGTCGACGGCGTCAGTATCTCGGCCAACGGATTGCTGGCCGACATCCACGGCTCGGCGGATTATCGCGCCAATCTCATCAAGGTGATGGCGCAACGCGCGGTGGCCGCTGCGCGCTGACAGTTTCGATTTAGCGTCTCGACACAAATTTTCCGCGGCGCGCACTTCGGTGCGCGCCGTTTTATTTTGACCATGCGGCATGAAAACCGCTTGCCTCGCTGGCGCGAAGGCGAGAAAAGTTAATCGGCCGATTAACTCGCTCAACAGAAGAAACGTCAGAGGCGATTGCCGCATCAGGCGCATGCGCCCGCGACCCGAGGAAACAACAACGTGCTCGACAAACCAGCCCCCACCTCGACCGTTCACAGCTCCGGCCCGCTCTCGGGCTTCCGCATCGTCGAATTCGCCGGCATCGGGCCCGGCCCGTTCGCCTGCATGATGCTGGCGGACATGGGCGCCGACGTCGTCACGCTCGACCGCGTCGGTGCGAAGAAGAACATGAAGTCGGTGGCGGGTCGCGGCCGCAAGGTGATCGAGCTCGACCTCAAGGACAAGGCGGCGATCGCGCAAGTGCTCGATCTGCTCGCGAGCGCCGATGCGCTGGTCGAGGGTTTTCGGCCCGGCGTGATGGAGCGACTCGGCCTTGGGCCGGACGTCGTGCTCGCGCGCAACCCCAAGCTGGTTTATGGCCGCATGACCGGCTGGGGCCAGGAAGGCCCGCTCGCCAACGCTGCCGGCCACGACATCAATTACATCTCGATCACCGGCGCACTCGCCGCCATCGGCACGAAGGAAGCGCCGGTGCCGCCGCTCAATCTGGTCGGCGATTTCGGCGGCGGCGCGCTCTATCTCGTCGTCGGCGTTCTCGCCGCGCTGCTGGACGCGCAGAGATCAGGCAAGGGCCAGGTCGTCGACGCCGCGATGTGCGACGGCGCGGCCTCGCTGATGTCGTTCTTCTTCGACATGACCAATATGGGGCGCTGGACCGAGGGGCGCGACCAGAACTTCCTCGACGGCGGCGCGCATTTCTACGGCGTCTATGAATGCGCCTGCGGTCATTTCATCTCAATCGGCTCGATCGAGCCGCAATTCTACGCGCTGCTGCGCCAGCATGCCGGCCTGACCGACGCCGATTTCGACGCGCAGATGAACCCCAAGGCGTGGCCGGCGCTGAAGGAGAAGCTCAAGGCGGTGTTCAAGAGCAAGACGCGCGAGGATTGGTGCAAGATCATGGAAGGCACCGACATCTGCTTCGCGCCGGTGCTGACCATGTCGGAGGCGACAAGGCATCCGCACATGGTCGCCCGCAACGTGTTCATCGAGCGCCACGGCGTGAAGCAGCCCGGTCCCGCACCGCGCTTCTCGCGCACGCCCTCGGCGGTGCGCGAGCCGGAGCCGGCGGAGATCGCCGCGGTGACGACGGCCTGGAAGACGGGACGCTCCTGAGGGTCCGGCGGAAATCGAGGGAACTACGTCATTCGCGATCTCCGCGCGATCTGCGATGATCGCGGTCGATCCCGGAGATTTGCCATGGCCCTCCAGCTTCGGCCGAATTGCGAATATTGCGACCGCGACCTGCCGCCAACCGCGACGGACGCCCGGATCTGCTCCTACGAATGCACGTTCTGCGCGGACTGCGTCGAGACCAAGCTGTCCAACGTCTGCCCGAATTGTGGCGGCGGCTTTGCGCCGCGCCCGATCAGACCGACGCAGGAATGGCGGCCGGGCGTCTGCACCGCGAAGCAGGCGCCGTCCGACAAGCGGGTGCATCTGAAATACAGCCTCAAGGACGTCGCCGCGCATTGCGCGCGCATCAAGGACGTGCCGCCGGAGAGACGATAGGTCTCGTAGGGTGGGCAAAGGCGCTCTTGCGCCGTGCCCACGTGACAGACAGCGTGGGCACGCATCCGACTTCGCTCTTCGAGCGAAGCGGAGGCTTTGCCCACCCTACGAGACCTCGCGCGCGGCCTACTCCGCCGGCAGAATCGTCCCCTCGACCTCGCCGAAGCCGACGCGGTAGCCGTTGCCCTGGCACCAGCCGCGCATGATGAGGCTGTCGCCGTCCTCCAGGAACGAGCGCTTGGTGCCGCCGGGAAGCTCGACCGGCTCGGTGCCGTTCCAGCTGATCTCGAGCAGGCTGCCGCGCTGGTTCTTCTCCGGGCCGGAGATGGTGCCGCTGCCGAGGAGATCGCCAACATTCATGGCGCAGCCTGAGGAGGCGTGGTGCATCAGCTGCTGCACCGAGGACCAGTACATGTACTTGAAATTGGTGTGGCTGATGCTGGCGGGCGCGTTGGCGCCGGCGGCGCGCAAGGCGACGTCGAGCTCGACATCGTAATTCTGCGGCTTGCTCTGCTTGAGATAATCGAGCGGCACCGGCTCCTGCTCCGGTCCCTTCAGCCGGAACGGCTCCAGCGCCTCGCGCGTCACCACCCAGGGGCTGATCGAGGTCGCGAAGGCCTTGGCGAGGAACGGGCCGAGCGGCACATATTCCCATTGCTGGATGTCGCGCGCGCTCCAGTCGTTGAGCAGCACGAAGCCGAAGATCATCTCCTCCGCCTGTTGCTCGCCAAGCATGCCGCCCATCGGCGAGGGCTGGCCGATCACGACGCCCATCTCCAGCTCGAAATCGAGCCGCTTGCACGGCGCAAAGCTCGGCACCTCCACATTGGGCGGTTTCAGCTGCCCGCGCGGGCGCTTCACCTGGGTGCCGGAGACCACGACCGTCGATGCGCGGCCGTTATAGGCGATCGGCATATGCAGCCAGTTCGGTTGCAGGGCGTTGTCCTTGCCGCGGAACATCACCCCGACATTGGTGGCGTGCTCCCTGGAGGAATAGAAATCTGTGTAGCCGGAGACGGCGAACGGCAGATGCAGCCTGGCATCGGCCATCGGCACCAACGCCTGCTTGCGCAGCTCCTCGTTGTCGCGCAGCTCCGGATGATCGTGGCGCAACAGCTCGCTGATCCGTGCCCGCGTCCTGGCCCAGACCTTCGGCCCCAGCGCCATGAAGGGGTTGAGCGACGCCCCGGAGAACACGCCGAGCGGACCGACGTCGAGCCGGGAATCCTGCTCGAGCACCCAGAGATCGAGCACGTAATCGCCGATCGCGACGCCGACGCGCGGGGTCGGATTGGCCGCGGTCGAGAACACGCCGTAGGGCAGGTTCTGGATCGGGAAGTCGGACGAAGGATCGACCTCGATGAAGGAGCGGAGGCTGGGGTCGTTGGGGTGGGGCATGGGTTTCCTGCCGGATATCTTCTGACGGTTTCTCCACCGTCATTCCGGGGCGCGCGGAGCGCGAGCCCGGAATCCATACTCACGATCGTGGCTATGGATTCCGGGCCTGCGCCTTCGGCGCATCCCGGAATGACGCAGTAACTACGGCTTGCTCGGATCGAACTTCTTCTCCAGGCCCTTCCAGCAATCCGCATAATCGTCCTGCAGCGTGGACGCGTTGGCCGCATGCGCGGTGACGCGCTGCGGGAAGCGGGTCTCGAACATGAAGGCCATGGTGCCGGTCAGCTTCACCGGCTTCAATTCGCCATTGCTGGCGTGCTCGAAGGCGTCGCGGTCGGGGCCGTGCGGCAGCATGCAATTGTGCAGGCTCATGCCACCGGGGACGAAGCCTTGCGGCTTGGCGTCGTAGACGCCGTAGATCAGGCCCATGAACTCGCTCATGATGTTCATGTGGTACCAGGGCGGGCGGAAGGTGTTGTCGGCCACCATCCAGCGCTCAGGGAAGATCACGAAGTCGATGTTCGCGGTGCCCGCGGTCTCCGACGGCGAGGTCAGCACCGTGAAGATCGAGGGATCGGGATGATCGAAGCCGATCGCGCCGACCGGCGAGAAGGTACGCAGATCATATTTGTAAGGCGCGTAATTGCCGTGCCAGGCGACGACGTCGATCGGCGAATGCGGCAATTGCGTCCTGAACAGCGAACCGCCCCATTTCACGAACAGCTCGGTCGGCGTGTCCTTGTCCTCGTAATGCGCGACCGGCGTGAGGAAATCGCGCGCATTGGCGAGGCAATTGGCGCCGATCGGGCCGCGCTCCGGCAGCGTCAACGCACCGCCGTAATTCTCGCAGAGATAGCCGCGCGCCGGGCCGTTCGGAATCTCGACGCGGAACTTGACGCCGCGCGGGATCACCACGATCTCGCCGGGCTCGGCATCGATGCGGCCGAACTCGGTGACGAGCCGAAGATTGCCCTGCTGCAGCACGAACATCAGCTCGCCGTCGGCATTGTAGAAATGCTGGTCCACCATCGACTTGGTGATGAGGTAGACATGCGCGGCCATGCCGGCCTGCGTGTTGACATCGCCGGCGGTTGTCATGGTCTGCACGCCCTGCACGAAGGTGACGTCCTCCTTCGGCAGCGGTGTCGGATCCCAGCGCAGCTGCGCGATCGGCAAATCGTATTCGTGGCACGGCGCCGAGCGCCACAGCCCGGCATCGACCTTCTCGAACCGTCCGGAATGCTTCACCGAGGGGCGGATGCGGTAGAGCCAGGAGCGCTCGTTGCTGCCGCGCGGCGCGGTGAAGGGCGAGCCGGACAATTGCTCGGCATAGAGCCCGTAGGCGCAGCGCTGCGGCGAGTTGCGTCCGATCGGCAGCGCGCCGGGCAGCGCCTCGGTCTCAAAGCTGTTGCCGAAGCCGGACATGTAGCCCGGCGTCACCTGCGCCGAGCTGCGGATGATCTGATCGGGCGAGGCGTTGATGTTCATGACTATCCTCCTCCTTGCAGGGCGGCCCACATCTCCTGGTCGCGCTTGTCGGTCCAGATCACGGGATCGTCGATCCCCGACGCCTCGTCATAGGCGCGCGACACGTTGAACGGCAGGCAGTGCTCGTAGATGGCGAAGCTGGAGAACTTCGGATCCATCACCTCGCGCGTCGCCGCCATCGATTCCTTCAAGCTGCGGCCCCTGGCGACGGAGATCTCGGCGGCGCCGTAGAGCGAGGTGACGAAATCGCGCGTCATCGCGATGGCCTCGCGCACCGTGGCGGTGCCCTTCAGCGCGTCGCCGCGGCCCGGCGCGATGGCCTTGGGATTGAAGTTCCGGATTTCGTTCAGCGTCATCGGCCATTCGCGCAAATGCGCATCGCCGCAATAGCAGGCCGAGTGATATTCGATCAGGTCGCCGGAGAACATGACCTCGGCATCCGGCACCCAGGCGACGATGTCGCCCGAGGTGTGGCCGGCTCCGAGCTGCATCAGCCGCACCTCGCGCTTGCCGAGAAAGATCGACATCTCGCCCTCGAAGGTCAGCGTCGGCCAGGTCAGGCCGGGGATGCTCTGCGCGTCCTGGAACAGACGCGGGAAGCGGCCGTATTCGGAATCCCAGTCCTGCTTGCCGCGCTCGGCGATCAGCCGATAGGTCTCCTGCGAGGCGACGATGCCCTGCGCCTTGTAGGCCGAGGCCCCCAGCACCCGCACGGCGTGATAATGCGACAGCACGACATATTTGATCGGCTTGTCGGTGACGGCACGCACGCGCTCGATCACCTTGTTCGCCATCGCCGGCGTCGCCTGCGCGTCGAACACCAGGCAGCCGTCGTCGCCGACGATGACGGCGGTGTTCGGGTCGCCCTCGGCGGTAAAGGCATAGAGATCGGTGCCGATCTCGGAGAAGGTGATCTTCTTCTCGGTGAGATCGCCGGTGGATGCGAAGTTCTTCGCCATCAATTCGTCCTTTGAGTCCTGAGGTTATTGCTGCTGTTGTTGCTGCTGCTGGCCGTCGATCATGCGGCGCTTGGCGAGCCCGATCGCCTCGCGCAGCACGTCGATGTCGCCGATATGGTTGGCGAGGACCAGCACCAGCGCCGCGTCGAGATCGGCGCTCTGCTCCTCGGTGAGCCCGCGATGCGCTTCGACGACGGCGCGAAAGGCATCGTCAGGCCGCGCGAAATTGGAGTCGGTGGAGAGCGGCATGCAAACCTCGATTCAAGCTGTCAATTCAAACCTTGAGCGCGCGACAGCGCTGCAGCGACGGCTTCGCGTGTGGGATGACGGAAGCGCGCCGTGACGTAGCCGTCGGGCCTGAGCAGATAGGCCGTGCCGGGCCCAGCATCATAGCGCTTGGCGACGAGGCCGGAGGGATCGGCAAGCCCGCCCTGACCGCCGATCCGGATCGCCTTGACGCCGGCGGGCGGATCAATCGCGGCGCCATTGCTGAACGACAGCAGGGTGAAGTCCGTTCCACCCTTGCGGAATGCATCCGTCAGGTAGGCCTGCCCGGCGATCGGCGCATCGAGCATGGAGCAGCCGGGAGGCGGCCCGCCGTGCCAGGCATCGGCATCCGGCGACGACAACGGGGAGTCGTAGCTGCACGGCACCGACAGCCGGCCGCCATTGACCATGCGCTTGCCGAACTCGGTCTCCTTGGCGAGCGACAGCACGGCCTTGCGCAGCCGCGCTTCCTGATGCGAGTTCGGCGCCATGAAGTCGGTGGAGCGGGTCGATTGGCGGATGTTCTCGTCGGCCGCCATGCTGCGCTCGGCATGATAGCTTTCGAGCAGGCTCGCCGGCGACGTGCCGCGCAGCACGCGGTCGAGCTTCCACGAGAGATTTTCCGCGTCCTCGAGCCCGGAATTGGCGCCCCGCGCGCCGAACGGCGAGACCTGGTGCGCGGAATCGCCGGCGAAGATCACCCGGCCGTGGATGAAGCGGTCCATCCGCCGGCACTGGAATTTGTAGAGCGAGATCCACTCGAACTCGAACTTGTCGTGGCCCAGCATGCGCGTGATCCGCGGCCGCACGTTCTCGGGCTTCTTTTCGACCACGGGATCGGCGTAGCGATTGAGCTGGAGATCGATGCGCCAGACGTCGTCGGGCTGCTTGTGCAGCAGCGCGGAGCGGCCGGCATGGAACGGCGGATCGAACCAGAACCAGCGCTCGGTCGGGAATTCCGCTGTCATCTTGACGTCGGCGATCAGGAACTGGTCCTCGAACACCTGCCCCGCGAACTCGGCGCCGACCATCTGCCGCAGCGAGGACCGCGCGCCGTCGCAGGCGATCACATACAGCGCATGCAGGCGATAGGCGCCCTCCGGCGTCTCGATCGTCAGCGCCACGCCGTCGTTGCGCTGCTCCAGCGCCGTCACCTTGTTGCGCCAGCGCAGGTCGACCTCGGGAAGCTCGCTGACGCGATCGACCAGATAAGCCTCGGCGTAATATTGCTGCAGGTTGATGAAGGCCGGCCGCTTGTGGCCGTCTTCGGGCAGGAGGTTGAACTGGTAGAGCTGGGACTCCCCGTGAAAGATGCGGCCGACGCTCCACACCACGCCCTTGGCGACCATGCGGTCGCCGACGCCGAGCCGGTCCCAATATTCCAGCGACCGCTTCGAGAAGCAGATCGCGCGCGAGCCCTCGCCGATTCGGTCGGCGTCATCCAGCAGGACGACGCGCTGGCCGCGCTGGGCCAGATCGATCGCAAGCGACAGCCCAACCGGGCCGGCGCCGACAACCACGACCGGATGCTCGGCCGGGCTTTGGCTGGCGCGGTCCTGATCGGGATGGCGGCGATAGCCGAACTGGGCTTTCGCCGGATGCGCCTTGACCTCAAATGTCCTGGCCTGCGCCATACACGAACCTCGGCTCTGGTCAGAAGGGGACCAATCTGCTAGATAGTCTCACGTGCAACTATTTTGGACCGGAGCCGGCCGGCCGTCAACTGGAATTCGGAGCACTCCCTTGGCGAGGACATCCAGCGACACCGCACTGAAGGCGCGCGAGGCCGATCAGGCCTCAGTGCAGCGAGAGGCGCGGCTCGACCTGTTCAAGTTCGTGCCGTTCCGGCTCAACCGGCTCGCGGCCGAAGTCAGTGCCGCGCTCTCGGTCGAATATCAGGAACGCCACGGTCTCGATATCCCGGCCTGGCGCGTGATCGCCACGCTCGGGTTCCGCGTTGATGCCTGCAGCGCGCAGTTCATCGCGCAATGCACCCGCACGCACAAATCCACCATCAGCCGCGCCGTGACCACGCTGCTCCACCAGGATCTGATCGAGCGCGTCGAGAACCAAGCCGACCGCCGCGAATTCCGCCTGCGACTGACGGCGAAGGGCCGCGCCCTCTACGAGCAGCTGTTCCCGCAATTGCTGCGGCGTGAAGACGAAATCCTCGCCTGTCTCTCGGCGCAGGAGCGCAAGCAGCTGTCCATGCTGCTCAGCAAGATCGAGCAGAGCCTCGATCTGATCCAGACCAGCGAAGAGGCCGACGCCAAGCAGGCGTATTAACGCGTGTGCCCATAAAGCGGACATCGACGAAGCACGCCCACGTCCGCGATGGGCCAAATGCTGACGTGGCCACTGCTTCAGCCTGTCCCGATTCCGCTACTGGCTTCGCTGCGCATTGAGGCATTCCCGGCCCGCCGATGACTGCGCGTGTGAAGGCCGCGAAGCAAAAGCGAGACCTCCTGATGAGCTATCACCACCAGACAACAAAAAGCCCCGGACGAGGCCGGGGCTTTGAGCTGCTGATGTTGATTAGGTTTGCCAGATCAGTACTTCGCGACCACCGGGCCGCCGAAGCGATAGCTGACACCCGCACGCACCGTGTGGAACACCGGATCATGCTCGTACGAGAAGGCGGGGAACGCCACGGTCGAGTTGTTCCGGAAGTTGCCGAAGTCGGTGTAGCGATACTCGACACGAGCCGACCAGTTGGGCGTGAAACCGTACTCCCAGCCGGCGCCGACGGTCCAGCCGGTGCGGGTGGTGGAGACGGTCTCAAACAGAGTGTTCGCGAGCACGTAGGTGTGGTCCATATTTGCCCAGGCAACACCGCCGGTCACGTAAAGCAGCGAATTGTTGAAAGCTACACCGAGGCGACCGCGGATAGAGGCCTGAGCATCGATCCGGAAATCGGTGCCGTTGAGGTTTGCCAGGCGATAACCACCGTTGACGTCGGCGGCTTCGAGGTCGCCCTCGAGACCGAATACGAATTGGCTAGCCTGCCAATTGTAGCCAATGTGACCACCGCCAACGACGCCATCAGCATTGAAGCCCTGGACGAAGCCGGTGGGAAGGCCAGTTGCGTCGGTGAACTCACGGGTGCTGTTGTCTCCCCAGGCGTAACCGACCTGCGCACCGATGTAGAAGCCGGTCCAGTTATAAACGGCGGCGACGGGCGCGGGCGCCTTCGTGTAGGGCCGGGCGGCGAGATCGGCGGCTGACGCGCCGGCGGTGCCGAGGACGAGAGCGGCAGCTGCGATGACGAGCTTCTTCATTGTCTTCCCCAATTTACAGGCATCGAATTCGAACAATTATGATGACGCAGTATAGCCCATGAGTCGCACTAGGGATGTCACCCGCAAGCCACAGCTGCCCGCAATTTGAGCAGTGGCCCCGCGCATTGGTCGATCTGTATCCTCTCGCGGGGAAACTTCTAAGCGCCGGGAAGGTGCGCGGTGTTGCACGCGCCTCGACTGCCTTTCGTAACGCAGACTTTCCCGACTAGCCGCGTTGATCCATGGTTGCTGCCCCACCCGGTCACTGATCTCGCCTGCTTAGAAGCTGAAACAGTTTAAAAGCTGGAGACTGACTTGAAGATCAACCTACCCGATACGGACCTCAAAACCGTGCAAACCATTGTCAGCCATGAGCTCAAAGACGAGCGCGACCGGCCCGTCGGCCAGTACCTTTTCGGAAAGGGGCAGGGTCGAACCGTCTTCCTATTTGGGAAGTACAAGGGGACTTTTAAGACACACGCTGAATGCCAAGCCTTCATCGATGGCGTGCTTGCGGCTATCCAATCGCCACTCTCGTGACTTTGTTTGCACTCGTTGCGCAGTCACGACTAAACACCGGGCGCCTCAGGTCGACTTCGGATCACTAGGCGACGTCCCGTGGGTATGGCTGCGTGTCCGTTCGCCCCTCGAAAGCCGGCATCCAGGATCTATGAGCATGAACCCAAGTCGATCGCGGGGGTGCGTAAGCGCCGTCTCGCGGTCGATGCTTCGCATCGCCGCGAGAACCATGAAGGCCCGGCTGCTGCATCTCGGCCTTCATCCTTCGAGACGCGTGCGAGGGCGCGAGACACTGATGCCACGCTATTTCGCAAACGACCGCGACGGCGGCAGGTGCAGCGCGAAGGCGTCGACCTTGTCGCTGGCACGCGGATAGATCTGCGTCACGATCGGATCGTGACCGGGAATGAACCGATCAGGATGGCCGGCGAGGCGCTCGATCGTCTCCCAGCCCACCGCCATGTCGCCGACATTGTAGACGATCGGGAACGGGCTTCTGCGCTGCAGATTGGCGTAGTAATGCGCGGCATCGGATGCCAGCACCACCGGGCCGCGCGCGGTTTCGACCTTGACCACCTGCAAGCCGTCGGAATGGCCGCCGACACGATGCACGGTGATTCCAGGCGCGACCTCGCCGTCACCCGAATGGAACGTGACGCGCTCGCCATAGACATGGCGCACCATCTGCGTGACATGCTCGACCGAGAACGGATGGCGCAGCAGGCCGTTGCACATGCAGCGGCCGGTCGCGTAGGCCATCTCGCGCTCCTGCAGATGGAAGCGCGCCTTGGGGAAACGGTCGAGATTGCCGGCATGGTCGTAATGCAGATGCGTCACGATGACGTCGCGGATGCTTGATGCCGCGACGCCGAAGCGCTCCAGCGCATCGACCGGGTTGAGCGTCAGCTTGCGCGCGCGCGCGCTCGCCTCCTCGGCATTGAAGCCGGTGTCGACCAGGATGTCGCGGCCGCCGCCGCGGACCAGCCAGACGAAATAGTCGAGATCCTGCGCCGCGCTGTCATGCGGATCGGGCGCCAGGAAGTTCATGCTGGGGGTGCGCGGCGACATCGTCGCATAGCGCAGGGCGTAGATCTCGTAGGCGGTTCCCATGGTTCTTGCTTTTCTGAGTGGGTTTTAGGGGACGATCCAGCGCAGCAAGCCATTGTCCGCAGCAAAGGTCAAACCGCGCGCGCGGCGCGACCGAGGCGGGCCTTCAATGTGAGACCCGTCACGTTTTCGGCGGCGGGCTTGCCCTACCATGCTGCCGATAGGATCGAGCCCGATCCCGACGAGGACAGCCATGACACCCTATTTATTCCCCTTGCGGCGCAGCCGGGCGTTGCGGTCAATCGTCGCGATAACGCCGAATCTCCAAGCGGTTGACGCCCCCCGCCCCCGGTTTGATAATGAATGAAGCGTAAGTTAAGGTCGCCGCGGCGCAAGCTGGGAACGGCGCCTTTTTGGCTGGACCGCGCTGATTATGAAAATTCGCTTCTTTTTTCTTCTGTCCTTGCTCATCTCGCTCGTCCCGACTGCGCCCTCGCTTGCGGCCGGTGAGCGTTTTGCGCTGGTCATCGGCAATGCCAAATATCCGGACGCGGATGCTCCGCTGAGGGAACCGATCAATGACGCGCGCAACGTCGCCGACGAGCTCAAGCGCGACGGCTTTGCGGTCGATATCGGCGAGAATCTGACCGGCGACGGCATGCGCCGCGCCTTCGACAAGCTCTACAGCAAGATCAAGCCGGGATCGGTGGCGCTGGTGTTCTTCAGCGGCTTCGGCATCCAGTCGGCGCGCCAGAGCTACATGCTGCCGGTCGATGCGCAGATCTGGACAGAATCCGACGTGCGCCGCGACGGTTTCAGCCTCGAGACCGTCCTCGGCGAGCTCAACACCCGCGGCGCCGGCGTCAAGATCGCACTGATCGATGCCTCCCGGCGCAATCCGTTCGAACGCCGGTTCCGCAGCTTCTCGGCCGGCCTGACCCCGGTCATCGCGCCGAACGGCACGCTGGTGATGTATTCGGCGGCGCTGGCCTCGGTGGTCTCCGACGCCGGCGGCGATCACAGCCTGTTTGTCCAGGAGCTCCTGAAGGAAATCCGCGTCCCCGACCTCATGGCCGAAGAGACGCTGAACCGCACCAAGATGGGCGTCACAAGGGCTTCGCGCGGCGAGCAGGTGCCGTGGATATCCTCTTCATTGGCCGAAGATTTCTCGTTCAGCCCGGGAGCCGGCGGATCGCGTCCGACACCTGGCGCGTCGCCCGCGCCGCCGCCGGTCGCCGTCAACAACCCGCCGCCGACGCCGCCCGCGCCGCCGACATCGCCTCCGCCGCCGAAGCCGGCCGACAACATTGCCGCAGCACCCGCGCCTGCTTCTCCGCCTGCGCCCGCCCCCGCGCCGGCTCCCACGCCGAAGCCGCAGGTCGAGGCGGCCCTTCCCCCGCCGCCACCGCCACCGCCGGTGACGCCGATCGATCCGGCGCCCGCGCCGAGCGCGGGCAGCGGGCCGAGTGCCGCGGTCCTGGCCGACGATCCCACGATCAAGAGTCTCACCTCCAAGATTGCCGCCAATCCTGATGACGTGAACGCGCTGTACCGACGCGGCCAGGTCTACGCCAGCAAGGGCGCCTACAACCTCGCCATCAAGGATTTTGACGATACGCTTCGAATCAACTCGAAGGACGTCGAGGCGCTGAACAATCGTTGCTGGACCCGCACCGTGGTCGGCGACCTCCAGGGAGCCTTGAAGGATTGCAACGAGGCGCTGCGGCTGCGGCCGAATTTCGTCGATGCGCTGGACAGCCGGGGGCTCGTCAATCTCAAGTCGGGCGCGGTCAAGAACGCCATCGCCGATTTCGATGCGGCCCTGAAGATCAACCCGCGCCTGACCTCCTCGCTCTACGGACGCGGCCTCGCCAAGCAGCGCAACGGCTCCGCCCAGGAAGGGGCACTCGATATCGCCAATGCCAAGGCGATGGATCCGAACATCGTTCAGGAATTTGCAAGCTACGGAGTGCGCTAGTATTTTTTTGAGCCGAGGCCGGCGGCGCCTCGAACCCTGGGGGGCCCAGGCAAGACTAACGAACGGATGCCGCAGGCGCCCCCGGGGGGCTCATTGCAGGAATTTCGAACAGCGCGAGCTGGCTGCACAGGAGGGACTGGCTATGAAATCGGCTGCAAAAGGACTTACCGCGATCCTGTCCATCATCGCTCTTGGCGCCGCCCTGTCGCTGCCGGCTGCGCCCGCATTCGCCGGCGATGACGGCAACAGCAAGAACGTCACCGAGGACGACATCGTCCGCGCGCTGGCACCGGCGCCGAAGAAGCCTCTGACCCGCGGCCTCTCGATCGCCCCGCCGGCCAATCCCGCGCCTAACGCGGCGGAGACCAAGCTGATCCAGTCGGTGCGCGGCCGCTCGACGCGGTCGCTGTCGTCGACCGAGCGCGAGGAGATCGCGTCGGTCGCCAAGGACAAGCCGAACATCGATCTCGAAATCACGTTCGACTACAACTCCGCCAATATCAGCGCCAAGTCGATGCCTTCCGTGCAGGCGCTCGGTCGCGCGCTGACCAGTCCCGACCTGAAAGGCTCCACCTTCGTGGTTGCCGGTCATACCGACGCCGCCGGCGGCGAAGCCTACAATCAGGACCTGTCGGAGCGTCGCGCGGACGCGATCAAGCGCTACCTCGTCGACAAGTACAGCATCTCCGCGACCGATCTCGTCACCGTCGGCTACGGCAAGAGCAAGCTGAAGGATGCGAGCCAGCCGATGGCGGAGGTCAACCGCCGCGTGCAGGTCGTCAATATGGAAAACAAGACCACCGCATCGAAGTAAGCACGACGCAATCCTTTGAAGTGACCGGTCGTGATGTGGTGTAAAGTCTCGCTTCCAGAGCGCGTCCCGCAGCCTTGCGGGACGCCGCTTCGTTTCAGGGAAACGTTCTCGATGGGCCTCGCGCGGACGGCCGTGTGCCAGGCCAGGATGATCCGGCGATGAAGCTCTCCGAATACCTCAAGCCTGCCGGAACCGTGGTGTTCGTCGCGGCACTCGGCGTCGGCTATTATCTGTTCGAGCATCGCAAGCGCCCCGAGCCGAAGGAGACGCAAAGCGAGGCGCTCGTCATCGTGACGAAGTCGACCAATGCCTGCTTCTCCGACCTGGTGCGTGTCACCGGCTTCTTCGTGCCGCGCCGCGAGGCGGTTGTGATCGCCGACCAGGAAGGCTCCAGGGTCACCGACCTCCTGGTCACCGAGGGCGCAATCGTCGCCGACAACCAGGAGCTGGCGCGCCTGACTGCGCCGCCGCAGATCCCGGGCCAGCCGCAGCGGCCGGGCCCGCAAGGCCCGATTTCGCTGAAGGCGCCGGCGCCGGGCCTCGTCACCGAGGTCCGCACCATCGTCGGCGCGCCGGCCTCGCCGCAGGCCGGTCCGATGTTCCGCATCGCCGTCAACAACGAGATCGAGCTCGATGCTCAGGTCCCGGCGGTGCACATGCCCAAGCTCAATTCCGGTGCCACCGTGCGCATCAGCCGCGACGACGCGCCCGATCTGATCGGCCGGGTCCGGTTGGTCGCGCCCGAGATCGACCGCGCCACGCAGCTCGGCCGCGTCCGCATCAGCGTCACCAACAATCCCTCCCTGAAGGTCGGCGTGTTCGCGCGCGCCTCGATCGACGCCAAGCGAAGCTGCGGCGTCTCGATTCCCAAGACAGCGATCGACCATCTCACCATTCAGGTCGTCAAGGGTGGCAACACCATCGAGACGCGCAAGGTACGGGTCGGGCTGTCGTCCGACAGTGCCACGGAAATCCTGGAAGGGCTCCAGGTCGGCGAGATCGTCGTCGCCGATGCCGGCTCTTCGCTCCATGACGGCGACCAGATCAAGACCATGTTCGCCGATGAACTCGATCGCACGCGGGTACGCTGATGGCTCTCAATATCTCGGCATGGTCGATCCGCAATCCGCTGCCGTCGGTCGTCTTCTCGATCATCCTGCTGATCCTCGGCTGGGTCTCCTTCACCAAGCTCGCAGTGACGCGGCTGCCGTCGGCCGACATTCCCGTGATCTCGGTCGTGGTCTCGCAATTCGGCGCGGCACCCGCCGAGCTCGAATCCCAGGTCACCAAGACGGTCGAAGACGCCGTCTCCGGCGTCGAGGGCGTGCGGCACATCACCTCCTCGATCACCGACGGCGTGTCGGTCACCACGATTCAGTTCGCGCTGGAGACCAACACCGACCGCGCCCTCAACGACGTCAAGGACGCCGTGACGCGGGTGCGCTCCAACCTGCCGCAGAACGTCACCGAGCCGCTGATCCAGCGCGTCGACGTCATCGGCCTGCCGATCGTCACCTATGCCGCGATCTCGCCCGGCAAGACGCCGGAGCAGCTCTCCTACTTCGTCGACGACGTGGTCAAGCGTGCGCTGCAGGGCGTCCGCGGCGTCGCCCAGGTCGAACGCATCGGCGGCGTCGAGCGCGAGATCCTGGTCTCGCTCGACCCGGACCGCCTGCAGGCCATGGGCCTGACCGCCGTCAATGTCAGCCAGAGCCTGCGCGGCACCAATGTCGACGTTGCCGGCGGCCGCGCCGAGATCGGCAAGAACGACCAGGCGATCCGCACGCTCGCGGGCGCCAAGACGCTGGGTGACCTTGCCGGCACCATGATTCCGCTGTTCGGCGGCGGCGAGGTCCGGCTCGACGATCTCGGCACCGTCACCGACACCATCGCCGATCGCCGCACCTTCGCCCGCTTCAACGGCGAGCCGATCGTCGCGCTCGGCATCAAGCGTTCCAAGGGCGCCAGCGACGTGAAGGTGGCCGAGGCCGTTCAGAAGCGCATCGACGCGCTCAAGGCCGCCTATCCCGACGTCGACCTCAAGGTGATCGACACCTCGGTCGAATACACCAACGGCAATTACCACGCGGCGATCTCGACCCTGTTCGAGGGCGCCATCCTCGCCGTCATCATCGTGCTGCTGTTCCTGCGCGACCTGCGCGCCACCATCATTGCCGCGATCTCGTTGCCGCTGTCGATCTTCCCGGCGTTCTGGGCGATGGACCTGCTCGGCTTCTCGCTCAACCTCGTCAGCTTCCTCGCCATCACGCTGTCGACGGGTATCCTGGTCGACGACGCCATCGTCGAGATCGAGAACATCGTCCGGCACATGAACATGGGCAAATCGCCCTATCGTGCCGCGCTCGAGGCGGCCGACGAGATCGGCCTCGCGGTGATCGCGATCTCGCTGACCATCATCGCGATCTTCGCACCCGCAAGCTTCATGTCGGGCATCGCCGGGCAGTTCTTCAAGCAGTTCGGCATCACCGTCTCGGTGCAGGTGTTCTTCTCGCTGCTCGCCGCGCGTTTCGTCACGCCGGTGCTGGCAGCCTACTTCCTCAAGCATGGCAAGCACGAGGAGCCGCCGCCGGGGCGCATCCTGCGGTCCTATCACCGGATCGTGGCGTGGTCGGTGAAGCACTATTTCATCACGGTGCTGATCGGCTTCGGCGTCTTCGCCGCCTCGATCTGGAGCATCACGCTGCTGCCGCAGGGCTTCCTGCCGGCGCAGGACAGCGCCCGCTCGCTGCTGGCGCTCGAGCTGCCGCCGGGCACCCAGCTCGCCTACACCGAGAAGGTCACCGAGGACATCGTCGCGCGCCTGCGCAAGCGGCCCGAGGTCAAGAGCATCTTCGTCGACGGCGGGCGTGTTCCGCCGGGGACGCAGGAAGTGCGGCGCGCCGCCCTGATCATCAACTACACGCCCAAGGGCAGCCGCGACATCACCCAGCGTGAGCTCGAGTTCTCGATCAGCCAGGAGCTGGAGAACGTTCCCGACATCCGCTTCTGGTTCCTGGACGAGAACGGCCTGCGCGCGATCTCGCTGGTGGTGACCGGCGTCGACCCCAACATCGTCAACAACGTCGCGAGCGAGCTCGCGACGCAGATGAAACGCATTCCCACCATCGCCAATGTGATCTCGGAGACCTCGCTGGAGCGTCCCGAGCTGCGCATCGAGCCGCGCGCCGATCTCGCCGCACGGCTCGGCGTGTCCACCGAAAGCCTGTCGCAGACCATCCGTGTGGCCACCATCGGCGACGTCGGCCCCGCACTCGCCAAATTCGACGTCGGCGATCGCCTGGTACCGATCCGGGTGCAGCTCGAGGACACCGCGCGCGGCAATCTGAAGACGCTCGAACAGTTGCGCGTGCCGCTCGGCGAGCGCGGCGAGAAGGGCGGCGTGCCGCTCTCGGTCATCGCCGACGTCAAGCTCGACCAGGGTCCGACCAGCATCAACCGCTACGACCGCGAGCGCCAGGCCACCGTCGCCGCCGACCTCGTCGGCTCCGCCGCGCTCGGCGATGCCACCAAGAAGATCTACGACCTGCCGGTCATGAAGACCCTGCCGAAGGGCGTGAAGGTCTCGCCCTCCGGCGACGCCGAGAGCTTGAACGAATTGTCCGAGGGCTTCGCCACCGCGATCACGGCCGGCCTGATGATGGTCTATGCCGTGCTGGTGCTGCTGTTCGGCACATTCCTGCAGCCGATCACCATCCTGTTCTCGCTGCCGCTCTCGATCGGCGGCGCCATCGCGGCGCTGCTCCTCACCGGCAAGCAGCTCACCACGCCGGTGTGGATCGGCATCCTGATGCTGATGGGCATCGTCACCAAGAACGCGATCATGCTGGTGGAGTTCGCGATCGAAGCCATTCACGCCGGCAAGCCGCGCGAGGAGGCCATGATCGACGCCGGCATGAAACGCGCCCGGCCGATCGTGATGACCACGATCGCGATGGCCGCAGGCATGATGCCGAGCGCGCTCGCGGTCGGTGCCGGCGGCGAGTTCCGCTCGCCGATGGCGCTCGCGGTGATCGGCGGCCTGATCTTCTCGACCATCCTGTCTCTGGTGTTCGTGCCCGCGATGTTCATGGTGATGGACGATTTCGGCGCGCTGATCTGGCGCTTCGCCAAGCGGCTGATCGTGCATAGCGACGACGCCGAGACGGACGGCCATCACGGGGCAACGCCGGCGGAAGCTGGGCCAGCGCCGAGGAACATCGTGCATCCGGCGGCGGAGTAGGGTTCGGGTGCAGCCGCCAAGCTGGCTTACATGACGATGCATTTGCCCAATGGCGCCCATGCTATAGTCGACATCCGGAAGATCGAAGACTATTGCCTAAGTCCATCGCATCCGCGCGGGCGACACAAAGCGAGAGTTTTTCGGGACGCGCTCGATCTTCAGCGTGGAGATGCCCTCTGGCTTCGCGATGCCCTTCTTCGGGCTGCACCTGCCGGCGTTGCGTCCCATATTGCCACTGACCGCTGGGGTAGCCATTGGCGTATGGATATTCTGCTTAGGCGACATCCGAAGCAAGCCGTGGTAAGAACGGCGTGGATCATTCGAGCCGGTGACGACCGACCGACATTTGTCACTTGTTGGGTGCTATGATGACTGCAGCAAACGAAGATGGGACGCCGCGCGCCCTAGACGTCGTCGCATTGCTGGAAAACCTTCCCGAGCACCGGTTGGCGCGGGGAAACGTCGGCACGATTGTCGAAGAGCTCGACGACAAGACGGTGCTTGTCGAATTCAGTGACGACGATGGCCAACCCTATGCCATCGCCCCGTGTCTGCGAGCCGAGTTGCTGACATTGCACTACGTGCCGGAAGCGGCCTAGCCCACTTTGCTACTCGTTGCGCGCGATCGCCGTCAGCTTGGTCATGTTCCTGAGCAGAATGCGGCCGCGCTGGAGATCCAAAATCGCCTCCTTGCGCCAGGCCTGCAACTGACGGTTGACGCTTTCGCGGGCGGCGCCGACGAAGACGCCGAGCTGCTCCTGCGAGATGTGCACCTCGGAGCCGAAATCGGCGGCGAGCGCGCAGAGCCGTCGCGCCAGCCGCACCGGCAGCGGCTGCAGCATGGATTCCTCCATGCGCTCGCTCTGCCAGCGGATGCGCTGGCACAGCAGCGCGATGATCTTGATCGCGACCTTCGGCTCGCGTTCGAGGAAGCTGAGAAAATCTTCGCGCCGCAGCACGAACAATTCGCTGACCTCGCCCGCGGTCGCATCCGCGGTGCGATTCTGGCCGTCCAGCACCGCAACCTCGCCGAACAGGTCGCCCGGTCCCATGAAATTCAGCGTCAGCCGGCTGCCGTCGGCGGCGCCGGTCTCGATCCGGACCTGGCCACGGCGCACGCCGAACAGCGCGTCCCCGGGGTCCCCCTTCTGGAACAGCACCTCGCCATTGCCCAGATGCTGGGTGTGGCAGAGGTTGGACAGCCGCTGGAGCTCGTCTGCACCGAGATCCGCGAACATCGCGTTCATCTTCAGAATGACCGCAAATTCGGCCTGCTTGCTCATTTCAATGTCCTTGTGAACGTTCCGGTGCGTTGTCTCGGCAAAGTGCTTGAAACCATCACCATCAGGATCGCGTAAAACCGCGCCAGAGAAGTGTGTCATAAGTCACATAACTTTGCAGCACCCCCTGACTATTTTTACGCGCTTGGAGCCGCTTCCCGTCCGGGGATAAACTCAAGGCGCGAAGGATGGGTGGCCGGCGGGATTCGACGCCGACTGTCCGTCGTTGGAAAGTCGACATGAGAGCAGTGAAATTCGCCGGCGCGGCTTTGGCCGCAATCATCATCGTGATCGCGACCCTGCTGGTGATCGGGATCCCATCGGGCTTCCTGACCTCGACGATCGCCTCGCGGGTCGAGAATGCGACCGGCTACCGGCTGTCGATCGGCGGCACCACGAAGATCAGCCTGTGGCCGGCGCTGAACGTCACCCTGAACGACCTCACGCTTGCCGACCCCAGGGATCGCAGCGGCATCACGCGCCTGACGGTCGACAGCGTGCAGGCCGAGATGTCGCTCTCCAGCCTGTGGTCGGGCCGTCCCGAGATCGGCGAGCTCATCGTCACCCGTCCCGTGCTCTACCAGCCGCTGCTGCGGGAGCGCCTGCCGAATGCCGGATCTTCCTCGAAGGCGCCCGCGCTCAAGCTCGACGGCGCGTCGATCGACCGCGTCAAGGTCACCGACGGCGAAGTCGCCTTCTCCCGCCTGCGCGATCGCGTCGAGGGCCGCATCAGCGCCATCAACGCCGAGGCGATCGTCGGCCGCGACCGCAAGGTCGACGTCACCGGCACCGCGCGCGTCGGCGACCACCCGACCAAGTTCGACATCAAGGCGACCGCGCCGGCATCGTCCACCGACCGCCCGACCATCCCGGTGGATTTCGCCATCGACATGCCTGATGTGCTGAAGTCGCAACTCACCGGTCACGCCGAGATGCGGATGAACGGCGACGTCGTGATGATCAACGGCGTCAACGGCCGGCTCGGCGACGGCGCGTTCAATGGCTGGGCGTCGGTCGACATCGCGAGCAAGCCGTTGGTAAAGGTCGATCTCGACTTCCAGCGGCTGGCGATTCCGCTGGCCAAATCGCCGCAGGGTGCATCCGGGCAGCCCTGGAGCAATGCGCCGATCGACGTCTCCGGGCTCAATTATGTCGATGCGCAGGTGAGGATTTCCGCTAACGAGGCCGTGATCGGCGATGCGCGCATCGCGCCGCTGGCGCTCGATGGCAAGCTCGCCGGCGGCGTGTTGAAGGCCGGCACCGCCAATCTCGGCGCCTATGGCGGCCAGGTCTCGGGCGAGGTGATCCTGGATGCGACCACGGGCGCGCCCAGCTTTGCCATGCATTCCGATCTCGTCGGCGTGCGCGCGCTGCCGCTGCTTCAGGGCCTTGCCGAGTTCGACCGCATCGACGGCAAGCTGCAGGCCAAGCTCGCGTTGCGCAGCGCCGGCACCAGCCAGCGCGCCCTGATGGCGAACATGCAGGGCACCGCCTTCGTCAATTTCCAGGACGGCGCCATCCGCGGCATCAACGTCGCGCAGATGATCCGCTCGCTGACGTCGGGCACGCTGTCGGGCTGGCAGGACAGCCCGAGCGCCAGCCAGGAGCAGAGCACGGACCTGTCGCAGCTCTCCGCCTCGTTCCGCATCGACAAGGGGCAGGCGGTGACGACCGACCTCAATCTGATCGGGCCGCTGGTGCGCGTCACCGGCGCCGGGACCATCGCGCTCGACACCAAGATGATGGGCTTTCGGGTGGAGCCGAAGCTGGTGATGACCACCGAAGGCCAGGGCCGCACCAATGAGCCGGTCGGCTTCGGCATTCCCGTGATGATCCAGGGCTCCTGGTCGCAGCCGCGGATCTACCCTGACATGGCCGGCATGCTGGACAATCCGGATGCCGCCTATGCCAAGCTGCGCGAGATGGGCAAGGGCCTGTTCGGCCCTGACGGCGCCGGGCTCGGCAACATTCTGGGCGGTCTCGGTCTTGGCGGGGCCAATGCGCCGGGCGGCGGCAATGCGGCCGGCAACGCCAATCCGCAGGCGCAGCAGCCCGGGCAGAACAATCTGCTCGGCGGCCCGCTGGGCGAGGCGCTCGGCAATTTGATCCAGCAGGGGTTGTCCGGTGGCGCGGGAAGCAGCACCGGCGCCGCGCCAGGCAGCGGCCGCAGCCGCAGCTTGCCGGGCACGCCCTCCACGCCGGCGCCGCAGGCTTCGCCCGCAGCCCCTGCTCTGGACGACCCGCCGGTCGCGCAGCAGGACAGTCAGCCAATGAACGACGTGCTGCGGCAGCTCTTCAACCGCTGATGGGGCTGCGACCATCCCTCCTTCCACCCGCCCCGGCGTCCGCAGCGGGTAACCACGCCGGCTCGTCCCCGGGCCGCGTCGCGGTCCTTTGGCCCAAATTGTGATAGAACGACCCCGCAAGGGCCTTGCGGCCCGTGGCGCCGGCGTCGATGGCGGCGCGAGAGGATCGGGATGGCAGGAGCGAACGACAAGACACGGTTTCTGCGCGAGGGCCTGTTCGCCAAGTACGTCGTCTCCCTCGTCGGCCTCGTCGTGTTCGTCCTCGCGGTCAACGGCGCAATGGAGACCTGGATCTCCTACCGCGCCACCAGGACCCAGCTCACCGACGGCCTGGAGGACAAGGCGCAAAGCGCCGCCCGGCGGATCGAGCAGTCGATCTCGGAGCTCGACCGCCAGATCAGCTGGGTGACGCGGGCGAGCCAGGACACGCTCGAGAAGCGCCGCGCCGACTACGCCTCGCTGCTGCACCAGGTTTCGGTCGTCAACCAGCTGTTCCAGCTCAACGGCGAGGGCCGCGAGGTGCTGCGGGTCTCGCGCCAGTCGACCACGATCGGCAGCAACGCCGATCTCTCCCGCGACATCCGCTTCACCGAGACCGTCGCCCGCGGCGTCAGCTACGCGCCGGCCTGGTTCGCCGAAGGCACGCCCATGATGTCGATCTCGGTGGCGCATTCCGGCTTCAATGCCGGCGTCACCGTGGCCGAGATCGATCTCGGCTTCCTCTCCGACTTCCTGTCCGATGCGCAGGTCGGCAAGGCCGCCTTTGCCTATGTGGTCGATCCGCGTGGCCGCGTGCTGGCGACGTCGTCGAAAGGGCCCGAGGTCGGCAAGGACCTGTCGAAGCTGCCGCAAGTCGCGGCGGCGATCGCGCCCGGCCACGCCGCTGAGACGTCCGGCACCGACTTCAACGGCCATGCGGTGATGAGCGCCGCGAGCATCGTGCCGAAGCTCGGCTGGAGCGTGCTGTTCGAGCAGCCGACCACGCAGGCCCTGATGCCGATCCGCGACCAGCTGGTGCGCATCGCGCTTTTGATCGGGATGGGCCTGATGGTCGCGATCCTCGCCGGCACGCTGCTCGCCCGCCGCATGATCATCCCGATCACGGCGCTGCGCGACGGCGCGCATAAGCTCGGCGAAGGCGATTTCAGCCACCGCATCGACGTGCACACCTCGGACGAGCTGGAGGACCTCGCCAGCCAGTTCAACCGCATGGCCGACCAGATCCAGGAGACCTATTCGAACCTGGAGACCAAGGTCGAGGAGCGCACCCGCGATCTCGCGCAATCGATCAACGAGCTGAAGGTGCTGGAGGAGGTCGGCCGCGCGCTCGCCGCCTCGCTCGATCTCGACGCCGTGCTGCCGACCATCGCCGCGCGCGCGATCGAGATCACCCATGCCGATGCCGTGCTGATCTACGGCTTCGACGCCGAGCGGCGCCGCTTCACCCTGGTCGAGGCCGGCGGCATCGACAGATCGGCCGACGGCGCGCATGTCACCATCGACGAAGGCGACAACATCCTGAGCGATGCCGCCAGAAGCGGCGAGCCGATCGCGCTGGCCGATCTCGACCACGCCGCCGAGCAGCCGCTGCGCGAGGCCGCGCTCGCGGCCGGCTTCCACTCGGTGCTGGTGGTGCCGCTGGTCGACCAGCAGGGCACGCTCGGCTCGCTGGTGGTGCTGCGGCGCGCCGGCGGCGAGTTCGCGCCCAGCCTGATCGGCCTGATGCGCACCTTCGCCAACCAGGCGGTGCTGGCGATGCGCAATGCGCGCCTGTTCACCGAGGTCGACCACAAGGGCCGCGAGCTCGAGGCCGCCAACGCGACCGTTCGCGCCCAGGCCGACAAGCTGCGGATACAGACCGAGCAGCTCAAGGACTGGAACAAGTCGCTGGAGGAGCGCGTCAAGACCCAGCTCGGCGAGATCGAGCGCATCCGCAAGCTCGAGCGCTTCCTGGCGCCGCAGGTGGCGCAGCTGATCGCCTCCTCCGACAGCCCGGAAGGGCTGCTCACCAGCCAGCGCCGCGAGGTGACGGTGGTGTTCTGCGACCTGCGCGGCTTCACCGCGTTCACCGAAGCCACCGAGCCGGAAGAGGCGATGAACGTGCTGCGCGAATACCACGCCGCGCTCGGCGGGCTGATCTTCAAATACGAGGGCACGCTCGACAAATATGCCGGCGACGGCGTGATGATCCTGTTCAACGCGCCGATCCAGTTCGAGGACCACACCAAGCGCGCCGTGAAGATGGCGGTGGAGATGCGCGACACGATCGGCCCCCTCACCGAGCGCTGGCGCAACCGCGGGCACAGCCTCGGCTTCGGCATCGGCATCGCGCTCGGCTACGCCACGCTTGGCCAGGTCGGCTTCGAGCAGCGGCTGGAATATGCCGCGATCGGCAGCGTCACCAACCTCGCCTCGCGCCTGTGCGGCGAAGCCAAGCCCAACCAGATCGTGGTCAGCCGCCGCGTCTACGGCATGGTCGAACCTTTCGTCGAAGCCCGCGCCCTCGACGATCTCCAGCTCAAGGGATTCAACCATCCCGTGCTGGCGATGGAGATCCTGAGCTGGAACGAGGATGCGGAGAACGTGGTGGATGCATCAGCGCTGCGGATGCGGGGGTAGCTTCGTCGACTGCCTCTAGTGCCGTAGCCCGGATGGAGCGCAGCGAAATCCGGGTCGTGCACAAGCGACGGCGGTCCCGGATTGCGCTTCGCTTCATCCGGGCTACGGGCCTTTGTATTCCGATAGCCTATCGCGATCCCGCGGCGGAATGCGCCCGGGTTTTGCTTCGTCGAGCCCTTCGAAATGGAAGGGCGCAGGGAAGGCCGGGCACCGGCTGGCACCCGCAAGACCCCTGTGCATGAGTGCGTGATAGTCGCTCACAGGGGAGAAACAGGTGTGGCCGAATGCCCGGCCTTCCCTGCGCGATGGTTGAAACGGCTTATGTCGCGCTCTCGCCGGTGAGACGATTTCCCGTTGCCACCGTCGCCTTGCAGCTTTCATCGGATGCGCCGTCCGGTCGGACCAGCGCACCGCTGCAAGACTTGACGCCGGAATGTCGGGCGTCACGACCACACGATTTTGCCGTACGCGTTCGACGTCGTCGTACACGCGCCCGCTGATCGCTCACAGGGGACTACCCCGCCCTGCGACCGCATCTGGCGCCGACGCCGCCCGCGTCCACCGCTCCTCACCCCACGAACCCTGACGATCGCGATCCGTCCCTTACCATGGGATGAGTTGAAGCGGATCATAGGGTGTGTCGTTTTTCTTGTAAAGCGAAATTTTGATTATTCGAAGAGGAGCGACGAGAGCCTTCTCAAAAGTATCGAAAACAACCCCATGCACAGTAGACGGGGCTAGCGGGATCAAGGGGTTATGAGAGGGGGGCGGAACTCACAAGTCAGCGCGGCGGATCTTCGCGCAGACCGTCAACCTTGTTCTTGATCTCGGCTGTGGTCGCACTCCGATCCCTGGCGACGATTTCGATTTCGTCACCGTCTTTGAGTGCAAGTCCGTCGATCAGCTCCTGGGGAAGAACCCCAGCCAGATCGTCATCCCATTTGAACACCTTCATCGCGGCCTCCTCTCAAACCACAGCGCTGTCGTCATCTCGCAAATGTGCTGAGGAGACGGATGGCCTTGGCTCCATCGAACAGATGCTCCGGCCCCCGCAATCACTTGCCGGACGAGTTATAGCGCAGCAGAGGCATGCCGCGCCGCGGGTCTCTCGATTTCCCCGAACCACATCCCCGTTCCGCGCGACTAACCCTCGCCTCAACGGCGAGGCTATTTCGATGGGAGACGGTCTGTGGCGTTTGCCTTGCCTTCGCGTGCGTATGATCTGCAGATGCTGGACCGTCCGGTCGACCGCGCGCGCGACCAGGGCTGGGTGTTTGGGCTGCCGCCGGGCATCGCAAGCGAGCAATGGCCGCTCGATCCCGTCACCGGATATCCGCTGATGCACGGCTTCACGCTGGAGCTGCCGGAGGATTACCGCGTGCATGGCGCGGATATCGTCGCGCTGTCGTTCTTTGCCACGGCGCCCGACCACAATGACGGCGGCGCGCCCGATGATCCTGAAGTCCGCGAAGCCATGAAGGCGCGCCCCTTGCATCCGCGGCTGTCGCGCATGACCGACATTCTCGACTACGAATATGCCGCGCTGCTGCTGACGCGAGCCGAATACGAGGGCCCGTTCGCGATGCCGCCGGAGCCGCTGGCGCTCGCGACCGCCGACCGGCCGCGCTGGCTCGATGTCGGCGGCGCCAGCGCTTTCTTCGAGGCCGCAGCGCCCTACGCCAGGAAGCTATTTGCGGCGCCGCCGCGCGCCGATCTCAGCGAGACCCGCGCGATCGGCATGACGCCGCGCGCAAACGACCCTAACGCCGGCAAGGAACCGCAGGACGAGCACACCCGCAGCAATCCGCCGACCGGCTATCAGCCGTATTATTACTATGTGGGCGGCGTCCCTAGCCGCGACAATTTTCGCCTGCACGAATGGAGCAAGGATCACGCCCACAATCATCTCGGCGGCACCATGCGGCCGTGCCAGGCGGTGCCGGAGATGAGCCCGTTCTACATCGAGTTCGAGGAATATTTCGGCGGTTACAATTTCGGCGGCGGCAACGCGCAGCTCGACTTCAGGGACATGAAGTTCGACTGGGCGTGCGGGTGATCACGCCCCCCGCTTCGGCCCGATCGCCTCGAAGCCCGCCTTCTGCTCGTCGCTCAGATCCGCCTCGAAATCGTCGAGCGCGTCGGTGACGCCGTTCACGGCCGCAAGCATCGCTTCCAGCCGCGCCTTGGCGGCGGCGAGGCGGGCTTGGGGCGTGGCGGCTGACACCGCCGGGCAGGCGCTGAGCGTCTGCATGGTGCGCAGGGCGGTGTCCTGCAGCACCTCGAAGCGGGCGCGGGCGATCTCGTCGAGGCGCAACGTGGCGGCGATGTCGTTCGCGGGCCATTGCTGCTGCACCAGCTGCTCGTATTGACGCTGCAGCTTTTCATCGTAGCGGGGATCGCTGTCGGCATCGCAGGCGGCCGCCGCCGGCGCATCCCTGCTCGAATCCTTGCTCGCTTCCTTGCTCGAATCCTTGTTCGAATCCTTGTTCGAATCCTTGCGTTGCATCGAGGCCAGCGCGGCGCGGCGCTCGCCCCCGAGCGCATTGAGCCGGGCCTTCTGTTCGTCGTCGAGCAGATCCGTGAACTTCGCAAGCGGCGGCGCGACGGCGTCGATGGCCTCGATCATGGCCTCCAGGCGCTCGCGCATCAGGCCGAGGCGCTCGGCGGCAGCAGTCGGCGCCTGCGCCGGGCAGGCGGCGCGAATGATGTCGCGCGCATTGCTCCAGGCGGAGGCGAGCTCGTCGAGCGCGGTGCGCTGCAATTCGTTGGGGGCGACGGCCGCAGCGATGCGGTCGACCGGCAGGCCCCCGGTGTCGCTGGCCTCGCACAGGGCCTCGGCGGTGGGGACGCGCCGGCCGCGGCGGCCTTGCGGGGCGGTGTAGGCCGCGAGCTCGGTCGCCGCATAGGGCGCGAAGATCGCGGCATAGACGTCGCCATAGCCGTAGAGCGAAAGGCTGGTGGCATCGCCGAGGATGATGGCGTTGGTGAGGTCGTCGTGCGCGAACGGCCAGAACACCGGGCCGGTCCAGCCATAGCTGCCGTCGGGATGGCGCCACCAGCCTTGCATGCGGCGGCCGCCCTGCCAGCCCGCAAGCGCGGCCTGCGCGGTAAGCGCCGCGCGGAGCATATAAGGGTTCGCAGGCTGGCCGCGCTCGGCGCCGCGCGGATCTTGCGAGCGCAAGGCCGCGGAGCGGTAGCGGCTGCCCCGCACCGCCATGCGGGAATGGCGCAGGCGCGACATGCCGAGCATGTGGCCGACGGCGAAACGCGCCACGCCGAGCGGACCGCCGCGGATTCCGAATTGCGCTTCGGCTCTCTCGGGCAGCAGCACGGCCGCAATCAGGAGGGTCGCGCCGGTCAGCGCCAGTCCCATGCGTCCCGACATGACCGCCGACCTGACCAACTCGGCCTCCTCCCAGCTGCCACGCGCACACTGCGTCACAGGGGACATGACGCGCCAGGGAACCAATTGTTCCGGGGAGACACAGGGCAAAGCGTCGCGGGCGACCTATGGCCGGGCCGCACAATGACGCTTCGGCAGCGGCCTGCGCGCGCGCCTCGTCCTTCGAGACGCTTGCTGCGCAAGCTCCTCAGGATGAGGCTAAGCCACCGTCGAATTTGCCGCCACACACTCAGTCCTCATCCTGAGGGCCCGCCAAAGGCGGGCGTCTCGAAGGATGGCCGCGGGAAAGCTCCCGCTCACTCCGGCTTTTGCGGCACCACGAAAGTCTGGCCGGGATAGATCAAATTGGGGTTGCTGATCTTGTCGCGGTTGGCGTTGAAGATGACGGCGTAGCGGGCGCCGTCGCCGTAGGCGAGCCGGCTGAGCGCCCACAGGCTGTCGCCGCGGGAGATCACGCGGCTGGCGCCGGCCTCCGCCGGAACCGTGTGAAGCACCTCGGCCGGCGAGGCCGATGCCACCGTCGTGGTGGCGGCGGGCACCCGCGCCATCGCCCGGGGTTTCGGCCGGGGCGCTGGCCGGTCGGGCGCTGAGGCCAGACGCGGCGAGGCCGACGGCAGGGCCGCCACGACGTCCGACTTGTCATCGGCCTTCTCGGCCTGCTTCGGCTCCGGCTTGATCTCCGGCTTCGTCTCTTGCCGCGCGACCTGAGCCGGGCGCGCGGGCGGCGGTGCCGCCTCGGCGATGGTCACCGGCATGGTCTTGCCGGATTGCGTGACCGTGCCATCCGGCGCCTTGGCCCGCAGCGTCAATTCATAAGAGCCGGCGGGAAGCTGCGGCGGGGTCATCACGAACTGGCCCGAGGCGTCGGCGGTCACCGTATCGAGCGGCTTGCCGTCGCGCAGCAGCTCGACCTTGGCTCCCGGCGCGGCCCGGCCCGCGATCACCGCCGCCTCGCCGTGATCGTCGACGCGGGCGACGTCGAAACGGGGCCCGGTATCGGCGGCCGCCGCCGGCGGCTTGACCGGCGCGAGATCGGGCAGCGCCGCGACCTGCTTTTGGATCTCGGCCAGCGGGGCCGGCTTCGGCTCGGGGGCCGGCACCGGGACCGCCGCCGGCGCTGGCTCAGCTGCGGGCGGCGCGACGGCAGCCAGCTTTGGCTGATCCGGCTTGGCCTGATCCAGTTTCGGCTGTTCCGGTTTCGGCTCGGCCTTGAACTCGGCCTTGGCCTCGACTTTGGGTTCGACCTTGGTCTCCGGCTTGGCTTCCGGCTTAACTTCCGGCTTGGCGGCGATTGCGGTCTTGGCCCCGTCCGGCAGCATGCGGCGCAGCTCGGTCGGGCCGATCACCAGCACCGTGCCGACCAGTGCGAGCAGGCAGAAAGCAATGAAGGCCTTGGATGCGGTGATCATCGGAAAAACCTTGGATGGCAAATCAACCGAGGCCGGCAAGGTGCGCCGATTTGGCCGCGGCAGCAAGCCGGTCGAAGGGATGATCGCCCGGCTTTACCGTCACCGACGACGTCGACCTCGCCTTCACCTCGCCCGACGGCGCAACCAGGCGCGCGAACAGCGCGCCTTTGCCCACCCGACGCGCTTCCGCTTCACCAGCGACTCACTTTTCCGGATCAGGCTTTGGCGGACGCGATCATTCCGGAACGCGGGCGAAGACGGCGTCGGCTGCGACAGGCCCGGCAGGCTGCATTCGTTCATCCGCCAGGCGGGCGAGCGCGCGTTGCACGGCGAGCCAGCTCAACAGCGCGATCGCCAGGCCAGCGATGACGTCGCAGAAATAATGGCTTCCATCCACCGGCGTCGCCGCGATCATCGCAACGTTGAGCAGGGCGGCGATGCCGCCGATATATCTCACCGGCCACAGCGCCAGCAGGAACAGCAATCCGAGTGCGGCATGCAGGCTCGGGAAGCTGATGATGCCGTCGGCGCCCTCCGCGACCAGCTGACGGATGGTTCCGTCGCGCAAGCCAAAGAACACGGGCAGCGGCAGATCCCGCGTGACCGGCACGATCGCCGGCGAGTTGACCGACGACAGATCCAGATAGCCCCAGACGCCCTGCGCCGGCATCAAGGTCGACACGCCGATGGTCAGAAGCGTCGTCAGTACGAAGCTCAGCATGAAGACGCGCAACCGCAGGGCATGCCCCGCGGCGGCCAGGACGAGGACGATCGCGGTCGCCTGCACGGCAAAGCTCGCATAGGCGAGCGCCAGCGTCCGATGCAGAAGCGGCGCGGCGTTCATGGCATCGAGCCACGACATCCAGTCGAAGCCGAGCCGCCGGTCCAGCGCGGCGAACTCGCTGTCCCACAGCGGCAATGCCGCGCTCGCCGCGACATAGGACAGGGGCGCGGCGACGGCTGCGAACGCAATGAGCTGGGCCGCCGCGATCAACGCGCTGGCAAGAGCCGCGTCCTTGCGGACCGTCGCGTAGAACCAGCTCAGCGATATGAGCAGGCCGCCGACGAGGGCAGGTTTCCAGAACGAGATCCATTCGATCCGGAACGGCCCCAGCATCGCCGCGATCAGCACGACAGCGGCCGTGGACCCGATCGCGAGCCAGGCGATGCGATCGGCGTGCTTCGACTGATCAGGGGCGATGGGCTGGCTCATGGGCGGCGATCGTCCGGGGCGGCAACAGGAACGACCGGCGGGATGAGGTATGACAATGCCCCCGCCAGATGGGCCAGCTTTATCGGACGAAGATTAAGAGAGTCGTTCTCCGGACCCTTCAATTGCCTTCAGCCGGCCGTGCTCGACCGGAGCCGCCGTCCGAAAAATGGGGTCAAACCGCTGGAGATGCGGGATCCTGCTTGATGATAGCTCGCGGACTCAGAGCTTCTGTTTTGCCGCGGTGATTTCGACGAACTCGGCGTCGGGATGGCTGACGATGGTGGCGACCCAGATGCCGCTGATGATCAGCGACCAGGCAGTGTTCCAATAGATCCAAAACACGAGCCAGCCTCCATTTCGATCGCCGTCCGCAGCATCAGGATCGCGACACGGCCGTCGGCGCTATCCTCGGCGCTATTTTGACTTGGTCTATTTTGACTTGGTCGCCGGCGGGGCACGATCGGTTTGGCCGCTGTGGCGCTTTGCCACGACGTCCTCATCGCGCTCGCCCAGGTTCGGGCGCGGCGGCGACTTGGGGAGGCCGGCCTGGCCGCCATGCTTGCCGCCCATGTCGGGCTTACCTTCAAGATCGTTTTCACGGGGCATGCGGGTTCAATGCGCTCGCGCGGCTTTGGTTCGCATGGCGCCCGCCATTTTGGCTGCGCGCGATCGCATGGGATGGCCGCACCTTGCGTTGCACGACGGAATGCCGGGGACGTCCACGCGGCTACCGATACGATTTCGGCATCGATCAATTCCCATTCGAATTTGGTGCGGCGGTGCGCCGCTCGCTATCCTCATGGGCAAGAGCACAAGGCCGCGACGCAGCCACAGGAGGAGCCCATGTCGAGACTGCCCCGAGGCAGCGCAGCCACGGCGTTCCGCGCCGCGATTGCCGTCACTCTGTTCGCGTCCCTCACCCTGTTTTCTGGAGCCCGCCCCGGCATGGCCGAAACGTTCATTTATGTCGGCAACGCCGACAGCAACGACATCAGCGTGTTCAAGCTGGCGGAGAGCGGCGAGATGATTGCGGTGCAGACGGCCGCCTTCAAGGGCGTCGACAAGCCCGGCTCCTCGACACCGCTTGCGATCACGCCCGATCGCCGCGTGCTGCTGGCCGGCGTCCGCTCGCAGCCATACGTCGCCGTGAGCTTCGCGATCGATCCTGGAACGGGCCAGCTCAACCCTGTCGGCAGCGGGCCGCTCGCCGACAGCATGGCCAACATCGCCGTCGACCGCAGCGGCAAGTTCCTGTTCAGCGCCTCCTATGGCAGCAACAAGGTCGCGCTGAATCCATTGCACGCAAGCGGCGTCGCCGGCGAGCCGAAACAGGTGATCGCGACCGGGCTGAACGCGCACGCCTTCCTGCCCTCGCCCGACAACCGCTTCGTGTTCGCGACCAATCTCGGCTCCGACCAGGTGCTGGCCTTCGCGTTCGACGCCGCGACCGGCACGCTGACGCCGGGCAACCCGCCGGCCTACAAGATGCCGGACAAATCAGGACCGCGGCACTTCGTATTCCACCCCAACGGCAAGTTCGTCTATCTCGTCCACGAGCTCAACGGCGACGTCGCCGCGTTCGCCTATGCGGCGGAGAGCGGCGCCTGGAACGAGATCCAGCGCACCACCGCGCTGCCGGAGGGTTTTTCCGGCAAAGAGCCTGACAAGAAACCCTGGGCCGCCGACATCCACATCACGCCGGACGGCCGCTTCCTCTACGCCTCCGAGCGCACCACCAGCACGCTCATCGCCTACAAGATCGACGCGAGCAGCGGCAGGCTGACGACGATCGGCAGCGTGCCGACCGAGAAGCAGCCGCGCGGCTTCCAGATCGATCCCTCCGGCCGTTATCTCGCCGCGGTCGGCGAGCTCTCCGACAGCATGACGGTCTATGCGATCGACCGGAGCAGCGGCGCGCTGGCCAAGCTGAAATCCTATTCCACCGGCAAGAAGCCAAACTGGGTGGAGTTCGTGACCCTGCCGTGAGAGGGCGCCCCACGGCCTACGTAAACATCCGTAACGTAAACATCCGCAATTTCGGAGAGCGCGCCTTGCCGTCATATCATCGGCCATGGACCGTCACATTGTCTTCAAATGCCCGCAGACGGGCATGAACGTGCAGCATCGGCTCAGCAACGAGCCGACCGACCGCACGCATGAGTCGGTGTCCTGTCCGGCCTGCACGCGGCTGCATCTGATCGACCGGGCCAGCGGCAAGCCGCTGGGCGAGCGCCGCGGCTGAAGGCGGTTACCGCCCTCTCGTGACTTGCGCCGTGACGTCCTCGACGTGGTGCAGCAGGTAGAGCAGACGGCCCGCCGGGTCGTGGATCGGCGAGTTGATCGGC
The DNA here is from genome assembly GCF_024585165.1 of Bradyrhizobium sp. WBOS07. Lineage (NCBI taxonomy): Bacteria > Pseudomonadati > Pseudomonadota > Alphaproteobacteria > Hyphomicrobiales > Nitrobacteraceae > Bradyrhizobium > Bradyrhizobium sp. WBOS07. The sequence goes on from NZ_CP029008.1 coordinate 925,328, forward strand.
TGCCAATGGCGCTCGACGAAGACGCCGCCGGGATTCCGGATGTCGTAGCGCTGGATCGCCATGGCGTGCGCCTGCCCCGTCTCGGCCACGATCCTCAAGCTGCCGTAGAGATTGCTGACGCCATCGGCGAGCGGATCGTCGGGATTGTCAGGAAATATCTCGAACAGCGACCGGCCGACGATTTCGGCCCGGTCGGTCAGGGTCGCCGCGGCATAGGCATCGTTGATGTCGACGATCAGCAGGCCCGGCCCCGGGTCCAGCAGCATGTAAGGATGCGGCGAGGCATCGAATTCGGGCTGGAATTGCCGCCGCATCGTATCGGCGTCACCGTGCTGCCGGCGCCGCTGTTCAAGCGGCGTCGCATCGGCGCCTGACTCCGCCGAGCTCAGCAGCGCCAATTGGCGCTTGGCCGATGCCAGCAACCCCCGCACCGTGTTCTGGACCGTTGAATCGGTCGCCTCATGGAGCAGCCGCTCGAAATGAGCGATATTCTGCTCGCAAACGAACCGTTGCATTCCACCTCAACCATGAGCTGTGCGGCGGCGATGCCGCCTCATCCTGATCCTAATCCCATACAGGCGGCTCTCGCATGTGAGAAGACCGTGATAGCCGCACTTTGGAAGTAGGGCCGAGCGCGCGCCCGCCCGGCAAAAAGGCGAACCTGTTCTCCAATCCTGCGACTAATCAAGGACTTGCTGCGACGGCCCGGGCGGCACGGCCTGCTTTTTGGAGACAACGCTGCCGTAGTCCGCGACCCTGCCATCTGCTATCGATTGGAGCCATAGAACCCGTGGAATTTCCGATGCGTCGTTTGCCCCGTGCCGTTGTTCGAAGCCTGTGTCCCGCAGCCGTCGCCGGCGTGCTTGCCCTTGGTTCATGTCCGGCCAGAGCCGCCGATGACGAGGCGCCCAAGGGGCCGGCGGTCACGGTGCTGAAAGTCGCAAAATCCTGCTTCTCCGACATCGTCGAGGCCACCGGCACGATCATCGCGCGGGAGGAGACCTCGGTGCGGCCCGAGCGTCCGGGCCTGAAGGTCACGGACGTGCTGGCGGAAGCCGGCGACACCACCACCGCCGGCCAGGTGCTGGCGCGGCTGGCGCTGCCCGAGGGCGGCACGCTGCAGGTCACCGCTCCCGTGGCGGGCGTGATCGCGACATCGACCGCCCAGATCGGAAATTTCGCCTCGGCCAAGGGCGAGGCGCTGTTCACGATCGTGGCGCGCAGCGAATACGATCTCGTCGGCCTCGTGGCGACCTCCGACGTGCGCAAGCTCGCCGTCAATCAGCCGGCGACGGTGCGGATCGCAGGCAGCGGCGACATCGACGGCAAGGTGCGCCGTATCGGCCCGACCATCGAGCCCAACATCCAGCAGGGCATGGTCTATATCGGCATCTCATCGCAGAAGCGGCTGCTGCTGAAGGCGAGCGGGCGCGCGCTGATCAAGACCGGGCAGAGCTGCAACGTTGCGGTGCCGCTGACATCAGTGCAATATTCCTCCGCCGGCACCGTGGTGCAGGTGATCCGCCGCAACCGCGTCGAGACCAAGCGTGTCGAGGTCGGCTTGATGTCGGGCGGCAATATCGAGATCCGCGACGGCCTCAACGAAGGCGATGTCGTCGTCGCCCGCGCCGGCGCACTGCTGCGTGAAGGCGATCCGGTCCGCCCGGTGATGGCCGCGGAAGCGGCGAAGTAGCAGCCACGCCCGTCATTGCGGTGCAGAGGCAAACGTGCGTCACACACGCATGCCGCAGGGTGGGCAAAGCGAAGCGTGCCCGCGTCTTCTGTCGAGATGATGGAGAGAATGGTGGGCACGACGCTTACGCGTCTTTGCCCACCCTACGAGAGCTCGCGAGCCCTTAAAAAAACTAGCCGCCGGCTTCGCCGAAACGGACGTCTTCGAGCAGCGAGGAGGAGACGGTCGGGACCTGGTCGCCTTCGCTGGCGCGGGAGATGGCGAGGCGGGTCTTGTTAAAGACGCTTTCGGCGCTGCCCTTGGCATTGAGGTTGCTAAGGAACTCGCTGACCAGCACGCTGTGCTCGCCCTTGCCGTCGTCGACGACCTTGCCGGGCGAGGCCGAGGAGAGGATCAGCGCGTTGTCGGACGCGCTGATCGGCGCGAGACCGTGGCTGTAGGAGCGGAAGCGGCGCTCGTAAGGGTTACGGCGGGAGGCGTCGACGACGACGAGCTTGGCCTTGGCGCCCTGCTCCTTCATCATCTCGAGCACGCCGTCGATCGAGACGCCCTGGCGGCGGACGTCGCTTTCCTTCCAGATCGCGGCGTCGACCGGCAGCATGTAGCTCTCGCGGCCGGCCTGCACGCCGTAGCCGCCGAAGAACAGCATGACGACGCTGTCGCGCTTGATCCGGGACTTGAGGCGGTTCACGGCGCGGACCATGTCGTCCCGGGTCGCATCTTCCACCATGTCGACGTCGAAGCCGTCCTTGCGCAGGGACGAGGACAGCGCGCGGGCGTCGTTGATCGACTGCGTCAGCGGCGCGCTGGCGTCGGGATAATGTCCATTGCCGATGACCAGCGCGAGGCGCGAGGATTGGCCGATCGAGCCGGTGATCTGGTCGGTCGAGACGGCCTTAGCGGCATCGATCGCACGCATGTTGAGAGCAGCATGGGCGCCGATCACCAGCGAGACCGTGCCGATCAGGGCCGCGGCCACCGCGATGGTGCGTCGGGAAAGGTCGAGCTGCTTTACATTCATCTCGGTTCGTTTCCTGTGCCAAAGACCAGCCAAGCGCGCGCACACTGTTTGAGTAGCGCGATAGCGTCTTTAGGTTTGAGGGATTGGCCGGGGATGTGCCCCCGAATTGCGCGCAATTTGCGGCGCCGCACCAAACAAACCTTTAACCGGATATAGGGGGCCCGGCAACAGATTGCTCAATATTTCAGCTAAGACACTGAAGATACTTGATGATTCCACTGCCTCAATGCCTGCATTTTCTGCTCTCCCCGTAGCCTTCCGGGTCCGATCATGCAGCCTTCGTGCCGGCTTCTTCCGTGACTCTCATCACATTTGTTTTTCCTGCGAATCCGGGTAGCCTTTTCAACGACTTGCAGGGGGTGGCGCGCGGCTGGGAGCGCGCTGGCCGGCCCCTGGCCGAACCCCGCCAAAGTCCCCGCGACCGAGTACTTCATGAGCTTTCATTATTTTGCCGGCGCCGCCTGCCGGGCGCTGCTGGCGCCGAAGGACGGCCCCTCGCTTTACGACGTCTGCGATCCCGTCCTCTCGGGCCCGGCCGGCGGCGATCCGCATCTCGCCAAATTCTACAAGACCGCGCTCGGCAATCCCGCGCTGCGGGTGCTGCTGCGGCGGGCCGGGCTGCCCGAGCTGCGCGACGAGGCCAGGCTGACGGCGCTGCGCGAGGCGCTGGCGCGCGCCCGCGACGAGGCTGAGCCGGACTGGGCGGCGGTCGGCCAGCCGGTCGCCGATCTCGTCGACAGTATCGCGCTCGACCATCCCAAGCCGCCGCCGGCAATGCTCACCGGCGCCGCGCCGCCGCAAGCGCAGATCGACGCCGTGATCCGCGACTGCGCGCAGCATCTGCTCGGCTCCTACCGCAAGAACGGCTTCCTGCCGACCTATGCCGCCTTCAACCTGATCGGCGATCCCGATTTCCGCGGCCGCGAGCTGATCATGGCGCTCACCGGCCTCAATGCCCGCGGCTACAAGAATTCCTCGCTGCTGTTCAACCTCGCCCGCGTCTTCATCGCGCGCTCGAAGGCCGCGGCCGTCGTCAATCCGCCCTGGCGGGGAATCGCCGAGCCGATGTGGGAGCCGGTGCAGATCCGGCACCGCTCGGCCTATTACGATGCGTTCTTCATCGAGGCGCTGCTGAGCTACGGCGAGAGCGGCCTCGCCTCGCAGGCCGACAAGATCGCGGCGGAACGCGCCATCGCCGACATGGTGAATTTCTGCGTCAACATCAGCCGCGAGGAGGTCGAGGGCATCGACGGCGCGCGCTTCAACGTCGTCACCGCGCTGGCGCCGGCGCCGCATCCGCGCTTCTCGCGCTATTTCGCGCAGATCAAGCAGGATCTCGGTTTCGGCATCTACGTGCCGGATTGCGACACCACGGCGTGCTCGATCTCGGCAGCGACGCAGGCCGGCTGTCTTGATCCGATCATCGACCAGCCGCTGCTCGACTTCTATTCCGGCTACCAGGTGCGCGCCGGAATCAACGCAGCGCGCGTGACCGTGCCGCTCAACGACAACATCGATTACGAGGGCGGGGTCGCGACCTGGATCGACAACCTCGCGGGCGAGCGGCCCTATGGCAACGATCTCGATCCGACGCTCAATCTCGACATTCTCGAGGTGAGCTTTCGCAACCTGACGCGCTGGAAAGTCCTGGAGACGCCGGCGCGGCTCGCCACGGTGCATCGCATCATCGGCTTCCAGAAGCGGCTGGCGGCGAGTGGCGCCTTCGCCAATCCGCGTTCCCACATCTATTACCTGCCGGAACTCTACAGCGCCTATTTCGGCCGCTGCTATGCGGCCTTCCTGGCGCTGCCGCCGGCGGCGCAGGCCGCGATCGATCCCGCCGGCGATTTCGACTTCATCCGCCATCGCGTGCTGTCCTACGTCAAAAGCGAGCTGATGGCCGCGGAGATGAACGCGTTCGACGCCGCGCTGGCGCTGATCGCGCTCGGCCATCTCGGCGCCGCCCCGCGCGACTTCGCGCCGGCACTGAACGTGATCGTCGGTGCCGTCGGCGAAGGCGGCCGCCGCGGCCCGTTCCGCGCCTATGAGTGGAACAAGATGAAGACGCCGACGCGGATCCTGGTGGGCGGGCCGGAGGTGACGTCGGCCTTCGTGCTGATGGGGCTGGCGTTGGCGAAGCGGGCGATGGCGCGGGGGTAGTCTCGTGCCCCGGACGCAGCGCAGCACGCAGTGATGCGCTGCTGAGCCGGGGCCCATATCACCAAGACCTGCACCCGCGATTGTCTGGGTCCCGGCTCTGCGGAGCGGCGTTACACGCCGCACCGCGTCCGGGACACGAGCATCAGATCCGATGACGGGAAGTTGAAAGCGTCTCGGCGAAGCATAAGCTGGCCGAGCGGACAAAAGCCGACCACAATTGCGCGTTCTATCGAGACTTTCATCACACGCGGACCGGCACGTTGCGAAAATTATTGATTGCGCTGGCTTTCCTCGCCCCCTCGCTCGCGCACGCCGCCGACATCACCGGCACGGCGAAGGTTCGCGCCGGCGATGCCGTGGTGATCGGCAACACGCGGATCCGGCTCGGCGGCATCGACGCGCCTGCGATCGACCAGCTCTGCCTCAACACCAGGACCGAGCGCTGGACCTGCGGGATCGCGGCGCGCGACGAGCTCGCCAAGCATGCCGACGGCAAGACCTGGACCTGCCACACGAGGTCGATCGACCGGCGCGGCCGCACCGTGGCGCGCTGCGAGGTCGGCGGCGAGGACATCCAGAAATGGCTGGTGCGCAGCGGCTGGGCGCTGGCCTACACCCGCATGTCCCATGATTACGAAGCGGACGAAAAGGCCGCGCGCGAGGCCAAGGCCGGGATGTGGCAGGGCGCGTTCATCGCGCCCTGGGACTGGCGCGTCCGCAACAAGAAGACCGTGATACTGGGTGCCACCAAGGCGCCCGACGGGGCGCATGCGGTGCTGCTCGCCTCGGCTTCGGGGCCGGTCGCCCCCTCCCCGGACTGCACCATCAAGGGCAACGTCAACAGCGCCGGCGAGTGCATCTTCCACCAGCCGACCAGCCGCTGGTACACCCAGATCAAGATGAAGATCAGCAAGGGCACCCGCTGGTTCTGCTCGGTCGAGGAGGCCGAAGCCGCCGGCTGCCGCGAGACCAAGCGATAACCAGACCTGCGTTTTACGTGCTTTTCTCGAACCCGGGCCGCGCGTAAAATGTAATTCAGCAACCCACCATCCTGTTCTCTGGCAACAAGGACCGACAGCAATGACCGTTCGCGCGGGCCGGGAGTTTCTGGCCATCCCCGGGCCCACCACGATGCCCGACGAGGTGCTGCGGGCGATGCACCGTCCGGCGATCGACATCTATTCCAAGGAGATGCTCGACCTGACCGAGAGCCTGCTCGGCGACATCTCCAAGCTGTTTGCGACCAAGGGCAAGTCCTACATCTACATCGCCAACGGTCACGGCGCCTGGGAAGCGGCGCTCAGCAACGTGCTGTCACGCGGCGACAAGGTGCTGGTTCTGGAGAGCGGGCGCTTTGCGATCGGTTGGGGCAATGCCGCCGCGCTGATGGGCGCCGAGGTCGAGGTGCTCAAGGGCGACTGGCGCCGCGCGGTGCGGCCGCACGAGGTCGAGGAGCGCCTGCGCCGCGACAGGGAGCACACCATCAAGGCCGTCGTCGTGGTCCAGGTCGACACGGCCTCGGGCGTGCAGAACGACATCGAGGCGATCGGCAAGGCGATCAAGGCGAGCGGCCATCCCGCGCTGTACATGGTCGACACCGTGGCCTCGCTCGGCTGCATGCCGTTCGAGATGGACAAATGGGGCATCGATGTCGCGATGTCCGGCTCGCAGAAGGGCCTGATGACGCCGCCCGGCCTCGGCTTCGTCGCCGCCAATGCACGCGCGCTCGAGGTGCACAAGAAGGCCAACATGTCGACGCCCTATTGGAGCTGGAGCGAGCGCGAGGGCACCGAGAATTATCGCAAATATGCCGGCACCGCGCCGGTGCATCTGTTGTTCGCCTTGCGCCGTGCGATCGACCTGCTGCACGAGGAAGGGCTCGAGAACGCCTTCCGCCGCCACAGCCTGCTCGGCGAAGCCGCGCGCCGCGCCGTTGCCGTCTGGGCGGAAGGCCAGGTGCTCGGCTTCAACGTCGCCGAGGCGAGCGAGCGCTCCAACACCGTGACCACGGTGACCATGAGCAACGGCCATGACCCCGCGGTGCTGCAACGCTATTGCAAGGACAAGTGCGGCGTGGTGCTCGGCACCGGCATCGGCGACCTCTCCGGCCAGGCGTTCCGCATCGCCCATATGGGCCACGTGAATGCGCCGATGCTGCTCGGCACGCTCGGCGTGATCGAGGTCGGCCTCAACGCGCTGAAGATCCCGCACGGCAAGGGCGGGATGGAGGCGGCGGTGTCGTATCTCGGCGACGAGGTGGCGGCGTAGGTTTTCTTCCTTCTCCCCTTGTGGGAGAAGGTGGCGCGCAGCGCCGGATGAGGGGTATCTCTCAGCGAACTCAACTGCTGGAACGTTTCGCGGAGAAATACCCCTGACCCGTCTCGCCGCTACGCGGCGAGCCACCCTCTCCCACAAGGGGAGAGGGAGATCAGCGCTCGAGGCGATACGCCTCGACCTGCGCCCTGAGCTGCTCCAGTGACGCCAGCGGCGCCTTCGCATCGACGCGATAGGTCCCGTTCGCCAGCCATCTCAGCACCATGGCGTCCACGACCGGCGAATGGTGGATGACGTCGCCGTAATTGTCGAGGTCGTGCGTCACCTCCTTGATCGCGCGGAAATCGTGCAGACGCACATTGGGGAGTTGCGTCAGGCGCCGCGCGATGACAGCGGTGAGATCGGTGACGGTCTTCAGCGTGGCGGGCGAGGCCTCGCGCATCGCGACGAATTGCAGGATCGAATAGGGCGGGAAGTAGACGTCGAAAGTGACGTCGGGGTGACGCGCGATCAGGCCGAGGGCATCCTGCTCGAAATGCCGGACCATGACCTCGTCATCGTAGCCTTCGCCGAGGAAACGGCTGCGCGTGGGATTGGTGATGTAGGTGAAGGCCGCGAGCGTCTTCTTCGCATTGTACTCGCGCGCGACGTCGAAATCCCGCGGCAGCGCGTAGATGTCGTCCACGTCAGGCAGCGCGAATTTGACGGGCAGGAACGGCGCCGCCCGGGTCAGCGGCGGCCGCAATGGCGGAACCGAGCGCAGCAGCGCGAACAGGGATTCCTTCGCCATCGCGGCACTGAACAGATAGGACGCGATCCCTTTCGCCGACCCTCGATAGAGATCGACGGAGAGATAAGGATCGGATTCGATGTCGGCGGCATCGATGAAGATGAAATCGTCCATCGCCCAGATCACGCGCCTGGCGCCGCGCCCGATCGCCTGCTCCAGCACGAAACCCTGCTGGCGCGAGTTGGAGCCGGTCATCGCCAGCTTGAGCGAATGCACGCCGAGCGCGCGGTCGATGTCGCTCTGGCGGAAATGGATCGCGAGCGAAGTGCCCATGAAGGCCGTGTCGAACGACTGGCTACGGATCAGCCCGGCATTCTGCACGCGGGTGTCGTCGGAATAGAAAGCGAGACGCGAAGGGCGGAACAGCTGCAGGGGATCGACGGCATAGGTGAGCAGCGCGGCGCCCAGCACGCACACGAGGCTCGCGAGCAGAAGATGCACCAGATGTGTGAAAGCCCCGCGCATCAGAACCGGAAATAGATGAATTCGCTGTGGCTCTGGATGCCCAGGATCCCGAACGCCAGCACCAGCGAAGCCGCGTAGAGGACCAGCGGCCGCATCCGCCCTGCCCGCAAGGCTTCGCCGACCCTGCGGCCCGCGTGATCGTATCCCATCAGCGTTTGCGTGTTCGGTGCCAGCCACACCAGCGCGGCGTAGATGACGACCATCACCAGCGCCGCGATCTCCTCGCGGCCGAACACGATATTCGAGGGATCGGCCATGGCCTGGAGCACGCGCAGCGCCCATTCCACACCCGCGGCACGGAAGAACACCCAGGCGACCACGACAGCGAGGAACGTCAGCGCAGCGCCTGCGATGCGAGCTGGGCGTGCAAGCAGCGGCGGAACGTGCGGCACCAACGCATTGAAGGCGTGATTGATGCAGAGATAGGCCCCATGCAGCGCGCCCCAAATGACAAAAGTCCAGGCCGCGCCGTGCCAGAGCCCGCCGAGCAGCATCGTGATCATCAGGTTGACATAGCGCAACACGCGTCCCCTGCGATTGCCGCCGAGCGGGATGTAGAGATAGTCGCGCAAAAATTGCGACAGCGTCATGTGCCAGCGGCGCCAGAACTCGACGATGCTGGTCGCCTTGTAAGGCGAGTTGAAGTTCACGGGCAGGAAGATGCCGAACATCAGCGAGATCCCGATCGCCATGTCGGAATAGCCGGAGAAGTCGAAATAGAGCTGGAACGTGTAGGCGAGCGCTCCCAGCCAGGCCTGGTCGAAGCTCGGCGAGCGCGCCTCGAAGGCGAGCGCGACCAGCGGCTGGATGCCGTCGGCAAGACAGGTCTTCTTGAACAGGCCGATCGCGAAGATGATGATTCCGCATAACATGAGGTGCCCGTCCGGGCGCTTGGTCTCCTCCCGTTCGAACTGCGGGATCATATCCTTGTGGTGGAGGATGGGCCCGGCGATCAGATGCGGGAAGTAAGTCACGAACAGCGTGTAATGCGGCAGCGCGTAGGCCGCGACCTGGCCGCGATAGGCATCGACCAGGAACGCGATCTGCGTGAACGTGTAGAAGGAGATGCCGACCGGCAGCAGGATGTGGACCGCGACATGCGTGCCGAACAGCGCGTTGACGTTCTCGGTGACGAAACCGGCATATTTGAAGATGCCGAGCACGATGAGATCGCCGGCGACGCCGAGCGCGAGCACCGCCTTTCGTCGCGACGGGTCGAGCTCCGACACGATCAGCAGATGGCCGACGCCGTAGTTGAAGCCGATCGACAGCAGCAGCAGCGCCACGAACTGCCAGCTGCCGATGGCGTAGAAGGCGAGCGAGGCCAGTGCCAGCCAGATCACCGGCATGAGATTGCTGCGCCGCCCGAGCCAGAAATAGCCCGCCAGAACGAGGGGCAGGAACAGCAGGATGAACGGGTAGGAATTGAACAGCATCAGGCTGGACCGGCGGCGGGGATAGGGTCCGTAAAGCATACACGGGGCCGATCAACAACCCGGCGATCTCTATGGCGTCGTGGGATATGGTTTGATGGCTCCCGGGACGGAAGTGCGCTCCCTCTCCCGCTTGCGGGAGAGGGTTGGGGAGAGGGTGTCTCCGCAACGGGACACTCCCCAAGAGGAGAGAACCCTCACCCGGCGCTTCGCGCCGACCTCTCCCGCAAGCGGGAGAGGTGAACGGGCTGCGGCGATTCACTCAACCTAAAGCCATTCGGCTCTAGCAGACGCGCTGGCAATTCGTGGAATCGGGGCGATATAAGGGAACGCGGCGCGCCGCGGATAGCATCTGAACGAGGACCGAGTGACCCAGGCCAAAGCAGCTTCGAAGCCCCCCGTCGCGCCGCGCCGACCGCATTCCTTCACGCGGCACGGGATCACCGTGACCGACGACTATGCCTGGTTGAAGGACGCGAAATGGCAGGAGGTGCTGCGCGATCCCGCGGTGCTCGACCCTGATATCCGCAACTATCTGGTTGAAGAGAACGGCTACACCGAGAGCCTGCTCGGCCATACCGCGGGCTTGCAGAAGACGCTGGTGCGCGAGATGCGCGGACGGATCAAGGGGGACGATTCCAGCGTGCCGTCGCCGGATGGTCCGTTCGCCTATTTCCGCCGGTTTCGCGAGGGCGGGCAGCACGAGCTGTTCGGCCGCATGCCGCGCGAGGGCGGCGACGGCGAGATCGTGCTCGACGGCGACGCGCTCGCCAAGGACCACGCCTATTTCAAGTTCGGCGGCAGCCGCCATTCGAACGATCATAAGCTGCAGGCCTGGAGCGCGGACACCAAGGGCTCGGAATATTTCTCCATCCGTGTGCGCGACTGGGCGACCGGAAGCGATCTGGATGATCTTGTTGAAGAGACCGACGGCGGCGTGGTCTGGACCGCTGACTGCAAAAGCTTCTTCTACGTGAGGCTCGACGACAATCACCGGCCGATGCAGGTCTGGCGCCACAGGCTCGGCACCAAGCAGGCCGACGACATTCTGGTCTATGAGGAGCAGGACGCCGGCTGGTTCACCCATCTGCACGAGAGCACCAGCGGCCGTTTCTGCGTGATCGCGGGCGGCGACCACGAAACGAGCGAGCAACGGCTGATCGATCTCGCGAACCCCGAGGCGCCGCCGCGCCTGGTCGCCGCGCGCGAGGAGGGCGTGCAATATTCGCTGGCCGACCGCGGCGACGAGCTGTTCATCCTCACCAATGCCGATGACGCCATCGACTTCAAGATCGTCACCGCGCCGCTTCACGCGCCCGAGCGCAAGAACTGGCGCGACCTGATCCCGTATCGGCCCGGGATCTACATCATCGACCTCGATCTCTATGCCGGCCATCTGGTGCGGCTGGAGCGCGCCAATGCGCTGCCGTCGATCGTGATCCGCGATCTCGCTTTGAGCGAGGAGCACGCCATCGCCTTCGACGAGGCCGCCTATTCGCTGGATACGATGGGCTCCTACGAGTTCGAGACGACCAATCTGCGCTTTGCCTATTCGTCGATGACGACGCCGTCAGAGGTGTACGACTACGACATGGTCAAGCGCACGCGCGTCTTGCGCAAGCGCCAGGAGATCCCGTCCGGCCACGACGCGGCCGATTACGTCACCACGCGCATCATGGCGAAGGCGCATGACGGCGCCGAGGTGCCGGTCTCGATCTTGCATCGCCGCGGGCTGAAGCTCGACGGCACGGCGCCGCTCCTGCTCTACGGCTACGGCTCCTACGGCATGGCGATGCCGGCCTCGTTCAACGCCAACCGCCTGTCGCTGGTCGACCGCGGCTTCGTCTATGCCATCGCCCATATCCGCGGCGGCGCCGACAAGGGCTGGGGCTGGTACCTCGACGGCAAGCGCGAGAAGAAGACCAACAGCTTTGACGATTTCGCGGCCAGCGCCCGTGCGCTGATCGATGCGAAATACACCAGCGCCAAGCGCATCGTCGGCCATGGCGGCTCGGCGGGCGGCATGCTGATGGGCGCGGTCGCCAACCGCGCCGGCGAATTGTTCGCCGGCATCGTCGCCGAAGTGCCGTTCGTCGACGTGCTCAACACCATGCTCGACGACACGCTGCCGCTGACGCCGCCGGAATGGCCGGAATGGGGCAACCCGATCGAGAGCGAGGAGGATTTCCGCACCATCCTGTCCTACTCGCCCTACGACAATGTCGCCGCAAAGGACTATCCGGCGATCCTGGCGATGGGCGGCCTGACCGATCCGCGCGTCACCTATTGGGAGCCCGCCAAATGGATCGCGCGCCTGCGCGCCACCATGACCGGCGGCGGCCCGGTTCTGCTCCGCACCAACATGGGCGCCGGCCACGGCGGCGCGTCGGGGCGATTCGACCGGCTCGACGAAGTCGCGATCGTCTATGCGTTCGCGCTGTGGGCGGCGGGGATGGCGGAGGCCGAGGTGTAGCCATCACCGCAGCCTTGTAGGGTGGGCAAAGGCGCCTAGCGCCGTGCCCACCATCTCTCAACAACTAAAGCGAGGTGGGCACGCTTCGCTTTGCCCACCCTACGGCAGCTTTGTCCGTCTCCGCCCTTGCGCCTCGACGTAGTTATTCTGCGCGGGCCGCATTACCGCCCGTTCTTCTTCCGCCACTCCGCGAAGTCGGTGAGCGTCTGCGGGTCTGTCGCGGGATAGAGGCCGAAGATGCCGCGGCCCTTGCCGACCTCCTCGGTGACGAAATCCTCGAACGCGGTCATCTCGAAGGTCTCGTTCGCGATCTCGTCGGCGAGATGCGCGGGGATGACGATGACGCCGTCGGCATCGCCGAGGATGACGTCACCGGGAAACACCGGGGCATCGCCGCAGCCGATGGGGACGTTGATCTCGATCGCCTGGTGCAGCGTCAAGTTCGTCGGCGCACTCGGGCGATGGTGATAGGCGGGGATGCCGAGCCTGGCGATCTCGGCGGAATCGCGAAACCCGCCGTCGGTGACGACGCCGGCAACGCCGCGCTTCATCAAGCGCGTCACCAGGATCGCGCCTGCCGAGGCCGCCCGCGCGTCCTTGCGGCTGTCCATCACCAGCACGCTGCCTGCCGGACAATCCTCGACCGCCTTGCGCTGCGGATGCGAGCGATCCCTGAAGACGTCGATGGTGTTGAGATCCTCGCGCGCCGGCATGTAGCGCAGCGTGAAGGCCTCGCCGACCATGATCGGCTGGTTGGGGCCGACGGGATGGACGTCCTGGATCATCTGGATGCGCAGGCCGCGCTTGAACAAGGCGGTGGCGACGGTCGCGGTAGAGACGGATTTGAGTTTTGTGCGGGTGGCTTCGCTGAGTTTTGTCATTTGGTACGCTCTCTCCGATCGTCATTCCGGGATGCGCCGCATAGCGGTGCAGGCCCGGAATCCATAACCACGATCGGGAGTATGGATTCCGGGCTCGCCGCTTCGCGGCGCCCCGGAATGACGGGTTGCTAATAAATCGACGGCTCGCCGATCGGCGCGCCGAAATCGGTCTCGAGGAAATCGAAGTCGCAGCCGTCATTGGCCTGCTTGATGTGTTTTGTGAACATCCAGCCATAGCCGCGCTCGAAGCGGCGCTCGGGCTGCTTCCAGGCGGCGCGGCGCCTCTCGAGCTCGGCTTCGCTCACGTCGAGATTGATGGTGCGCGCGGCGACGTCGAGCGTGATGCGATCGCCGTTCTGCACCAGCGCGAGCGGGCCGCCGATATAGGATTCCGGCGAAACGTGCAGAATGCAGGCGCCATAGCTGGTGCCGCTCATGCGCGCATCCGAGATGCGCACCATGTCGCGCACGCCCTGTTTCACCAGCTTGGTCGGGATCGGCAGCATGCCCCATTCCGGCATGCCCGGCCCGCCTTGCGGTCCCGCATTGCGCAGGATGAGAATGTGATCCTCGGTAACGTCGAGATTGGGATCGTCGACCGCTTTCTTCATCGACGGATAATCGTCGAACACCAGCGCCGGGCCGGTGTGCTTGAGGAAGCGCGGCGCGCAGGCGGAGGGTTTTATCACGCAGCCGTCGGGCGCGAGATTGCCCTTGAGCACAGCGAGCGCGCCCTCCTTGTAGATGGGATTGTCGACGCTGCGGATCACGTCGGCATTGTGCACCTCCGCGCCCTCGATGTTCTCACCCAGCGTCTTGCCGGTGACCGTGATGCAGTCGAGATGCAGATGCGGCTTGATCTGGCCCATCAGCGCCGGCAGGCCGCCGGCATAGAAGAAGTCCTCCATCAGGTAGGTGTCGCCGCTCGGCCGCACGTTGGCGATGACGGGCACCTTGCGGCTTGCGATCTCGAAATCGTCGAGGCCGATGTCCTGGCCGGCGCGGCGGGCCTGGGCGATCAGATGGATGATGGCATTGGTGGAGCAGCCCATCGCCATCGCGACCGCGATCGCGTTCTCGAACGCCTTGCGGGTCTGGATCGTCTTCGGCGTCAGGTCCTCCCACACCATCTCGACGATGCGGCGGCCGCATTCGCTGGCCATGCGGATATGGTTGGCGTCAGCAGCAGGGATCGAGGAGGCGCCGGGCAAGGTCATGCCGATCGCCTCGGCAATCGCCGTCATGGTCGAGGCGGTGCCCATGGTCATGCAGGTGCCGTAGCTGCGGGCGATGCCGGCCTCGATGTCGAGCCAATCCTTGTCCGAGATTTTCCCGGCGCGGCGCTCGTCCCAATACTTCCAGCCGTCCGAGCCGGAGCCGAGCGTCTTGCCCTTCCAGGTTCCGCGCAGCATCGGGCCCGCCGGCAGATAGATCGCCGGGATGTTCATCGAGGTGGCCCCCAGCAGCAGCGCCGGCGTGGTCTTGTCGCAGCCGCCCATCAGCACCACGCCGTCGACGGGATGGCTGCGCAGCAGCTCCTCGGCATCCATCGCCAGCAGGTTGCGGTAGAGCATGGTGGTGGGCTTGAGCAGCGATTCCGACAGCGACAGCGCCGGCAGCTCCAGCGGCAGCCCGCCGGCCATCAGGATACCGCGCTTGACGTCGTCGACCCGCGACTTGAAATGCATGTGGCAGGGCTGCGCGTCCGACCAGGTATTGAGGATCGCGATAACAGGGCGGTCCTTCCACTCCTCCGGCGCGTATCCCATCTGCATGGCGCGGGAGCGGTGGCCGAACGAGCGCAGGTCGTCGGGCGCGAACCAGCGCGCGCTACGGAGCTGGTCGGGTGTTTTCTTCTTGGTCATTCTTTTCCTCTGCGAGTTCGCCCGCTCTTCCCACACGCCGTTCACTCCTCGCAAGTGGTCGGATGCGCAAGGCCCAGCCTTCCGCTATGCACGAAAACGTGCATATATTGCGATACGAAGCAACAGCCGCCGACCGGGAGCGTCATCGCGCGAAGTGCTTGCAGGCCGGGCGGAATCCGCGCAACAATTTCATCTTTAATGGTTTGATTTGCGCCGATGGGAATGTCCCGTCCGGCGCGGAGGAATTTAGACGTGGCCAACATCCTGATCGTGGATGACGACCCGGCCGTTCAGATCACGATCCGGCTGCTCCTGGAGAGGGCCGGTCATCAGGTCAGCCTCGCCGGCGATGGCCGCAAGGCGCTGGCGCTGTTCGAGGCCGGCCGGTTCGATCTGCTGTTCCTCGACATCTTCATGCCTGGCATGGATGGGCTGGAGACGATGCGTCACATCCGGGCGTTGGCCCCGGCCATTCCCATCATCGTCATTTCCGGCCGCTCGGCCGCGCCGGATGCCTATGCGGAACCCGATTTCCTGAATATGGCGACCAAGCTCGGCGCGGTGGCAAGCCTGCAAAAGCCGTTCCGGCCCGGCGCACTGCTCGCCGCAGTCGATGGCTGCCTGAAGGCGGGCGAGCCGGAGGGGTCCGATGTCAGCTCCGGCCGCCGATAACGAGGCCTCCTCTGCTTCAGGCCGGATCGGCCGCGATCATCCGGGAAGTCCCGCGAGCATTCCCATGACACTCGCCACGCGGCTCGCCGTCGCCATGATCCTGCTGGTGGCGGTCACCGTGGCCGCGGTCGGCTGGCTGGGCTATCGCAACACCACGCAAGCGGTCATTCCGCGGGTCCTGGAACGGGTCGAGGCCCAGTCGCGCCTGCTGGCCGCCAATCTGGAATCCTACGTTTCCGGAGCGCGCGGCGACCTGATCGGCTATCGCGCCGCGGCGGCCATCCAGGGCCTCATCCGCGCTCACACCGGCGGCGGCACCGATCCTGCCGACGGCGTCTCGGAGCAAACCTGGCGCGAGCGTATCGCCACGCGGCTCGCGGCCGAGATCGAGGCCAAACCCATCTATGGGCAGTTTCGGATCATCGGCATCGATAACGACCAGCGCGAACTCGTCCGTGTCGATCGCTCCGGACCGAACGGAACCGCCCGGATCGCCCCGGACAACGAGCTGGAGAGCAAGAGCGACCGACCGTACTTTCAGCAAACGATCCGGCTGCCGTCTGGCGAGATCTATGTGTCACCCGTCGATCTCGCCACCCGCCAAGGGGGCACCACGACTCCTCACATCCCGACTCTCCGGGTGGGGACGCCGCTATTCGCACCGGACGGCAAGCCGTTCGGCATCATCGTCGCCAATATCGACATGCGGCCGGCCCTCGACCAGGTCCGCGCGACGGCGGCCTCGGGAGGAGAGATCTACGTCGTGAATTCGCACGGCGACTATCTCGTTCATCCCGATCGCGCGCGCGAATTGGGCACATTGCGCGACCGTCCCGGCGACTGGCGCAAGGACTTCCCTTACTTCGCGGCTCTGACGGGCACGCAGGACGTATCCACGCGACTCATGACCGATGGGTCGGGCCGGCCGAGCGGCGCGGCCATTGCCCCTGCGCTGCTTGCCGGCAAGGAATGGGTCGCCGTCATCGAGACAATTCCCGCGCCCGTGTTCGGCCTCGTACCGGCAGCGATCCAGAAGACGTCCCTGCTGGTCGGCATATTGGCCGTCGTCGCCGCGGCCGTGCTGGCGGTGCTGCTGGCGCGCTCGCTCACGCGTCCGATCGGCCGCTTGACCGCAGCAGTCCAGGCCATCGGCAGCGGGCGCCCGGCGGACATTCCCGTCGATGCTGGCGGCGAGACGGGCGTGCTGGCGCGGGCCTTCGCGCAGATGGTCGAGGAAACCCGGGTTAAGACCGCTGCGCTCGAACGCGAGATCGAGGAGCATCGCCGCACCGAGGCCGCGCGCAGCCATCACGCGGCGCGCGAGCGCCTGTTCAGCGCCGCGATCGAATCCTCCGACGATGCGATCGTGATGCAGACGCTCGATGCCGTCATCACGGGCTGGAATCCGGCCGCCGAGCGTCTGTACGGCTATTCGGCGGACGAGGCGATCGGCAAGCCGACGTCGATCATCGTGCCGGCGGACCGCCGCGAGCAGGGCAAGGACTATCTGGCGCGGATCGCGCGCGGCGAGCCGATCGAACGCTTCGAGACGGTGCGCCTGCGCAAGGACGGCACGCCGGTCGAAATCTCGCTCAGCCTGTCGCCGATCAAAGGTCCGTCCGGCGAGATCATCGGCGTCTCGGGGACCGCGCACAGCCTCACCGAGGCGCGGCGGGCCGAGCGGCAGCTCCAGCAGCAGCTCGAGGAGCGCCGGCAGATCTTCGACACCTCGCAGGACCTGATCATGATCATGGATGCGCGGGGCCATATCGCACAGATCAGTCCGAGCAGCGCGACCATCCTCGGCTATCGGCCGGAGGAGATGATCGGCCGCAGCGGCGCCGACTTCATTCATCCGGACTTTCTGGAGCGATCCCGCACCGAGATGCGTGCGATGCGGCGCGGCGAGCGTCCCAAGATCGACGACACGCGCTGCTTCCACAAGGGCGGACACGAGGTCTGGCTGTCCTGGCTCGGCAGCTGGTCCGAGCAGGCGCATCGCTTCTTCTTCGTGGGACGCGACATGACGGAAGCGCGGCTCGCGCAGGAATCGCTGCGCGAGAGCGAGCGGCTCGCCCGCAACATCATCGAGACCTCGCTCGACGCCTTCGTCCAGACCGACGAGACCGGCAGCATCCTGAACTGGAACTCGCAGGCCGAGCAGCTGTTCGGCTGGCGCCGCGAGGACGTGCTCGGCAAGAGCACGATCGACCTCATCGTCGCCGAGAGCCAGCGCGAGCGAGTCAGGGCGGGTCTGACGCAGTTCCTGGCGAGCGAGAGCGGCAGGACGCTGAACCGGCGCCGCGAGTTGATGTGCTGCCGCCGCGACGGCAAGGAATTCAAGGCCGAGCTGAGCGTCACCGCGCTGAAGCGCCGCGAGGGCCTGCTGTTCAACATCTTCTACCGCGACCTCACCGACAAGATCGCCGCCGAGGAGCGCATCCGTCACGCCGAGAAGATGGAGGCGATCGGCCAGCTCACCGGCGGCGTGGCGCACGATTTCAACAACATCCTCACTGTCATCACGGGGACGATCGAGATCCTCGCGGAGGCGGTCGAGAAGGAGCCGGAGCTTGCGGCCATCACGAAGATGATCGACGAGGCGGCCGCGCGCGGCGCCGACCTGACCCAGCACCTGCTCGCCTTCGCGCGCAAGCAGCCGCTCCAGCCGCGCGAGATCGACATCAACTCGCTGGTGGTCGACACCGCGAAGCTGTTGCGGCCGACGCTGGGCGAGCAGATCCAGATCGAATCCGTGTTCGAGGACGAGAACTGCGTCGCGATCGTCGATCCCAACCAGCTCACCACCGCGATCCTCAACCTCGCGCTCAATGCCCGCGACGCCATGCCCGGCGGCGGCAAGCTGATCCTGGAGACCGGCGCCGCCTATCTCGACGAGGCCTACGCCAACGCAAACGACGTGTCGCCGGGGCACTACGTGTTGATCGCCGTGAGCGACACCGGCACCGGAATTCCCGCGAACCTGCTGACCAGGGTGTTCGATCCCTTCTTCACCTCGAAGGGGCCGGGCAAGGGCACCGGGCTCGGGCTGTCGATGGTCTACGGCTTCATCAAGCAGTCCGCGGGCCACATCAAGATCTACAGCGAGGAAAGCCACGGCACCACGATCAAGATGTACCTGCCGCCCGGCAAGACGCCGACGGCGGCCGGCGAGGGCGTGACGCCGGCGGCCATCGAAGGCGGGCACGAGACGATCCTGGTGGTCGAGGACGACAGGCTGGTGCGCGACTACGTGCTGGCGCAGCTCCATTCGCTGGGCTACGTCACCTTGCAGGCCGCGAACGCCGCGGAGGCGCTCGCGATCGTCGCCGCCGGAAAGCCGTTCGACCTTCTGTTCACCGACGTCATCATGCCCGGCAAGATGAACGGACGGCAGCTTGCCGACGAGCTGATGAAGACGCGGCCCGATCTCAAGGTGGTCTACACCTCGGGCTATACCGAGAACGCGATCATCCATCACGGCCGGCTCGATTCCGGCGTGATGCTGCTGGCCAAGCCCTATCGCAAATCGGATCTGGCGCGGATCATCCGCAAGGCTCTGAGCGGGTGAGGCTTCCGTAGCCCGGATGGAGCGCAGCGCAATCCGGGAAAGTCGTGCGGCGCGCGCAAATCCCGGATTACGCTTGCGCTTCATCCGGGCTACGAAACCGTCGGCCAGGAGAGATGGGCCCCGGCTCGGCGGCGCATCATGTCATGATACACCGCGTCCGGGGCAGGAAAGAGAACCAACGCCTACGACGCGCGCTGGGCCGCGGTCATCACGATGCGGATCAGATCGGCGGCGTTGCGCGCGCCGAGCTTCTTCATGATGTTGGCGCGGTGATCCTCGATCGTGCGCGGGCTGATGCCGAGCGTGCGACCGGCTTCCTTGTTGGACGCGCCGGAAGCAAACTGCTCGAGTACCTCGCGCTCCCTGCGCGTCAGCGGCTCGCGTCCGGGGAAATGCAACGAGCCGAATTTCGGCGAGGCGTTCTCCGCCTGCCTGCGAGCATAGGCGCCGATCGCCTCATCGAGCCGGCCGACGATCTCGCTGCCGCGGAACGGCTTCTCGATGAAGTCGAGCGCGCCGCTCTTGATCGCGCCCACCGCCATCGTGATGTCGCCCTGTCCGGAGATCATGAAGATCGGCGCCGGATAATCCTCGCCCTGCAGCTCCTTCAGAATGTCGAGCCCCGACTTTCCGGGAATGTGCACGTCGAGCAGGATTGCAGCCGGCGTGCGGTTGCGCGCGACGGAAAGCAGCGCTGCCCCGTCCGCGAAACAGATCACCTCATAACCCGCCGCCTTCAACACCATCGACAGAGTGTCGCGAACGGCAGGGTCGTCGTCGACCACGAAGATTTCACCGCGAGAGCTTTGTTCGGCCATGTGCCACATCCGGTTGGCATGAAGGACTCGCGTCCGCGCCAACCGTTATGGCAATCGGCGCGGATTCGGCCCACCCGTATTTGTACGGGACATGGACTTAACGCACAAGTAGCGGCAAGGTGCCTTATTGCGGGGGACGGAGAATATCCATGCTAAATTACGCTGGCACACCCCCGCTCGCCGCGATGGCTGACACCGACAGCCGTCAGCTGATTGCAGCCGAACTTCGCTCTCTGATCGCGCGCATCGACCTCAGTATGCGTCTGATCGACGCGGCCATGGAGGAAGAAGACGCCGGCGGTGTTTCGGGTTCCAGCGAGATTGTGGTGCTCGACGACGTGACGCCCCGTTATGCCACGGCCAGCGCCGCCCTCAACGCCTGCCGGGCTGAACTCGGCCAAGCCCTGCGACAGCTGTCGGAATTCGGCAACCCGACATAGAGCGCGATCGGCGCTGAACGCCGACCGCATGGCAACTCCGCGAGCCCTAAGCGCGGTGCCGTTCCACGATCGCGTCGGTAGCGACACCGCCCCAGGTGTGGATCGCGGGAAGGCCCATGGCGATCTTGCCCAGATTGGCGAGGCTGATGCGCAGGGCCGCGAGGTCGAGCGGCTTCGGCAGGCTCTGGAGCTCGATCCCGACGGACCGGGCGAAGCTGCGAGCGGCGCTGCGGCGCTTGCCGTCCATGCCGC
This sequence comes from Bradyrhizobium sp. WBOS07, assembly GCF_024585165.1. NCBI lineage: Bacteria > Pseudomonadati > Pseudomonadota > Alphaproteobacteria > Hyphomicrobiales > Nitrobacteraceae > Bradyrhizobium > Bradyrhizobium sp. WBOS07. The sequence continues at coordinate 946,136 of NZ_CP029008.1, forward strand.
TGATGACGATCACGGCTCCGCCGAACTTCGCCGCCGCCATCTCGCGCAGCACGTCGATGCCGTCGCCATCCTCCAGCACGAGATCCAGCGTCACGCAATCGAAGCGGGCGGTGCGCAGCTTCTCGATCGCATTCGCCACGGACGGCGCCACGGTGACTTCGTGCCCGGCCTGCTTGGCGGCGACGGTGATCAGGCTGCGCTGCGTGGCGTCGTCATCGACCACCAGAAGCTGAAGCGCACGCCGTTCGGCGCCGTCGGGCAGGTTTGACGTCATGGGCGAAAGAGGACTTCTGGGCATTTCCGTATCCTGAGATTGAGACGGTCAACGGATACAATGTTCGCGCTGAGGCCACGTAAAACTGCCGGCGCGAATTCGCTTCGAAATCTTCAGAAAGTGTGAAGCAAGAGATCGGAAAGGACGGTCACGGACGCGGGCGGATCACGCCGCGGCGTCATGGCCGCCGGCCGCGCCGCGCTTCTTCCTGTTCTTGCCGCGCAGGAACTGGATGTCCATTTCGGCGCCGTTGACGCGGACCAGCTCGCAGCGGCGATAGGCAAGGCCGGTGGACGACAGCAGCAGGAAGAACTCCTTCAGGTTCAATCCCTGAATCGAGCCTTCCACCGTGAGAATGGCGTCGGTGTCGGAGATCGCGTTGAGCTTGCAGTCGCGGCGCCAGGTGCCGTCGATGGCCATGATGCAGACATCATAGCCGCGACTGAAAGTCACGCGTTCGGTACCCTTGCCATCCTCGGCCATGTCTATCGTCCTGCCATCACCGCGAGGCGCGGCGACGCGCCGGCGAGGACCGGCTTGGCGGCCGCGGCACGCGGATCGTTCGGCTTGTAGAGGCCGCGCCGGTCCGCGATCGGGCGGAACGTATCGGTCAGACCGACCACGGTCTCGGCCGCGCCCAGCACCAGGAAGCCATCGGGCTCGATCTGGCGCGCCAGCCGGTTGAAGATGTTGATCTTGGTGTCCTGGTCGAAATAGATCAGCACGTTGCGACAGAAGATGATGTCGAACGTGCCGAGCTGGGAGAAGTCGTGCAGCAGGTTGAGCTGGCGATGCTGGATCATCGCCCGCAATTCGGGATTGACCTGCCAGGTCTCGCCGGTCTGCTTGAAATATTTGACCAGCATCTGGATCGGCAGGCCGCGCTGCACCTCGAACTGGCTGTAGATTCCGGCCTTGGCCTTCTCCAGCACCTCCTGCGACAGATCGGTCGCGATGATCTCGATGCGCCAGCCGGTGAGGGCCGCGCCCATCTCCTTCAGGCACATCGCCAGCGAATAGGGCTCCTGCCCGGTCGAGCCGGCGGCGCACCAGATCCGCACGCTGCGCTTGCCGGCACGCGCCTTGATGATCTCGGGCATGATGGTGTCGCGAAAATGATCGAACGGGACCTTGTCGCGGAAGAAGAAGGTCTCGTTGGTGGTCATGGCTTCGACCACGTCGGTGATCAGCTGACGCGAGCCGCCTTGCAGCTTCTGCACGAGCTCGGCGATGCCGGAGAGACCGGCCTTGCGGGCCAGAGGCAGCAGGCGGCTTTCGATCAGATATTGCTTGTCTGCGGACAGGTCGAGACCGGAATTGTCCTTCAGGAACTTACGCAGGTACTCATACTCGGTCGGGGTCACTGGTAGCCTCTTCGAAGCTGTACTGGAACATTCTGACCAGATGCGCGGGCCAGATTCGCTCAGGCCATGGCTTGTCCGACCGGGAGCAAGCCGACTTCAGCAAACTTGTCGGCGATGATGTCCTTGTCGAAGGGCTTCATGATGTACTCGTTGGCGCCGCCGCTGAGCGCCTGGGCGATATGAGCCACATTGTTCTCGGTGGTGCAGAACACCACCTTGGGCTGGTCGCCGCCGGGCAGGCGGCGCATGTGGCCCATGAATTCGAAACCGTCCATCACGGGCATGTTCCAGTCGAGCAGCACCGCGTCGGGCAGCTGCCGCTGGCAGATCTCGAGTGCCTTCGAGCCGTCCTCGGCCTCGGTCACTTCGAATTCCAGGCCCTCCAGGATCCGGCGCGCGATCTTCCGCACCACGCTGGAATCATCGACCACCAAGCAGGTTTTCATTTCGGTTCTCCGGCTCCGATGTTTCGTTGGCTCACGCGGCCATCTGCGCTTTGGTTTCGAGCTCGAGGACGCGATCGACGTCGAGGACGACCATGAGCTGTCCGTCGAGGCGGTGGACGCCGCCGGCGAGCTTGGCCATGCGGGGATCGAGGTTGACGGGGTTTTCTTCCATGCCGGCTTCGGGCAGGCGCAGCACCTCGCCGATCTGGTCGATCAGAAGGCCGTAGGATTCGCCGCGCAGGTCGACGCCGACCGCCATCGGCACCTTGCCGTCCTCGGGCTGCGGCAGGCCGAGACGGGCGCGCATGTCGACCACGGTGACGATGCGGCCGCGCAGATTGAGCACGCCGGCGATCTCGCGCGAGGACATCTTCAGGTGGATCAGCGGCAGCAGCTTGTTGCGCAGGCGCAGCACCGCGGTGTCCTTGATGCGCTCGATGCGGTGCTCGGAATTGGCGCGGGCCCGCACCAGCTCGACCACCGAGAGCTGCGGGATGGCGAAGCGGTCGCCGGCGGCTTCCACGATCAAGGCGGAGACGATGGCGAGCGTCAGCGGGATCTTGATGGTGACCGAGCTTCCCTCGCCGGCCACCGACTTGATGTCGATGGTGCCGCCGATCTGGTCGATATTGGTGCGCACCACGTCCATGCCGACGCCGCGCCCGGAGACCGAGGTGATGGCGGCTGCGGTGGAGAAGCCCGGCGCGAAGATGAACTTGTGGATCTGGGCCTCGCTCATCTTCTCGAGCTCGGCCTCGGTGACGAGACCGCTAGAGATGGCCTTGGCCTTGATCTTCTCGGTGTTCAATCCGCGGCCGTTGTCGGCGATGCAGATGATGATGTGGCCGCCCTCGTGATAGGCGGACAGGCGAATGGTGCCCTGCTCGCCCTTGCCGGATGCGAGGCGCTCGGCGGGGGTCTCCAGGCCATGATCGGCGGAGTTGCGCACCATGTGGGTGAGCGGGTCCTTGATCAGGTCGAGCACCTGGCGGTCGAGCTCGGTGTCGGCGCCGTGCATCTCCAGTTCGATCTGCTTGCCGAGTTCGGATGAGAGATCGCGGACGATGCGGGGCAGCTTCTGCCAGGCATTGCCGATCGGCTGCATGCGCGTCTTCATGACGCCTTCCTGCAGCTCGGCGGTGACGTTGGACAGGCGCTGCAACGGCACCTTGAACTCGGTGTCCTCGTTGCGGCGGGAGATCTCCAGGAGCTGGTTGCGGGTCAGGACCAGCTCGGAGACCATGGTCATCAGGTGCTCCAGCGTATCCACGTTGACGCGGATCGACTGGTTGGCGATGGACGCGCCCTCGCCGGCGCCCTCGTCGGCCATCGACTTCTTCGGCGCGGCCTTCTCCTTGGCGGGTTTTGCGTCCTTGGCGGCCGGCGCTTCAGGTGCAACCTCGGCCTTCACCTCGGCCTTCACCTCGGGCTTGGCAACCGGCGCGGGCACCGGCGCTTCGATCGCGGTCTCGCGGAAGGCGCGCTCGAGCTCGTCGAGCGAAACCTCGCCCGGACGCAGCGGACGCTCCAGGGTCTGGTCGATCAGCGTGCCCGTCGCCATCTCCTTGGCGGGTGCGGCGACCGGGGCTTCCGGCGCCAGCGGCGGGGCGTCGGCGACGGGAGCGGCAGCGACTGCACCCGCTGACATGGCGGCCATGCCCTGCTCGACCATGGCTTCCAGCTTGTCGATGAGGTCGCGGTCGTTGCCCTCGGGCTCGGCCTCGGTGGCTTCGAGACCTGCGAGGATCTCCTTGATGCGGTCGATCGAGGACAGGATCACCGTCACGGCTTCGGCCGTCACCGGCATGCCGTCACGGAATTTGCCCATCAGGGTCTCGCCGGCATGGGCCAGCGCTTCCAGCCGCGGCAGGCCGAGGAAGCCGCAAGTGCCCTTGATGGTGTGGACCAGGCGGAAGATGTTATCCAGGATCTTGGCGTTGTTCGGCTCCTGCTCGAACTTCACCAATTGATTGTCCACGGTGTCCAGGCTCTCGCTGGTCTCCGTCAGAAACTCCCGCAACAGATCATCCATGAGCTACGCCTTACTGACCTGAACACTGACTTGAATCCGGACTTCGACGCCTGAGCCATCCTTGGCACGGACGGAAGCCCTCCTCTTGGATCGTTAGACAACCCCTTTCACAGTCCCGTTAATTTCATCCTCCGTGCTAATACGGATATTGATGAGAAGTTTGGGGTTCGGCGGAACGCAGCAGCGCTTTTCGGCAAATCCGGCTGCGCGCCGCAGCGCCGGGAAGCATGCGGTGACGCACCGACGACAACGACGGGGCGAAGCGCACGCGAAAGTCCTGCTCGTGAAGGACCATAGGGCCAGCGTGCGGAACGTCGGACCGGACCGCGCGCGAGCGGCAATGCGCTCGCAGGCTCGGTTTCGCGTTGTCGCCCCGCGCTGCAGATCCGGCGTTTGAGGTAAACGAACGATTACCTCGTTGTCATGGCGGCCGGCGCCGCGCTAACCCAATCGCGCGGCCATGCCGTCGTCGGGACGATGCTCCGCCAGGCAATCGTTGATGGCGGCGAGCAGCGCGTGCGGCGTGAATGGCTTGCGCAGACAGCGTGCGGCACCGAGCTCCAGCGCCATCCGGAGGAAGTCGGGTGCAGGCGAATTCAGATCGGCGAAGGCGTAGCCGGACATCGCGATCAGCGGAACGACCGGCGCGCGCTCGTGGAAGAGCCGGATCGATTCGAACCCGCGCATGTGCGGCATGAAGATATCGACGATCATCAGGTCGACCTGTCCATGTTCGAGAGCGCGCAGTCCGGCTTCACCTCCATCGGCAATCGTCACTCGAAAGTTGTTGCGCTGAAGATAGACCTCGATGGCCATGCACACCATCGGGTCGTCGTCGACGACGAGAATATGGTATCGACCCTCGGTCCTCTCGTGAGCGTCCGGCTTGGGCGTTTCAATCATTGGACCGTGGGGCACGCCTTTCTCCTTTGCTTTCGATCAAGAGAGGGAATGGCCGCAAACGTCGTTGGCGGACCGAGGAGAACGGAGACGACGGAATCGAGCTGCGCGGCCATCGCGCGCCAGGACCCAGAGCAATGTTGGACGATCGTCACGCGTTCGGCGGACGAGAGGGCGCAGGTCATCAGTCGCCCGATGGCGGCGCGGATGCAGTGCTCCCGGCTCATGAGGCCCCCCTTACCGCTTTTTCCTGCATGCCCTTGCAGGAGACGCCATCGCTCACCAGCGAATCGACGCCCTTCTCATTTCGGCCGCAAATCGGACGGCCTGTCTGCCCTGTAACGGGTATATGGACGCCGATGCAACCTTTACAATAGTTTGTGTTGGCCGCGCAACTGAACAACGAACGCCCGCGGAATTGTTCCATCGAACCCCGCCGGATTGACTTGCATGACCGCGAGCGGAACTCCGCCCAATCAGCTGCTGCAATTGCTGGACCCGCCGGCTTTCGAGCTGCTGCGTCCGCATCTGGCGACGATCGAAATGGTCAGGAAGTCTGTCTTGGGTGAAGCGGGTGCCGCGCTGAGATATGTCCACTTCCCGCATGCCGGCTCGGTCTCGCTCACGGTGGGCCTGTCCGACGGTCAGACGATCGAGATCGCGATGCTCGGCCGCGACAGCGTCGTCGGCGGCGGCGCCGCGCTGGCCGACGGCATCGCACTGTCGGACGCGGCCGTGCTGTTTCCCGGGACCGCTTCTGTGCTGGAAATCGCAGCTTTCCGGGCCGTCGCAGCCGCAAGCGCGTCGTTTCGCGAGCTGATCATGCGCCACGAGCAGTTCTTGCTCGCGCATGCGCAGCAGTCGCTGCTCTGCAATACGCTGCACCCGGTCGAGGCGCGGCTCGCGCGCTGGCTCTTGCGCGCCCGCGACCTCTCCCCCGGTGAAATCCTGCCGCTGACCCAGGAGGCGCTGGCGCAGATGATCGGCGTCCGGCGCAATGCCATCTCGTTGGTGGCGCATGACCTCCAGCGCGCCGGCATCATCCACTACAGCCGGGGCCACATCGAGATCCGCGACCTGCGGGCGCTGCAAGCGACGTCTTGCGAGTGCTATGCGATGGCGAAGGTCTCCCATCTCCGCCTCGTGGGAGCCGTGCCGTGACGACGGCTGGGCCCATCAATTGTGTACCGGCATGAACTTCGCCTCCAGGAACGATCGCCGGGGCGGACATCTTGTCCCAATTGCCAACATATCCCGAGGGGAACATGATCGAAGCTGCGGCGCCGCACGTGACTTTGGGCATCGCGCGGTGCAATCGGCAGGACACGGGAGGCAGCTTTGGAAACGATGGTGCGCTCGTCCAACGGTTTCCTGTCCGCACTTCCGCCAGACGATTATGAGTTGATCCGCCCGCACCTGCGGACAGTCGACCTGCCCCATGACGCCGTGCTGGTCGAGAGCGGCGAGACGCTGAAGCGCGCCTATTTTCCCCACCGCGGCGTCATCTCGCTGGTGGTGAATCTCGCCAGGGGCGAACATGTTCAAGTCGCCATGATCGGCCGCGACAGCTTGCTCGGGACGCTCTCGACCATGGGCGATGCGAGCGCGTTGAACACCGCCATCGTGCTGATGCCGGGCCTTGCGTCGGTGATGGATCTCGACCGGCTGCGGATCGCCGCCGACCAGAGCAGCACCCTGCGCACCCTGCTGACGCGCCACGGGCTGGCGGTTTATGCCCAGGTGCAGCAGACCGCGGGCTGCAACGCCGCCCATCCGGTGGAGGCGCGGCTGGCGCGCTGCCTGTTGCACACGCATGATCTGTCCGCCGATTACCGGCTGCTGCTGACCCAGGAGGCCATGGCGCAGATGATCGGGGCGCGTCGCAACAGCGTGTCGCTGGTGGCCAACACGTTGCAGCAGGCCAATTTCATCCATTACAGCCGCGGCCACATCCAGATCCTCAACCTGGACGGCCTGCGCCAGACGGCCTGCGAATGCTACGCCACCGTGAAGGCGCAGTACGACCGGCTGCTCGGCGCGCGCTGACCGCGGCCGCATGGTGAACCGCCGGCTAATGCCGGCCTGCAAACACCTCAGGTCCTGCTACCGGAACTGAAATCGGCGTGCGGTAGACACGGGGGCCGCTCGCGCCGGCACGTGCCGCGCGGCAAACGACCCGTGATCAAGGCAGCAAGACCATGTTTGACGTCACCGTCGCGCCCGCGCATAACGCGCTTGATGCCGAGCCTGCGCGCGAGGGGCGCGCATACGAAGCGCTGGTGCGCGAGATCGGCGAGGACGGGGCCCGCGAGGTGCGCGAGGTGTTCTGGAGCGAGACCTCCGCGCGCCTGCAGCAATTCCGGACGCTTGCGCTCGCCCAGCACCATGGCAGGATCGCGCGCGAAGCGCATTCGCTCAAGAGCGCGGCCGGAACGTTCGGCTACGTCAGGCTGGCGGCGCTGGCGCTGACGCTGGAGAAGACCGCGGAGAGACTCGGCGATGTCGAATTCGGCGATCTCCTGGACCTGATGGATGCGGCTTATGCCGCCGCGCGCGCGCAGGAGCCGCGCTGACCACCCGCGCGTGCATTCCCGCCGTACTTCTACGGCTTGGGATATTTAGAGATGGCTAATCATAGGTGGCGATAGTCGCGGCAAACCAGGAGGGTTGTCCATGTTCACCTTTGAGACTGCGGACCAGAAAGAGGTTCGCCGCTTCCGCATCGCACAGTTCAACGGCCGGATGGCCACGGTGAAGGCTGGCGACTCGACGGTGACGGGGTTCGTGCGTTCGGTGCTGGAGCAGGAATCGAGCATGCCGCCCCGCTGGACTATCACGATCATTCCGAACGGGCCGAAGGAAGTGATCAAGCCGCTGCGCCCCGCCTCGCGCGCGCGCCCCTTCGCCGAAGACTATTTCTGAGCGCGACCGGATTTCGCCGAGCCCGGGCCGCCACCGGCGGCCCCCTCAGTCGATCGAATGCAGCAGGGCCGCGCGGACCAGGTCCGCGGTGTTGCGCGCACCGAGCTTGCGCATCGCCTCGGCACGATGGCTCTCGAAGGTGCGCGGACTGATCTGCATCCGAAGCGCACCCTGCTTGTTCGAATATCCTTCGCTGATCAGCCTCAGCACCTCGCGCTCGCGCTTGGTGAGGCGCTTCTGGCCCGACAGTCCGAGGAGCTCGGCGCTCGGCACGCGCGGGTTCTGCTGTGCGCGCAGGGCCTTCGTGTCCGTGTCCGCGGCGCTGGACGGGACCGGCAGGCCCCCCTTGTCGGGGCCGGCAAGCTGCTTGACCAGGGCGCATACGCGCTCGGTCTGTGCCAGCGCATTCTCGACCACCCGCTGCAAATAGGCTCGATCGCCGGTCGCCGGCGCGAGTTGATCGCTGTGATGCTTGATCTCGCCCATATAGAGCAGCAGCGCAGTCAGGGGGCCGTTGAGCTCGCGGGCGATGGCCGCAGCCATTTCGTCGGCTGCCTTGGCCCGGGCGGCGCTCAGGCGGACCAAATCGAGCTCTTCGGTTGCCGCGGCGCTGCTGTCGTACCATTCCGACGGCCGCGAATCGGTGGCCGTATCATTCTGTGACCCCATGTCACTCATTTAGCGGAACCGGGGGCGGCCTGTGGTTAACTTTTTGCTCCGTAAGACTACGGTGATTTCGGCGGCTTTGCGCTAAAATGGCGGCATCGGCACAATTTGTGCTTGCGCGAGGCCGCGGCCGCCCCCGCGAAGGTTGAATTCAGCCGGAATCGGACGGCAGGCGGGCCCTGATCGCCCGGTCCGGCCGCGCTCCCCCCGGATTTTACGGAATAATTAACGGCGACTTGCTTCTCTTGGCGAGATTGAGAGCGCGCAAATGCCTCCCACGCATTGACCTGCACGCCTGCGGGAAACGCTGCGAAAGATTGCGTGCCATGAACGAGATCGATCGGCTGTCGGAATTCTTGCAGCGGCTGACGCCGCTGTCTCGCAGCTGTCTGCTCAGCGAGCTCGAGCGGCTCGAGCTGTGCGGCATCGACATGCCGGGTTCGAGCGAGATCCAGTCCCGCTTGCGCGCCGAATTTCGCAAGGACGGATCGACCCAGGCGCGCGCCACCAGCCCTTCGCGCTATTTCTTCGCGCCGCTCGAGCTGCTGCTGATCGACGGCGCGCCCGAGCACGCCAACATGGGACGGATCTCGCGCAACACCCTCACTCCGATCTGGGAGTGGATCTGCCGCGACCTGCTGCCGACCATGGCACGCGACTACATCAAGGCGATCAACGACCAGATCGCCGTGAACAACCAGAAGGAGGTCTTGAAGGTTGCCTCGACCTTCCAGACCAAGGTCGTCAAGGTTCTCGAGAGCACCTTCGCATCAGTGGACAGCACCGAGTTCGCGCGCGGCAAGCTCGCGCAATACACGGCCTCGCGCAGCGCCTTCGACGACGTCAGGAAGATGCTGCATGTGCTGCGCGCCGGCGATGCGCTGCCGAAGTTCAACGAGAAGCTGCCCGACAAGATCGCGAAGTTCGACGATGGCCAGGTGGTTCAGATCACCGCACAGCTCGACACCTTCAAGAAGGCCCACCCCGAAGCACTGCCCTTCGCGCTGGCGCTGGTGGCGAGGCGCCTGACGACGTCCTGGCAATTGGTCCGGCTCGCCACCAAGGCTGCCGCAAGCAAGAGCGCCAGTGATGTCGCCGCCACGCCCTATGCCTGCGTCGTTCACATGGTGCTCGACCGGCTCGACGACAAGCGTCTCGCGCTTCGTGTCGCGCTCCGGCACAATCGGGTGCTGATCGCCCGCGACCTGCTCGCCGATATCTACGACACCGAATATGCGCTCAAGGTGCGCATCGACGGCATCGAGAATTGCGAATGGGGCGTCCGCCTTCAGCAATTGATGGACGCGATCGCGACCCTGGTGGCGGCCGAGGTGAGCCGGTTCCCGTCCAATGTCGGCCACATCCTCGGCTCGCGTCGCTTGCGGAGCCACGACACGCTCTCGGGCAAGCTGACTTACCTGGCCTGGAAGGGACGCGACGCGGTGCAGGACGGCGCCGCGGCGTTTCGCAAATTGATCGGGCAGAGCTGATCTGGCGCCTAATGCACGCGCGGCAGGCACAGGAAGCGATCGAGGAATCGCCCTGACATCACGATCCGGAACCACCAGTAAACCATTCGCCGTGTCGTCATGGTCGTAATCCTCGACAGCCCACCACCGGCTGCGCGGAGCATTAGCGCAAGTGCGGCAATCCGCGTGTAATGCGCTTCACATTCGCGGCCGCAGGCGCCGCCGCGATGTCGCAGAACCATCGCGAGCGTCAGCGAAACATGCCCGCCCCGCGCGCATGCGGGTCGTCCGGCTTGCCTGTCGCTCGCCCCAATGCACGCGGCTGCATCGGGCGCAGTCCGAATGGGCGGCTGCGATTCATCCTCCGATGCGTCGATGGTGCTCCGAAAGGGCACACCGCCTCGCCGCCGCCTGCGTCCGTCGACGAACAGACGTTCCCGGCATCGCGTGCGGGCGATTCTGCGAGCGCTGGCAGTCGTTGAGCGTGCGGTGCCGGGGTATGCAAATTCTTTTCGCACAGACTGTCGAAAAATTAGCTCGAGTTGCAGGGTTTAACGTTACTCAGATAATTCAACAACGATGTGAAGCTCTCCTTATTTGAACCCACGCTCGCCGTTTAAGAAACCGTCACGGAACGGGAGTGGTGTAGATGAACGATGGGATGGTTGAACTCGTCGGACGAAGGCCTGTGACCTTCGGGCGACGAAAGGTGACGCCGCGGGCCTGCGTGGCCGACAGCAAGCGTCACTTGCGCGCCTTCCTCAGCGAAGTGCTCGAGGATCTCGGCTTCGTCACCAGCGAATGCGCCAGTGCGGACGAATTGCAGACGGTGCTCGCCAGCGAACTGCCGGATCTGATCCTGCTCGGCGTCGCCACCGACGGCATCGAGCCGGGACGGTTTCTGGAGATATTGGTGCGTGAGGCCTTCGCCGGGAAGGTTCTGGCGGTCGGCGCGCGCGAATCGATCATCGTCAGGGCCGTGCGGCAGGTCGGCGAGGAATACGGCCTCGCCATGCTGCCGCCGCTGACCACGCCCTTTGCCGCGGAGACGCTGCGCGAGCGCGTGGCGATGCTGCTGCCGGAGGAGCCGGCGCCGAGCCCGGCGGTCCATGTCGGCGAAGCGCTGCATGCCGGCTGGCTGGAGCTGTGGTACCAGTCCAAGATCGACGCGCGCACGCTGGTCCGCAGCGGCGCCGAGGCGCTGGTGCGGATGCGGCATCCGACCTGGGGCGTCGTGCCGCCGGCCTATTTCATTCCGGAGCCGCACGATCCGCATCTGCGCGACCTGTCGGAGTTCGTGATCGACCGTGCCATGCAGGACTGGCACTATCTGCTGGAGCAACAGAGCCCGGTCGATCTGTCGATCAATCTTCCCGCCTCCTATCTCAGGGAGCCGCAGGCGGTGCGCGATCTCTGCCGCCGCGTGCCGACGCATCCGGCTTTCGGCGGCCTGACCGTCGAGATCGACAGCGAGGAGGCGATCCGCGACCTCGATCTTCTCACCGAGGTCGCGCGCGAGGTCGGCCTGCACAATATCGGCCTGTCGATCGACAATCTCGGCGCCAACTGGCCGGCGCTGATGGAGCTGGAGCGGATTCCCTTCGTCAAGCTCAAGGCCGACCGCCAGTTCGTCACCGGCAGCGGCAACGACCGGCTCAAGCGCACGGTGTGCCGTCACATCGTCGAGCTCGCGAAGGGCTATGGCGCGCGCGCGGTGGCGCAAGGTGTCGAGAGCCGCGCCGACCTCGTCGTCGCCAACGAGCTCGGCTTCGACCTCGTGCAGGGCTTCCTGTTCGGCAAGCCGATGCCGCTGAAGAAGTTCGCACGCTCGGCGCTGACGAAAACGGTGATGGAGTAGCCGTAAGGCACGACCCTCACGCAAACCGCCGCGCGAAGAAGACGCAGGCGACCACGAGCATGGTCGCGGCGATCATGCTCCAGGCGACGGGCTCGTGCAGCAGAAGCCCGGCGAGCGCGAGGCCGAAGAACGGCTGGAGCTGCTGCAGCTGGCCGACGCGTGCGATGCCGCCGAGCGCGAGGCCGCGGTACCAGAAGATGAAGCCGACGAACATGCTGAAGATCGAGACGTAGGCGAGCCCGATCCAGGCCGGCACGCCGACGCCGCTCCAGGATGGCGGCCAGGTCAGGACCGCGACCGGGATCATCAGCGGCAGCGCCAGCAGGAGCGCCCAGGAGATCACCTGCCAGCCGCCGAGCCGGCGCGACAGCGCCGCGCCTTCGGCATAGCCGAGCCCGCACAGCACGATCGCGGCGACCATCAGGAGATCGCCGATCAGCGAGGCCGATCCATCGCCGGACAGGGCGAAGCCCACCACCGTCGCGCTGCCGAGACCGGCGAACAGCCAGAACAGCGGCTGCGGCCGCTCGCCGCCGCGCAGCACGGCGAAGATCGCCGTCGACAATGGCAGAAGGCCGATGAAGACGATCGAACGCGCCGAGGTGATGTGCTGGAGCGCGAGCGCGGTCAGCAGGGGAAAGCCGACCACGACGCCGACGGCGACGATGGCGAGGGACGCGAGATCGCCCCGCTGCGGCCGGGCCTGACGCAGCAGGCCGAGCACGGCGAGAGCGATCAGCGCGGCGATCACCGCGCGCATCGAGGTCAGGAACAGCGCGGAAAAGCCGCCGACCGCGACGCGCGTCGCCGGCAAGGAGCCGCTGAAGATGATGACGCCGAGAAGCCCGTTGCCCCAGCCGCTGGCCGCAGAGTGCATGTTGGTCTCGCTTGGTGGGGGTGGCGGATAGGGTGCCGCGGCGGTTGAACGCCTCGCGTTCTGCCATGGAACAACAAAAGTGCGAAAACAACCCCATGCACAGTAGACGGGGGTTGCAAGATCAATGGGTTAGGTGGGGGGATGATCAGGTGCGTGTCGGGGTTTCGGAGGCCGAAAAGTCGAAGGAACGTGGTTTGAGTCGCCTGTCCGGCGCAGCCATGCGAGCCGATGAGAATTGGCCGCGGTCGTTGCCGCCCGTTCCGAATGACGACTCCCGTCATTTGCTTCGTCAGGCAAAACAGGAGCATAGTGGCATCATCGCAGGGGGGCCAACAGGCAGGGTTCTGGCTGCCCGAGTGCGCTGCGCGCGGTCGACGCGAGTGCGGGCTTTTGTTTTCGAAGTTGGCCGCTGGACAGCTTCACTGTCGCCGTAAACGGCCACCTCGCTCGACAATCTCGAGATCAAACTTGTTAGTCGGGGCTCGTGCGGGACCCGTCTGCTACGGCATCGCGATTTGGCCGTGGGTCAGCTTAGCGGCCGCCAATCCTTTGCGTTGGCAAAAAAGGCCATTTTGTCTTAATTAGCTCGCGAAGCATTATTGGGCTTAAGCCATGAAAACCATGTCGGCGCGGGAAGCGAAGAACGGCTTCGGCCTGATGATCGACACCGCGCGCGCTGGGCCGGTGCTGATCGAGAAGCACGGGCGAGGCGTCGTAGTGGTTGTTTCTGTAGAAGAGTACCAAAGGCTATCCGTTGGGCAGCCTAAAGGCCGGACGCGCTCTAGCAAAGCGCGCGTGGCCAGAAGTGGCGAGGGGAAAATTGACTAGGCAGTCGCTCAAGGACAAATTCGTCGCGGTGCTAACGGAGCTGGGCGGGTCAGCAGGCAATGGACGGTTGCGCGACACCCTTGGATGGACAGAGGCAACCTATGACGCCGTCAAGGAGGAACTGGCCGCCGAAGGCGCCGTGACTCCAGGCAGAGGTCGCGGCGGCTCGGTGTCGTTGGCTAGCGCTCAACCGGTGGAAGTGGGCGAAAAATCGCTCATTCTACCGCCTGCGAAGCCTTTCCGGACGAACGGCAACGGTAAGGGCGGGGACCTCGGATTTGAAGCCGAGTTGTTCAAGGCTGCTGACAAGCTCCGCGGCAACATGGAGCCGTCCGACTACAAACACGTCGCGCTCGGGCTAATTTTCCTCAAGCATATTTCGGACAATTTCGAGGCGAAGCGTGCGGAGCTGTTGATCGCGACGAGTACGCCGCCGACAACATCTTCTGGGTACCGCCGACCGCCCGTTGGTCGCACCTCCAGGCGAATGCAAAGCAGTCGTCCATCGGAAAGATGATTGACGAGGCGATGATCGCCATCGAAAAGGATAATGAGAGTCTTAAGGGCGTTTTGCCAAAGGATTATGCTCGTCCTGCACTCAATGCAGTGATGCTTGGCGAGCTGATCGATCTGATCTCAGGGATCGCGCTCGGTGCAGAGAAGGGCGAGGCCCGAGACGTGCTCGGCCGCGTCTATGAATACTTCCTCGGTCAGTTCGCCGGCTCGGAGGGCAAGCGCGGCGGCGAGTTTTACACGCCGCGCTCGGTCGTGCGTGTGATGGTTGGCATGATTGAGCCCTTCAAGGGCCGCGTCTATGATCCTTGCTGCGGCTCGGGCGGCATGTTCGTGCAATCCGAACGCTTTGTCGAAGAGCATGGCGGGCGCATTGGCGACATCGCCATCTATGGTCAGGAGTCGAATTATACGACGTGGCGGCTGTGCAAGATGAACCTCGCGGTCCGCGGCATCGACGCCGACATCAAATGGAACAGTGATGGCAGCTTCCACAAGGATGAGCTGCGCGACCTGAAGGCCGACTTCATCCTCGCCAATCCACCCTTCAACATCTCCGATTGGGGCGGGGAACGGCTGCGCGAGGATGTACGCTGGAAATATGGCGTGCCGCCGCCTGGCAACGCCAACTTCGCCTGGGTGCAGCATATCGTGCATCACTTATCGCCTACAGGCGTCGCGGGGGTCGTGCTGGCCAACGGCTCAATGTCCTCCACGCAAAACGGCGAAGATGCGATTCGCCGCGCGCTGATCGAGGGTGTGAAGGGCGCACCTAGCGTCGTCGATTGCATGGTGGCACTGCCCGGTCAGCTCTTTTATTCGACTCAAATTCCGGTATGCCTCTGGTTCCTCGCTCGCGACAAGTCGAACGGGTTCGCCCTCAGCACTAAGCTGCGGGATCGACGCAACGAAATCCTGTTCATCGACGCGCGCAAGCTTGGCCACATGGTGGACCGGACTCGCAAGGAATTCTCCCATGCGGACATCGAAAAGATCACGCGCGCCTACCACGCCTGGCGCGGCGAGAGTGAAGCTGGCGCCTATGCGGATGCGCCGGGGTTCTGCAAGGCGGCGACTCTCGATGAGATCAAGGCCCACGGCTACGTGCTAGCCCCAGGTCGGTATGTCGGCACGGCAGATGCCGAAGAAGACGAAGTGTCGTTTTCAGAGCGGCTCGCCGAGCTCAAATCAATACTCGATCAGCAGATGAATGCGTCGGAGCAATTATCTAAATCTATCCGCGCCCAGCTCGCGAAAGTGAGCGTTGATGGCTGAGTGGCCGATCTACACTGTTCATCAGCTCGTCGAATTGGGAGTGATCGAACGCCCTATGGACGGCAATCATGGCTCAATTCATCCCAAGGCCACTGATTTTGTTGAGTCCGGCATTCCCTTTATAATGGCATCGGACCTCAAAGGCGGCCGGGTCGATCTGGTTAACTGCTCCTTCATATCAGAGGAGCGGGCGAGTCAGCTATCTAAGGGGTTTTCAAAGCCTGGCGACGTTCTTCTGTCTCATAAGGCGACGCTCGGAAGAACCGCAATCGTTCAAGCTAACGATTTCCCATTTATTATGCTCACGCCGCAAGTGACTTATTATCGGATAAAAGATCGGAAGAAATTAAACAACCGCTTTCTGAAGTACTACTTCAACTCTCGTCAGTTCCTAGACATCTTTGAGGCATGGGCCGGCGGAGGCTCCACTCGGGCATATTTGGGAATCACAGCCCAGCGAGGGCTGCCTATTCCCATGCCGCCCATAGAGGTCCAGATATCTATTGCTGAGTTGATAGGTCCACTAGACGACAAGATCGAATTGAACCGACGGATGAACGAGACGCTGGAGGCCACGGCCCGGGCGATCTTCAAGGATTGGTTCGTTGATTTCGGGCCGACCCGCGCCAAGATGGATGCGCGCGCACCTTACCTCGCCGCGGACGTCTGGTCCCTTTTCCCCAATCGCCTCGATGAAGATGGCAAACCGGAGGGGTGGACCACGTCCACTATAGGGGAGGAAGTTGACGTTGTTGGCGGATCAACACCCAGTACCAAGGAGGCCGCCTTCTGGGGTGGTGATATCTCCTGGGCAACACCGAAAGACCTTTCCTCATTGAGTACTCCGGTTCTGCTGAGCACAGAACGCCAAATCACCAACGCTGGACTTTCGCAGATCAGTTCTGGCTTGCTTCCGGTCGGGACCGTGCTGCTCTCCTCGCGCGCCCCGATCGGCTACATGGCGATCGCCCAGACGCCGGTCGCGGTGAATCAGGGTTTCATCGCGATGATCTGCAAGAAGAGGTTATCTAACGTTTTTGTCTGGTTGTGGACACAGGCCAACATGGAAACGGTCCATCAAAACGCCAACGGATCGACGTTTCAGGAGATCAGTAAAGCCAACTTTCGACCGATCGAAGTGACAGTCGCGACGTCTGATCTCCTTCGAACCTTTGACGAGTCCATGAGACCGCTATTTAATCGCATCGTGTCGAACGAAAGGGAAAGTCGTATCCTCGCTACCACGCGGGACCTTCTCTTGCCAAAACTGATGTCGGGCGAGGTGCGCGTGAGTAACGCCGACAGGATCGCAGGGGATACCACATGACGCGCGTTGCGGTCCGCCCCGGACTGTTGACCGGGTATCGGCCGAAGGCCGCCTCCAGCGCGAACACACCCGGTTCCTTCTCTGACATTCACCGAGGGCTGCATGAGCGCTGATTGGTATCCCGGCATCCGCGCCTTCTGCGCACACTGGAAGCACGCGCCGACATTGCAGCAGACATTCGAGACTCTTGAGCGCGAGTTTAACGACGAAAACGACGCCTCCATCGACGCGGCCAAGGGCCTTGTCGAATGCGCTTGCCGGGTGCTGATTGCCGAGTTGGACGACCCGATCAATCCAATAGCAGAATGGTCAGATAGCCCAATCAGAGGTGCACATCCGAGCTTCGGCGGCTGGGTGTCCGCAGCATTTCGCCTGATGGCGCTGGTCGAAAGACGTGATGATCCCTTCAGCAAGGTCATCTCGCAGCATTATCGGCTGACTGAAGCGCTGGGCCAGTTCCGAGATATCTGCGGCACGGTCAGCCATGGCAAGGATGGCTTGAGCCAGAAGCTTTCAGTCCACCACCGCCGCGCGGCGATGTTGGCAGCAGATGCCTTGGTGACCTTTCTTTACCAATGCTATCTCGAACGCGAGCCGGATCCGGTGCGGACGTTCGAGCCCTACGAGCGATTTGAGGCGTCGAACGCGACCATTGACCAATTTTCCTCGCTTCGCGCCGAATTGGACGGAGACGGCTTCCTCCAGGTCGTTGTGGTCCTTCCAGACGGCGAGGAGGTTCCGCTGGCGATCGAACCCTCGCGGCTTCTGTTTGGGGTTGATCGTGAAGCCTATAAGCTCGTGCTGAATGCATGTCGGGAGGCGAAAGCGGCTGCGTCCAGGGATACGGAGGTCGTCTGATGGCCTATCTTTCCGAAGCAGATGTTGAGCAGCTCGTGCTCGATCGGCTCTCTGCGCTTGGCTATGCCGTGCTCAGCGACGCGGACATCGGCCCGGACGGAAAGTCGCCCGAGCGGGAGACGTATTCGGACGTCATCTTGCAGAAGCGACTGAGCGCCGCGATCGAGAAGCTGAACCCGTCGATCCCGTCGGAAGCGCGTGGCGATGCGCTGCGGAAGATTTTGGCGACCGAGCACCCCTCCCTCACCGAAGAAAACCGCCGTCTCCACGGGTTGATGGTCGACGGGGTCGACGTCGAGTTCTTCAGCGACGACGGAACGATCCGAGGAGATAAGGTTCGGCTGATCGACTTCGACGACTTCGCTGCAAATGACTGGATTGCCACCAGCCAGTTCACCGCGATCGAGGGTAGGGTCGAGCGGCGTCCCGACGTCGTGATCTTCGTCAATGGTCTGCCGCTGAGCGTGATCGAACTCAAGGCCCCGGGCGGAGAAAACGCGACGATCTACGGCGCCTACAACCAGCTCCAAACCTACAAGGCGCAGATCGCGTCGCTGTTTCGGACCAACGCCGTCCTTGTAACGTCCGACGGCATCACCGCGCGCGTGGGCTCGCTCACCGCCGACCAGGAACGATTCATGCCGTGGCGCACGACCGACGGGAAAGTCATCGCCCCGAAGGGTCAGCCCGAGCTAACCACGCTCGTGGAAGGCGTCTTTGAGCGGCAACGCTTTCTCGATCTGCTCCGCGATTTCACGGTGTTCGGAGAGACAGGTTCGAGCCTCGCCAAGATGCTCGCAGGGTATCACCAGTTTCACGCGGTCAAACGCGCGGTCGCCTCGACTGTCCGCGCGCTCGCCTTGAATAACGCAGTTCCTCAGGCTTCCGGGCTTGATGAGGAGCCCGCCACCTATGGCCTTCCGGGAGTGGAGAACTACCCGAGGGGAGACAAGCGGATCGGTGTTATCTGGCATACGCAGGGGTCGGGCAAGAGCCTGCTGATGGCCTTCTATGCGGGGCAGCTTGTCCGGCATCCTGCGTTAGAGAATCCCACGATCGTGGTCATCACCGACCGGAATGACCTGGATGATCAATTGTTCGGCACTTTCTCCATGTGTCGCGATCTGATCCGGCAGACGCCGGTCCAGGCTGGCAGCCGGGACGATCTGCGCGCAGCGCTTAACCGTGCTTCCGGCGGTGTGATCTTCACCACCATCCAGAAGTTCTCGCCCGCGGTGGGTGAAGTCGCCTACCCGATGCTGTCCGATCGCCGGAATATTGTGGTCATCGCCGATGAAGCGCATCGGAGCCAGTATGGCTTCCGAGCCAAGGTCGAGCAGAAGACGGGCGAAATCTCTTATGGCTTCGCGAAATACCTCCGCGATGCCCTCCCCAACGCCTCGTTCATCGGTTTTACGGGAACGCCGATTGAAAAGGACGATGTGAATACGCCGGCCATTTTTGGCGACTATATCGACGTCTATGACATCAGCCGGGCGGTCGAAGACGGTGCGACCGTTCCCATCTACTACGAGAGCCGTCTGGCGCGTATCGAGCTTCCCGATGAGGAGAAGCCGAAGATCGACGCCGAGATCGCGGAGCTGACCGAAGACGAGGCGATCACCGAACAGGAGCGCATCAAGCGTAGATGGGCGACCATCGAGGCCCTTGTCGGTTCCAAGAAGCGACTTGCGTTGGTTGCGGCGGATCTCGTTCGCCATTTCGAGGATCGCGTCGCGGCTATGGACGGCAAGGCGATGGTGGTTTGCATGAGCCGACGTATCTGCGTCGAACTCTACAACCAGATTGTCACCCTTCGGCCTGATTGGCACAGCGACGAAGACGCGGCAGGCTCGATCAAGGTGGTAATGACCGGATCGGCCGCCGATCCTCCGGCTTGGCAACCGCATATCGGGACCAAGGCCCGCCGCGATCTTCTGGCAAAGCGTGCCAAGGACCCGAAAGACCAGCTCAAGCTGGTGATGGTGCGGGACATGTGGCTAACAGGCTTCGACGCGCCGTCGATGCACACGATGTATATTGACAAGCCTATGAAGGGTCATGGCTTGATGCAGGCAATCGCCCGCGTCAACCGCGTTTTTCGCGACAAGCCGGCGGGCCTGGTGGTCGACTACATCGGGATCGCGCAAAACCTGAAGAACGCACTGAGTCAATATTCTGGTTCGGATCAGCGTCAGGCGGGAATCGACGAGGCACAAGCGATCGCGCTTCTGCTGGAGAAGCACGAGGTCGTCCAGGCGATGTATCACGGCTTCGACTACGCACGCGGCCTGTCCGGTACGCCGCATGAGCGCCTCGTCGCGCTGGCAGAGGCAATCGAGTGGATACTCGATCGCCAGCACGAAGCCGCGGCCAAGGAAACCAGTGAGGACGGCAAGCGCCGCGAGAATAGACGGTATCAAGATGCGGTTCTGGCTCTTTCCAAAGCATTCGCCTTGGCGTCTGCGAGCGATGAAGCAAGGGCTATTCGGGACGAAGTCGGCTTTTTCCAAGCGGTACGCGCTGCCCTCGTCAAATCAGCCGACACTGCTGGGACTAGTGCCGCCGATCGGGAATTTGCGATCCAACAAATTCTAGATCGTGCCGTCGTTTCAACCGAGATTATTGATGTTCTCGCTGCTGCCGGAATTACAACGCCGGACATATCGATCCTATCCGATGAGTTCTTGGCCGAAGTTCAACAGCTCGAAAAGAAGAATCTAGCCTTGGAGGCATTGCGCAAGCTCCTGAACGACGAAATCCGCTCGCGGAGCAAGACAAACGTCGTTGAAACCAAACGCTTCTCAGAACGCCTCGAAGCCGCCATCGCCCGGTACCATACGAATGCCATCAGCACCGTTGAGGTGCTGCAGGAGCTCATCGAACTAGCAAAGGAAGTTAGGGCTGCTCGCAGGCGTGGCGAAGAAGAGGGCCTGTCGCAGGACGAGATAGCTTTTTACGACGCCCTTGCCGAAAATGAGAGTGCTGTCGAAGCGATGGGGAATGACTCCCTCAAGCTCGTGGCCCACGAACTCCTTGTAAATCTCAAGGGGAGCGCGACGGTCGACTGGTCTCACCGCGAAAGCGCTCGGGCGCGAATGCGGGTTCTTGTGAAGCGAATCCTGCGCAAACACGGCTACCCACCAGACCTTCAAGACGCGGCTGTGCAGACGGTTCTCCGCCAAGCGGAAGCTCTGTCCTCCGGCTGGGCTATCTCTTAAGACGCACGCTCCCTCAGCTGCCTCGCGGCGGCCGTTCTCGTTGCAGCAAGAAAGCCCTCACCCGGCGCGGCAATCGATCTATCCCAGCGCACCCCGCCCTAATACAACGGCTCCTCATACACCGGCTCGCCGTCGAGCAGCAGCCGCTTGATGGCGGCGCGGCCCGAGGGCAGCACGGCGGCGACGATCCGCAGCTTCTGCTGGTTGCGGGCCTGCTCGAGCTTGCCGCCCTCGCCTTGCGGCACGAAATAGCTTTCGAGGCCGTATTTGATCGGCAGCTTGTCGCAGAATCTTCGCCGGTCGTCGCTGCAGGAGCCGCCATAATTGCCGACGCGGCCGCGGATCAGCACTTCGGGCGCGGTGACCGCGACGGGCTCGGCATGCACCGAGACGGCCTGATACAGCCCGTCGGCATTTGGCGCGAGCTTGACGAAGACGTCGGGGTGGCGCGCATCCGCGACCTTGCCGGCGAGCGCGCCGGCTGGCACCTGCGAGATCTCGTAGCGGAGCACGACATAGTCGCCGCGCAGGAGATCGCGCGGATCGACCGGCTGCGTCTGCAAGGTCACCTCGACGCCTTCGCGCAGGATCTGCACGCGGTCGACGACCATCAGCATCAGCAGCAGGCATTGCACCAGGACGGCGACGCCGAACAGCACGGCTTTCGGGATACGCCGCCACAGCGCCGACAAGGACGTGACCAGCCGGCTCATCGTGCACTCCTCGGCAGCGCGCGGTTGAGCGCCGTGGCAAAGGCAACGGCGACGACACCGGCCGCCGCCAGGAACGCCGAGCGGGCGAGCAGCGAGCCCTTCACCGCCCAGGTGATGCCGGCGATCACGCCGGCGATGCCGAGCCAGCCGGCGACGATGCGCGGCCGGACGTCATCGAGCATGCCGGAGACGACGAGGCACAGCATGGCGCAAAGCAGCGCGGCATAAGCCAGCCAGGGCTCGCCGACCGGGGCGACCGGCCAGAACGGCGCGGCCAGCAGCACGAGCCCGATCGCGCCGGCGGCAAGAATCTCGCCTCTGCGCCTGGTGAGCGTGGCGGAGACGAGGGCGAGGATCACCCCCGCCGCGCCGCACAGGATCGCCCACAGCGGCTGGGCCGAGGCTGCGCGCGTCGTCCGCAAGTGAATGATGTCGTCGGCCGTCGTCACCTCCAGGAAAGCCGCGGCGGCCAGCGCGAACGCGCCGTGGATCGACAGCACGCTGCCGAGCCGCGCCGCCCGCGGCGATGGCATCGCGGCGATCGCAAGCCCGGCGCCGAACAGCAGGGCCGCGCCGTTGGCGAGCACGAAGGCCGGCTGGGCGCCGTCGAGCTCGAAGCGCAGCGAGGTCGCGATCCACCACGGCAGTACTGCGAGCGCGACGAGATGGGCCGCGACGCGGGAATTCCACGCCAAGGCATGGCTTGCGGCGATCAGCCAGACCGCCACGAAGGGAAGATGCAGGACGTCCGGCGAATCATGGATCCGCATGCAGGTCCAGATGCTGGCGGCGACGAGGCCGACCGCGAGCGCCCCGCGCGAGCCGGTCAACAGCGCGGCGGCGAACGCGCCGATCGACCACAGCAGCATGCCGCCGGCAAAATCCTCGCCGAGATGATACATCTGACCGACCAGCGCGATGCCCGCGCCAAAGATGATCGCGCCGATGCCGGCGCAGAGATCGGCAAGAACGTCGCGGCCCCGCCCAGCGAACCAGGCGCCGAGGGCACCGGTTACGGCCATGCCGGCGAGCAGGATGGCGAACCGCGCCAGCCGCGCGATCTCGGTCCAGTGCGCGGCGACGAAGGCGAGGAACGCGGCCGCGATCAGCAGACCGCCGACGATGCCGACGACCACGGCGATGTTGATGCCCGCGGGCAGCGGCGGCAGCGCATTGCGGATGGACGCGGCCGCCGCCGGCGCAATCACGCCCTCGGCCTCCCATCGCGCCAGATCGGCTTCGAGGCGGTCGCGGTAAGTCTTGTCGAACATCGTGGTGGGTCACCTTGGTCCCGCCGGAGGGTGGGGCATTGCTGGGTCGGAGCGGGCGGGGATTGGGTTCAAGCGGGTGCCGCCGTGCCAGACGCCTTATGCCCCGGCCAACATAAACGCGAAAACAACCCCATGCACAGTAGACGGGGTGTGTTGGATCAATGGGATACACAGGAGCCACGGCTTGAGCCATGCGATGGATTCAAGACCCGCAACACCGCTCTCCGCGAGACGGCCGCCGCCACGGCCTGACATTGGCAGCAACACCGCGTCAGCGGCTCTGGCTCACGCGTTATGGGTTGCCGAGCAGCGTCCGCTCACGAGGCTGCGGTGGCATGACGACCAAAGCGCGATGCGATGAGGATGTATCGACATCGCGCTTCAGCTTGTTGTTTGAGCATGATCTTCTCGGAAAACCGCTGCGCACTTTTCCGGATCATGCTTTAGTTCGCCTTGATACCGGCCTCGCGGATGAGCTTGCCCCATTTCGCGCTTTCGTCCTGAATGAAGCGGGCGAACTGCTCGGGCGACATCGGCGCAGGCTCCGCGCCGAGCGTCCTGATCTTCTCGAGCACCGACGGGTCCTTCAGCGCCTTCGTGAAGGCCTCGTTCAGCCTGCCGATGACGTCGGCAGGCGTGCCTGCGGGAGCGACGAGCCCGAACCAGCCAACCGATTCGAAGCCTGCAATGCCGCTCTCCGCGAGGGTCGGCACATCGGGCAAGGACGCAAGGCGGCGCGCCGAGGAAACGCCGATCGCGTTGAGCTTGCGCTCCAGGATCAATTGCCGCGATGCCGGGATATCGAGCACCGCGAACGGAATATGGCCCGCAAGCACGTCGACCGTCGCCGGTGCGGTGCCGCGATAAGGGACCAGCTCCATCGCGATCCCAGTCTTGTGCGTGAACAGCGCGGCTGTCAGGTGCATCGCGGTCGAGTTGCCGCCGTGCCCGATCGACAGCGCGCCCGGCCTCGCCTTGGCCAGCGCGACCGCTTCGGCCATGTTGTGCGCGGGAATGTCGGCGGCGGCGACGAGCACGAAGGGGATTTCCGCAAGCAGCGTGATGGGCGCGAGATCCTTCAGCTCGAACGGCATCGACGCGTTGAGATACGGGTTGACCGTCAGCGCACCCGCCGGCGCCACGCCGAGCGTGTAGCCGTCCGGCTTCGCCTGCGCGACCGCGGCCATGCCGATGTTACCCCCTGCTCCGGCGCGGTTCTCGATGACCAGGCCCTGTTTGAGCTCGGCGGTGACCAAGGGCTCGAGCGCGCGGATGACCGTGTCGGCGCTGCCGCCGGGCGGAAAGGTCACGATGATCTTGATCAATTGCTCCGGATAGGCTGCCTTCACGGCCTCCAGCGGCAGCCCGACGAAAGTCGCGGCCGTCAGCACGGCCAGAATGCGGCGCCTTGCAATGCGAAACACGTTGTCCTCCTCGATGCGTTTTTGTGTGAGCCGCCTGGCGTCGTCGTCGTCAGGCAGGCAGCTTGATCTTCTTTACGCCGCCGCGCCGGTGAGCCGCGCCAGCAAGCCCGGCGCATCTTCGGGCGCAGCCTGCCCACGCCAGGCGATGTGCTGGTCGGGCCGCACCAGCACCAGCTTTTCAGCATAAGCCCCGTTTGCCTCATCCGGCGCGATGTCGACCAAGGCCAGCGGCACGCCCCGCGTCTCCGCTGCTGATCTCAGCGCCGCGACGTCGATCGCAGGGTCGAGCCGCAGCAAGGTGTAGCCGACCCCAAAGGCATCGTAGAGCGATCGTCCGTCGCGCAGGAACAGATGCGGCGCGCGGGCGCCCGGCACGGTGGAGGGCGTGAAGCTGCCCATCGTGTAGGCCGGAGGCGTCTCGCCGTCATAGGCGATGATCGGCGAGGCATCGTAATAGTAGCCGAAATTCAATCCTGCGCAGCAATATTGCTGCACGTTGAGATCGTAGGCCGCCTTCGCCAGCGCGGCGCGCGCCGCCTGGCCGCGCGGCGTGTCGTCCTCGATCTCCGCGGAGACGCCGCCGCGCTGCGCCATCATCTTCATGGCGTGGTCCATCGCAAAGCGCGAGACCTGCTCGGTGATGGGCTGGCGCTCCGCTTCATAGGCATCGAGGATCGACGCCGGCGCCCAGCCGTTCAGATGCGCCGCCAATTGCCAGCAGAGATCGACGGCGTCGGCGATGCCCGCATTCATGCCGTAGCCCGCATAGGGCATCCACAGATGCGCGGCGTCGCCGCAGATGAAGACCCTGCGATCGCGGAAGCGATCGGCCACGAGGCGCCGCCCGACCCAGTCCTCCTTGCTGAGCACACGATATTCAAAGCGCTCGTCGACGCCGAGGATGGCACGGATGGACCAGTCGCGATCCACCGAGTCGAATTCGGGCTCGTCGGGCTTGAGGTGATTGTGGATCAGCCAGCGGTCGCGACCGTCGATGGCAACGGTGGTGCCGGAGCGCCGCGGGTTGAGCGAGAGCACCATCCAGGCCGGCTTGTGCGCGCCCATCAGCTCCTTGAGCTGCGGCGCCTCGATATAGGTCGACTGCACGCGCTGGATCACGGGCGTGCCGGACAGGCTGGCTCCGATCGATTTGCGAACCAGCGAGCGGCTGCCGTCGCACCCGATCACGAAGCCGGCGTCGATGCGCAGCAGGCTTCCGCTCTCGAGGTCGCGCGCCAGCACGACCACATGATCGTCATGCTGCTCGATCGACACGACCTCCGTGCGCGCGAGCATGGTGATGCGCGGCTGCGCGGCGGCATGATCGAACAGGATCGGCTCGAGATAGACCTGGTTGATCCGATGCGGCGGCTCGGGTGTCGGCCACCAGGTATCGGGACCGCCGGTCGCGCTGTAGCGCCGCGCGCGCGAGGGGATATCGATGCGGCAGAGCTCGATGCCGGTCGCGGTGGTCCGATAGGAGCAGTCGTTGGGAAAGTCCGCCGGGAGTCCCGCCTCGCGCAGCTTGGCGGCGACGCCGAGCCTTCGGAAGATCTCCATCGAGCGCGCCGAGACGTGGTTGCATTTGACGCTGGGCGGATCGCCGGCATGGCGGACCTCGGCGATCACGACGTCGATCCCGCGCGAAGCCAGGTCCATGGCCGCGGTCAAACCCACGGGCCCGGCGCCCACGACCAGCACCTGTGTCCTCATGCTCGTTTCATCCCCCTGGGCAGCCGCGGATTCGTCGTCCGCGCAACATGCACTTTATTGCAGGGTCGTTTATGAGATAAGACCGAAAGAACTCATCAACTCATGAGTTTTGCCTATGAATGTCACCTTGCGGCAGCTGCGGACCTTCGCCGGCGTGTACCGCACCCGCAGCATCACGCGGGCGGCGCGCGAGCTCGGGATCACGCAATCGGCAGCGAGCCTGTTGATCCAGCAGCTCGAGGGCCAGCTCGGCGTCAGGCTGTTCGACCGCTCCACGCGGTCGGTGCAACCGACGCTGGCCGCCCATGAGGCGTTTCACGCCGCCGAACGGATGCTGAGCGATGCGCTGGGCCTGTCGCGGCGCATGCACGACCTCGCGCAAGCGCGCGCCGGCCGCGTCGCGTTCGTCGCGTCGGCCGGCGCCGCATCGGCGCTGCTGCCGCTGGTGCTCGCGACATTCCGCGCTAGCCATCCCGACATCGAGATCGACATGCGCGATGTCGCGGCCGACGATCTCGTGCCGCGCCTGATCGCAACCGACGCGGAATTCGCGATCGGCAGTGTGGAAGGCGAGTTCGCGGAGATGACGATCGAGACGCTGGCGCGCGGACGCTTGAGCGCGATCGGCCGCCGCACCACCGAGTTCGCCGCGCGGCGCTCCCTCACATGGGACGAGCTGGCGCAGCTGCCGACGATCGCGATGCGGCGCGAGACACGGATCCGGATGCAGATCGATCAGGCGCTGGGCGCGCAGGGCAAGCGTCTGTCACCGACCTATGAGGTGACGCTGATCAACACCGCGCTCGCCATGACGGCCCAGGGCCTGGGCTTCGCCATCCTGCCCGCGACGATGCTGCCGGCCGACCAGTTTCCGGCCCTGATCGCCAAGCCGCTGGTACGCCCGGCCATCACGCGACCGGTATCCGTGCTGCAGCGGCAGGGCCGAACCCTGTCGCCGGCGGCGCAGGCGTTCGTGGCGACGGCGCGAGCGGTGCTGGCGGCGCGATCGGGGTGACGTTTGCCGATATGGTGAAAACAAGCTGCAGCACGGCAGGCAGCATGTCTCCCGCGAACATGACGGCCGTCGCAATGGTCTGCTTTCGCGACATTTGACCGGCCGGCCCGCTCGGGATTCAGGTCAACCAGGTGGCCGATACGGCTACCGATCGAGGCAATGCCCGTAGGCATCGGTGGCTGAGAGACCCGTCGCGCTCCCGGGGTTGGGGCAACTCGCAGACCGGCGCGCCCGTTCATGTGTTCCCAACGCATTGGCGCGAATGGAACGGCGCCGCCGCACAAACTGCCAAGGAAGGAAAGCGAGCCTAGTCCGCATGCATGACGCGGACCGTTTTCATGAGCTCACCGCCTAGATCACAGCCGCGACAGAAGCAGCGTGAATGCACTCTGCCGCCGCGTTGACCGTGGTCATGGTCTTCGTCAGCTCTTCATAAACTTGGTCCTCGATCGTGACGGTTCCGAAATTCGAATCTTCGCCGTCAAATCGCCCCTGCGCCGGCTCATCGGCATGCTCGAACCAGTGATAGCCGACTACATTCGGCTTGCTGAGAGCCGCCGCAACGTAACCCTCGAAAGCTCGGGCGCGCTCTGTCTGGGTCGCCACCCGGGGGCCCCCTCCCTTCGTATTCGGCAAGCCCGCGTCGTCGCCTCGAAATGAGAATTCAGTAATGAGGCATGGCTTCCCGGCAGCAGCGTAAGCGTCAATGACCGGACCGGGGTCGAAGTCGTAGCAATTGAAGGAAATGACATCGAGATGGCGGCCGGCAGCGGCGATGACGCCTGCCGGCGGCTGATACCCGAACCGGGATCCGAGCACGAGATGATTGGGATCGGCCGTCTTGATGGCCGAGACACACAGTTCGAAATATCTGTCGGCGACGACAGCCACGAAGGCATCGCAATCTGCCGAGAAGGCCTCGCGGCAGGGATCTGCCAGATTGGCCTTGGTCTCGAGAGCGTCGTTCAAGACGCCGGGACGAAGCCTGACGAACGGTGCTGCGACATGTTCGATTCTGCCGAGCTCCTGCCAGGATCGCGCCTGAGTGCGCCAGACCGCATTGAACTGATCAAAATCCCGATAGCGCGCCTGCAGTCCCACGATAGCGGCACCCCTGCCAGGTCGACGAGACGGCAGATTCAGGAACAGCGTCAGAAGCTCGTCGGTATTGCGCCAGTCGGGTGACCAGTAGAGCTCATTATCGATGAAGGTCCCGAGCAAGCCGGGATCATTGCGGCGATGCCGGCAACGCTGATCGGCGCTCGCGCGGATATGCGCCGAGAATTCGGGATCGAAAACATCAGGGAAGACTTGATCGCGCCGGTGCAGGCGGAAGGACGCGCCGAGCTCCGCGATCGGCGTGGTTGCCAGCAAGTGCGACCCCGAGCTGGCAACGAGTTCGTCCGACCAGCAGCCGACCGTGTTGAAGGCCCAGCTTGCCAGCCGGTCAGACACGGCCGTGCGCCAGATCTGCAGGCTGCCATACTTGGCCCGGCAGGCCTCGGCATAGGGCACGCGCTCGCTCCCCCCAATGCGTTCCTGATCGAAGCGGATCGTATTGACCCCCTTCGAGAGGAATCGGCCTCCGTCCGGATCGACGAGCCAGAATACGCCATTGCGCTCGGCGACGCGAAAGTAGCCGCTCCCGCTGAGGTCGCCGTCAACGACCCCGCCCCATCTGGTTCTCTGCAATTGCGGCCCCCGGCAACGGTCTTGGGATGTCAATCCTTTGCATGGCCGCGCCGGAACTCGTTGAGCTATCTCAATACCGTCCGGAACCTGCATGATTACCAATGTCGCGACAATCACGGCGGGCTGGAGCAAGCAGGTCGTTCATGGCGACAACGCAACTGGCGGACACCACGAGCCTGCGCCCGGATTTCATCTGGGGCGTTTCCACCTCGAGCTTCCAGATCGAGGGCGCGACGCGGGAGGACGGCCGCGGGCTCAGCGTCTGGGATATCTACTGTCAGAGCGGTGCCATCAAGAATCACGATACCGGCGATGTCGCGTGCGACCATTATCATCGCTATCGCGAGGATGTCGGCCTGATGAAGGCCCTGGGCGTGCAGGCTTACCGGTTCTCGGTGGCCTGGCCGCGCGTGCTGCCGCAAGGGACGGGCTCCGCCAACGAGGCTGGCCTTGCATTCTACGAGCGCTTGATCGACGCGCTCTTGGCCGCCGGAATCGAGCCATGGCTGTGCCTCTATCATTGGGACCTGCCCCAGGCCCTGGAGGAGCGGGGCGGCTGGCTGAACCGGGAGTCCACGACTTGGTTCGCCGACTACGCGGCTCTGGCCGCCAGGCGCTTTGGCGACCGGGTCAAGCGGTTTGCGACATTCAACGAGCCGTCCATCTTCACTCTCTTCGGCCGCTCGCTCGGCAAGCGGGATCGCGGAAGCGAAGATGAGCTCCACCGCATGATCCACCACGTCAATCTCGCGCACGGGGCTGCCGTGGACGTGCTGCGCGCGAGCGTCGCTGGCGCCTCGATCGGATGCATTCACAACCGGCAGCCCTGTCGGCCCTCCAGCGCAAGCGAAGCCGATGCGGCTGCGGCGGCGCGCCTGAGCATGTATTGGAATGATGTCTTTCCCGATCCGCAATGCGTTGGCGCTTACCCTGCGTCGATGCGGACAGCGATCGAGCCGCATATGCAACCCGGCGATATGGCGCGCATCTGCCGTCCGGTCGATTGGTTTGGACTGAACCATTACAGTCCGGTCTATGTGAAGGCGAACGCGGATTCGATGCTGGGTTACGACTTCGGCGACAAGCCTGCCGGCACCCCCTTGACGCCGATCGGCTGGCCGATCGACCCCGAGGCTTTCCGGCAAACCCTCGAGTCCGTCCACGCGCGTTATGGGCTGCCGATCTACGTCCTCGAAAACGGATACGGCAGCTTCGACGAGCCCGACCAAACGGGTTCGGTGAACGATGGCGACCGAATTGATTTCCTGAAGGCCTATATCGAGGCGATGAATGCCGCCGCCTCCAGCGGAGCCGATCTGCGCGGCTATTTCATCTGGTCGCTGCTCGACAATTTCGAATGGGATTCCGGGTACAGCAACAGGTTCGGCCTCGCCTATGTGGACTATGTCTCGCTGCGGCGGATACCGAAGGCTTCATTCGGCTGGTACGCCGAACTCATCAAGGCGTGGCGCTCGTCATGACGGCCACTTCTTCGACGACCGCCATTCTGCTCGCAGGCCATCGGGGGGACCAACGCTCGCCTCTCGAGCGGCAGCATGGGCTCTGCCCCGTCTTCCGTCGAACAGCCTGCTGCAGCTTGGCGGACGAGAGCGCATCGCGGGCTACGAGAAGAAGGCGCCGATCGGATTTTTCAAAGCTGGCGGAGAGGGAGGGATTCGAACCCCCGATAGGCTTGCACCTATGCCGCATTTCGAGTGCGGTGCATTCAACCACTCTGCCACCTCTCCTGAAGGCGCCATATAGAGGCAGGGCCCCTGTGGTTGGGGGCGTTAATAGGCGAGGATGGCCGGCCAGACAAGGCGCGGGAGACGAAAATCAGACCGGTTTTCCAGGTCCGTCCTGGGATGTTGCGGTGGCGTCGAGGCCAATTGCGGATTTGGGCGGCACTTTGAGGAAAATGGGCCGCTTCTCAGCCGGCGCGCCGGCCGGGCCGCGCACGGGTGCCGAATCACCGATCTGGTCGGAAAAACGGGGTGGGACCGCCAGACGCGGTAAACACTGGCGGTCCCGGTGCCGCTCATTGAAACTCTGGCCGTGAAGGGCGGCTTCGCCGGCCAGGCGAGGCGACGATTCGACCCTAGCGTGCGGCGGCCGGTGCGCAACGCAATCCGG
This sequence comes from Bradyrhizobium sp. WBOS07, assembly GCF_024585165.1. Classification (NCBI taxonomy): domain Bacteria; kingdom Pseudomonadati; phylum Pseudomonadota; class Alphaproteobacteria; order Hyphomicrobiales; family Nitrobacteraceae; genus Bradyrhizobium; species Bradyrhizobium sp. WBOS07. The sequence continues at coordinate 976,927 of NZ_CP029008.1, forward strand.
TCCTTAACCTAACCGGTCAAGGTTACTCGTCGTCGTTCTTCTTGCTGTCTTTACCCTTCTTCTTTCCATTCTCCGTGGAATCCCGGTCCTTGCCGTTCTCCTTGCGGCGGTTGGTGAAGCGGGCATTGCCGAGGCCGGTGCCGATGGTGAGCACGCCCCAGCGCTCGACGTCCTGCATGAACGGCACCTCGGAGAGGCCCTGCACCACGCCGTCATTGTGCATCAGGATCGCGGTGTCGTGCTCGCCGATCTGCGGAATGCCCTCGAGCAGGCTCGCCGGCAGGTTGAACTTGCTGCTCTCCCAATTGCCGGGAAGATTCTGCGCGCCCTTCTCGATCGAGCCGTCGGCGTTGATCACGCCGGGACAGGCGATGCCGATGAAGGGGGCGAGCTTGTAGCCTTCCTTATCGGCCTCCGTGATCAGCCCCTTCAGCATCTTGGTGAGCCGCTTCACCGCGCCTTCGCGCGTCGGCTCGTCGTCGGCATGGCGCCACAGCTCGGAATGCACCACCTTGGCTTTCGACAGGTCCTTGGCTTTTTTCCAGCCGGTTTCCACCAGGCCGCAGCGGATGTTGGTGCCGCCGATGTCGACGGCAATGATGCTGTCATGGGCCTCGAAGATCCAGGACGGCGCCAGATGCAGCGCGCCGATCAGGCCGGCTTCATCGGGGTGATGGCGGATCGGCATCATGTCGATCTTGAAGTCGTCGGATTTGAGGATGATCTCGGCGCGCGCGATCGCGAGCTCGCCGAGCCGGGAATCGCGGAAACCGCCGCCAACGATGATGCGCTCGGTCTTGGCCCAGGCCTTGGTCTTGAGGAAGCGGCGCGTGACATAAGCGAGCTCCTGGGCGAAATCCTCGATCGCGCTGTGCACCACGGCCGCGGCCTCGGCGTCGTCGCCGATCATGATGGCATCCAGCGTCTTCTTGTTGATCTCCTCCGTCGGCACCTTCCCGAACGGGTCCTCGCCGGTCTTGCGCAGCGGCTTGCGCCAGCCCTCGAGGATGTCGCGGAACGCGCCTTTGCTGGCGCGGTCGCCGAGGAAGCCGTCCTCGTCCTTGATCTCGATGTTGAAGCTGTCGATGTCCACCGACGGCAGCCGCTCGGCGCCGTGATGGGCGATGCCCGTCGTCGTCTTGACCAGTTCGTCCGTTGCCATTGAAGAGCCCTTGCCCGCTTACCTGTTCCGGCCGGGACAACGGCGCGGGAACCGGTTTGTTGCAACGGCCGCCGAATTTCGCATGAAAGCCGGCAGCCCGGCCAAATCCTTCAAATCCGGGCCTTTTTCCGCGGTTTTCCTTGACTTGCGGCCGATGGCGGCTATAAGTCCCACAGTCGGGGCGGGGCGTTTCTCGCGCCGCTTGTTTTTGCGTGGGTTTTCAAGGGGATAAGCCCCACCCGCACAAAACGCAGATAAACCCGTAGCGACTGACAAAAAGCCGGCCCGGACAATCTGTCACGAGGCCGGGATTGAACACGGAGAAAGAACGATGTTCGCAGTCATCAAAACCGGCGGCAAGCAATACCGCGTCGTGCCGGATGATGTTCTCGAAGTAGGCAAGATCGAAGGCGAAGTCGGCTCGATCGTGCAGTTGAATGAAGTTCTGGTGGTCGGCGGCGACACGCCGGTGCTGGGCATTCCCACGGTCGCAGGCGCGTCCGTTGCGGTCGAGGTGCTCGACCACAAGCGCGGCCCCAAGGTCATCGCGTTCAAGAAGCGCCGCCGCAAGAATTCGCGCCGCAAGCGCGGCTATCGCGACGAGATCACGGTTCTGCGCGTCAGCGAGATCCTGACCGACGGCGCCAAGCCCACCAAGGGCCCGCGTCCGAAGCGGGAGAAGGTGGCGAAGGAGCCGGCCGCGGAAGCCGCCGAGTAACGCAAGATCGATCACGCCCGTTCACGAATTGAGGCGTGAGACATTTTGAAATGATTCCGTCAAGGAATTGACCTAGACATACGCAGGATTTCGGAGACGAGCCATGGCTCACAAAAAAGCAGGCGGTTCATCGCGTAACGGACGCGATTCCAAGGGCAAGCGCCTCGGTATCAAGGCGTTCGGCGGGGAGCTCGTCACTCCCGGCAACATCATTGCGCGTCAGCGCGGCACCACCTGGCACCCCGGCCTTAATGTCGGCATGGGCACGGACCATACCCTGTTCGCCAAGATCGAGGGTCGTGTTGCGTTCCAGGCCAAAGCCAACGGCCGCACCTTCGTATCGGTACTCCCGATCGCAGAGGCTGCTGAATAGACGGTGGATCAAATGGAGTCCGCCGGTCCCGACTGAACCGGCGGAGTCCAGATCCTAGCGATCGAAGGCTCCAGGGGAGGCGGGAAACCGGCCTCCCCTTTTCTTTTGACTTGCTCACTTTGACTTAGTGACTTCTAGCGGAGCCGGACATGTTGCAGGATTTCTCGAGCGTGACCTTGGCCGAGGCGAGACCCAGCGTCGTCGCCACCGAGCGGCTGACTTTGCGGCGGCCGACGCTGGCCGACGTCAGGACCATCGCCCGGCTCGCCAACGACCGCCGCGTCGCGGAAAACACCCGCCGCCTGCCGCACCCCTATTCGCAGGACGACGCCGTCGAGTTCATCCGCGCCACCGCCGCGCTCGGAGCTGAGACCGTATTCCTGATCGAGCACGATAACGGCCCGGTCGGCATGGTCGGCATCGACTGCTCGACACCAGGCAATGCCGAGCTCGGCTACTGGCTCGGCGTCGAGCATTGGGGCCGGGGCTTTGCGACCGAAGCCGCACGCGGCGCGATCGACTTCTTCTTCGAGGAGTTCGAGGACGAGCATCTCTATGCGGGTGCGCGCGTCACCAACCCCGCCTCGCGCAAGGTGCTGGAGAAGTGCGGCTTCCAATGGAGCGGCGTCCAGCTGCATCGATTCCTGGCGCTGGGCTCCTCGACGCCGGTCGATTGCTTCCGCCTGTCGCGCGGCGTGTGGGCCTCGCTGAAGAGCTGGAGCAGCGCGCGGCGGATGAGGTAGGCGCGCTGCAGCGCCATTCACGACTGTCATCCCGGGGCGCGGCAAAGCCGCGAGCCCGGGATCCATAATCCCGGAGCGGAATGTGAGGCAAAGCGCCCACTCCGAGTTTTCGCAACACGACGTCCTGTGGGTATGGATCCCGGGCTCGCGCTTTGCGCGCCCCGGGATGACGTTGTGAGTGTGGCTACGCTGGCGGGTTCACTTCCTCACTCGGACGCCCCAGATCCCGCTCGCGCAGATAAATATAGAACCCGGCGCCGATGATGATCGCGGCGCCGACGAGGGTTGCGACCGACGGCACGTCGCCGAACACGACGAAGCCGAAGATCACGGCCCAGACGATCATCGAATATTGGTACGGCACCACGACGCTGGCCGGCGCCAGCTTGAGCGAGCGGTTGACGCAGAACAGCGCGGTGACCGAAACCAGCCCGGCGGCCGCGAAGATGACGAGGCTGCCAGGGGTCGGCGGCACCCAGTTGAAGGCCGACAGCACCGCGCCCAGCGAGAACGTGCCGACGAATTGCGTTGACGCCATCACGATGTCGGGCGTCTTGCGCAGGCTGCGCGTGATCAGCATCAGGGTTGCGAAGGACAGGCTGCCGCCGAGCGCGATCAGCGCCGGCAGGCTGACGGTCTGGGCCGATGGCCGCAGCGCGATCAGCACGCCGCAGAAGCCGATCAGGATCGCGGTCCAGCGCCGCCAGCCGACCTTCTCCCCCAGGAAGATCGCCGACATCGCGGTGACGAAGATCGGGCCGGCGAGATAATAGGTGATGACGTCGGCAAGCGGCAGGTAGACGGTCGCAAGAAAGAAGGCGGCGACCTCCAGCGTCGAGAGCACGACGCGAATGAACTGCAAGCCCGGCCGTTCCAGATGCAGAAACTGGTGACGCTGGGTCCAGATCAGCGGCGACAGCAACAGCAGCGCCGCGCAGGCGCGCAGGAACAGCAGCTGCCCCACCGAATAAGTCCCGACCAGGAACTTGCCCATGGCATCGCCGAACGAGAACATGAAGATCGACAGCAGCATGAGCCCGATGCCGGCCAGCCGCGCGGAGCGGTCGTCATAGGCGGAGAGGTTCTTGAAGAGGGGCATTGCTGTCGTGGGTAGGAGCCGTCATTGCGAGGAGCTCTTGCGACGAAGCAATCCAGTCTGCTTCCGCAGAGACAGACTGGATTGCTTCGCTTCGCTCGCAATGACGAGCGGAGAGAGCGCGGAAATCCGACGATTAGAGTCGCCTGCGGTCGTTTTAATGACGTGGCCGCGCCGGACAAGCCCGCATCCGCCGAATTGAACGGATTGTCGCACTCATCGCATCGCGGTAGCGATAAACGCCCAGCGACCGAGAGAGCCAAGAAGAGAGCTAAGCCATGACCGATTTCGATCCCACCCAGCATCGCATGATCCCCGCGCAACGCTGGTTTGAGGATTTCGTCGTCGGCGAGCGCTTCGTGCTGCCGGGCCGCACCCAGACGCCGGCGATCTTCGCGGCGTTCCAGACCGCGAGTGGCGACACCCATCCCGTGCATTACGACGTGGAATATTGCCGCAGCCGCGGCATGCCGCATCTGCTCGCCCACGGCTTCCAGACCCTGATCCACACCGCCCCCGGCGCCGGCCTGTTTCCGTTCATGGTCGAGGACTCCCTGGTCGGCTTCCTCGAGCAGTCGAGCCGGTTTCTCAAGCCGGTGTTCGCGGACGACACGATCTATCCGGCGCTCGAGGTCACCGAGCTCTTGCCGGGACGCACGACCGGCGCGGTGACGCTGCGCAGCACGGTGTTCAACCAGCGCAAGGAGCTGGTGCTGGAGGGGATGCAGAAATTCCTGATCCGGAAGCGGCCGGCCGGTTAAGCACGCCCCAAGTTCGCGGAAATTCGGCCGATTTGCGGGTCTATCCGGGTTGCCGCGGGAGACCTGCTGGCCTACCTATGGCCGATGAAATTCCTTGACGAAGCAAAGGTCTATATCCGCTCCGGCGACGGCGGGAACGGCTGCGTGGCGTTCCGCCGCGAGAAGTTCATCGAATTCGGCGGCCCCTCCGGCGGCAATGGCGGCCGCGGCGGCAACGTCATCATCGAGGTCGCCGACGGCCTCAACACGCTGATCGACTACCGCTACCAGCAGCACTTCAAGGCCCAGAAGGGCGAGAACGGCTCGGGCTCGGACCGCCACGGCGCCAACGGCAAGAACATCGTGCTGAAGGTGCCTGTCGGCACCCAGATCTTCGACGAGGACCGCGAGACGCTGATCCACGACTTCACCAAGGTCGGCGAGAAGTTCGTGTTGGCCGAGGGCGGCAATGGCGGCTTCGGCAACGCGCATTTCAAGTCGTCGACCAACCGCGCGCCGCGCAACGCCAATCCCGGCCAGCCCGGGGAAGAGCGCTGGATCTGGTTGCGTCTGAAGCTGATCGCCGATGCCGGCCTCGTCGGCCTGCCCAATGCCGGCAAGTCGACCTTCCTGTCCAAGGTCAGCGCGGCAAAGCCGAAGATCGCCGACTATCCCTTCACCACCCTGCATCCGCAGCTCGGCGTCGTGAACGCCGACGGCCGCGAATTCGTGCTGGCCGACATTCCCGGCCTGATCGAGGGCGCGCATGAGGGCGCCGGCCTCGGCGACCGCTTCCTCGGCCATGTCGAGCGCTGCCGCGTGCTGCTGCACCTGGTCGATGCGACCTGCGAGCATGCCGGCAAGGCCTACAAGACGGTGCGCAAGGAGCTCGACGCCTATGGCGGCCAGCTCACCGACAAGATCGAGATCGTCGCGCTGAACAAGATCGACGCGGTCGAGCCGGACGAATTGAAGAAGCAGAAGGAGCGGCTGAAGCGCGCCGCCAAGAAGACCCCGCTGTTGCTGTCCGGCGTGACCGGCCAGGGCGTCAAGGAAGCCTTGCGCGCGCTGGCCGAGGTGATCGGCGAAGCCCCGGTGTCGGCCAAGGCGAAGAGCGCGGCGGAAGCGGAGCCGTGGTCGGCGTGATTGTTCGCGCTTGGAGACCCTCATGGTGAGGAGCGCGGAACGCGCGTCTCGAACCATGAAGGCCCGGTTCTCGCGCGCGGCCATCCTTCGAGACGCCCGCTTTAGGCGGGCTCCTCAGGATGAGGGTCGGTGGTTGTGACTCAATCAACTGGGCACTAGCTTGTCTTCGCGCTTCCAATATCGCAGCATCACACATCAAGAAAATGCAGGGATGATGCATGGCGCGCGCGAAGAACGTTCTCTGGATCATGTGCGACCAGCTTCGCTATGATTATCTCGGCTGCACCGGCCATCCCACGCTGAAGACGCCCAATATCGACGCGATGGCCAGGCGCGGCGTGCTGTTCAGCAAGGCCTATGTGCAATCGCCGATCTGCGGGCCCTCGCGGATGTCGTTCTACACCGGCCGCTACATGCGCTCGCACGGCTCGCACTGGAACGGCTGGCCGCTACGCGTCGGCGAGCCCACGCTCGGCGATCACCTCAAGAAGATCGGCGTGCGCAACGTGCTGGTCGGTAAGACCCACATGGCGCCCGACCTCGAAGGCATGAAGGCGCTCGGCATCCCGCCGGAATCGATCATCGGCGTGCACGTCGCCGAATGCGGCTTCGAGCCGTATGAACGTGACGATGGCCTGCATCCGACCGGACGTCCGCGGCCGAAGTACGATGACTATCTGCGCCAGCAGGGCTTTGAAGCCACCAATCCCTGGGAGCATTGGGCCAATTCAGGCGCGGCCGACGATGGCTCCTTGCAGAACGGCTGGCTGCTGGTGCATGCGGACAAGGCCGCGCGCGTGCCGGAGGAGCATTCCGAGACGCCCTACATGACTCGCCGCGCGATGGACTTCATCAGCGAGGCCGAGACCGACGGCAGGCCGTGGTGCCTGCATCTGTCCTACATCAAGCCGCACTGGCCCTACATCGCGCCCGAGCCCTATGCCAGCATGTATTCGACCGACGACATGATCCCGGCGATCCGCTCGATGCGCGAGCGGCAAAATCCGCATCCGGTCTTCGGCGCGTACATGGACATGCGCTACTCCCGCAACATGGCGCGCGACGATGCCCGCGAGAAGGTGATCCCGACCTATATGGGCCTCATCACCCAGATCGACGACCAGATGGGCGTGCTGATGAAGTTCCTGGAAGAGCACGATCTGCTGGACACCACCATGATCGTGTTCACGTCGGATCATGGCGACTATCTCGGCGATCACTGGATGGGCGAGAAGGATCTGTTCCACGAGCAGTCGGCGAAGATTCCGCTGATCATCATCGATCCCTCGAAGAAGGCTGACGCCACGCGCGGCACGCGCAGCGATGCGCTGGTCGAGGCCATCGACCTTGCTCCCACCTTCGTCGATTATTTCGGCGGCAAGGTGCCGGGCCACATCATCGAGGGACGCTCGCTGCTGCCGCTGTTGCGCGGGCCAACCCCGCCGGACTGGCGCAAGGTGGCGTTCTCCGAATACGACTATGCCATGCAGGACGTCAGGCTGAAGCTGAACCAGCCGATCGAGCGCTGCCGCCTGTTCATGGTGTTCGACGGCCGCTGGAAATACATCCACGCCTCGGGCTTCCGCCCGATGCTGTACGACCTCGAGACCGATCCGGAAGAATATCTGGATCGCGGCGATGACCCCGATTGCGCCGGCATCATCGCGCGCTTGCAGGCCGAGCTGTTCGACTGGGCGCTGCATCCGAACGGGCACATCACCACCCCGCGCGAGAAGATCGCGGCCTACGCGGACAACCAGCTGCAGGTGAAGAACGGCGTCCTGATCGGCATCTGGGACGAGACAGAGCTCGCCGCGATCAAGGACGGCATCGCCCAGCGCGGGAAACTATAAAGACCCTCATGGTAAGGAGGCGCGAAGCGCCGTCTCGAACCATGGAGCTTGCTCGCAAACTCCGGCGGGCTGCCACATGCCGGGACGGGCCACATAAGGCCGACATGCGCCGTTTACCATCCCGATTGCCTTGCGCCGGTCACCGTCCTGCTGCAAAAGCAGGGCTCATCGGCGCCGCCTGCCGCTTCGCCGTCATTCCATCCAGCGCCAGCACGCAGAGACATGGCCAGCCCCGAACTCAGTCAATTCCGCCGCATCGTCGTCAAGGTCGGCTCGGCGTTGCTGGTCGATTCCGACAAGGGCGAGGTGCGGGCGTCCTGGCTGGCCGCGCTTGCCGACGACATGGCCAAGCTGCACGAGGAAGGGCGTGACGTCCTCGTGGTCTCCTCCGGCTCGATCGCGCTGGGCCGCAGCCGGCTGAAATTGCCGCGCGGTCCGCTGAAGCTGGAAGAGAGCCAGGCCGCGGCCGCGGTCGGCCAGATCGCACTGGCCCGGATCTGGTCCGAGGTGCTCGGGACCCACGGCATCGGCACCGGCCAGATCCTGGTGACGCCGCAGGACACCGAGGAGCGCCGCCGCTATCTCAACGCGCGCTCCACCATCGGCAAGCTGCTGGAATGGCGCGCCATCCCCGTGATCAACGAGAACGACACGGTGGCGACCAACGAGATCCGCTACGGCGACAACGACCGCCTCGCCGCGCGCGTCGCCACCATGGCGAGCGCCGACCTGCTCGTGCTGCTGTCCGACATCGACGGGCTCTACGACGCTCCGCCGAAGAACAACCCGAACGCCAAGCTGATTCCGGTGGTCGAGAGCATCTCCTCGGAGATCGAGGCGGTGGCGGGCGACGCCGAATCCGAGCTGTCGCGCGGCGGCATGCGCACCAAGGTCGAGGCGGCCAAGATCGCCACGACAGGCGGCACGCATATGCTGATCGCCTCCGGCAAGATCGAGCATCCGCTGCGGGCGATCGCCGATGGCGGCCGCTGCACCTGGTTCCTGACGCCCGCCAACCCCATCACCTCGCGCAAGCGCTGGATCGCGGGCACGCTGGAGCCGAAGGGCACACTGACGATCGATGCCGGCGCAGTGACGGCGCTGCGCGCCGGCGCCAGTCTGCTGCCGGCCGGCGTGATCAAGGTCGAGGGCCAGTTCGCCCGCGGCGATGCCGTGATCGTGCGCGGCCCCGACAGCAGCGAGGTCGGCCGCGGCCTGATCGCCTACGACGCCGACGAGGCCGAGCGGATCAGGGGCCGTTCCTCCCCGGACGTGATGGCCATCCTCGGCATCAGCGGCCGCGCCGAGATGATCCACCGCGACGATCTGGTGGTGGGCGGGTAGCGCCCTTTGCGTCGTCATTCCGGGATGGTCCGAGGACCAGACCTCAGGTGCGCAATTGCGCACCGGGGAATCTCGAGATTCCGGGCTCGGTGCTCACGCACCGCCCCGGAATGACGTCGGGAGACCAGCCATACCCTGCCCGCCCTTCGCAGAAGCGGGATTTCCGTGCTAGGACACCGCCTTAGCAGAAGGTTGAAACTCCAATGGCCGCCCCCCTCAAAGCCGTCGATGGCAATGCCGATCTCCAGACGCTGATGTCCGATCTCGGGACCCGTGCCCGCGCGGCCGCGCGGGTGCTGGCGCTGGCGCCGCCGGAGCAGAAGAACCGGGCGCTGGAAGCCATGGAGCGGGCGATCCGCAGCCATGCGGCCGCCATTCTCGCCGCCAATGCCGAGGACGTCGCCGAGGCCCGCGCCTCCGGTAACGCCACCTCCGCCTTCATCGATCGCCTGACGCTGACCGAGGGGCGGATCGAGGGCATGGCCGAGGGTATCGCCATCGTCCGCGGCATCGCCGATCCGGTCGGCACCGTCACCGAAAGCTGGCAGCGGCCGAACGGCATGACCATCGAGCGCGTGCGCGTGCCGCTCGGCGTCGTCGGCGTGATCTTCGAGAGCCGGCCGAACGTTGCGGCGGACGCCGGCGTGCTGTGCCTGAAATCCGGCAACGCCGTGATCCTGCGCGGCGGCTCCGACAGTTTCCGTTCGTGCCGCGCCATCCATGAGTGCCTGGTGCAGGGCCTGCGCGAAGCCGGCCTGCCGGAAGCCGCGATCACGCTGGTGCCGACGCGCGACCGCGCCGCGGTCGGCATGATGCTGTCAGGATTGAACGGCGCCATCGACGTGATCGTGCCGCGCGGGGGCAAGAGCCTCGTCGCCCGCGTCGAGCAGGAGGCGCGCGTGCCCGTCTTCGCGCATCTCGAAGGCGTCAACCACGTCTATGTCGATGCCAGCGCCGATCTCGCCATGGCGAAGTCGATCGTGCTCAACGCGAAGATGCGCCGCACCGGCGTCTGCGGAGCGGCCGAGACGCTGCTCGTCGACCGCGCCGCGGCCGGCAAGAACCTCAAGCCGCTGGTCGAGATGCTGCTCGATGCCGGCTGCGAAGTGCGGGGCGACGACGCGGTGCAGAAGACGGACGCGCGCGTCAAACCCGCCAGCGAGGACGATTGGGACACCGAATATCTCGATGCGATCATCGCGGCGAAGGTGGTGGACGGCGTCGACGGCGCGATCGCGCACATCCAGAATCACGGCTCGCACCACACTGATGCGATCGTGAGTGCCGACGAGGCTGCGGCGAACAAATTCCTCAGCGAGGTCGATTCCGCAATCGTGCTGCACAATGCCTCGACGCAGTTTGCCGATGGCGGCGAGTTCGGCTTCGGCGCCGAGATCGGCATCGCCACCGGGCGCTTCCACGCCCGCGGCCCTGTCGGCGCCGAGCAATTGACGAGCTTCAAATATCGCGTCCACGGCACCGGGCAGACGCGGCCGTAAACGTCGCGAGGCGCGGGCATTGAACAGCAATTTCGTCGTGCCGCGCTTCCTGGCGCAAGCGGTCCCGCCCACCACGGCGGGCATGCGCATCGGCCTGCTCGGCGGCTCGTTCAATCCGCCGCATCAGGCGCATCGGGCCATCAGCCAGTTCGCGCTGAAGCGATTGCAACTCGATCGCGTCTGGTGGCTGGTGACCCCCGGCAATCCGCTGAAGGAGAACGGCCCGCTGCGTGAGCTCGGCGCGCGCATGCAGGCTGCGCGCGACGTCGCCGACGATCCCAGGATCGAGGTCAGCTGTCTCGAATCCGTCATTCGCACCCGTTATACTATCGACACGATCAACACCTTGCGCCGCCGCCTCTCGGGCCTGCGCTTTGTCTGGATCATGGGCGCCGACAACCTCGCTCAATTCCATCGTTGGCAGCATTGGCGGCGCATCGCCGACCAGGTGCCGATCGCGGTGGTCGATCGCCCGCCGCAGAGTTTTCGCGCCCTCGCCTCGCCCGCTGCCAGGGCGTTGGCGCGCTACCGCCTGCCCGAGAAGAAGGCCCCGCTGCTTGCGGACCAGCCGGCGCCGGCCTGGGTCTTTTTGACCGGCATGAAGCTGAACCTGTCCTCGACGGGCCTGCGGAACCCGGATGGGAGCTGGAAAGGTACGAAGTGAGTCAGACCGTGGGGGCCGGGTGGGCTTCGGGCCTCTCTGGCATATTGAAACCCTTAACCCCACATGATGTAGTGTAACCGGTGGACGCCGGATTCGGCGTTCGCGATACAGTGAAAGGAATGGTCCCTGACCGCATCTGTATTGTCCAAGTCTACTTCCCCGAAGTCAGCTTCGACGAAGCCTGTTTTACCCAAGGTTGCCAAGCCGGCGCGTAAAACATCGACCAAAGCTGCGGCCTTGGAGGCGCAACCCGACGCCGACAAGACGCTGAGCCTGATCCTCTCCCGCCTCGAGGACATGAAGGCGGAAGAGACGGTCACCATCGACCTTCGTGGCAAATCGGCGTACTCCGACTACATGATCGTCACCACCGGCCGGGCCAACCGGCACGTCGGCGCGATCGCGGAAAACGTCACCAAGAGCCTGAAGGAAAACGGCATCAAGAACATCCATGTCGAGGGCTTGCCCAATTGCGACTGGGTGCTGATCGATTCCGGCGACGTGATCGTGCACGTGTTCAGACCCGAGGTCCGCGAGTTCTACAATCTCGAGCGATTGTACACGCAGGGCCCAGGGGCGGCGAAGGCGATCTAGGCTCCAAGGCGATCTAGGCTCGCTGGCCGATTTCGAATCGGCTGACGCGCATGCTAGCGTCGTGCGCGCGCATCATGCGCGCGGTATTGAAAACGCGACCCTGAAGAGATCATGCGTGTTGCCGTCATTGCGGTGGGCCGGCTGAAGCAGGGGCCCGAACGGGAGCTTGCCGACCGCTATTTCGAGCGGTTCAGCGAAGCCGGCGGCAAGCTCGGATTCCGCGGGCTCAGCGTCTACGAAGTCGCCGAAAGCCGCGCGCGGGACACAGCGACGCGGATGGCCGAGGAGGCCGCGGCGATCTCAGCCCATGTCCCGGAAAAATCCATCCTGGTGGCGCTGGACGAGCGCGGGCAGAATCTCGATTCTACCGTATTCGCACGGCATCTGGCGCGCTGGCGGGACGAAGGCGCCGGACATACTATCTTCATGATCGGAGGGGCGGACGGACTTTCGCCCGAATTGCGCCGTAAGGCCAAGCTCGCGATCGCGTTCGGCTCTGCGACCTGGCCGCACCAAATGGTCCGCGTCATGCTTCTGGAACAGCTTTACCGGGCCGCCACCATTCTGGCCGGCCATCCCTATCACCGCGCGTGATGCGCGCCACAACGAGCATCTTTGCCTAAGCGATGCGAGCGCCTGTCCTCAACCTGCTGCTGATCGCGAGCGTCCTGCAAACAGGCGTTCCGGGCGCAAGCCGCGCGCAGGCTCAGGCGGCGCCGCCGCAGACCGCCGCGGTCTCGCCCGATGCCATCAAGCAGCGCGAGCAGGAGCTGGAAGCCGCCCGCGCCAGGCAGAAGAGCGCGGAAGAGGCACAGGCCAAGCTCAAGGCCGAGATCACCTCGCTGGGGAAGGACCGCACCCAGCTCAATCAGCAGCTGATCGACACCGCGGCCAATGTGCGCACGGTCGAGGCCAAGATCGACGACACCGAAGCGCGGCTGCGAAGCCTGAACGGCCGCGAGCAGGAGATGCGCGCGTCGCTGGATTCGCGCCGCGGCGACATCGTCGAGGTGCTGGCGGCGTTGCAGCGGGCCGGGCGGCGGACGCCGCCGGCTCTGCTGGTGCGGCCCGAAGACGCGCTGCAATCCTTGCGCACGGCGATGCTGCTCGGCGCCGTGGTGCCGGAATTGCGCGGCCGCGCCGAGAAGATCGCAAGCGAGCTCGGCGAGCTCGTGGCCTTGCGCAAGACCATCGCCTCCGAGCGCGACCAGCTCGCCACCGACCGCGACCGGGTCCGCAGCGACCAGACCCGGCTCACCGCCCTGGTCGAGGAGCGGCAGCGCCAGCAGGCGGCGCGCGAAAAGGATCTCGACGCCGAGAACTCGCGCGCGATCATGCTGTCGAAGCAGGTCGGCGATCTCCAGGGCCTGATCACCAAGATGGAGCAGGACCTGCAAAGCGCCGCCAAGGCCGCCGAGAAGGCAGCCGAGGCCGCAAGGCAGGCCGAGGCCAAGGAAGCCAAGCTGGCGGCCGCCAGCGCCAAGTCGGGCCCGGGCGCATTCAAGGACCGGTCCCGGACCACCCCCGCCATCGCGTTCGCCTCGGCCAAGGGTCTGCTGCCGCTTCCGGTTAACGGTAACAAGATCAGGGATTTCGGCGGTTCCGACGGGGTCGGCGGGGTTCAGAAGGGCATTTCGCTGGCAACCAGGCCCGGCTCCCAGGTCACAACGCCGTGTGACGGCTGGGTGGTCTATTCCGGCCCGTTCCGCAGCTATGGACAACTCTTGATCCTCAACGCCGGGGGCGGGTATCATGTCCTGATCGCCGGGATGGAGCGTATTTCGGTCAACATCGGACAGTTCGTGCTCACGGGAGAGCCGGTCGCGACCATGGGGTCGACATCTCAAGTCGCCTCCATTCTCGCGACGAACGCGAGTCAACCTGTGCTGTATGTCGAGTTCCGTAAGGACGGCACTCCAATCGATCCAGGCCCATGGTGGGCCGCAAATGAAGGCGAGAAGGTTCGCGGATGATGCGCAAGACTTCAGTAATCCTCCTCAGCGCCGCCACCGGTGCAGCGCTGACGCTGTTCGTGACCCAGCCGCGCGCGGTCTTCATGGGCTCCAGCGCGCGAGCCGCCACCGCGGACACCTATCGCCAGCTCAACCTGTTCGGCGACGTGTTCGAGCGCGTGCGCTCCGACTATGTCGAGAAGCCCGACGACACCAAGCTGATCGAATCCGCCATCAGCGGCATGCTCACCGGCCTCGATCCGCATTCCAGCTACATGGACGCCAAGAGCTTCCGCGACATGCAGGTGCAGACGCGCGGTGAGTTCGGCGGCCTCGGCATCGAGGTCACGATGGAAGACGGCCTCATCAAGGTGGTCTCGCCGATCGACGACACGCCGGCATCGCGTGCCGGCGTCATGGCCAACGACATCATCACCAATCTCGACGACGAGGCGGTGCAGGGCCTGACCCTGAACCAGGCGGTCGAGAAGATGCGCGGCCCGGTCAACACCAAGATCAAGCTCAAGATCATTCGCAAGGGCCAGGACAATCCGATCGACGTCACTCTGGTGCGCGACAACATCCGCGTCCGCTCGGTGCGTGCGCGCGTGGAGCAGGACGACATCGGCTATATCCGCATCACCACCTTCAACGAGCAGACCACCGAAGGGCTGAAGCGCGAGATCGGCAACCTCTCGAATCAGATCGGCGGCGACAAGCTCAAGGGCTTCATCATCGACCTGCGCAACAATCCGGGCGGCCTGCTCGAGGAAGCGGTCACCGTCTCCGACTCCTTCCTGGAGAAGGGCGAGATCGTCTCGACCCGCGGCCGCAATGCCGAGGAGACCCAGCGCCGCACCGCGCATTCGGGCGACCTCACCAAGGGCAAGCCGGTCATCGTGCTGGTCAATGGCGGTTCGGCCTCTGCGTCGGAGATCGTCGCCGGCGCGCTGCAGGACCACAAGCGCGCCACCATCGTCGGCACGCGCTCGTTCGGCAAGGGCTCGGTGCAGACCATCATCCCGCTCGGAAGCGGCAACGGTGCGCTGCGCCTGACCACGGCGCGCTATTACACGCCGTCGGGCAAGTCGATCCAGGCCAAGGGCATCGTGCCCGATATCGAGGTGCTGCAGGACGTGCCGGACGAGCTGAAGGCGCGCACCGACACCAAGGGCGAGGCTTCCCTGCGCGGCCATCTCAAGAACGACGGCGACGAGAAGACCGGATCGCAATCCTACGTCCCGCCGGACGCCAAGGACGACAAGGCGCTCAAGCTCGCCGGCGACCTGCTCCACGGCATCAAGAACAGCGCCTCGGCCGCGCCCGCGCCGGGCGGCGACACCAAGGCCACGACCGACAAGCCCAAAGCGGCGAACTAGGTCGACGAACCAGCTCGCGTATCACGCGATCCCTGAAGGGCGGCTCCAGGAGCCGCCCTTTTTGCTTGGGAACTCCTGGCATCCCCGGCCTCTCCCGGCCTGCCGCCGCTTGACCTCGGCGTGGTATCGTCATTCGCAGTGATTCGGGATCGCGCATGACTGAAACGGCCGATGATCTGAGCGCTCCGCTCGGACAGGACAAGCCGCGCCGGAAACGCCGGCTGCGGCTGCCGTTCACGGCCACGCAGCTGCTTGCCGTGCTGCTCGGCCTGTTCCTTGTCACCTTTGCCGGCTTCGCCCTCTTCAACAAGGATCCGCTCGGCGGCGAGCCGATGACGCGGATCGCGATCAAGCCGGCGGACAAGGCAGCGGACGAGAAGCCCGCCGCCGCTCAGGACAGCAGGCACGAGACCAAGGAGGCGCCGAAGCAGGCCTCCCCCGGCGAGCAGAAGACCGTCACCATGATCGACGGCTCCACCGGCGCCCGCCACGACGTGGTCATCGGTGGCGGCGATGGCGCCGACAAGGGCGATGCCGCAGCGTCGGCCCCGCCGCCCGTGATGGCCGGGATCAATCCGAAACTGCTGGAGAAATCGCGCTACGGCATGATCCCGGTGGCGGCCGACGGGCTGAAGCCGTTCAACGTCTATGCCGCGGATGCCGATCGCGCCAAGGCCGCCAAGATGCCGGTGGTCGCCATCGTGATCGGCGGGCTCGGCGTCGGCGCCGCCAAGACCACCGACGCCATCATGAAGCTGCCGGGGGCGGTGACGCTGGCCTTCACGCCCTATGGCGCCGATCCCGGCAAGCTCGCCGAGCGGGCCCGTGCGCAGCGCCACGAGATCTTCCTGCAGATCCCGATGGAGCCCTACGATTTTCCCGACAACGACCCGGGACCGCAGACGCTGCTGACCTCGCTCAGCGCCGACCAGAACATGGACCGCCTGTACTGGCATCTGAGCCGGATGCAGGGCTATGCCGGCATCGCCAATTTCATGGGCGCCCGCTTCATCGCGACCGAGCCGGCGATGCAGCCGATCGTCCGCGAGGCGGCCAAGCGCGGCCTCGGCTTCTTCGACGACGGCTCCTCGCCCCGCAGCATCGCAGGCCAGACAGCAGCGAGCCAGGCCATGCCGTTCGGCAGGGGCGACATCGCGATCGACGTGGTGCCGACGGCGACCGAGATCGACCGCGCCCTGAACAAGCTCGAATCGACGGCGCGCGAGCGTGGCATCGCCGTCGGCACGGCCTCCGCTTTGCCCGTCTCGATCGACCGCATCGCCGCGTGGACCAAGACATTGGCCGACCGGGGCATTCTCCTGGTGCCATTGACAACCGCGATGCTGAAATCAAAATCCAGCTAAATCAACGGATTGGTACGGCGCTTGTCCTGACGGGGACCGGTTCAGCCGTACCGGCAGCATGTGAGAGGTCTGGCGGAATGGCGCGTTACGAGGATCTGCCCTACCGGACCTGTGTCGGTGTGATGCTGCTCAACAAGGAAGGACGCGTGTTCATCGGCCGCCGCGCCGGCGGCATCGAGCATGTCGACGACACCCATGTCTGGCAGATGCCGCAAGGCGGCGTCGATCCCGGCGAGGACACCTGGGAGGCCGCCAAGCGCGAGCTGTATGAGGAGACCAGCGTGCGCTCGGTCGAGCGGCTCGGCGAGGTCCCCGACTGGCTCACTTACGACATTCCGCGCACGGTCGCCGGACGCGCCTGGAAAGGCCGCTACCGCGGCCAGCGCCAGAAATGGTACGCGGTGCGCTTCACCGGCAAGGACAGCGAGATCAACGTCGAAAAGCCCGGCGGCGGCGGCCACAAGGCCGAGTTCATCAGCTGGCGCTGGGAGCCGATGAAGAACCTGACCGGACTGATCATTCCGTTCAAGCGTCCGGTCTATGAGCGCGTGGTGCAGGAATTTTCCGCGCTGGCGGAGGGGTGATCCACTGTCGCTCCACCCTCGCTCGTCATCCCCGCGAAGGCGGGGATCCATAACCCCAGGCGAGAGTAGTGGGCTGAATATCACCACGAGCTTCCAACCATCGACTGCCTGTGGTTATGGATTCCGGGCTCGCGCTCCGCGCGCCCCGGAATGACAAAGATGACCAATGAAAAGCCCTACCGCCCCAATGTGGGGATCGCGCTGTTCAATGCCGATGGCCGCGTGCTGATCGGCCACCGTTTCAAGGGCGACGGACCCGAGATCATTTTGCCGGGGCTCGACTGGCAGATGCCGCAAGGCGGCGTCGACGAGGGCGAGAACTTGCGCGACGCGGCGATGCGCGAGCTCTGGGAGGAGACCAGCGTCGTCAGCGCGGACTATCTCGGCGAGACCGACTGGTTGACGTACGAATTCCCGCCCTACGACGGCCCACAGACGCATCGCCTGGCGAAATTCCGCGGCCAGCGCCAAAAGTGGTTCGCGCTGCGCTTCACCGGCAGGGATGACGAGATCGACCCGCTGACGCCGCGCAACGGCCAGCCCGCCGAGTTCGACGCCTGGCGCTGGGAGCGCCTCGACCGCGTCGCCGATATCGTGGTGCCGTTCCGGCGCGAGGTCTACCTGGCGGTAGCCGGCCAGTTCGCGCCCTTCGCAAGCTGAAAACCGCGAAAACAACCCCATGCACAGTAGAATGGGATTGAAATCGTTGGAGGATTTCGGCCGGCCAGTTGCGGCTGCGCGTGTGAGAGATCCTCATCTCTCGGTCAACAAAGTTTCAGCGCCCGCCACGGTCGGTGACGAGCGCTGAACCTGTTCAGGAATTTCAGACTTGAGCCCCGAAGCGGTGCTCCGGGGCTTAGTGCATAGCCGTCGCGTTGAGCTGATGCTGGATGCTCTTGAAGTGGTCGAGCCGCTCGATGGCGTGATCGAGCTCGCCGCCTTCGTGCTCCTTCAGGCTCTCTTCCATCTCCGCGATCGTCTCGGCGAACTGGGCACGATCGAGCTCGGCCAGCGACGTCGCGACGTCGGCGAGCACGGTCAGCCCCTTTTCGGAGACCTCGGCGATACCGCCGAGCACGATGATCTTCTCGTGCTTGCCGCCGGCGGTGATGGTGAGAATGCCGGGGCGGATCGCCGCCACGACCGGCGCATGCCCTGCCAGCACGCCGAAGTCACCCTCGACGCCGGGGATGTCGACCTGGTCGACCTCGCCCGAGAAGGCGAGCTTTTCCGGAGAGACGAGATCGAAGTGGAAGGTGGCCATGGGAAACCTGCGAATAGCGAGTGGCGAATAGCGAGTGGCGGTCGGGAGCAGCGCGTCTATTCGCTACTCCCTATTCGCCATTCGCGCCTTAGGCGGCTTCCGCCGCCAGCTTCTTGCCCTTCTCGACGGCTTCTTCGATGGTGCCGACCATGTAGAAGGCGGCTTCCGGCAGGTGGTCGTACTTGCCTTCCACCAGGCCCTTGAAGCCCTTGATGGTATCGGCGAGGTCGACGAACTTGCCCGGCGAGCCCGTGAAGATTTCGGCGACGTGGAACGGCTGCGACATGAAGCGCTCGACCTTGCGGGCGCGGGCCACGGTCAGCTTGTCCTCTTCCGAAAGCTCGTCCATGCCGAGAATGGCGATGATGTCCTGCAGCGCCTTGTAGCGCTGCAGCACCTGCTGGACCTGACGGGCGACCGCGTAATGCTCCTCGCCGACGACCAGCGGGGAGAGCATGCGCGAGGTCGAGTCGAGCGGGTCCACCGCCGGATAGATGCCCTTTTCGGCGATCGAGCGCGACAGCGTCGTGGTCGCGTCAAGATGCGCGAACGAGGTCGCCGGCGCCGGGTCGGTCAAGTCGTCGGCCGGAACGTAGATGGCCTGCACCGAGGTGATCGAGCCCTTCTGCGTGGTGGTGATGCGCTCCTGCAGCGCGCCCATGTCGGTGGCGAGCGTCGGCTGATAACCCACCGCCGAAGGAATACGACCGAGCAGTGCCGACACTTCCGAGCCGGCCTGGGTGAAGCGGAAGATGTTGTCGACGAAGAACAGCACGTCCTGGCCCTTGTCGCGGAAGTCTTCCGCGATGGTCAGACCCGTGAGCGCGACGCGGGCGCGGGCGCCCGGCGGCTCGTTCATCTGGCCGAACACCAGCGCGCACTTCGACTTCACGCTCGGATCGGGGTTCTTCGGATCGGCGTTGACCTTGGATTCGATGAACTCGTGATAGAGGTCGTTGCCCTCGCGGGTGCGCTCGCCGACGCCGGCGAACACGGAGTAGCCGCCGTGCGCCTTGGCGACGTTATTGATCAGCTCCTGAATCAGCACGGTCTTGCCGACGCCGGCGCCGCCGAACAGGCCGATCTTGCCGCCCTTGGCGTAGGGAGCCAGGAGATCGACGACCTTGATGCCGGTGACGAGAATTTCGGCTTCGGTGGACTGGTCGGTGTAGGTCGGCGCTTCCTGGTGGATGGCGCGCAGTCCTTCGGTCTTGACCGGACCGGCTTCGTCGATCGGCTCGCCGATGACGTTGATGATGCGGCCGAGCGTGCCTTCACCGACGGGAACGCGAATCGGAGCGCCGGTGTCGGTCACTTCCTGGCCGCGGACCAGACCCTCGGTGGTGTCCATCGCGATGGTGCGGACGGTCGACTCGCCGAGATGCTGGGCGACTTCGAGCACCAGGCGGTTGCCGCCGTTCTTGGTCTCGAGCGAATTGAGAATGGCCGGGAGGTGGCCTTCGAACTGCACGTCGACGACGGCGCCGATGACCTGGGTGACGCGACCGACCTGGGCTGCCATTGAATGTCTCCTTCGATCCGAACTTCTAAACCGCGGTCAGCGTGACCGGGATGTTGCGTGTAATGGGTGCTGAAGCGTCCTGGTCAGACGGCCTCGGCGCCCGAGATGATTTCGATCAGTTCCTTGGTGATCTGCGCCTGACGCGTGCGGTTGTAGACCAGCGTCTGCTTGCGGATCATCTCACCGGCGTTGCGCGTCGCGTTGTCCATCGCGCTCATCTGCGCGCCGTAGAACGAGGCGTTGTTCTCGAGCAGCGCGCGGAAGATCTGGACCGCGAGGTTGCGCGGCAAGAGGCGGGTGAGGATCTCGTCCTCTTCCGGCTCGTATTCGTAGGACGTCGTGTTGGCGGCAGCGCCCTCCTCGACCACCAGCGGAATGATCTGCTGGGCGGTCGGGATCTGCGCGATCACCGAGCGGAAGCGCGAATAGAACAGCGTACAGACGTCGAACTCGCCGTTGTCGAAACGCGCCAGCACCTTCCTGGCGATCTCCTCGGCATTGACGAAGCCGAGCTGGCGGACGCTGCGCAGGTCCATGTGCTCGACGATCTGCTTGTCGAACTGGCGGCGCAGCTGCTCGTAACCCTTGCGTCCGACGCAGAAGAACTTCACGTCCTTGCCCTGCGCCATCAGCGCCAGGGCGCGCTCGCGGGCGAGACGCACGATCGAGGAGTTGAAGGCGCCGGACAGGCCGCGCTCGCCGGTGCAGACCAGCAGCAGGTGGACCTGGTCCTTGCCGGTGCCGGCCAGCAGCACCGGTGCGCCGGGCGAGCCCGCCGCGGCGCTGGCGATGTTGGAGATCACCGCGCTCATCTTGTCGGCATAGGGACGCGCCGCTTCCGCGGCGGTCTGCGCGCGGCGCAGCTTGGAGGCGGCGACCATCTGCATGGCCTTGGTGATCTTCTGCGTCGCCTTGGTGGAGGCGATGCGGACGCGCATGTCTTTAAGTGACGCCATTCTTCGTCCCCGACGGTTCGATCGCTCGGATCAAGCCGCTAGCCTATCTCTGTCGTCATGCCCGGGCTCGTCCCGGGCATCCACGTCTTCGTCTCCACGCAGCGCGTGGATGGCCGGACGGAAGCCCGGCCATGACGGCGCTTCAATTAAGCGAAGCTCTTCGCAAAGCCCTCGACCACCGACTTCAGCTTCGCAGCAACGTCGTCGGAGAGGTCGCGGCTGTCGCGGATCGCGTTGAGGATATCGACGTGCTTGCCACGCAGCAGCGAGAGCAGGCCGTCCTCGAAGGCGCGCACCTTGTTGAGCGGCAGCGGATCGAGATAGCCGTTGGTGCCGGCCCAGATCACGCAGACCTGCTCTTCCATCTTCAGCGGCGAGAACTGCGGCTGCTTCAACAGCTCGGTCAGGCGCGAGCCGCGGTTGAGCAGGCGCTGGGTCGAGGCGTCCAGGTCGGAGCCGAACTGCGCGAAGGCCGCCATTTCGCGGTACTGCGCGAGCTCGCCCTTGATCTTGCCGGCGACCTTCTTGGTGGCCTTGGTCTGCGCCGAGGAGCCGACGCGCGACACCGACAGACCGACGTTCACCGCGGGACGGATGCCCTGGAAGAACAGGTCGGTTTCCAGGAAGATCTGGCCATCGGTGATCGAGATGACGTTGGTCGGGATGTAGGCCGACACGTCGTTGGCCTGGGTTTCGATGACCGGCAGCGCCGTCAGCGAGCCCGAGCCCTGGTCCTTGTTCAGCTTCGCCGCGCGCTCGAGCAGGCGGGAGTGCAGATAGAACACGTCGCCGGGATAAGCTTCGCGGCCCGGCGGGCGACGCAGCAACAGCGACATCTGGCGATAGGCGACGGCCTGCTTCGAAAGGTCGTCATAGATGATGACGGCGTGCATGCCGTTGTCGCGGAAGTACTCGCCCATGGTGCAGCCGGTGAACGGCGCGATGTACTGCATCGGCGCCGGATCCGAGGCGGTGGCGGCGACGACGATCGAGTATTCGAGCGCGCCCTGCTCTTCCAGCACCTTGACGAACTGGGCAACCGTGGAGCGCTTCTGGCCGACCGCGACGTAGACGCAGTACAGCTTGATGTTCTCGTCGGGCTGCGCGTTGAGCGGCTTCTGGTTCAGGATGGTGTCGAGCGCGATCGCGGTCTTGCCGGTCTGACGGTCGCCGATGATCAACTCGCGCTGGCCGCGGCCGATCGGGATCAGGGCGTCGATCGCCTTGAGGCCGGTCGCCATCGGCTCGCTCACCGACTTGCGCGGAATGATGCCGGGCGCCTTGACGTCGACGCGCATGCGCTTGTCGGCCTGGATCGGGCCCTTGCCGTCGATCGGGTTGCCGAGCGCGTCGACGACGCGGCCGAGCAGGCCCTTGCCGACCGGCGCGTCCACGATGGCGCGGGTGCGCTTGACGGTCTGGCCTTCCTTGATCTCGCGGTCGGCACCGAAAATGACGACGCCGACGTTGTCGGTTTCGAGGTTCAGCGCCATGCCGCGGGTGCCGTTCTCGAACTCGACCATTTCACCGGCCTGGACGTTGTCCAGACCGTAGACGCGAGCGATACCGTCGCCGACGGACAGCACCTGTCCGACTTCGGAGACTTCAGCTTCCTGGCCGAAATTCTTGATCTGGTCCTTGAGGATCGCGGAAATTTCCGCGGCGCGGATGTCCATCAGCCTGCCTCTTTCATCGCGTGCTTGATCGAATTGAGTTTGGTGCGAAGCGAACCATCGACCATGCGGCTGCCCAGCTTGACGACGAGGCCACCGATGATCGCGGGATCGACTTTCACGTTCAGCGCGACGTCCTTGCCGGTCACCGATTTCAGGGCAACCTTGAGGGCGTCGAGATTCTTGTCAGAGAGCGCTTCCGCCACCGTGACGTCGGCCGTCGTCTCACCCTTGAACTTGGCGACGAGGGCGCGATAGGCGCGAATGACGTCCGCCACCGCGAACAGGCGGCGGTTGGCGGTCAGCACTTTGAGGAAATTGGCGGAGATGCCGGCGATGCCGGCCTTGGCCAGCACGGCCGACAGGGCCTTGGACTGGGCGTCGGCGGCGAACACCGGGCTGCGGACGAGACGCTTCAGATCGGCGCTCTCGTTCAGCAGGGCCTCGAATTTCTCGAGATCGGCTTTGACCTCATCGACCACTTTCTGATCGCGGGCCAGGTCGAACAAGGCCGTTGCATAACGGCCGGACACACCGGAAACGGAGGTATCTTCTGCAGCCACAGACGCGCTCTTTTTGCTGTCAAACTCGCAAGGGAAAAACCGTCGCCACGAAGCGGCGCCTAGCGATCCAAGCCCTTGGAATTCAAGCGGGACTTCGATTTTCGACCAGCACGGGACGTGCCGGGCTCGTTAAAATCGCGGCTTTGCTAACATAGCAGGCGCGCAGGTGCAACATGACGCCAAAGTAAAGGCACGAGGTTCTGTCGCCAGTTCGTCGCACGCTGCGACATCTTTTGTCCGGTTCGGCGATCGGAGCAGGACTCGATCAAGGACTTGGATGGCGATCTTCCCGGTCGCGGAATTGGCAGGGTTGGCCGCTCCGCCCGGATTGGTTCCTGCCCCCAGTGCATAGCGGCCATGAACACGGATTGCTGAGCCGTGAATCCCGCACCGACAGCTTCACTCGCCGAATACTTACCCAATTCTAAACGCCGGAAGGGATGACTTCGCTTTACAGTATTCGTGAGTAATCCATAGGTTAATAAATCGTTAAGTGCGAAGATTAGCGAATATGAGATGAATATCTTGTTCGAGTAACAAGATGTTTCATGACGACACAGAACGGATTTACTGCCCAATTCACGCCGCATTGGGAATCGAAACGCCAGACCGCTCACAAATTGATGGGGGCTCCACTTGCCACATATGTGGCAATACTAGCTTAGGGACCAATAAATGCTGTCTTTGAAGACGCTGGGCTTTGTGACCCGGCCGCGTACGGCGATCGCTTTCGTTGCCGCAACTCTCCTGATCGGTGGAACTGCCACCGAAGCTTCCGCCAAATCCCGCCACCACAAGCATCATCACCGCCATCACGCCCAGGCCGATACCAATGCGAGCTCCGATTGGCGCAACGCCAATGCGTCGATGAATCCGACCTCGGGCAGCGGCCGCAGCTTCTCCGGCATGGCCTCCTTTTACGGCAACGAGTCCGGCAGCAAGACTGCCTCGGGCCAGCGCTTCAACCAGAACGCCATGACCGCGGCGCACCGCTCGCTGCCGTTCGGCACCAAGCTGCGCGTCACCCATGGCAGCCAGAGCGTCGTCGTCACCATCAATGATCGCGGCCCGTTCATCCGCGGCCGGGTTCTCGACCTCTCCACGGGTGCCGCCCGCGCCATCGGCCTCACCAGTCGCGGCGTCGGCCGCGTCACCGCGGAAGTCGTCTCCTAAGGCGCCAGCCGCGCCTCACGTCAACGCGCGCAGTTTCCATCAATTTGATGCGCGCCTGAAACAAGCCCGCGGTCTTGGGGGACCGCGGGCTTTTTTACGTTCTGTCATTCCGGGGCGCGCGCAGCGCGAGCCCGGAATCCATTTCACCGCACGTCATGCCCGCCGATGGATTCCGGGCTCGCGACTTCGTCGCGCCCCGGAATGACGACTACAAAAAACTCTGCGGATCGACGTCGATTTCGAGCTTTTGATTGCCTGATAGCTTCGGGCAGACCGCGAGCCAGTTGCGCAAGTAATCCGACAGGTCGAAATTGCGCGCCGATTTCACCAGGATGCGGAAGCGGTAGCGGCCCTTGATCACGGCGAGCGGCGCTTCCGCGGGCCCGAGCACGACGACGCGCTCGTCGCGCGGCGCCAGCGCGACCAGACGGCGGCCGAGACCTTCGGCGCTCGGGCGATCGCCGGCGGAGATGATCAGGCTGGCGAGCCGGCCGAACGGCGGATAGAGCGTCTTCTCGCGCAGCTCGATCTCGCTGTCGTAGAAGGCCTCACGGTCGCAGGCGATCAGCGCCCGCATCACGGGATGATCGGGCTGGTGGGTCTGCAAGTAGCCGACGCCGCGGCCCTGCTCGCGGCCGGCACGGCCGATCACCTGGTTGAGCAATTGCCAGGTGCGCTCCGCCGCGCGCGGATCGCCGTTGGACAGGCCCAGATCGGCATCGACCACGCCGACCAGGTTGAGCCGCGGAAAATTGTGGCCCTTGGCCACCAGCTGCGTGCCGATGATGATGTCGACGCGGCCCTCCGCGATCTCGGCGAGCTCGCTTCGCATCGTCTCGATCGAGGTGACGAGATCGCTCGACAGCACCATGGTGCGCGCCTGCGGAAACAGCGCGGCCGCCTCTTCCTGCAGGCGCTCGACGCCGGGCCCGACCGCAACCAGCGATTCCTCGGCCGAGCAATTCGGACAGATGTGCGGACGCGGCATCGAGAAGCCGCAATGGTGACAGACCAGGCGCTGGCGGAAGCGGTGATCGACCAGCCAGGCATCGCAGATGGTGCAAGCGAAGCGATGGCCGCAGGCGCGGCACAGCGTCAGCGGCGCATAGCCGCGGCGATTGAGGAACAGCAGCGCCTGCTCGCGCCGCTCGATGGCGGTCCTGATCTCGCCGGCCAGCCGCGGCGAGATGAAGCGGCCGCGCGCGGGCGGCTCGCGGCGCATGTCGATGGCCTCGATATGCGGCATGTGCTGGCCGCCAAAGCGCGAGGGCAGCGCGATGCGCTGATAGCGGTTCTTGCGCGCATTGACCTCGGACTCGACCGAGGGCGTCGCCGAGGCCAGTACCACCGGGATCTTGGCGATGTGCCCGCGCACCACCGCCATGTCGCGGGCATGATAATGCACGCCCTCGTCCTGCTTGTAGGCCTGGTCGTGCTCTTCATCGACCACGATCAGGCCGAGATCGGCGTAAGGCAGAAACAGCGCCGAGCGCGCCCCGACCACGACCGGAGCGGTGCCCGAGGAGATCGCCGCCCAATTGCGCGCGCGCGTGCGCGGGGTGAGCTCGGAGTGCCACTCGATCGGCCGCGCGCCGAAGCGCTGCGCGAAGCGATCGAGGAACTGTCCGGTGAGCGCGATCTCCGGCATCAGGATCAGCGATTGCCTGCCGCGGCGGATGGTTTCCGCGACGGCCTCGAAATAGACCTCGGTCTTGCCCGAGCCGGTGACGCCGTCGAGCAATGCGACGTGGAAGGTGCCGTTGGCGGCGAGCGCGCGCATCGCGTCCACGCCGGCCCGCTGCAGCGGCGAAAAATCCGGCCGGCCGAAATCCGGATCGGGCGCCGGGGGCGGCGCCGGCGGCGGCATCGGCTCGACCGTGAGCGTGCCTTCGTCGACGAGGCCGTCGATCACGCCCGAGGAGACGCCGGCCTCCTTGGCGGCTTCCGACTTGCCGTGCAGCAGCCGGTCCGACAGCAGCTCGATCACGCGCTGGCGCGCCGGCGTCAACCGCTTCGGCGGATCGCCGGTCAGGCGCACGCCGGGACGCACCCGCTCAGGACCGAGATTGTCGCCCATCCGCAGGCACATGCGCAGTACCATGCCGCGCGGGCTCAGCGTGTAATTGGCGACCCAGTCGACCACCTGGCGCAGCTCCGGCTTGAGCGGCGGGATGTCGAGCTTCTCGCTGACCTCCTTGAGGCGGTTGTGCAGGCGCGGATCCGGATTGGCGTTCTCGCCCCAGACCACGGCCAGCACCTCGCGCGGCCCGAGCGGCACACTGAGGAGATCGCCCGCCTTCAGCTCCATGCCGCGCGGCACCTTGTAGGAATAGGTCTGGTCGAGCGCGACCGGCACCAGCACGTCGACCATGCCGGTCGCGTTGGTGGGGGCGGCGTTGCTGCGCGACGAATGATCCATCAACGGTCTTTGCGGGAGAATCGGAACCCGGGGGTGCGAAGGCTAGCGTCCGGGGGCGACCTTAGCGAACGATAAACGAGTGTGATGCGATATACTGTGCGGAATCATTCCGTCCAGAGCGCATGAGCAAAGCAGCCGCCCCAAGACTCGAGCTCGCCAGCGCCGATCCCTCGATCGCGCAGGAGATGACGCGCTGGCTGTCGCATCTCGGCGCCGAGCGGCGGCTGTCGCCGAAGACGCTGGAGGCCTATGGCCGCGACTTGCGGCAATGCCTGGATTTCCTCTGTGCCCATTGGGGCGAGCGCGTCACGCTCGAGCGTTTCGCCGCGCTGGAAGCCACCGATGTGCGCGCCTTCATGGCGATGCGCCGGGCCGACGACATCGCCGGCCGCAGCCTGATGCGTGCGCTCGCGGGGCTGCGCTCGTTCGGCCGCTTCCTCGAGCGCGAGGGCAAGGGCAAGGTCGGCGCACTCTCCGCGATTCGCGCGCCGAAGGTGGCCAAGAGCCTGCCGAAGCCGCTGCCGATGGCGTCCGCAAAACGTCTGGCCGATGCCGACGAGCGCGCCGGCGAGGACCGCGAGACCTGGATCCTGGCACGCGATGCCGCGGTGATGGCGCTGCTGTACGGCTCCGGCCTGCGCATCTCCGAAGCGTTGGGGTTGAAGCGCCGCGAGGTGCCGCGCCCCGGCGAGGGCGACGTGCTGGTCGTGACCGGCAAGGGCAACAAGACCCGCATGGTGCCGGTGCTGCAGAACGTGCTCGAGCTGGTGCAGGAGTACGTCGCGATGTGCCCCTATCCGCTGCCGGCGGAGGGGCCGATCTTCGTCGGCGCGCGCGGCGGGCCCTTGGGCCCGCGCATCATCCAGCTGGCGATGGAGCGTCTGCGCGGCGCGCTCGGTCTGCCCGACAGCGCCACCCCGCACGCGCTGCGCCATTCCTTCGCCACGCATCTGCTCTCGCGCGGCGGCGACTTGCGCGCCATCCAGGAATTGCTCGGCCATTCCTCGCTGTCGACCACGCAGGTCTATACCGGCATCGATTCCGAGCGTCTGCTCGAAGTCTACGCGAGCGCACATCCGCGGCGGTGACACTTGACGAGCTCTCGTGCCGCGGACGCAGCGTTACACGCCGCGCCGCGTCCGGGACACGAGAGTGGCTGACATACTGACGTCATAACTTCGCTCCCTCTTGCGCAGGCCGCGCGGTTGGTTCAATCGTTGCGGAACCGAGGCAGGAGAGACATCATGGGCGCACACGAAAGCATGGAGCACGCCGAGCACGCCGAACACGCGTCCGGCTCGAACAAGAAGATCGCGCTCCTGATCGCGGTGCTGGCGCTGTTCCTGGCGATCTCGGAGACGCTCGGCAAGGGCGCGCAGACCGAATCGATCAGCAAGAACGTCGAGGCCGCCAATCTCTGGGCGTTCTTCCAGGCCAAGAGCATCCGCCGCACCGTGGTGGTGACCGCAGGCGAACAGGGCAAGCTCGCGCTCGCCGCCGCCGACGAGGCGCAGAAGCCCGCGGTGCAGAAGCAGATCGACGACTGGGCCAGGACGGCGGCGCGCTACCGCTCCGAGCCCGAGACCGGCGAAGGCACCGAGCAGCTCGCCGAGAAGGCCAAGCACGCCGAGCACGCGCGCGACGAGGCAACCGCGAAATACCATCATTTCGAGCTGGCCTCGGCCGCGTTCCAGATCGGCATCGTGCTGGCCTCGGCCACCATCATCACCGGCATGCTCGCGCTGGCCTATGTCAGCGGCGTGCTGACCATTGCCGGCCTGTTCATGACGGCGCTCGGCCTGTGGTGGCCGCATCTTTTGCATTTGCATTAGGAGGTGCGCCGTCGCGCACGCTTGAAACCGCACAGCAGTGTCATGCTCCGGCTTGACCGGGGCATCCAGCACGCCGCAGCCTCTCGGTTCAATCACGCCCGCTGGTGGAATACTGGATTGCCCGCCTTCGCGGGCAATGACGCTGAGTGTGTGTCACCGCGCCTGATGCACGCTCTTCCTGAAGCGCTGGATCATGCGCAGCGTCCGTGACGACCATCCCTCGCCGTTGCCGGCGATCAGCTCGCGGATGCGCTGCTTGATCGGATTGACCAGCTCGGCGGCCTTGGCGCGGATCCTCAGCACCAGGTCGTAGATCCGCTCGAACCAGTGCATCTCCAGCAGCTTGTGGCGCGTCACGTCGAACACGAAGGCGGTGACGCCGACGCCGACCAGCTTTGCGAACACGATCATGAAGACCGCGCTGGTCCAGTATTGGTGTGCGAGCAGCCAGAGGCCGACCAGCTTGAGCGGAAACAGCGGCACGACCGGGACGGCGAACACGATCAGCGTCATGGCCGGCGACAGCGCATTGACGCGCTCCGTCAGCCAATGCTTGAAGCGCGCCAGCGGGATGGCCGCGACGATCCTGGCAACGATCGGCTCGAGATGGTCCCACAGCCAGGCTTCGATCAGGAAGATGATCGCAAGCAGGACCCAGAGCGGTTGAAGAAGGCGGCGCAGCATGTGTTTCCCGCCCGATTCGGCGCCGGGCGTGGCTACATATGGATGGCCCGCTTGCCGACTGCAAGCGCGGCTTCCTTGACGGCCTCCGAGCGGGTCGGATGGGCGTGGCAGGTGCGCGCGAGATCTTCCGCACTGCCGCCGAACTCCATGAGAACACAGGCCTCGTGGATCATTTCGCCGGCTTCGCGGCCGATGATGTGCACGCCGAGCACGCGATCGGTCTTCGCATCTGCGAGAATCTTCACGAAGCCGTCAGTGGTCTGATTGACCTTGGAGCGGCCGTTGGCGGTGAACGGAAACTTTCCGACGGTGTAGGCCACGCCCGCCTGCTTCAGCTCCTCCTCGGTCTTGCCGACGGAGGATACTTCCGGCGAGGTATACACGACACCCGGGATCACATCGTAATTCACATGGCCGGCCTGGCCGGCAATGATCTCGGCCACCGCAACGCCTTCGTCCTCGGCCTTGTGCGCCAGCATCGGGCCGGCAACGACGTCTCCGATGGCATAGACGCCCTTCAGGTTGGTGGCGAAGTGCGGATCGATCTGCACGCGGCCGCGATTGTCGAGCGCGACGCCGGCTTCCTTGAGCCCGAGCGCGTCGGTGTAGGGCACGCGGCCGATGCAGACGAGCACGACGTCGGCCTCCAGCGTCTCGGCGGCGCCGCCGGCGGCGGGCTCGACCGTCGCCTTCAGCGTCTTGCCGGAGGTATCGACGCCGGTGACCTTGGCCCCGAGCTTGAATGCAAAGCCCTGCTTTTCCAGGATGCGCTGGAATTGCTTGGCGATCTCGCCGTCCATGCCGGGCAGGATGCGGTCGAGGAATTCGACGACGACGACTTCGGCGCCCAGGCGATGCCAGACCGAGCCGAGCTCGAGGCCGATCACGCCTGCGCCGACGATCAGGAGCTTGCCGGGGACCTTGTCCAGCGACAGCGCGCCGGTGGACGACACGATGCGCTTCTCGTCGATCTCGATGCCCTTGAGGCGCGCGATGTCGGAGCCGGTGGCGATCACGATGTTCTTGGTCTCGACCACCTGGGACTTGCCGTCGGCGGAAACCTCGACCTTGCCGGTGCCGAGGATCTTGCCGGTGCCCTTGAGCACGTCGATCTTGTTCTTCTTCATCAGGAATTCGACGCCCTTGACGTTGCCGTCGATGCCCTGCTGCTTGAAGTTCATCATCGCCGGAAGATCGAGCTTCGGCGCCGACACCGACACGCCCATCTTGGCGAAGGAGTGCGCGGCCTCCTCGAACATCTCGGAGGCGTGCAGCAGCGCCTTCGACGGCATGCAGCCGACATTGAGGCAGGTGCCGCCGAGGGTGGCGTTCTTTTCGACCACGGCGACCTTCATGCCGAGCTGGCTGGCGCGCACCGCGCAGACGTATCCGCCAGGTCCAGTGCCGATGACGACGAGATCGTAGGTAGCCATGAGAGAAGTCCCGTAAGTTTAGCGTGATGAGATTGTGTCAGCGTCCGCGCGGCGCGTCAGCGTCCGCCGGACACATCGAGAGTGGCTGCGGTGATGTAGGAGGCCTCGTCCGACATCAGCCAGAGGATGGCGTTCGCGATCTCGTCGGCGGTGCCGACGCGCTTCATCGGCACCATATGGGCCAGGCGATGGTGCCGGTCGGGCTCGCCGCCCGAGGCGTGGATTTCCGTATCGATCAGGCCGGGGCGAATGCCCGCGACGCGAATGCCTTCGCCGGCGACCTCATAGCCGAGGCCAGTGGTGAAGGAATCGATCGCGCCCTTGGACGCGGCATAGTCGACATAGGTGTTGGGCGCGCCGAGCCTGGCGGCGACCGACGACAGATTGACGATCACGCCGCCCTCGCCGCCGTGCCGGGTCGACATCCGCTTCACCGCCTCGCGCGCGCAGAGGATCGAACCCGTGACGTTGACCGCCAGCACGCGCTGGATGCGCTCGGCCGACATCTCGTCGACGCGTACGCCGCTGGTGCCGACGATGCCGCCATTGTTGACGAGCGCCCCTAGCGTGCCGAACTTGTCGGCCTGCTTGAACAGGTCGATGATGTCGCGCTCCTCGGCGACATCGCACTTCACCGCAACGGCCTTGCCGTTGCTGGCCTCGATCTGCGCCACCACCTCGTCGGCAGCCTTCTTGTTGCTGGCATAGCCGACCACGACCCGGTAGCCGCGCGCGGCCGCCGCGATCGCGGTCGCCCGCCCGATGCCGCGGCTGCCGCCGGTGATGACAACGACCTTATCCGTCACGTCAGCCTCCATGGTTCGACACGCGCCGTCGCGCCTGGCGACGGCGCTCGCAGAGCATCAGGAATCAGAGGTCGAGCACCAGGCGCGCCGGATCTTCCAGGCTCTCCTTGACGCGAACCAGGAAGGTGACGGCTTCCTTGCCGTCGATGACGCGGTGATCGTAGGACAGCGCCAGGTACATCATCGGGCGGACCTCGATCTTGCCGCCGACGACCATCGGGCGCTCCTGGATCTTGTGCATGCCGAGGATGCCGGACTGCGGCGCGTTCAGGATCGGGGTCGACATCAGCGAGCCGTAGATGCCGCCATTGGTGATGGTAAAGGTGCCGCCCTGCATCTCGTCGATCTTGAGCTGACCGTCGCGGGCGCGGCGGCCGAAATCGGCGATGCTCTTCTCGATGTCGGAGATCGACTTGTGGTCGCAGTCGCGCACCACGGGGACGACGAGACCCTTGTCGGTGCCGACGGCGACGCCGATGTGATAATAGTTCTTGTAGATCAGGTCGGTGCCGTCGATCTCGGCGTTGACCGCCGGGATGTCCTTCAGCGCCTGCACCACCGCCTTGGTGAAGAAGCCCATGAAGCCGAGCTTGGCGCCGTGCTTCTTCTCGAACGCGTCCTTGTAATGCGCGCGCAGCGCCATGACGTTGGTCATGTCGACCTCGTTGAAGGTCGTCAGCATGGCCGCGGTGTTCTGCACGTCCTTGAGGCGGCGCGCGATGGTCTGGCGCAGCCGGGTCATCTTGACGCGCTCTTCGCGGGCTGCGTCATCGGCCGGCGATGGCGCGCGGACCTGCACGGCGGCGGCGGGTTGGTTAACCGGGGTCGGCGCCGAGGCCGCCCGCTCGATCGCGGCCAGCATGTCGCCCTTGGTGACGCGGCCGTCCTTGCCGGAGCCCGGAACGGTCGAGGCGTCGATGCCGGTCTCGGCGGAGAGTTTTCGCACCGAGGGCGCGAGCGGCGCATCGGCCGGCGGCGCCTTCGGGGCAGCGGCAGCGGCCGGAGCTGCAGCAGCGGGTGCGGGAGCAGCAGCCGGCTTCGCCGGCGCGGCGGCCGGCTTGGCTGCACCGGCACCTTCCGTAATCTGGCCGAGCAGCGCGCCGACCGCAACGGTCGCGCCATCGGCGGCGATGATCTCGCTCAGCGTGCCGGCGGAGGGCGCGGGCACTTCGATAGTGACCTTGTCGGTCTCGAGCTCCACGAGGGGCTCGTCGACGGCGACGGGATCGCCGGCCTTCTTGAACCAGCGGCCGATGGTGGCCTCGGTGACGGATTCGCCGAGCGTCGGCACACGAATTTCAGTCATGGTCTTTTCCTTAAGGGATCGCAGTCGCGGACAGGAATTCAAGTGTCATCGCCCGCCTAGTGCGCGCTTGCGCACTGGGGCGGGGCATGATGACAGCGTCTTAAAAACTTCTCAGCTCAGTGCTTCGTCCAGGAACGCCTTCAGCTGCGCCTGATGCTTGGACATCAGACCCGTGGCGGTCGCAGCGGAAGCGGCGCGGCCGACGTAACGCGGACGCCGGCTCGCGCCGTTCACCTGGTTCAGCACCCATTCCAGATAGGGCTCGATGAAGTGCCAGGCACCCATGTTGCGGGGCTCTTCCTGGCACCACACCACTTCGGCCTTCTTGAAGCGCGACAGCTCGGCCACCAGCGCCTTCAGCGGCACCGGATAGAGCTGCTCGACGCGCATCAGATAGATGTCGTCGATGCCGCGCTTCTCGCGCTCCTCGTAGAGGTCGTAATAGACCTTGCCGGAGCACAGCACGATGCGGCGGACCTTCTCGTCGGGGACGAGCTTGATGGCCTCGTTCGGCAGCATCTGGGCGTCATCATAGAGGATGCGGTGGAAGGTCGTCCCCTTCGCCAGCTCCTCCAGACGCGACACCGCCCGCTTGTGACGCAGCAGCGACTTCGGCGTCATCATGATCAGCGGCTTGCGGATCTCGCGATGCAGCTGGCGGCGCAGCGCGTGGAAGTAGTTCGCCGGCGTAGTCGGGTAGACCACCTGCATGTTGTCTTCGGCGCACATCTGCAGGAAACGCTCGAGGCGCGCCGAGGAATGCTCCGGTCCCTGGCCCTCATAGCCGTGCGGCAGCAGGCAGACGAGGCCGGACATGCGCAGCCATTTGCGCTCGCCCGAGGAGATGAACTGGTCGAACACGACCTGCGCGCCGTTGGCGAAGTCGCCGAACTGGGCTTCCCACAGCGTCAGCGTGTTCGGCTCGGCAAGCGAATAGCCGTATTCGAAGCCGAGCACGGCCTCTTCCGACAGCAGCGAGTTGATGACCTCGTAATGGCCCTGCTCGCCGCCGAGATGGTTGAACGGGGTGTAGCGGCTCTCGTCCTCCTGGTCGATCAGGACCGAGTGGCGCTGCGAGAAGGTACCGCGCTCGCAGTCCTGGCCGGACAGGCGGACATGGTGGTTCTCGTTCAAGAGCGTGCAGAACGCCAGCGCCTCGCCGGTTGCCCAATCGATGCCGTTGCCGCTCTCGATCGCCTTGGAGCGGTTCTCCAGGAAGCGCTGGATGGTGCGGTGGACGCGGAAGCCGTCCGGCACCTTGGTGATCTTGCGGCCGATGTCCTTCAGGATCGGCAGATCGACGCCGGTGACGCCGCGGCGGGCGTCCTCTTCCTGGTCGGCGATCTTGAAGCCCGCCCATTTGCCGTCGAGCCAGTCGGCCTTGTTTGGCTTGTAGGAGGTGCCGGCCTCGAACTCGGCATCGAGCCGGGCGCGCCAGTCGGCCTTCAGCTTGTCGACCTCGCCCTCGGTGACCACGCCCTCGGCGATCAGGCGCTTGGAGTAGAGCGTCAGGGTCGAGGGATGGGCCGCGATGCGCTTGTACATCACCGGCTGGGTGAACGCCGGCTCGTCGCCCTCATTGTGGCCGTAGCGGCGGTAGCACCACATGTCGATGACGACGGGCTTGTGGAATTTCTGCCGGAATTCCGTCGCGACCTTGGCCGCGAACACCACGGCTTCCGGATCGTCGCCGTTGACGTGGAAGATCGGCGCGTCGATCATCTTCGCCACATCCGACGGGTAAGGCGAAGAACGAGAATAACGCGGATAGGTGGTGAAGCCGATCTGGTTGTTGACGATGAAGTGCACGGAGCCGCCGGTGCGGTAGCCCTTCAGGTCGGACAGGCCGAAGCACTCGGCGACCACGCCTTGACCTGCGAACGCGGCGTCGCCGTGCATCAGCAGCGGCATCACGGAGATGCGCATATCGGGCGGATCGCCGTGCTGGTCCTGCTTCGCGCGCACCTTGCCGAGCACGACGGGATCGACGATCTCGAGATGCGAGGGGTTGGCGGTCAGCGACAGATGGATGCGGTTGCCGTCGAACTCGCGGTCCGAGGAGGCGCCGAGGTGATACTTGACGTCGCCAGAGCCTTCGACCGCGTCGGGATTGGCCGAGCCGCCCTTGAATTCGTGGAACAGGGCGCGGTGCGCCTTGCCCATCACCTGCGTCAGCACGTTGAGGCGGCCGCGATGCGGCATGCCCAGCACGATCTCCTTCACGCCGAGATTGCCGCCGCGCTTGATGATCTGTTCCAGCGCCGGGATCAGCGCCTCGCCGCCGTCGAGACCGAAGCGCTTGGTGCCGGTGAACTTGGTGTCGCAGAACTTCTCGAAGCCTTCGGCTTCGACCAGCTTCATCAGGATGGCCCTGCGGCCTTCGCGGGTGAACGAGATCTCCTTGTCGGGCCCCTCGATGCGCTCCTGAATCCACGCCTTCTGCGCGGCGTTGCTGATGTGCATGAACTCGACGCCGAGCGTCTGGCAGTAGGTACGCTCGCAGATCGCGGTGATCTCGCGCAAGGTGCCGTATTCGAGACCGAGCACGTGATCGAGGAAGATCTTGCGGTCGAAATCGGCTTCGCTGAAGCCGTAGGTGCGCGGATCGAGCTCTTCGCGGTTGCGCTGGGCTTCGATGCCGAGCGGATCGAGCTTGGCATGGAAATGACCGCGCATGCGGTAGGAGCGGATCAGCATCAGGGCGCGGACGGAATCGCGCGTCGCCTGGAGCAGGTCGGCGGAGGAGAGGCTCGCGCCCTTGTCACCGCCCTTGGCCTGCGCCTTGGCGGCGATCTTGGCGCCGACCGCCTTCTCGACTTCGGCCCAATTGCCATCGAGAGCGGAGGTGAGATCGTCCTGCGGCGTCAGCGGCCAGTTGTCGCGCTCCCAGGACGGGCCTTCCGCGTTCTTCCGGACGTCAGCCGGCTGGTCGTTGAGGCTCTTGAAGAACTCCTGCCATTCGGCGTCGACCGAGGACGGGTCCTTCTCGTAGCGGGCGTAGATTTCGTCGATGTAGGTGGCGTTGGTGCCCTGCAAAAATGATGACAAGGCAAAGGCTGCGTTCGCGTCCTGGCGAGACATACTGGAGTTCCTGGCGATTTCGGTTCGCGCATAACAAACGGCGCTGGCACCGAGCTCCCCGGCAGAGGCTCGGCGCGACAGGCACCCTTTACCCTATTTGCTGCGAAACTTCGCCCGGAAAAGCACGAAGAAGTGAATTAGCCTTTCAACTTTTCGGCAAGCGTATGGCCGAGCCGGGCGGGCGAGGGAGACACTGTAATCCCTGCCGATTTCATCGCCTCGGTCTTGGAACCGGCGTCGCCCTTGCCTCCCGAAATGATCGCGCCGGCATGGCCCATGCGGCGGCCGGGAGGGGCGGTGACACCGGCGATGAAGCCGACCATGGGCTTCTTGCGGCCGCGCTTGGCCTCGTCCTTGAGGAACTGGGCGGCATCCTCCTCGGCCGAACCGCCGATCTCGCCGATCATGATGATCGATTCGGTCTTGGGATCGGCCAGCAGCATTTCCAGCACGTCGATGAATTCGGTGCCCTTGACCGGGTCGCCGCCGATGCCGACCGCGGTGGTCTGGCCGAGGCCCTCCTGGGAGGTCTGGAACACGGCTTCGTAAGTCAGCGTGCCCGAACGGGAGACAATGCCGACCGAGCCGGTCTTGAAGATGTTGGCGGGCATGATGCCGATCTTGCATTCGCCGGCGGTCATGACGCCCGGGCAGTTCGGCCCGATAAGGCGGGACTTGGAGCCGAGCAGCGAACGCTTCACCCGCACCATGTCGAGGACGGGAATGCCCTCGGTGATGCAGACGATCAGCGGGATCTCGGCGTCGATGGCCTCGCAGATCGCATCCGCCGCGCCCGGGGGCGGCACGTAGATCACCGACGCATCCGCGCCGGTCTTCTCGCGCGCCTCGCGCACGGTGTCGAACACCGGCAGGCCCAGATGCGTCGAGCCGCCTTTGCCTGGCGAGGTGCCGCCGACCATCTTGGTGCCATAGGCGATCGCGGCCTCGGAATGGAAGGTGCCGTTCTTGCCGGTGAAGCCCTGGCAGATGACCTTGGTGTTCTTGTCGATCAGGATGGACATGAGGTCTGCTTTCGCGAACTAACGAGTGAGTGGTCAGTGGATGCGGCGGTAGACGCCGGTGAGCACGTCAGCCCAGCCTTCCGCGTCCGGCGAGAACTGAATCTTCAACGAGTAGGAATCCTCGTTGATGATCTCGTAGACGTGGCGCGCATTGCCGCGGAGCGAGCCGCGCACCAGCGTCAGGGTCTTGCCGACCCAGCCGCCGGAGGCGGGCGAGGGCGGCGTGTAGCCGAGCGAGTCGTACCAGAACAATTTGTAGGTCCGGTCGTCGCGGTCGTAGCTGAAGATGCCGTGGGTGGCGAAGATCTGCTTGCCATCGCGCATCTGGACCGAGTCCTGGATCAGGTAGAACCCGTTGAGATCCATGCGCGCGACGGTGCGCGAGGTCGCCGGCCCGCCCGCCGTCCAGCGCGACGGGAAGACCATCTCCTCACCATCCCATTCGCCGGCGAACGCGGCGAGGCGCGCATGCTCGGGAAGCGGGGATGATGCGGCGAGATGGTCCTGGGCCATGGCGTTAGCCTCCCTTGACGGCCTTCACGATCTTCTGCGCGGCGTCGTCGAGATTGTCGGCCGGCACCACGTTGAGGCCGGATTCACGAATGATCTTCTTGCCGAGCTCGACGTTGGTGCCTTCGAGGCGGACCACCAGCGGCACGCTGAGGCCGACTTCGCGAACCGCCGCCGTGACGCCCTCGGCGATCACGTCGCACTTCATGATGCCGCCGAAGATGTTGACCAGGATGCCCTTCACGTTGGGATCGGCGGTGATGATCTTGAACGCGGCGGCGACCTTCTCCTTGCTGGCGCTGCCGCCGACGTCGAGGAAGTTCGCCGGCGCCATGCCGTAAAGCTTGATGATGTCCATCGTCGCCATGGCGAGACCGGCACCGTTGACCATGCAGCCGATGTCGCCGTCGAGCGTGACGTAGTTGAGATCGTATTTCGACGCCTCGATTTCCTTGGCGTCTTCCTCGGTCAGATCGCGCAACGACACCGCGATCTCGGGATGGCGGAACATGGCGTTGTCATCGAACGACACCTTGGCGTCGAGCACGCGGAGCTCACCCTGCTTGGTGACGACGAGCGGATTGATCTCCAGCATCGACATGTCCCTGGCGACGAAGGCGGCGTAGAGTTGCGCGGTGAGCTTCTCGGCCTGCTTGGCGAGATCGCCGGACAGATTCAGCGCCTTCGCCACGGTGCGGCCGTGATGGCCCATGATGCCGGTGGCGGGATCGACCGAGAAAGTGACGATCTTCTCGGGCGTGTTGTGTGCGACGTCCTCGATGTTGACGCCGCCTTCGGTCGACACCACGAAGGAGACGCGCGAGGTCTCGCGGTCGACCAGGATCGAGAGGTAGAATTCCTTGTCGATGTCGGAGCCGTCCTCGATGTAGAGGCGGTTGACCTGCTTGCCGGCCGGGCCGGTCTGCACGGTCACCAGCGTGGCGCCCAGCATCTGCTTGGCGAATTCGTTGACCTCTTCCACCGACTTGGCGATGCGGACCCCGCCCTTGTCCCCGGCGGACGCTTCCTTGAACTTGCCCTTGCCGCGCCCGCCGGCATGGATCTGGCTCTTCACCACCCAGACCGGGCCGGGAAGCTTCTTTGCTGCGGCGTCGGAGTCCGAGGCCTTGAGAACCGCTACGCCGCGCGAAATCGGAACGCCGAATTCATGCAGCAGCGCTTTGGCCTGATATTCATGGATATTCATATGGTCGCTCCCTGAACCCGCGGGCGGTGACCCCATGGGCCCGCCTCAGTCTTGTGGCTGGCATACCATATACCACAGGAACTGCAACCCGGATTCTTTGACATCGAGATCTCTGCCGAAACCGGAACCCCACCCCGGTCAGTGGGGTGCGGAAGTGAAACCGCCGAAGACCGGGTTTCGATCTTCGGCGGGATTGTTTGCGCCTCAGCGGCCGAGAAGATCAGGTGCGATCTTCTTGCAGGCATCGACCAGACCCTGCACGGCACCGACCGACTTGTCGAAGGCCTCGCGATCCTTGCCGGCAAGCTCGATCTCGACGACGCGCTCGACGCCCTTGGCGCCGATCACGACGGGCACGCCGACATACATGTCCTTCACGCTGTACTCGCCATTGAGGTAGGCGGCGCAGGGCAGCACGCGCTTCTTGTCACGCAGATAGCTCTCGGCCATCGCGATTGCCGAGGCGGCCGGCGCGTAGAAGGCCGAGCCGGTCTTGAGCAGGTTGACGATCTCGGCGCCGCCGTTGCGGGTGCGGTCGACGATCTCGTCGAGGCGCGCCTGCGACGTCCAGCCCATCTTGACGAGGTCGGGCAGCGGAATGCCGGCAACGGTGGAATACTTCACCAGCGGCACCATGGTGTCGCCATGGCCGCCCAGCACGAAGGCGGTGACGTCTTCAACGGAGACGTTGAACTCGTCGGCCAGGAAGTAGCGGAAGCGGGCCGAATCCAGCACGCCGGCCATGCCGACGACCTTCTTGTGCGGCAGGCCGGAAGCCTTCTGCAGCGCCCAGACCATCGCGTCGAGCGGGTTGGTGATGCAGATGACGAAGGCGTCGGGCGCGTACTTCTTGATGCCGGCACCGACCTGCTCCATGACCTTGAGGTTGATGGAGAGCAGGTCGTCGCGGCTCATGCCGGGCTTGCGCGGCACGCCGGCGGTGACGATGCAGACCTTGGCATTGTCGAGCGCCTCGTAGGAATTGGCGCCGGTGTAGTGCGCGTCGAAGCCATCGACCGGCGAGGACTGCGCGATGTCGAGCGCCTTGCCCTGCGGCACGCCCTCGGCGATGTCGAACATCACGACGTCGCCCAGTTCCTTCAGGCCGATGAGGTGAGCCAGCGTTCCGCCGATCTGACCGGAGCCAATCAAAGCAATCTTGTCGCGCGCCATGTGAGCCTGTCCTTTAGACACGTAAGGAGGGGAAAACTGAGACGGGTGGTTATCCCTTTCGCCTCCCCCGTTCAAGTCGCCCAATGCCCAATTGTCGGGCTTGGCGCGGCCGCGGGCACGCAGCCCTGTCATTCCGGGCGCGACGAAAGTCGCGAGCCCGGAATCCATCGCGGCGGAGCGCGCTGAGAAATGGATTCCGGGCTCGCCGCTTCGCGACGCCCCGGAATGACAGCGCTGGCACAAATAGGACTTAAGTCTCTACCAGGCCCTTGGTGGAGCCGCTGGCGGTGGAATCCTTGCGGCCGTGAGCCAGCGCCAGGTAGGATTCCGAGCTCATCTCGATCAGGCGCGAGGCGGTCCGCTTGAATTCCATGGCCTCAGTGCCCTCATGGGCGAGGTACAGCGAAATCGGGTTGGCGTCGGCCGAGGCCATCAGCTTCACCGCATTGTCATAGAGCGTGTCGATCAGCGTGATGAAGCGCTTGGCGGCGTTGCGCTGGGAGAAATCCATCACTGGAATATGGTCGACCAGGATGGTGTGATAATCGTGCGCCAGCCTGAGGTAATCCGATGCGCCGAGCGGCTTCTCGCAGAGGTCGGCGAACGAAAACCGCGCCACGCCGTGAGCGGAGCACGGCACGTGCAGGATGCGGCCCTTGATCGAAATGTCGCGCGAGCGGCATTTGGCGCCGCCCGACATCCGCGACCAGGCGCGATCGAGCGCAGCGTCCGCATCGCGATCGGCCGGCGTCAGCCACATCGGCACGCCCTGCAGCTTCTCCAGCCGGAAGTCGGTGCGCGCATCGAGCCGCGCGACGTCCATGTGGTCGGTGATCTGCTTGATGAAGGGCAGGAACAGCGACCGGTTCAGGCCGCCTTTGTAGAGATCGTCAGGCGCCACGTTGGAGGTCGCGACCACGACGGTACCGAGCTCGAACAATTTGGCGAACAGCCGTCCCAGGATCATGGCATCCGCGATGTCGGTGACGTGGAATTCGTCGAAGCAGAGCAGCCAGCTCTCCTCGAAGATCGCATTCGCGGTCAGTGCGATGACGTCGCCGTCGGCGATCTCGCCGCGCGCGATGCTCTGGCGATAGTCGTAGATGCGCTCATGCACGTCGGCCATGAATTCGTGGAAATGCGCGCGGCGCTTGTGCTCGACATCGGAGTGCTGGAAGAACAGATCCATCAGCATGGTCTTGCCGCGGCCGACCTCGCCATGGATGTAGAGCCCGCGCGGCACATCATCCTTGTCACCGCCGCCGAACAGGCGGCTGAGCAGGCCCT
Source organism: Bradyrhizobium sp. WBOS07 (assembly GCF_024585165.1). Classification (NCBI taxonomy): domain Bacteria; kingdom Pseudomonadati; phylum Pseudomonadota; class Alphaproteobacteria; order Hyphomicrobiales; family Nitrobacteraceae; genus Bradyrhizobium; species Bradyrhizobium sp. WBOS07. Next base: position 1,018,049 of record NZ_CP029008.1, read on the forward strand.
GCTTGCGTTTGGGGCTGTAGGTCGCCAGCCGCAGGTCCAGCGCGGCATAGGCCTCGGCGACCTCCGCCTGCGCAGCATCGGCCTCGATCGCGCCGGAGGCGATCTGGGCCTGATAGGCATCGCTGAAGGGGGAACTGGGGGTCGAGAGCATGGCCCTTTACCGCCAGAGACCGGCGGAAATTGCAAGCCGTCAATTGGTGCGGGGCGCTATGCGTTCCGTGTCCCGGACGCGCTGCGGCACTCCCGGCGATGCGAAGCATCGTCCGGTGTGATGCTGCGCAAAGCCGGGACCCACTGTTTCGTACACCGATCTTGGAGCGATGGGCCCCGGCTCAGCAGTGCCGCTGCGTGGCGCACTGCGTCCGGGGCACGAGAGCGATTGCTACTCGCACAGCTCGTAGGCGTCCTCGACAACGTAAGGGCCGCCGCCGGTCGAGGCGCGCGAGGAGAACAGCACGAACCGCTCGGCCATGAACGCCTTGCTCGGGAAATAGCCGCGCAGCGAGAGATAGTCGGCGACGTCGCGGTCGGTGGCATCGTGCAGCCGGGCCAGCGTCACATGGGGAATGAACTTGCGGCCTTCAGGATTGAGGCCGATCCGCTGCATCATGCGTTCGAGCTCGGCCTGCAATTCCATCAGCGGCTTGCTCGGCGCGATGGTCGCGACGACGGCGCGTGGCTTGCGGCCGCCGAAACTGGTGAGGCCCTGCACCTTGACCTCGAAGGGCTTGCGGTCGACGCGAAACAGCATCGAGGCGATCTCGTTGGCGGAGACGCCGTCGATATCGCCGATGAAGCGCAAGGTGACGTGATAATTTTCGGGATCGATCCAGCGGGCGCCGGGAAGGCCTCCTCTCAAGTTGGAAAGCGCCTGGCCGATCTCGGCCGGAATTTCCAGACCCGTGAACAAACGCGGCATCGTTTCGCACTCCCGATGCTTGGGTACGATCCCCGAGCAGGATCATATCCAAATTAGAGCCGGCGACGAATCACCGGTACCCTGATTCCTATCGCAGTTGTGTGACTCTGCGAAGCATGCCGCGCCTCACCCCGGTAAAACCCTGGGAATTACTGATCGCGCTGCCTGCTTTCAACGCCGTTGCTCAGCGATCGTGCCAACGAATGCCTGCACGGCGGGCATGATGTTGCCGACGATGATGTCGACTCCTTCAGCGGTCGGATGAATGCCGTCGGGCTGGTTGAGCTTGGCGTCGGCCGCAACGCCCTCCAGAAAGAAGGGGTAGAGCGGCACGTCGAATTGTTTCGCCAGATCCGGATAAATCGAATTGAATCGCGCGGCATAATCGGCGCCGTAATTCGGCGGCGCCAGCATGCCGCACAGCATCACCGCGATCTTGCGCGCCTTGAGCCGCTGGACGATGTCGGCGAGCGCGGCGCGCGCCAGATCGGGAGCGATGCCGCGCAGGGCATCGTTGGCGCCGAGCTCGACGATGACCCCGTCGGTTCCCTCGGGGACGGACCAGTCGAGCCGGTCGCGGCCGCCGGAAGTGGTGTCGCCGGACACCCCGGCATTGGTCATGTCCACTGCTATGCCCTTGGCCTGCAAAGCCTTTTTTAGCTTCTGGGGGAATGCGTCCTGAGCCGGCAGGCCGAGGCCGGCGCTCAGGGAATCGCCGAGCACGACGAGCTTGATCGGCTTTGTCGCGTCCGCCCAGGCCGGGTTCGCCATTGTCATGAAGGCGAGCATCAACACGGCTATGTGCATGAACAATCCGTAACGCCTCTCGACCGCGCTATCGGAGTTGCCATATGACCGGACCATGGACACTCGCATCGATCCCTCTTCGCTCGCCGTCACGTCGGCGGACACCATCGCCATCTCCAACGTCAATCTCTCATTGGGCACGGGCGCGGCACGCGTTCACATCCTCAAGAATATCAGCTTGCGGGTCGGCCGTAGCGAGACGGTCGGCCTGATCGGCCCGTCAGGCTCGGGCAAATCCACGCTGCTGATGGTGATGGCGGGGCTGGAGCGTCCTGACAGCGGAGAGGTGGTGGTCTCAGGCACGCCTTTCAATGCCCTCGACGAGGATGCGCTGGCTCGCTTTCGCGGCCGGCAGGTCGGCATCGTCTTCCAGTCCTTTCATCTGATCCCGACCATGACGGCGCTGGAGAACGTCGCGGTGCCGCTCGAGCTTGCCGGCAATCCCGATGCCGCGCGCCGCGCGGCAGAGGAGCTGCAATCGGTCGGGCTCGGCGACCGCCTGCATCATTATCCGACGCAGCTCTCGGGCGGCGAGCAGCAGCGTGTCGCGCTGGCCCGCGCGCTGGCGCCCGATCCCGCCATCCTCGTCGCCGACGAGCCGACCGGCAATCTCGACGAGGCCACCGGACAACAGATCGTCGATCTCCTGTTCAGCAAGCACGCCGAGCGCGGCATGACCCTGGTGCTGGTGACGCACGATTCCTCGCTGGCGCATCGCTGCGATCGGGTGATCCGCCTGCGCTCGGGCCGCATCGACACGCAGACTGCGCCGGCATGAGCACGGCGGCCGAGCCCTTTGCGAAGCCGAACGGCGTCGCGCTGTCGCTGCGTTATGCGCTACGCGAATTGCGCGGCGGCCTGCGCGGCTTCTACGTCTTCATCGCCTGTATCGCGCTCGGCGTGATGGCGATCGCCGGCGTCGGCTCGGTGTCGGCGAGCCTCTCCGACGGCCTTGCCCGCGAGGGCCGCACGCTGCTCGGCGGCGACGTCTCCTTCGTGCTGTTCCAGCGCGAAGCCAGACCCGAGGAGGTTGCCTTCCTGCGCTCGCGCGGCACGGTGTCGACCGCCGCCACCTTGCGCGGCATGGCGCGCGCGGCCGACGGCCAGCTCGCCCTGGTCGAGATGAAGGCGGTCGACGACACCTATCCGATGCTGGGCCAGCTCACGCTGGCGCCACAGCTGGCGATGTCCGACCTGCTCGCGGAGCGCGACGGCACGTTCGGCGCGGCCGCCGATCCGACCCTGCTGGCGCGCCTGTCGCTGAAGATCGGCGGCCGTGTCACGATCGGCTCGGCGACCTTCCAGATCCGCTCGACGGTCGAAGCCGAGCCCGACAAGCTCGCCGGCGGCATCGGCTTCGGCCCGCGCTTCCTGATCAGCCAGGCCGGCCTACGCGCTACCGACCTGATCCAGCCCGGCAGCCTGGTGCGCTGGGTCTACCGGGTGAAGCTGCCTGAAGCCGCCAACAACGAGCGCGCCACCGAAGCCTTCATCGCGGATGCGCGGAGCGCCGCGCCGCAGGCCGGCTGGGAGATCCGCAGCCGCTCCAACGCCTCGCCGCAGCTCGAACGCAACATCAACCGCTTCACCCAGTTCCTGACGCTGGTCGGGCTCGCCGCGCTGCTGGTCGGCGGTGTCGGCGTCGCCAATGCGGTGAAGAGCCATATCGACCGCCGGATCGAGGTGATCGCGGCCCTCAAGGCCGTCGGCGCCACCGGCCGCGACGTGTTCGGCATCTATCTGGCGCAGGTTCTCGTGCTCGCGGGCATCGGCTCGGTGATCGGCCTTGCGCTCGGCGCTGCCATGCCTTTTGCCATCGTCGGCCTGTTCGGCAAGCTGCTGCCGCTGCCGGTGGTGCCAGCCGTGCATGCCGACGAGCTCGCGCTGTCGTTCGTCTACGGCCTCCTGACCGCGCTGGCCTTCGGCCTGTGGCCGCTCGGCCGCGTCCACGACGTGCCGGTGGCCGCCTTGTTCCGCGATACCGTCAGCTCGGAATGGCACCGGCCGCGCGCGGGCTATCTCGTGTTTATGGGCGTGGTGATCGCCCTGCTCATCACCGTGGTGATCGGGCTCTCCTTCGACAAGCGCATCGCCGCGGTGTTCGTGGCCTCCTCGGTCGTCGTGTTCGCGCTGCTGCGCGGCATCGCCGCCCTGCTGATGGCGATCGCGCGGCGGCTGCCGCGGACGCGGCTGCCGATGCTGCGGCTCGCGATCGCCAACATCCACCGGCCGGGCGCGCTGACGCCCTCGGTCGTGCTGTCGCTGGGGCTCGGGCTCGCGGTGCTCGTCACCATCACCCAGATCGACGGCAATCTGCGGCGGCAGTTCCTCGCGGCCCTCCCCGATCAGGCGCCGTCGTTCTTCTTCATCGACATTCCGAGTGGGCAGGCCGCACCGTTCGACGATTATCTCCGCAAGATCGCGCCCGGCGCGAAGGTCGAGGACGTCCCGATGCTGCGCGGGCGCATCGTCGCCGCGCGCGGGCTGCGTGCCGAAGAGCTCAAGCCGTCCGCCGATTCCGAATGGGTGCTGCAGAGCGACCGCGGCCTGACCTATACCGGCGAGCTGCCGAAAGGCTCCAAGGTGGTCGAGGGCGAATGGTGGAGCGCCGATTATTCCGGCCCGACCCTGGTCTCGATGGAGAAGAAGATCGCCGACGGACTGGGCCTCAAGCTCGGCGACGAGATTGTGGTCAACGTGCTCGGCCGCGACATCCCGGCCAGGATCGGCAATCTGCGCACCATCGACTGGCAGGGGCTCGGCATCAACTTCGTCCTGGTGTTCTCGCCGAACGCCTTCAAGGGCGCGCCGCACACCCATATCGCGACGCTGACGGAACCGGGCGGAAATGCCGCAGCCGACGGCAAGATCATCAGGCAGGTGGCCGACGCCTATCCGATGGTGACGAGCGTGCGGGTGCGCGAGGTGATGGAGACCGTCGGCTCGGTGGTGACCAATCTGGCGCTGGCGATTCGCGGCGCCAGCGCGGTGACCCTGATCTCGGCGATCCTGGTGCTGGGCGGGGCGCTTGCCGCCGGTCATCGCCACCGGGTCTACGATGCCGTGATCCTGAAGACGCTGGGCGCGACGCGGCTGCGGCTGCTGGGCGCCTATGCGCTCGAATACCTCCTGATCGGGCTGGCCACCGCCTTGTTCGGGGTGATCGCCGGCAGCGTCGCGGCCTGGATGATCGTGACGCGGCTGATGACGCTCAGCTTCGTCTGGCAGGCCGGCAGCGCGGCTGGGGTCGTGGCGGCCGCGCTCGTGGTCACCGTCGGGCTCGGGCTCGCGGGCACGCTGCTGGCGTTGAACAAAAAGCCCGCCACGGTGTTGCGGAATTTGTGACAAATGGTAGCGGATGCCCTCACCGATGCGGAATCGCACGATTCCCGCGATTAACCACGACTGCTCGTCAGGTTCGCGTCAGGATTGCCGCCAAGGGCGACATTCAGCCGCGCGTGGAAGGTTGCAGCGGATGTGTTAGTTTCCCACATATCGAATGGGTTCGGAGTCCGGATCGTTAGCCAAAATTTAGCCGGCTGGCGTCGGTATCCGAGATAGAATTTGACGAACCGGCGGCATGGCGACCCTCGTGCCGGACCGGACCAACCAACGGGAATTCGACCATGTCGGACCTAGACCGTAACTACGCTTCTCCTTTCGGCAGGGCCGCCGGGCGTGTTGACGCCGCGACGGTCGATGCCGGCCTGCGCGCCTACATGCTGCGCATCTACAACTACATGACCATCGGCCTGGCCATCACCGGCCTTGCCGCGCTCGGCGTCTACATGGCTGCCGTGACCGACGTCGCGACGCCGGACGCGGTGCGCGTCGGCAAGCTGTTCCTGACGCCGTTCGGCTACGCGATGTTCGTCAGCCCCCTGAAGTGGCTGTTCATGCTCGCGCCGCTGGCGATGGTGTTCGTGATCTCGGCGGGCATCAACCGTCTGGCTCCCTCGACCGCCCAGATCCTGTTCTGGGTGTTCTCGGCGCTGATGGGCATCTCGCTGTCGTCGATCTTCCTGGTGTTCACGCACACCTCGATCGTGCGGGTGTTCTTCATCACCGCGGCCACCTTCGGTGCCCTGAGCCTCTATGGCTACACCACCAAGCGTGACCTCACCGGCATGGGCTCGTTCCTGTTCATGGGCCTGATCGGTATCGTTCTCGCCAGCCTGGTGAACCTGTTCCTGGCCAGCTCGATGCTGCAGTTCATCGTGTCGGTGGTCGGCGTGCTGGTGTTCTCGGGCCTCACCGCCTGGGATACCCAGCGGCTGAAGAACGACTACATCTACGGCTATGCCTCGGCCGGCGGTGACATCGCAGAGCGTGCGGCCATCACCGGCGCACTGTCGCTGTACCTGAACTTCATCAACCTGTTCACGCTGCTGCTGCAGCTGCTCGGCCAGCGCGAGTAGGCGACGGACCAGAGCGAACGACACGAACCCCGGCCGCGAGGCCGGGGTTTTTGTTTGGAGGGCGCGGTAGAGCCACATGCACAGTGTCATCGCCCGCGAAGGCGGGCGATCCAGTATTCCAGAGGCAGTCGCGAGTGACCGAGAGGCCGCGGCGTACTAGATTCCCCGCCTTCGCGGGGAATGACGGCGGAGGAGGTTATGCTCGCAATGATGGGGGCGGAGGCGGCGGAGCCCCTTCCAGCGGCCGCGGGAAGACTTTAATCTTCCTCCCATGTCCGCACCCGAAATCAGGCCCACGCAAGAGGCCGACCTTCCCGCCATCACCGCCATCTACCAGCAGGCCGTCCGCGAGGGCACCGCGACGTTCGAGCTGGAGCCGCCCGACCTCGCGGAGATGACGCGCCGCTACCGCACGCTGATCGACGGCGGCTATCCCTATTTCGTCGCCATCCTCGAGGGACGCTTGGCCGGCTACGCCTATGCCGGCGCCTACCGGCCGCGGCCGGCCTATCGCTTCACGGTCGAGAACTCGATCTATCTCGATCCATCGTTCCACCGCCGCGGCATCGGCACGTTGCTGCTCGAGCGGCTGGTTGCCGAATGCGAGGCGCGCGGCTTTCGCCAGATGATCGCGGTGATCGGCGATTCCGCCAATGCCGGCTCGATCGGCCTGCACACCAGGGGCGGCTTCAGGATGATCGGCACGCATCCCAATGTTGGGCTGAAATTCGGCCGCTGGCTGGATACGGTGATGATGCAGCGCGACCTCGGCGAGGGCGCGAGAACGGTGCCCACGAAATAGGCTCAGCTTGTAGCCCGGATGGAGCGCAGCGCAATCCGGGACAGGTCCATCCGCCGACACAGCGGCCCCGGATTGCGCTGCGCTCCATCCGGGCTACGGGACTGCCGTCACACCACCGCCAGCTTCCGATCGATCACCAGCAGCACGCGCTCCAGCTCGTGGCCGCGGCGCAGGATCAGGCCGGTCGCCGAGATCACGCTGTACATGCCCTGCTTGCGCGCCAGGCGCGGATCCTTCTCGATACGATAGATCGGCACTTCCGAGGCGCGGCGATAGACCGAGAAAACGGCGCGGTCCTTCAGGAAGTCGATGGCGTAGTCGCGCCACTCACCGTCGGCGACCATGCGGCCGTAGAGATTAAGGATACGGTTCAGCTCAAGCCGGTTGAACGTCACCCTGCTCTGTTGCGCATTCACGGCGGCGGGGCGCGCCGCCGCGCGCTGCTCGCTCGGATCGGCATCCTCCGACATCAGACTCATGGAGAGCCTCCTCATCGCACCACTTAACCCGGTCCGCGAACCGTCCCCGGAACCGGATCATGACAAGGGCATGATTGCGCCAACCGTTCTTCGCCGCAAGGGCCCTCGATGGAACCCGGCGCCTGCTTTCAACCGGTCGAATCCGTCGCGACTCCTCCCACACGCAAAGGTGGAACTCTGTCGCGGCAAACCGTCACGGGATCGTTAGCAGGAATCATAGTATCGCCGCTTTTCCGCCTAGCGACTGCCGCCCTGCATTGCGAGAAGATTCACGTGCGTTGACCCGGTCCTTTCGGTTCCGGATTCCTCAGCCCCCAGCCCCCCGGGGTCGAACAGGATCGGGTCTGTACGCGCCACAAGGAGGGCCAACGCAAGTTGGTCCTTTTTTGTTTGTGCCGGGATGTTGCTGGCGACGTGCGACCGTCTCTCCAAGCATCCGAGGCAAGACTCTCTCGCCTCATCCTGAGGGCCGCGCACTTGCGCGGCGTCTCGAAGATGACAGGCCCGAGCTGCACCGGCGGGGGCCTTGCATGGTTCGAGACGCGCGCAAGGGTGCGCTCCTCACCATGAGGATTGAGAATATGTTCGACTCAAAGATTCGAAGCGCGCTCTTCAATGCAGCGACGTGTACGCCGCGCCCAGCATCGGGCCCGGTCGTTCGCGGCTGCCGTCCTGGACGTAGACCACAGCGCCATCGACGCCGTCGCGCGTGAGGTTCTCGATCGGCACCGTCCAGCTTTCCGGACGCCCGGTCCAGTCGCCGACCTTGAGCAGGTTGCGCACCACGTTGTGATAGGTGACCTGCTGCCCGCGATTCTCGCCGCGGGTGATCGCGATCGGCACCGACTTGGCGATCGAGCAGATCCAGACCTCGCCGCGCGAGACGGCCGGCTCGTTGCTCGCGGCGACCGAGACGTTGATCTGCTTGCCCGCGAGCGACATGGTCACCGGCACGCTCATCACGCCCGTACCCTTGGTGGCCTTGCCGATCGCATTCTCGATGCCGGCACGATCGTTTCCGACGACATGGGTGGAGCCGTTGACCACGACCTGCGGGGTGTAGACCTCGCGGTCGCCACGCATGCGCGAATAGGCGCGCTGCCGCGCCGAGAAACGCGAATCCGCCAGCGTGTCCTTCCAGCCCAGATAGTCCCAATAATCGATCGGCATGCTCAGCGCGATGATCGACGGGTCTTTCGAAAGATCGCCGATGATCTGGTCGGCGGGCGGGCAGGACGAGCAGCCCTGCGAGGTGAACAGTTCGACGACGGCACGGGGTTCAGCCTCGGCGGGCCGGATAACGGCGACGATGGCACAGATGCCGAGAGCTCCCGACCAGAGCGCACCAGACCAACGCGAAAGATGAGAAGCCGTCATTGCTGTCATGTCGAACGTCACACACCGTCACTCATAGGGAAGGATTCTATCGCCTGATGGTCACCGTAGTCTTACGGGCACGGCACGCCTGTCCGTCCGATGCGAAGCTTTTCGCCGGGCGGGCCGATCCGAAGCGTGCCGCAAACGCGCGAAGGCGGCCTTGTGATAGGCCGCCTTCGTTTGGGCTTCTACTCACTTCGCAGTGAGCCATTGTTCACAAATCCGCGCTTACGCCGCGAGCTTGCGCAGCACGTAGTGCAGGATACCGCCGTTGCGGTAGTAGTCGAGCTCGTCCAGCGTATCGATGCGGCAGAGCAGCGAAACGCGCTGCAACGAGCCGTCGCCGGAGACGATCTCCGCGGTCAGCTTCTGGCGCGGCTTGAGGTCGCCGACGAGGCCGCGCAGCGTGACCTTCTCGTCGCCCTTCAGGCCGAGCGAGGACCAGGAGGTGCCTTCCTCGAAGGTCAGCGGCAGCACGCCCATACCGACGAGGTTGGAGCGATGGATGCGCTCGAAGCTCTGGCAGATCACGGCGCGCACGCCGAGCAGGCGCGTGCCCTTGGCCGCCCAGTCGCGCGAGGAGCCGTTGCCGTATTCGGCACCGGCGAACACCACCAGCGGCACCTTCTCTTCCTGGTACTTCATCGCGGCGTCATAGATCGACATCTGCTCGCCGTCGGGCCAGTGCTTGGTGAGGCCGCCTTCCGGAATGTTGCCGTCGGCGCCCTTCAGCATGAAGTTCTTGATGCGGATGTTGGCGAAGGTGCCACGCATCATCACTTCGTGGTTGCCGCGGCGCGTGCCGTACTGGTTGAAGTCGGCAGGACGCACCTGGTGCTCGCTGAGATACTTGCCCGCGGGCGAGGTGAGCTTGATCGAACCGGCCGGCGAGATGTGGTCGGTGGTGATCTTGTCGCCGAACATGGCGAGGATGCGCGCCTCGACGATATCGGTGACCGGCTCCGGCTCCTTCTTCATGCCGTCGAAATAGGGCGGGTTCTGCACGTAGGTCGAAGACATGTTCCAGCGATAGGTCTCGCTCTCGACCGTCTTGATCTTGCGCCAGTTGGTGTCGCCCTTGAACACGTCGGCGTACTTCTTCTTGAAGATCGACGCGGTCACGAACTTCTTCATGAAGGCGTTGATCTCCTTGGTCGTCGGCCAGATGTCCTTCAGGTACACCGGCTTGCCGTCCTTGCCCTCGCCGAGCGGCTCGGTGGCGAGGTTCTTGGTGACGCTGCCGGCGAGCGCATAGGCAACGACCAGCGGCGGCGAGGCCAGGTAGTTCGCCTGCACGTCCGGCGAGACGCGGCCTTCGAAGTTGCGGTTGCCGGAGAGCACGGCGGCCGCGACCACACCGTTGTCGTTGATCGATTTCGAGATCTCTTCAGGCAGCGGACCGGAATTGCCGATGCAGGTGGTGCAGCCGAAGCCGACCAGGTTGAAGCCGACCTTGTCGAGATAGGGCTGCAGGCCGGAATTGGCGAGATATTCGGCGACCACCTGGCTGCCCGGGGCGAGCGAGGTCTTCACCCACGGCTTGGCCTTGAGGCCCTTCGCCGCGGCGTTGCGCGCCAGCAGGCCGGCGCCGATCAGGACGCTCGGATTTGAGGTGTTGGTGCAGGAGGTGATCGCGGCGATCACGACGTCGCCATGGCCGATGTCGAAGTTCTTGCCTTCGACCGGGAAGCGCTTGGTGGGCTCCTCGGCCTTCTTGTACTCGCTGCCGAGCGCAAGCGAGAAGCCCTCCGCGACGGTCGGCAGCGCGATGCGGCCTTCGGGGCGCTTCGGGCCGGCCATCGACGGCACGACGTCGCCGAGGTCGAGGGTCAGCGTTTCCGTGAACACCGGATCGGGCGACTTGGCGGTGCGGAACAGGCCCTGCGCCTTGGCATAGGCCTGCACCAGCGCAACGCGCGCCGAGGCACGGCCGGAGGTCTTGAGATAGTCGAGCGCGGCGGCGTCCACGGGGAAGAAGCCGCAGGTCGCGCCGTATTCAGGCGCCATGTTGGCGATGGTGGCCTTGTCGGCGACGGAGAGGTGGTCGAGACCGGGGCCGAAGAACTCGACGAACTTGCCGACCACGCCGAGCTTGCGCAGCATCTGCGTCACGGTCAGCACGAGGTCGGTGGCGGTGACGCCTTCCTTCAGCGCGCCCTTCAGCTTGAAGCCGACGACGTTGGGCAGCAGCATCGACAGCGGCTGGCCGAGCATGCAGGCTTCCGCCTCGATGCCGCCGACGCCCCAGCCGAGCACGGCCAGGCCGTTGACCATGGTGGTGTGGGAATCGGTGCCCACGAGCGAATCGGGATAGGCGACCTCGAAGGTGCCGGTCTTCTTGCCGACCGTCATCTTCTCCTTCTTGGTCCAGACCGTCTGGGCCAGGTATTCCAGGTTGACCTGGTGGCAGATGCCGGTGCCGGGCGGCACCACCGAGAAGTTCGAGAACGCCTTCTGGCCCCACTTCAGGAACTCGTAGCGCTCCTGGTTCTGCTTGTATTCCTCGGTGACGTTCTTGCCGAAGGCCTTGTTGTCGCCGAAGAAGTTCACGATCACGGAATGGTCGATGACGAGGTCGACCGGCACCAGGGGATTGATCTTCTCGGCATCGCCGCCGAGCTTCTGCATCGCGTTGCGCATCGCGGCGAGGTCGACCACCGCCGGCACGCCGGTGAAGTCCTGCATCAGCACGCGCGCCGGGCGGAACGCGATCTCATGTTCCAGCGACTTCTTGCGCAGCCATTTGGAGACGGCGACGATGTCCTCTTTCTTGACCGAACGGCCGTCCTCGTTGCGCAGCAGGTTCTCGAGCAGCACCTTCATCGAATAGGGGAGTTTGGAAATTCCCTTCAGACCATTCTTCTCGGCCGTGGGCAGGCTGTAATAGACGTAGGTCTTGGCGCCGACCTTGAGGGTCTTTTTGCATTTGAAGCTGTCGAGCGAGGTCATGTAGGAATCCCAATTGTTAGCTATACCCGGCAGGGTATCTTAACACCGTCAGCGTATCAGGCTGGGCCGCTTGCAGGGGCAGGTTGAGTTGCTGCATCAAGTAGTTCCGGGCTTATAGAAGCTTTCTAACCGCACCGCCACAGCCACAATCGTGCCGCAGCAATCGCGAGCCAAAAATTCCCATGCGCTACCCCAAGTTTTCCTGAGGCCCGGCTTTGAGTGAATTGAAACGAGGCGAGATGCGGCTCTCCGGACAGGGAGTTGCCTGCGTGCGGGGCGGCCGCCAGGTGTTTGCCGGGCTCGATTTCGCCGCGGTCTCCGGCGAGGCCGTGGCGGTGGTCGGCCGCAACGGCTCGGGCAAGACCTCGCTGCTGCGGCTGATCGCGGGCCTGCTGGTGCCGGCGGGCGGCCAGATCGCGCTCGCGGGCGGCGATGCCGAGCTGACGCTGCCCGAGCAGTGCCATTATCTCGGCCATCGCGATGCCCTGAAGCCGGCCCTCAGCGTGGCGGAGAACCTGACCTTTTGGGCTGATTTCCTGGGCGGCGAGCGCGGTGACGCCGCCGCGACCCTCGCCACCGTCGGGCTCGACCATGCCACCCATCTGCCTGCGGGCTTCCTCTCGGCGGGCCAGCGCCGCCGGCTGTCGCTGGCCCGCCTGCTGACCGTCCGCCGCCCGGTCTGGCTGCTGGACGAGCCCACCAATGCGCTAGACGTTGCCGGCCAGGACATGTTTGGCGGCCTGATGCGCGAGCACCTGTCGCGCGGCGGCCTCATCGTCGCGGCGACCCATGCCCCGCTCGGGATCGAATCGCGGGAGCTGCGGATCGGGGGTGCGGCGTGATTTCCCTGCACCCTCAGCTTTCCGAGCGGCTGGGCACCGGCCTCTCCGTTCCCTCGCCTCTCTCCTCTGGGGGAGCCTTCGTCGTCGAGACACCCTCTCCCCGGCCCTCCCTCGCAAGCGGGGGAGGGAGCGCACCGCCCCTGGGGCGCGCCGGAGCCACCCCATGACCGCCCTGTCTGCCCTCATTCGCCGGGACATCCGGATCGCGCTCCGCGTCGGCGGCGGGGCGCTGATCGGGGTGCTGTTCTTCCTGACCGTGGTGGTGCTGATGCCGTTCGCGGTCGGGCCGGATCTGGCGCTGCTGTCGCGGCTGGGGCCGGCCATCCTCTGGCTCGGCGCGCTGCTGGCGAGCCTGCTGACCCTGGACCGGCTGTTCATGGCCGACCACGAGGACGGCTCGCTCGACCTGATCACGATGAGCCGGACCCCGCTGGAACTCGCCTGCGCCGCCAAGGCGCTGGCGCATTGGCTGGCGGCGGGCCTGCCGCTGATTGTCGCAACCCCCGTGCTCGGCCTGCTGCTCAACCTCGACATGGTCGCGACCGGGGCGGTGGCGCTGACGCTGCTGGCGGGCACCCCGGCGCTGACGTTCACCGGCATGATCGGCGCGGCGCTGGCGGTCACGCTGCACCGCGGCGGCCTGCTGATGGCGGTGCTGGTGCTGCCGCTGTCGATTCCGGTGCTGATTTTCGGGGTTGCGGCCTCGCAGGCCGTGATCGTCGGCCCGATGACGTTCGGCGCGCCGTTCTCGATCCTGTGCGCGCTGTCGCTGGTCAGCCTCGTGATCGGTCCCTTCGCAGCTGCAGCGAGCCTGCGCCACGGGCTCGATTGAGATGCACGCGACCGGCCTTGACCCCGATCAACTTTCGCCCCGCGCTTTCGTGCTGATTGCCTGAGCGGCCATCGATGATTATCAGGGTACCATGTCACTGATCGACCTCGCCAACCCCACGCGGTTCCTCGCGCTGACAGCGCGGGTCCTGCCGTGGCTCGCGGCCGCGACCGTCGTCCTGCTCGCGATCGGTCTCTATCAAGCCGCGCTCGCGCCCGACGACTACCAGCAGGGCGCGACGGTGAAGATCATGTTCATCCACGTGCCCAACGCCTGGCTGTCGATGTTCGTCTGGGGCGTCATGAGCATCGCCTCGCTGGGCACGCTGGTGTGGCGGCATCCGCTCGCCGACGTCGCCGCCAAGGCGGCTGCTCCGATCGGCGCCGCCTTCACCTTCCTGGCGCTGCTTACCGGCTCGCTGTGGGGCCGGCCGATGTGGGGCACCTATTGGGAATGGGATGCGCGGCTGACCTCGGTGCTGATCCTGTTCCTGATGTATCTCGGCCTGATGGCGCTGTGGCGCGCGGTCGACGATCCCTCGCGCGCGGCACGCGCCGCCGCGGTGCTGACCCTGGTCGGCGCGCTCAATCTGCCGATCATCAAATTCTCGGTCGACTGGTGGAACACGCTGCACCAGCCGGCCTCGGTGATGCGCATGGGCGGATCGGCCCTCGACAAATCGTTCCTGATTCCGCTGCTGGTGATGGCGGTCGCGTTCACGCTGCTGTTCGTGACGCTGCATCTGGCGGCGATGCGCAACGAGATCCTGCGCCGCCGGGTCCGCTCCCTGCAGATGATGCAGGCGAGCCGCGTCGCATTCTCGAGCGAGATGGGCGCCGGCTCGCACGGGCAAAATGCGAACGAAGTCGGGGCCGCATGATGATGTCGCTCGGTCCCTATGCATCCTTCATCGTGACGTCCTATGCGGCGGCGGCGTTCGTGGTCGCGATCCTGATCGGCTGGATCGCGCTCGATTATCGCAATCAGACCCAGCGCCTGCGCGAGCTGGAGGAGCGCGGCATCACGCGCCGGTCCGGCCGCAGTGCGACGGACCTGCGATGAGCGATCAACCCGCCTCCGCGGCGCCGCAGCGCCGCACCTTCCTGATGGTGCTGCCGCTGATCGCCTTCATCGGCCTTGCGCTGCTGTTCTGGTTCCGGCTCGGCAGCGGCGATATCTCACGGATTCCTTCGGCGCTGATCGGCCGTCCGGCGCCGCAGACCATTTTGCCTGAGCTCGCGGGATTGCAGGACAACGGCGCGCAGGTGCCGGGCCTCGATCCCGCCGCGTTCAAGGGCAAGGTCAGCCTCGTCAATGTGTGGGCGTCCTGGTGCGTGCCGTGCCACGACGAGGCGCCGCTGCTGACCGAGCTCGCCAAGGACAAACGCTTCCAGCTGGTCGGCATCAATTACAAAGACGCCGCCGACAACGCGCGCCGCTTCCTCGGCCGCTACGGCAACCCGTTCAGCCGTGTCGGCGTCGACGCCAACGGCCGCGCCTCGATCGAATGGGGCGTCTACGGCGTGCCGGAGACATTCGTCGTCGGCCCCGAGGGCACCATCGTCTACAAGCTGGTCGGCCCGATCACGCCGGACAATCTGCGGACGGTGCTGATGCCGCAGATGGAGAAGGCGTTGAAGGCCGGCTCGTAAGCCATCTCGTGCCCCGGACGCAGCGCAGCGATCCTTCATCGATGCGCCTGCAGAGCCGGGGCCCATGTCACCACGACGTCACGTTTGGAAAGAGACTGGGTCCCGGCTCGCGCTTCGCGCGTCCGGGACACGGGACCGTCAGCCCTTGCTGATGTCCCCCGCCTCGGCCTCGCTCCTCTCCAGCGACACCGGCTCGAGATGGTAGCGTTTCGTCAGCGGCATCTGGGCGATGGCGAAGATCATGGTCAGCGGGGTGACGCCGAACACCTTGAAGTTCACCCAGAAGTCCGTGCTCTGGGTGCGCCAGATGATCTCGTTCAGCACCGCCATGCCGGCGAAGAACAGCGCCCAGCGCAGCGTGAGGATGCGCCAGCCCTGCGGCGTCAGGTTGAACACCTGGTCGAACATCACGGCGATGAAGGAGCGGCCGAACAACAGGCCGCCGCCGAGGATCGCCGCGAACAGGCCGTAAATGATGGTCGGCTTGAGCTTGATGAAGGTCTCGTCGTGCAGCACCAGGGTGAGCGTGCCGAACACCAGCACGATCACGCCCGTCACGATCGCCATGATCGGAATGTGGCGCGTCACTACGTAGGACGCGACCATCGCGATTGCGATCGCCACCATGAAGGCCCCGGTCGCGGCGAACAGGTTGAACTTCGCGTTGACGAAGAAGAACACGAGCAGCGGACCGAGCTCGGTCGCCAGCTTGAACAGCGGATGCGGCTGGGTCTTGTCCATTACCTGACCTTTGTTGCTGTCATGCCCCGCGCAGGCGGGGCATCCAGTACGCCGTGCCGCCGATTGTAGACCACAGGCGACTCGGAATACTGGATCCCCCGCCTTCGCGGGGGATGACGAAAGAAACCTATGACTCGATTCCGGCGATGGCGCGGGCGAAATCACGCGCGGTGAAGGGCGCGAGATCGTCGACGCCTTCGCCGACGCCGATGAAATGCACCGGCAGCTTGAACTTCTCGGCGAGCGCCACCAGGATGCCGCCGCGCGCGGTGCCGTCGAGCTTGGTCATCACGAGGCCGGTGACCCCGGCGGTGCGATGGAACGCCTCGACCTGCGACAGCGCATTCTGGCCGACGGTGGCGTCCAGCACCAGCAGCACGGCATGCGGCGCAGTGTCATCCACCTTGCGGATGACGCGCACGACCTTTTCGAGCTCGTTCATCAGCTCGGCCTTGTTCTGCAGACGCCCGGCGGTGTCGATCAGCAGCACGTCGATGTTCTGCTCCCTGGCCGCCGTCAGCGCGTTGAAGGCGAGGCTTGCGGAATCCGAGCCCTGCGCGCCCGCGATGACGGGCGTCTTCGTGCGCTCGCCCCAGACCTTGAGCTGCTCGATCGCCGCCGCGCGAAACGTGTCGCCGGCGGCGAGCATCACCTTGCGGCCTTCGGAGGCGAATTTTTGCGAGAGCTTGCCGATCGTGGTGGTCTTGCCGGAGCCGTTGACGCCGACCACGAGGATGACGAAAGGCTTCCTGGCCGCATCGATCACGAGGGGCTTCGCCACCGGCGCCAGCACCTTCTCGACCTCGGTGGCGACGACGTCCTTGACCTCGTCCGTCGAGATCGCCTTGTCGTAGCGGCCGGTGCCGACCGCATCCGCAATGCGCACCGCGACGGAGGTGCCGAGATCGGCGCGCAGCAGCACGTCCTCGATGTCGTCGAGCATGGCGCGGTCGAGCTTGCGCTTGGTGACGAGGTCGGCGACCGCGGTCCCGAGCGAGGACGAGGTGCGCTTCAGCCCGTTGGACAGGCGGCGCCACCAGCTCAGCTTGGGGGTCTCGGAGGTGGTATCGTTCATGGAGGCGTGTTAGCCGTTCCCGCTTCCAAACGAAAGTCTTGCAATTGCTCGATGTTCCCCAATTGACGGCTGACGAGATCTTGAGCCGCGTGCTCCATCGCGACGGCCTGATGCTGGTCATCGACAAGCCGGCCGGCCTGCCGGTGCATCGCGGCCCCAAGGGCGGTCCCAATCTGGAGGATTCCTTCGACGCGCTGCGCTTCGGCCTGCCGCGCCCGCCGGTGCTGGCCCACCGGCTGGACAAGGACACCTCCGGCTGCCTCGTGCTCGGCCGCCATCGCAAGGCGACCGCCTCGCTCGGCCTCCTCTTCAAGCACGGCAAGATCGGCAAGACCTACTGGACCGTGGTCGAGGGCGGCCCCACTGACGACGAAGGCACCATCGACATGCCGCTGGGACGGCTCAATGCCGAGCGCGGCTGGTGGCAGAAGCCCGATCCGGAAGGCCAGAAGGCCGTCACGAATTGGAAAGTGATGGGCCGCGGCGACGGCTTCACCTGGCTCGCCATGGAACCAGTGACGGGACGGACCCATCAATTGCGGGTGCATTCGTCGGCCACCGGCTGGCCGATCTTCGGCGACAACATTTACGGCAACGGCCCGCGCTTCGGCGAGCCGAAGCTGCACCTGCATTCCCGCGAGATCGTGGTGCCGATCTCCCGGAACAAGGAGCCGGTCCGCGTCGTGGCGCCGGCGCCGGCGCACATGCACGAGAAGCTGAGGGCTTGCGGCTGGAACGGGGAGTAGCTGCCGCTGGTGTTCACCTCTCCCGCTCGCGGGAGAGGTCGCGCCGAAGGCGCGGGTGATGGTTCTTTCTCCCGGGAATGTCCCGTTGCGGAAACACCCTCTCCCCGACCCTCCCCCGCAAGCGGGGGAGGGAGGCCAACGCATTCGCAGCGGAAGCTCGCCAAGCTCTCCGCCCCATGGTTTACGAAACCTTCAGTTCTCGTCCCTCATGATCGCGATTGCTTAGAACAAGCTTCCGTCAATTCGCTCAGGACGAGCAACGCGTCATGTCCACGGCCGGGCTATCGATCATCGACGAGGTCGAATCCGCGATTCGCGCCGGCTCGCCGGAGAAGGGCCTGGCAACGGCCCGCCGGGTCACCGACCTGTTCCTCACCTCCGCCGGCAGTTTCGACGACGAGCAGATCGCGCTGTTCGACGACGTGCTCGATCGCCTGATCGGCACCATCGAGCTGCGCGCGCTCGCCGACATGGGCGCACGCATCGCGCTCGCCGAGATCAGCGCGCAGCTGGCGCCGGTCGCGCAGGCGCCGCCTTCCGTGATCCGCCGCCTCGCCGGCAACGACGAGATCCGCATCGCCGGTCCCGTACTGCAGGAATCCGCCCGCCTCGACGACAGCGAACTGGTGAAGATCGCATCAGCCAAGGGCGAGCCGCATCTGCTCGCGATCGCCGGCCGCTGGTGGCTGAAGGAGATCGTCACCGACGCGCTGCTGGCGCGCCGCTATCCCAGTGTCAGCCGCAGGATCGCCGCCAATCCCGGCGCGCGCGTCTCCGGGAGCGGATTCGCGCTCATGGTCGCCCAAGCCGAGGCGGATCCTGAGCTTGCCGTCAGCGTCGGCGTCCGCGTCGACCTGCCCTCGGAGCTGCGCCGCCGATTGCTGCGCTCGGCCACCGATGCCGTGCGCGCCCGCCTGTTGTCGCGCGCACCGCCACATCTGTTCGAGGAGATCCAGAGCGCGATCGCCGCCATAGCCGTCGGCGTCGAGCGCGAGATGTCGGGTGTTCGCGATTTCGAAGGCGCCAAGCGCGCCGTCGCAGGCCTCAAAGCCACCGGCCAGCTCAACGAGGCGACGCTGCTCGGCTTCGCCAGGCAGCGGCGTTACGAGGAGACCGCCGCCGCCCTGGCCGCCTTGTCCGGCTCGACCGTCGAGGTGATCCGTCCACTGATGCAGAGCCTGCGCGACGACGGCCTCCTGGTGCCGTGCAAGGCCGCCCAGCTCAGCTGGGAAACCGCCATCGCCGTGCTCGAAAGTCGCTTCGCCACCGGCGCGATGAAGCCCGCGGACCTCGCGCGAGCGCAAGCGCATTATGCGCGGATGACGGCGGAGGATGCCAAGCGGACGCTGCGGTTCTGGCAGGTGCGGGCGTCGTAAATTCTGTTTGGTGGATGCGGCGTTGCACGGTTTTCCCTCTCCCCTTGTGGGAGAGGGTGGCTCGCCGCGTAGCGGCGAGACGGGTGAGGGGTATCTCTCAGCGCGCGAGCCGCTCGCAATGGCGTATGCTGAAACAACCCCTCATCCGGCGCTTCGCGCCACCTTCTCCCACAAGGGGAGAAGGGAAAAGCAACGAGCTACGCAGTCAGCCGTTCGCCATCACTGCCGGTGATCGTCCGCGGCACGACGCTGCCGACGCGCTCGCCTGCAATCGCCACCGGCAGGTAATGCTCGGTGCGGCCCTGCGCCTCGCTCTCGATCAGCACCTGCCGCGTCTTTCCCACCTCTGCTTGCAGCCGCTTGCGCAGCGCCGCTTCGCCTGCCGCGCGCAGCCGTTTCGCACGCTCCTTGACCGCCGGCCCCGCCACCTGCGGCATCCTTGCGGCCGGCGTGCCCGGGCGGGGCGAATAGGGGAAGACGTGCAGGAATGTCAGGCCGCATGCCTCGACGAGATCGAGCGAACGCGAGAACATCTCTTCCGTCTCGGTCGGGAAGCCCGCGATGATGTCGGCGCCGAACACGACGTCGGGGCGCAGGCGGCGGACCTGGTCGCAGAACGCGATCGCGTCCTGCCGCGAATGCCGCCGCTTCATGCGCTTCAGGATCATGTCGTCGCCGGATTGCAGCGACAGGTGCAAGTGCGGCATCAGCCGAGCGTCCTCGGCGATGGCATCGAGCAGATCGTCATCCGCCTCGATCGAATCGATCGAGGAGATGCGCAGGCGCTTCAGCTCCGGCACGTGCCGCAAAATCTGCTTCGTCAGCAGGCCGAGCTTGGGCGCGCCCGGCAGGTCGGCGCCGTAGCTGGTGAGATCGACGCCGGTCAGCACGATCTCGGCATGGCCGCGCATCGCCAGCGCCCGCACCTGCTCGACCACCGCGCCCATCGGCACCGAGCGCGAATTGCCGCGGCCATAGGGAATGATGCAGAAGGTGCAGCGATGGTCACAGCCGTTCTGCACCTGCACGAACACGCGCGGCAGGCCGCTCGCATAGCCGTCGACGAGATGCGGCGCCATCTCCCTGACAGCCATGATGTCGCTGACGGCAATCTTCTCGCAGGCGCCGAGGTCCAACGCGCTGCGCGTCTCCTGCCACGCAGACGCGCGCATCTTGTCGTCATTGCCGAGGACGCGATCGACCTCGGCCATGTCGGCGAACATCGCCGCTTGCGTCTGTGCCGCGCAGCCGGTCACGACGATGCGCGCGCCGGGCCGTTCGCGCTTCAATTTGCGGATCGATTGCCGCGCCTGCGCCACCGCCTCGTTGGTGACCGCGCAACTGTTGATGACGATGGTGTCTTCGAGCCCGGCAGCTTCGGCTTCGCGGCGCATTACCTCGGCCTCGAAGGCGTTGAGGCGGCAGCCGAAGGTGACGATGTCGACGGCCATCAGGCGACCGGCGCAAACAGCGCCGGATCGAACTTGCCCTCATATTCGAAGGTCGCGGTGCCCGTCATCAGCACGTGGTCGTCGCGCTCGCGCCATTCGATGCCGAGCTTGCCGCCGGGCAGCGTGATCTCGACATTGCGCTCGGCGCGCTTCAGCCGGGCCGCGGCCACGGCCGTGGCGCAGGCCGCCGAGCCGCAGGCCCTGGTCAGACCGGCGCCGCGCTCCCAGGTGCGGATCGTGATGTGCTTGTCATCGACGATATGGGCGAGCGTGATGTTGGCGCGCTCCGGGAAGATCGGATGGTTTTCCAGCAGGGGACCGAAGCGGGCGAGATCGTAGCCGTCGACGTCGTCGACCCAGAAGATCGCGTGCGGATTGCCCATGCTGACCACGGAGGGCGAATGCAGGATCGGATTGTCGATCGGCCCGATCTGCAATTCGATGTAGCGGGTGTCGCGGAACTCTTCCGCCAGCGGAATGTCCTGCCAGCCGAACTTCGGCGCACCCATGTCCACGGTGTAGAGATCGGGCGACGGACCCTGCCAGGCGTTGAGCAGGCCCGCAGCGGTCTCGAACGTCGCACTGGTCTGCCCGGTCTTCTCGAAGATGCGGCGGACCACGCAACGCATGCCGTTGCCACAGGCGCCGGCCTCCGAGCCGTCATTGTTGTAGATGCTGATGAAGGCCTCGGTGCCGCCCAGCCGCGGCCTCGAGAGCACCATGAGCTGGTCGTAAGCCACGCCGCCGTTCGCGGACGCCACCGCGCGGGCGTCGTCCGGCGTTACCCGGCCAGCGGAATCGCGCATGTCGACAACGACGATCTCGTTGCCGATGCCGTTCATCTTGGCAAATGCGTGGTTGGCCAGCGCGCTCATGAAAATTCCCGAATTTCGCCCGTCTTATATGGCGATCCTTGGCCCTCTTGGCCAGTGATTTGCGGTCGGCGGCATGACGCATCTGTCATGGGACGAATTCCGCACTCGCGTGTTAGAACGGCGCCGCTCGCCGCGAGCCGGGATGCGGGGCCGGGCTCGAGCCGGATGAGGCCTTGGTGGGCAAGGTCTTGGTGATTAAGGCCTTGGTGGTAAAGGCCTTGGGGAGAATGAAATGATCGGGTTTCGTCGTCTTGCTCTGGCCGCGCTGATCCCGGCAGCGGCCTTGTCGCTTGGCCTGCCTGAGGTTCTGGCGCAAACCCCAAGCCCCGCAACGTCAAGCCCGGCACCGGCCGCCTCCGCAAGTCCCTCGCCGGCCCCGTTGGCGACCCCCTCCCCGGCCGCGAGCGCATCGCCCGCACCTGCGGCAGCGCCATCGCCCGCAGCCAGCGCTTCGCCGGCACCTGCCGCAACGCCCTCCCCCGCCGCCAGCGCCTCACCCTCGGCCAGCCCAACGGCCCGCCCAACGGCCCCGCCACCGGAGGCCGCCGCAACCCCCGCCCCGGTGCAGACCGCCGATCCGTTCGGCCTGGAGACCACGCTCGAGGCCAGGAAGGTCGTGATGGTCAAGGGCACCGCGAACTGGGACTCGGCCTTCGACACGCTGATCGACGCTTTCAAGGCGCTGAACACGCTCCTGGACAAGCAGGGTATCAAGGCGGCCGGCAATGCGATGGTCGTCTACACCTCGACCGACGACACCGGTTTCACCTTCCTGGCCGAGATCCCGGTCGAGCAGGACCCCAAGAACTTGCCCAAGGACATGAGCATCGGCAAATCGCCGGAGGGCAAGGTGCTGAAATTCGTCCATCGCGGCTCCTACGACAACATGGACAACACCTACGAGGCGATCACCAATCACCTCGACGACAAGAGACTGGAGGCCAAGGACACCTTCATCGAGGAATACCTCACCGACCCCCTGAAGACCGTTGAAGACAAGCTGGTGATCAACGTTTTCGTGCCGCTGAAATGAGAATCATGAAGAACCCTGCCATCCTTGCTGCGTCCCTTGCCGCCGTTGTTGCCGCCGCGCTGCCGGCAACGCCTGCGCTCGCCGATGATTTCCCGTCCGCCATTTCGGTGAGCGGCGAAGCCAATGTCTCCGTGGCGCCGGATCTCGCGCAGATCGACGCCGGCGTCGCCAACGACGCCAAGACCGCGAAGGAAGCCTCCGACGCCAACAACGCCGCGATGGGCAAGGTGCTGCTGGCGCTGAAGGGCGCCGGCATCGCCGAGAAGGATTACCAGACCTCGCGCCTGTCGCTGCAGCCGCAATACGGCCAGAACAGATCCACCGGCGCATCCCCGGTGGTCGGTTTCCGCGCCAGCAACCGCGTCACCGTGAAGATCCGCGACGTCACCAAGGTCGCTGCCATCATCGACACGCTGGTCGGCGCCGGCGCCAACGACATCGGCCACATCTCCTTCGAGGTAACGCAGGCCTCGAAGCTGCTCGACGATGCGCGTGAGCAGGCGGTCGCGGACGCACGGCGCAAGGCGGAGATCTACGCCAAGGCAACGGGCGTGACGCTCGGCGCCCCGCTGAGCGTGTCCGAGGGCGGCGCGCCGGTGCCGCTGTTCAAGCCGCGGATGGCCGACCGAATGGCCGCAGCCCCGCAGGCCGCGGTCGCGCCGGGCGAGGAAACGCTGTCGGTGACGGTGAATGTGAGCTGGGCGATCAAGCAAGGGCAGTAAGACGCACGCTGCCGGCCAAGAATACAATTGTCGTCCCCGCGCAGGCGGGGACCCATAACCACAGAGAGTGGTTATCGCGCGACGCAGGTCACTCCGAATCTTCGCCAAACTTCCCCCTGTGGTTATGGGTCCCGGATCTGCGCTTCGCTTGTCCGGGACGACAGCGGAGAATGACGCGAAATCTCAGCTAAATCTCCACCACCTGTCCCGGCTGCATCGCCACGAACCGCTCCTGCGGAATCTTCGCCGCATCGAGAGCCTCGACCAGCGCCTTGGCCGGGGCGTCGATGGCTTCGTCGGTCAGCTGGAACGTGCCATGGTGATGCCCGAGCGCGGCCTCGGCGCCGCAATCGGCCAGCGCCTTCACCGCGTCCTCCGGGTTCATGTGCTGGTCGCGCATGAACCAGCGCGGCTCGTAGGCGCCGATGGGAAGGATGGCGAGGCGCAGCTTGCCGTGCCTCTCGGCGACGCGGCGGAAATGCCGGCCATCGCCATAGCCGGAATCGCAGACGACGTAGATCTTCCCGGCCGGCGTCTCCAGGACGAAACTCGCCCACAGCGCCTTGTTGCGATCGAACATGCCGCGCGCCGTCCAGTGCCGGGTCGGCACGAGATGCGCGGCAATGCCGCTGCCGAGCTCGACGCGGTCATGCCAGTCGAACGCCTCGACCCTGATGCTGGGATCCCAGCTGCGCATGGTGACGTCGTTGCCGAGCGGGGTGACCACGCGCGGGGCAAAATTCTTGGTGAGCCGCGACAGCGTCGCGATGTCGAGATGATCGTAGTGCCCGTGCGAGACCAGCACGACGTCGATCTTCGGCAGCTTCTCGAAGGCGATGCCGGGATCGTTGTGCCGCTTCGGCCCGGCGAAGGCGACCGGCGACACCCGCATCGACCAGACCGGATCGACCAGGATGTTGAGGCCGCCGGCCTGGATCAGCCAGCTGGCGTGGCCGACGAAGGAGAGCCGCACCTTGTCGCCGTCGACCCGCTCCGGCGGGGTGTCGGCGTGGGGGCTGGGGGCCCAATCCGGCCATGCCGCGCGTTGGCGCTTGCCGCCCAACTGCCAGCGCAGCACCTCACGCAGCGATTTCGGCGGGGCTCCGTCCGGATCGAAAAAGGTGAGGCCGTCGAAATGATCGGAGACCGGGCCGTCATAGGTCTTCATACGGGACATCCAGAGCGAGGGGGCGCCGACCAGGGTGCCGGCCCCGGCAAACAGTCCGAACAGGCGGCGGCGGGTGATCGGCACGGGGTTTCAGCGGTGGTAACGGAGGCGGGTCATCAGTTCTATATGGGCGGATCCCGGCGAAAAGGAACCGGCAGCGGAAAAGGGCCTCTTTTCAGGCTCTTGCCCTGGAAACGTCGCCCCGGCACCCCAACTTTCCTTGACTTTTGGGCGGAAGCGGCGTTTAACCCCGCCACTTTCTCGGAAAGGCTTTCTTTTCGACCCGCCGACCGGCCCTGGAGGCCGGAGGTTAACGCCCGACAGCGCTGTGCGCCCTCGGGCGCAAAGGTGTTTGGACGACTGCTTACCAGGAGAGTGGTCATCCCCCGCGAAGGCGGGGGATCCAGTATTCCGGGGCCCCTCGGCTAGAATCGAGAAGCCGCGGCGTACTGGATGCCCCGGTCAAGCCGGGGCATGACAGCGGTGAACGCGGCAACCCTGCGCGAGCAGGACAAAGGACAACGGCATTGTTCGACAATCTGTCGGAACGGCTTGGCGGAATTCTCGATCGTCTGACGGGGCGCGGTGCGCTGACCGAAAAGGACGTCGACGCCGCGATGCGCGAGGTGCGCCGCGCGCTGCTGGAGGCTGACGTCGCGCTCGAGGTGGTCCGCAGCTTCACCGAGCGCGTCCGCGAGCAGGCGATCGGCGCCACCGTCGTCAAGTCGGTCACACCCGGCCAGATGGTGGTCAAGATCGTCCATGACGAGCTGATCAATACGCTGGGCAGCGAAGGCCAGACCATCGACGTCAATTCCGTGCCGCCGGTGCCGATCATGATGGTCGGCCTGCAGGGCTCGGGCAAGACGACCACCACCGCAAAGCTCGCCCGCCGCCTGGTCCAGCGCGACAAGCGCAAGGTGCTGATGGCCTCGCTCGACGTCTACCGTCCGGCGGCGATGGAGCAGCTCGCCGTGCTCGGCCGCGATCTCGACATCCCGACCCTGCCCATCGTCGCAGGACAGCAGCCGCCGCAGATCGCCAAGCGCGCGCTGGAGGCCGGCAAGCTCGGCGGCTACGACGTCGTGCTGCTCGACACCGCCGGCCGCACCACGCTCGACGAAGACATGATGGCGGAAGCAGCCGCGATCAAAGCCGCGGCCAACCCGCACGAAGTGCTGCTGGTCGCGGACAGCCTCACCGGCCAGGACGCCGTGAATCTCGCGCGCGCGTTCGACCAGCGCGTCGGCCTCACCGGCATCGTGCTGACGCGCGTCGATGGCGACGGCCGCGGCGGCGCCGCGCTGTCGATGCGCGCCGTCACCGGCAAGCCGATCAAGCTGCTCGGCACCGGCGAAAAGACCGATGCGCTGGAGGATTTCCACCCCGATCGTATCGCCGGCCGCATCCTCGGCATGGGCGACGTGGTCTCGCTGGTCGAGCGCGCCGCCGCCAACATCGACGCCGAGAAGGCCGCGCGCACCGCCGAGCGCATGCGCAAGGGTCAATTCGACCTCAACGACATGCGCGAGCAGCTGCTGCAGATGTCGAGCATGGGCGGCATCAGCGGCCTGATGGGGATGATGCCCGGCATCTCCAAGATGAAGAACCAGATCGCGGCCGCCGGCATCGACGACAAGATCCTGAAGCGCCAAGTCGCCATCATCGATTCCATGACCCGCGACGAGCGCCGTCATCCCGACCTGCTCAAGGCCAGCCGCAAGAAGCGCATCGCCGCCGGCAGCGGCCAGAGCGTCGAGCAGGTCAACAAGCTGCTGAAGATGCACCGGAACATGGCCGACGTGATGAAGGCGATGGGCTCGGGCAAGCGCGGCCCGCTCGCCGGCATCGCGCAGGCCATGGGCTTCGGCGGCGGCATGAAGATGCCGTCTCCGGAAGAGATGAAGGCCATGCAGGAGAAGATGCAGAGCGGCGGCGGCCAGGGCCTGCCGAGCCTGCCGAAGGATCTGCCGCCCGGTCTTCGCTCAGGCCTGCCGAATGTGCCGGGACTCACGGGCCTCAGCGGCAAGCCGACCCTTCCAGGGCTCGGCGGTTTCCCGGGCAAGAAGAAATGAGGAATTCGTCGCACGGGATCGCACCGGTCTCGCGCGACGCGGAAATACCAATCAACCGAACAAAACGTACTTTGAAGGAGAACTGAATGTCCGTCGTTATCCGCCTCGCGCGCGCAGGCACCAAGAAGCGTCCCGTCTATCATGTCGTCGTCGCCGATTCCCGCTTTCCGCGCGACGGCCGCTTCATCGAGCGTCTCGGCTATTTCAACCCGCTGCTGCCGAAGGACAACGAGACCCGTCTCAAGCTCGACATGGACAAGGTGAAGGCCTGGCTCGCCAAGGGCGCGCAGCCGTCGGACCGCGTGGCGCGTTTCCTCGACGCCGCCGGCGTCAAGAAGCGCGAAGCGCGCAACAACCCCGAAAAGGCCGTGCCGCGCAAGGAGCGCAAGGCGCAGGCCGAAGCCGCGGCGAAGGGCTAAGGCCGGATCATGTCGGCGCTGGTCTGCGTCGCGCGGATCGGCGCCGCGCATGGGGTGCGCGGTGCGGTCAAACTATGGACCTTCACCGAAGATCCCTTTGCCGTGAAGCGCTATGGCCCGCTGCTGTCCAAGGACGGCAAGCGCCAGTTCGAAGTCGCACAGGCGCGTGAGGCGAAGGACCATCTGGTCGCGACGTTCAAGGGCGTCACGACCCGCGATGAGGCCGAGCGCCTCAACGGCATCGAGCTCTACGTCGCGCGCGACAAGCTGCCCGCGACGGACGAGGACGAATATTACCACACCGACCTGATCGGGCTCGCCGCCGTTACCACGGAGGGCGATGCGCTCGGCCGCGTGCTCGCGATCCACAATTTCGGCGCCGGCGACATCATCGAGATCGCCCCGCCCAAGGGCGCGACGATGCTGCTGCCGTTCTCGAACGCGGTGGTGCCGGAGGTCGATCTTGCCGGCGGCCGTGTGGTGATCGCGCTGCCGCAGGAGATCGAGGGCGAGGAGCGGGGCGAAGCTCTCTCCACGGGTCGTCCCCGTGAACGCGGGGACCCATAACCACAGGCCAACATTTTTCGCTAAGCTGTTTGCTCCAGCCATCGCAAAACTGGCTGCGGTGGTTATGGGTCCCGGGCTCGCGCTTCGCGCGCCCCGGGATGACGAGAACTGAGATCCGATGACCGATCCGTCACCCTGGCGCGCAACCGTGCTGACGCTGTTTCCGGAGATGTTTCCGGGGCCGCTGGGCGTGAGCCTCGCCGGCCGGGCGCTGGCGTCCGGGATCTGGAAGCTCGAGGCGCGGGACATCAGGGCCTCCGCCACCGACCGCCACCGCAGCGTCGACGACACCCCGGCTGGCGGCGGCCCGGGCATGGTGTTGCGGGCCGATGTCCTGGCGGCGGCCATCGATGCGGCGGAGGCAGGACCCGAACGCCCACGCCTGCTGATGAGCCCGCGCGGTCGGCCATTGACCCAGGCCCGTGTCCAGGAGCTCGCATGCGGGCCCGGCCCGCTGATCGTCTGCGGGCGCTTCGAGGGGGTGGACCAGCGGGTCATCGACAAGCGGGGGCTGGAGGAGGTCTCGATCGGCGATTACGTGCTGTCCGGGGGCGAAATCGCCGCTTTGGCCCTGATCGACGCTTGCGTCCGGCTGCTGCCGGGGGTGATGGGCAAGGAGGCGTCGGGAACCGAGGAAAGCTTCTCCGAGGGCCTTCTGGAATACCCGCAATACACTCGGCCGCAGCTATTCGAGGGGGCTGCAATCCCGGAGGTGCTGACCTCCGGCGACCACGCCAAGGTGGCGGCCTGGCGGCGGGCGCAATCGGAGGCGCTCACCGAGGCCCGGCGGCCTGATTTATGGGCCCGGATCCCGCCGAAGCCGGCGAATCGGGCCGGGCGCCAAAAAACGCCAAAAAACAAGACAGACGGGTGACAAACGCTCCGGCTTGCCTTATAGGAGCGGCCAAATCCGCAATGGCTGGATAGACGAATTTTGCGCAGCCCCCCGTTTCCAGGGCTGGGCGCGCCGATGGAGATTTACCCATGAACCTGATCAAGCAGCTCGAGCAAGAGCAATTCGACAAGCTGTCCGCCGGCAAGGACATTCCGGAATTCGGTCCCGGCGACACCGTGATCGTCAACGTGAAGGTCGTCGAAGGCGACCGCACCCGCGTGCAGGCCTATGAAGGCGTCTGCATCGGCCGTTCCGGCGGTGGCCTCAACGAGAGCTTCACCGTGCGCAAGATCTCCTACGGCGAGGGCGTGGAGCGCGTGTTCCCGGTGATGTCGCCGATGATCGACTCGATCAAGGTGGTGCGCCGCGGCAAGGTGCGTCGCGCCAAGCTCTATTACCTCCGCAACCTGCGCGGCAAGTCGGCCCGCATCGTCGAGAAGACCGAGCACGCCAAGGCTGCCGTTAACGAGTAAGCCTCGCTGCTCCATGCGAGTTTCGAAAGCGCGGGGCTCGGCTCCGCGCTTTTTTGTTGGGCCTCAAGCCGCGCATGCGGTGCCGCCCCTCACCCTGAGGAGCGCGGAACGCGCGTCCCAAAGCGCGAGGCCACCGGCCGGGCCTTCATCTTTCGAGACGCGCGCAAGAACGCGCTCCTCTGGATGAGGGTCATGCCCTGACCGCGCATTGAAACCACTCGCGATTTCAATTCGGCCTGCTATATATTCCTGGAATGTTTCCAGATCCGACCAGCTTCGCCCCTGTCCAGCGCATCGTCATCGACGATCGCTCGCGGCTGCCTGGGCGGTTCTTCGGCCGCTTCGCGACCTCGGCAACGTCAGAGCTTATTCGCGCAGCCTGAAAGGCTGCGCTGACGACTCTGTTGCCCGCGCGCACTCGCGCACATCCGCTACTAACATTCTTCGGAGCTGACGCTCATGTCCAAGCCGACCACATTGTACGACAAGATCTGGAACGACCATCTGGTGCACGAAGCCGAGGACGGCACCTGCCTGCTCTATATCGACCGCCATCTGGTGCACGAGGTGACCTCGCCGCAGGCGTTCGAAGGCCTGCGCGCCACAGGGCGCAAGGTTCACGCGCCGGAGAAGACGCTGGCCGTCGTCGACCACAACGTGCCGACCACCGATCGCACCAAGCCGAATCCCGATCCGGAGAGCATCGAGCAGATCAAGGCGCTGGCCGAGAACGCCAAGGAATTCGGCATCGAATATTACAACGAGTTCGACAAGCGCCAGGGCGTCGTCCACGTCATCGGCCCCGAGCAGGGCTTCACCCTGCCCGGCACCACCATCGTCTGCGGTGACAGCCACACCTCGACGCATGGCGCGTTCGGGGCGCTCGCGCACGGCATCGGCACGAGCGAGGTCGAGCACGTGCTGGCGACGCAGACGCTGATCCAGAAGAAGGCGAAGAACATGCGCGTCACCGTCGACGGCAAATTGCCGGACGGTGTCACGGGCAAGGACATCATCCTGGCCATCATCGGCGAGATCGGCACCGCGGGCGGCACCGGCTACGTGCTGGAATATGCCGGCGATGCGATCAGTGCGCTCAGCATGGAAGGCCGCATGACGGTCTGCAACATGTCGATCGAAGGCGGCGCCCGCGCCGGTCTCGTCGCGCCCGACCAGAAGGCGTTCGACTTCCTGCGCGGCCGCCCGAAGGCCCCGAAGGGCGCGGACTGGGATGCGGCCATGCGCTATTGGGAGAAACTGCGCTCCGACGACGGCGCGCATTTCGACAACGAGCTGCGTCTCGACGCTGCCAAGCTGCCCCCGATCGTGACCTGGGGCACTTCGCCTGAAGACGTCGTCTCCGTGACCGGCATCGTGCCGGACCCCGACAAGATCGCGGACGAAGCCAAGCGTCTCTCCAAGCATCGCGCGCTGAAATACATGGGCCTCACCGCGGGAACGAAGATCACCGACATCAAGGTCGACCGCATCTTCATCGGCTCCTGCACCAATGGCCGCATCGAGGATCTGCGCGCTGCCGCCAAGATCGCGGAAGGCAAGCACGTCTCCGGGCATGTCAACGCCATGGTCGTGCCGGGCTCCGGCATCGTGAAGGAGCAGGCCGAAGCCGAGGGTCTCGACAAGATCTTCATCAAGGCCGGTTTCGAATGGCGCGAGCCGGGCTGCTCGATGTGCCTCGCCATGAACCCGGACAAGCTGGCCCCGGAAGAGCGCTGCGCCTCGACCTCGAACCGCAATTTCGAGGGCCGCCAGGGCTTCAAGGGCCGCACGCACCTCGTCTCGCCGGCGATGGCGGCGGCAGCGGCGATCGCCGGCCATTTCGTCGATATCAGGGACTGGCGCTAAGCCAGCTCTGCAAATTGTAGCGATCGCGGCAAACCGCCTTTAATCGATCGCCTGACACTCTCGTCCTCGCGATGATTTCGCGAGGACGCGTACCAATGGCCAACAAGCCGGAATATGTCGACCTGATCAGTGAGGCCACGCGCCAGCACCGCCGCCGCGCGGCGCCCTTGCGCATCGTCGCCAAGCCCGAGATGGAAGAGACCTCGCGGCTGAGCCGCTGGCCGCCGGCGATGTTCAAGCAATGGAAGCTGGACAATCTGATGCGGTGGAAAGCTTCGTCGTGGAAGCTGAAGGACTGGCTGTAGCCGCGTTCCGGGCGTATTCTAACCATCCACGATCTTCATGCGCGCCCTCCACGAACGCGGACGGTGCCGCGACGCGAGGGGTTTTTGGAAATGACTGTCTATGCGATCGCGCAGCTGAAGATGACCGACCGCGCGGCCTATGAGCGCTACCAGGCGCGGTTCTTCGATGTGTTCAGGAAGTTCAATGGACGGCTGCTCGCCGCCGATGAGCATCCGCGCCTGCTCGAAGGGGCGTGGCCGCACGACAAGCTCGTCATGATGTCGTTTCCCGACGAGGCCGCCTTCCTCGCCTTCTCGAACTCACCCGACTACGAGGAGATTTCGCGCGACCGCAAGGCCGGCGCGCAGGCGACCGTGCTGCTGGTGCAGGGATTCGCCGGCTAGCAACTCACCAGAACGGGCCGTAGCCGAACACGAAGGGTGCGGGCGCGCCGTAGGGATAGGGACGGTAGTGGACGGGCCGCGCGTAATAGCGGGGATCGCGGCGCACGAGGAGCCGCACGTTGGGTTGGGTTCGCGAAGGCCGCCGCGCATCGAAAACGGCGATCCCCGCCGAGGCCTCCGGGATCGTTATCGCTGGCGCAGCGAAAGCATGCGTCAGGCCGGCGGCGAGTGCGACAGCAACGGATAACGCAACCCATTTCGCCATGGACCACCCCACCGGGCTCCCGCGCCCGCCTCAGCCGCGGCGCCAGTAGCAGCTCACACGCGGCACGATCACCGTGCCGCTCGGCCGAAATTCCTGCACATAGGTCGCGTTGCAGACGCGGACGGCGTCGGGACCGGGATTGTAGCGCGGATAGACGCCGTCAGGCGCGTAATAGGGTGTCACGCGCAGGCGCGCCGGGGGCCGCTTGCGCGGCGGCGGGATGTCGTCCGGTGTGGCCGCCTGCGCCAGCCTGACACCGGGGGCGGCCGTCTGCGCCTCCGCACCGACGCAAAATTGCGAAAACAACCCCATGCACAGTAGCGTCAGCGCTGTTTTTGCTCGCATTTTCTCGCCCACCTGAACCGTCTCGCTCGAGCCCCACGCTCCCCGTTTTGGCGGCGCCCGTCAACCTCGCCGCGCTTATAAAGCGGGATGCATCGCCAAGAAACCCGCGCTAAGACAAGCCCATGTGGACGGAATTGAAAGCGCCCTCGCTGGCCGAGATGGAAGCGACGGCGCACGAAATCTTCGAGGGCCTGCCGGCGGAGTTTCGCGCCCTGTGCAAAGGCGTCATCATCCGTGTCGACGACTTCCCGACCGAGGAGGTGCTGGACGAGATGGACTGCGAGAGCGAGTTCGACCTGCTCGGCCTGTTCCAGGGCGTCGGCCTGCCGCAGCAGAGCCTCGGCGACGTGGCGCGGCTGCCCAACATGGTCTGGCTCTACCGCCGGCCGATCCTGGATTATTGGGCCGAGCACGACGAAAGCCTCGGCCACATCGTCCGCCACGTCCTGATCCACGAGATCGGCCACCATTTCGGCCTTTCGGACGGCGATATGGAAGCGATCGAGGCGCGGGCGGAGTGACGGGTGGTTGCCGCACTGAAGGTGCGCTCCCTCCTCCGCTTGCGGCAGAGGGAGTGCACCTCCTCCGTGGCTCGATCCCGCCAAACAGACGAGCCCTGCCCAATTCGGCCTAGGATTCAGGCTCCGGACACGATAAATAACGGCTCCCTGACCACCTGCGGGAAAGCGCAACCATGGACAAGTTCACCACGCTGGAAGGCGTCGCGGCGCCGCTGAAGATCATCAATGTCGACACCGACATGATCATTCCGAAGCAGTACCTGAAGACCATCAAGCGGACCGGCCTTGGCAAGGGGCTCTTCTCCGAGCAGCGCTACAAGGACGACGGCAGCGAGAACCCGGATTTCGTGCTCAACCAGCCCGCCTATCGCAACGCGAAGGTGCTGGTCGCCGGCGACAATTTCGGCTGCGGCTCGAGCCGCGAGCACGCGCCCTGGGCGCTGCTCGACTTCGGCATCCGCTGCGTGATCTCGACCTCGTTCGGCGACATCTTCTACAACAACTGCTTCAAGAACGGCATCCTGCCGATCCGCGTCTCCCAGGAAGACCTCGACAAGCTGTTCGACGACGCCGAGCGCGGCGCCAACGCGACGCTGACGATCGACCTGCCGAACCAGGAGATCCGCGGCCCCGACGGCGGCAAGGTCAAGTTCGAGATCGATCCGTTCCGCAAGCACTGCCTGATCAACGGCCTCGACGACATCGGCCTCACCATGGAGAAGAAGGCCTCGATCGACTCTTACGAGGACAAGCTCAAGCGCGAACGCGCCTGGGCCTGATTACCGATTTTGGTTCGAGCCCCGGTGCCGCAAGCGCCGGGGCTTTTTCTTTGCCCTCGTCATCCTGTATGGCTTTGCGCATGCTCCCCGAGATCGTCACCTTCTGGCACGGCCCGATGGACGCGCTGCGCCAGACCTGCCTGCGCTCGCAGCTCGCTGCCGGCCACAAGGTCACGGTCTACAGCTTTGATCCCATTCCCGGCCTGCCGGCGGGCGTCGCCAATGCGGAGGCCGAGGCGATCCTGCCGCACGCATTCTCCGAACGTTTGCGGCCGCCGCAGCCAGACGGCAGCTGGCGCGACTGGACCATTCTGCAGTTCAGCGACTTCTTCCGCATGAAGCTGATGGCGAAGGGCCTCGGCCTCTGGCTCGATGCCGACGTGCTGCTGCTCAAGCCGGTCGAGATTGATCCGGCAAAACCCTACTTCGCCTGGGAGCGGCCGCGCCAGCTCGGCAATTCCGTGATCTATCTGCCGCCCGGACACGGCATCGTCGCCGCCTTCGAGGAGCTGATGGAGCAGGAGGAGCTGACGCCGGACTGGCTGTCGCTGCGCCATCGCATCACCTTCCTGATGCGCCGCCTGCGCGGCGGCTCCAATCGCCTCGCGGACATCCGCGTCGCCATCTACGGGCCCGCGGCACTGACCGCGCTGGCGCGCCGCACCGGCGAGCTGGCATGCGCGCTGCCGAAGCAATCGTTCTACGCCGTGCATGCCGAGCCGAAACTGTTCTTCGATCCCTCCAGCTATCTCGGCCTCGTCACCAACCCTGACATCATCGGCCTGCACATCTCGCCCAAGGGCCGTGGCGGCGAAAAGCCGATTCCGGGCAGCCTGTATGCCTGGGCGACGGAGCGGTTTGCGTAGCTGCCGCGCTGGAGGTGCGCTCCCTCTCCCGCTTGCGGGAGAGGGTCGGGGAGAGGGTGTTTCCGCAATGGGACAATCCCCAAGAGGAGAAAACCCTCACCCGACGCGCCGGACGATGCTTCGCATCGCCCGCGACGCGTCGACCTCTCCCGCAAGCGGGAGAGGTGCAGCGGAGACCGCTTTTCACCACCCCCAGTTTGATCCAGCGCAACGCGCCCCTGCAACATTGTGCTTAATTCGCTCCAATTCCGCCGTCCGAAGGAGCTTTCCATGAGCACCGCAAGCAGGCCTTATCCCATCGTCCAGGATCTCATCGAGTCCTTTGCCGACTGGTTGAAGCACCGCCGCGAGATCAGCGAGATGCGTCAGCTCGATCGCGCCGATTTCGACCGGATCGCGAACGACCTGCGGATCGCGCCCGACGATCTGGAGGAGCTGGTCCGCCACGGCAAGCATTCTGCCGACGAGCTGCCCAAGATGCTGGAGCAGCTCGGCATCAGCGCCGAAGGCCTCGGCCGCGCGCAACCGCTGCTGCTCCGCGATCTGGAGCGAGTGTGCTCGCTGTGCAACCACAAGGGACAATGCGACCGCGATCTCGCCGAGGGCACCGCCGCGGAGCATTACCACGAATATTGCGCCAATGCCTCGACCCTGGAGTCGCTCGAGCGCACCGACGTCGCGCCGCGCTGAGGCGCGTCGCGTAGGAGTTTATTTGCCGGCGACGAAATAGAAGTCCTGCCGGCCGGAGATCGAGCCGTAGCTGAACGGCTTTTGCCTGCGGCCGGTTGCTTCCATGACGTCGTCGCGAACGAAGTCGAACAGCCTGCGGACTTCGAGGCCCGGCGTCGGAACGTTCTTGACGAAGGCGGCTGCGAACGGACTGTTGCTCCCGTCGCCGTCGAGCGCGGTCTCGCCATCCTTGGCGGCATAGACCACCAGCGTGCCCGCCTCCGGCTCGACGGGGGCCAGCCCCCGCGACACCGAGCGCGACGCGACCGTCATCGTGCGCTTCATCTGGGCTGCGAACGGATTATCCCGGCAGGCATCGAGGATGACGAGGCGCAGCTTCCTGGCGCGCTCCGCAGCATTGAGAACCTGATCGACCGGCACGGCTTCAAACGCGATTTCGCGATCCGCCGCGATCTTCGCATCCGTCGGGATGAGATAATTGATTCCGCCGACCTCCATGCCGTGTCCGGCATAATACACGACGGCCCAGTCCGCCGTCTCCGCACGTGCCGCGAACTCGCGCAAGGCATTCACCAGGGCATCCTTGCGCAGATCGGTCAGCAGCGTAACGGCTTCGAATCCGGTGAGCTTCAGCACGTCGGCGACGAGGCTTGCATCGCGCACGGGGTTTGGCAGGGCGGCGACGTTTTCATAGGCCGCGTTGCCGATGACGAGAGCGATGCGGCGATCCGTGTTCGCAGCCCCGGGTACCGCGACAAGCGGAGCGACGCCGGTCTTCTCCACCAGGATCGTTGCCGGTCGCGGCGAAGGCAGGACGGCAAGCCGCTCCCGTGCCTTGTCCAGGGCCCATCTCGTGGCGGTATTTCTGAGGCCAAGCGTGGCGTTGAAGTCGGCCCTCGCATTGGCGAAATCGCCGCGCTTCTCGTAGGCCAGTCCGCGGTTGAGATAGGCGTTCGCATAGGTGGAATCCGCGCGGATCGCTTCGGTGTAGTCGGCGATGGAACGATCGGTCTCGCCCTTGCGGCCATAGGCGTTGCCGCGGTTGAAATACGCGTTCGCATTGGTCGGCTGCAGGCGCACAGCTTCGGTATAATCAGCGATGGCGCGATCGGTGTTGCCCTTGTTGCTGTAGGCATTGCCCCGGTTGTAATAGGCGTTCGCGTAGCCCGGATCGAGCCGGATGGTCGCCGAATAGTCCGCGATCGCACGCTCCGTATCGCCCTTGCTGCTGTAGGAATTGCCGCGATTGTAATAGGCATTGGCGTGCGCGGGATCGAGCCGGATGGTCGCGGTGTAGTCGGCTATGGCGCGGTCGGCATCGCCGGTCGCGGCATAAGCGTTTGCTCGATTGTAGTAAGCGTTCGCGTCCCTGGGATCTCGCCGTATCGCCTCGGAAGCTGTGGCAATCGCAGCGTTCGTCTCGGCTTTGACGCGGTCGTTGGCGCTTGCCGGGCCAGCGAAGACAAGAAGTGCAAAGCAATAGAATAATTTGCGAAGCATATGAAAGCCCACGCGCGATATCGAGGACTGGGAGCGTTAATTAAGCGACGCAAATTTACCGAAGCAACCTCCCGGATTGTGTGATCTAAATCACAGGAATGCGGCCGCACCAGGCATCGGCGGCCGCAACTTGCATCCTGGATATCCGTGGCGGCTTGATCAAGCCCGCGCCGCCATCGCGGCGGCTTCCGCCGCAGCGCGCTGCATGCTGGTCGACATCTCGTTCGTCACGGTGCTCTGCTCCTCGATCGCCGCGGCCGTCGACGTCACATATTCGCTGACGTTGTTGATGGCCTGCTTGATCGCGCCGAGCGCGCTGACGACGTCGCCGGAGATGCCGTTGAGGCTGCCGATCTCCGCGCCGATCTTGTCGGTGGCCTGCTTGGCCTGGTTGGCGAGGCTCTTGACCTCCGAGGCGACCACCGCGAAGCCGAATTCTCGTTGGCACTGACGACAGTGCCGTCGAGCCTGAACTCGATCACGGCCTGGGCGCGGCCGATGGCGGCGATCTTCGAAGCATCCGTCATGCTGCGGATCTTCTTCGCGGTGATGTCGGTCGCAATCTTGGCGACCATCACCGTCTTGCCGTTGCCGTCGAGCACCGGATTGTAGGATGCCTCGATCCAGACCTCGTGGCCATCCTTCGCGATCCGCTTGAATTCCCGCGCCTGATACTCGCCACGGTTCAATGCCGCCCAGAACGCCTTGTACTCGGCGCTGTCGCGCTGGTCGGCCGGCACGAACATGGAATGATGCTTGCCCTGGATCTCGTCGAGCCGATAGCCGAGGGCGTCGAGGAAGTTCTTGTTGGCCGTGACGATCGTGCCATCAAGGTTGAACTCGATCATGGCCTGCGAGCGGCCGATTGCATCGAGCCGTGCTTGGGCATCAACCTGGGACTTGCGACCGAACATCAGGGAATCTCCATCTCGAAATTACGTGTACAGCTCGTAAGGGAAGTGACCGCGGCGGCGAAACAGCCGTACTCAAATCTACAATTCCCGCGAGTCCCCTGCACTCGGATGCAGCTCGGACGAGTTCACGCCGATGACGGCGGAAGCGGATACGCGATCATTCGTAAGGCAAAAGCTCGAACAAAGTTCTAATAGAAGTATCGGAAATCGGCGGTGCCGTAACGATCTCTGCCTACGTCGCGATCACCGCGACGGACGGCGCAGTTTGAAATGACGCATCTCATTCAACGGCTTACGAAGTTGCCGCGCTGCATGCCGGACACGGAGTTTTCGCCACCGGCGTCGCGCGCTGATCCGTAGTCTTACGGCTGCGACGTCTTGTGCTTCGCTCGCCGACCGATCCCCCACAGCGTCAGATTCCAAGCAACGCAGGTGCCGAGCGCGAGGCACAGACCGACGCTTGATCCGAACGACACCACTGCCACGTGCAGGACGGCGATTGCCGTGCCGAATCCGAGCAGGCCCCAGGCGGAGTTGGCGAGCACGGCGGCCGTCGGCGGGCCGCCGATGCGCGGATGCAGGATCACCATGATGCTGGAGAACACGACGGGATACAGCGCGATGATACCGCTGATGCGAGGCCCGACCCAGCCCGAGGTCGAGACCACGATGGCGACGAGCGTCGCTACCAGCGCAGCCCGCATCGGAACGTCATACCAGCGGCGCGTCACCAGCGGCATCTTCACGTGGCGGTAGCCGGCCAGCAGCGGAATGCAGATACCGAAGGCGATCAGGTTCGCGGCCAGCCCGGCGGTGAGCGACCATTCGAACTGACGGACGATCGACGCAAGCACGATCCAGACCGCGACCGCGCTGCCACAACTCACCACGAGATCGTACCGCTGGGCCAGCACGACATAGGTGAGGCACATGAAGATGGTCGCCGCATTGATCGGAAGACTCGCCAGCGCACCTTGCGCGATGAAGGCGGCGTCGTGGTCGAGCGCGAGGAAGACGTAGGACGGACCGGCTGAGATCGGCAGGGTCGCGACCAGCGCGCCGATCACCGGTCCTGCGCGTTCGGTGATGATCGACGCCGTCACGACGAACGTCGCCGCGATCGCCATGCGCAGGAGCAGGAAGAGGATGAAATGGAGGTCGGGGGACATCTTGGCTTCTTACCCTCCCCTGGAGGGGGAGGGGCGCTGTGCATGAAGCGAAGCGAAATGCGCAGCGGGGTGGGGTGATCTCTCGACACGAGCAGTCTGCGGCTTGGAGAGATCACCCCACCCCGCTCGCGCTACGCGCGATCGACCCTCCCCCTCCAGGGGAGGGTAAGAGACTCACATCCGCTGCATCGACACCGAGACCTTTGGGCCGTTCTTGATGGTCTGGTAGACCACG
The DNA here is from genome assembly GCF_024585165.1 of Bradyrhizobium sp. WBOS07. Lineage (NCBI taxonomy): Bacteria > Pseudomonadati > Pseudomonadota > Alphaproteobacteria > Hyphomicrobiales > Nitrobacteraceae > Bradyrhizobium > Bradyrhizobium sp. WBOS07. The sequence continues at coordinate 1,056,581 of NZ_CP029008.1, forward strand.
CAATAGCGCTCGGTCAGCTTGAGCAGGAGATCGAGCTTGTCCTGCGGCGCGTCGGTGTCGACCTCGAAGCGCAGACGGATCTCGGCGAAGCCGACCGGGGTCTCCTTGTCGATGCCGAGCGTGCCGCGGAAATCGAGATCGCCCTCGGCATAGACGTTGCCGGTCTTCATGGGCACCTCGATCGCGGTCGCAACCGATTTCAGCGTGACGCCGGCACAGGCGACCAGGGCTTCGAGCAGCATGTCGCCGGAGCAGAGTTCGAGACCGGAGCCGCCGGTGGCCGGATGCAGGCCTGCCATCGCGATGGCGCGGCCGGTCTCGACCTTGCACGCGATGCCTTCGCTGTCGGTGGAGCCCTTGGCTTTCAGTGTGATCAGCGCGGTCTTGGGATCGCTCTTGTAGCGCTCCTTGATCGGAGCCTGCATCTGGCGCAGTTGGACGGCGTCCATCTTGTTCTCTCCCGGAAAAATTACCCTTCGATGTACCGGCTCGAAGCGAAATTGTCACCACCACATGGCCTGACCGGGACCCTGGGTTGCGTCACGGTCGGGCACGCTGCGGTCGAGCGAGCGGTCGAGTGACGTCAGCACGCTCCGCTTGAAATTCTCGAACAGCGGCGAATTGCGGTCGCGCGGCCGGCCCAGATTGACCTCGATCTGGTCAAACAGCCGCCCGGGACGTGGCCGCATCACCAGGACACGGTCGGCCAGCACCACGGCTTCGTCGACGTCGTGTGTGACGAGAATGAGCGTCGGCCGCGTGTCGGCCCAGAGATCGAGCAGATGATCCTGGAGATCCCTGCGGGTAAAGGCATCGAGCGCGGAGAACGGCTCGTCGAGCAAGAGCACCTCAGGCTGCGGAACCAGCGCGCGTGCGATCGCGACGCGCTGCGCCTGCCCGCCCGAGAGCTCGCGGGGCCAGGCCTGCGCCTTGTCGGCCAGTCCTACGCGTTCGAGCGCGCGCATCACCTTCTCGCGCCGCGTCGCCGCCGGCAGATCGGCAAGTCCAAAACCGATATTGTCGGCGACGCTGAGCCAGGGCAAAAGCCGCGGCTCCTGGAAGATGATGCCGATCTTGGCATGGGGCGAATTGATCGCCTCGTCGTCGAGTGTCACCGTGCCCGAGGAGGCGCGATCGAGGCCGGCGATGGCGCGCAACAATGTCGACTTGCCGCAGCCGGAGCCGCCAATGATGGCGATGATCTCGCCTTGCCTGATCTCGGCGGAGAAGCGCGCCAGCGCCTCGACGCCGTTGGGATAGGTCTTGCTGACCCGATCGAGCGCCAGCATCGCGTTACGCTCCCTTGGTGCGGCCGAACGCGTCCTGCCAGCGCAGGAAGGGCGCCGCCGCGATCTCGATCAGCCAGTCGGTGAGCTTGCCGAGGATGGCGAAGATCACGATGGCGGCGAGGATCTGCGCGGGCTTGCCGAGCTGCTGGCCGTCGAGCAGGAGATAGCCGAGGCCCTCGGAGGCGCCGATCAGCTCGGCCGCAACCACGAACATCCAGCCGAGACCAAGCCCGACGCGCAAGGATACGACATAGGCCGGCAGCACGGCGGGCAACAGGATGCGGCGGATCATCGCGAAGCCGGAAAGGCGGAAGGTGCGTCCGACCTCGACGATCTTGCGATCGACCGAGAGGATGGCTCCCATCACGCCGAGATAGACCGGGAAGAACACGCCGACCGCAATCAGCGCGACCTTCGAGGTCTCGAAGATGCCGAGCCAGAGGATGAACAGTGGCACCCAGGCCAGCGACGGGATGGCGCGTAGCGCCTGCACGGTCGGATCGAGCAGCCGCCGCGCCAGCGACCAATAGCCGGAGATGGCGCCGAGCAGCGTGCCTGCGACCACGCCGAACGCGAAGCCGAGCGAGACCCGCCACAGCGTCGCTGCGATGTGGCGGACCAGCTCGCCGGAGCGGGCAAGCTCAGCGATGGTGGCAAAGACGCGCGAGGGCGGCGGCACCAGCCGCCCGTTGGACCAGCCGAGCCAGACCACGAGCTCCCAGCCGAGTGCGAGCGTCAGCGGCAGCAATATCCCAAGCAGCGGCCGCGCATAGCGTGACAGCCGCGAAGGCGCGGCAGCACTCTCGGCCGGTTCCGAGGTTTGTTGCAAAGCTGGCGCATCGGAGATCATGGTCATTAGCAAGCGCGTCTGGTCGGGGAATGCAAGGGCGTGCGGCAATCTCGGTTGTCGCCCGGACAAGCGAAGCGCCGCTCCGGGGCCCATAACCACAGGGAGATGTGATTATGGGGACTCGGAATGACTATCTTCGCGCAACAACCACGCCCTGTGGTTATGGGTCCCGGGTTCGCTTCGCGCCCCGGGACGACAGCGGAGTTTGTTGCGCGCGGCTTACCTCTTTCCTGCGAACTAATTCGTCGGCAGCGGGACCTGGTCGTCGATCAAGGCATCCAGCGTCGCCTTCACGTCGACCTTGGCGTCGACGACGCCGGCCTGCTGCAGCGCGAGGCCGGCGGCAAGGATCGACTCGCGCTGCGGCGTGCCGATACGGCTGTGGGTGAGCTCGGTGCGTTCCTTCAGCTGCTTGTCGACGACGGCCTCGGGAAGCCTGGTCACGGCGATCAAGGTCTTCTTCAGTTCGTCGTAATTCGCCAGCGAATACTTTCGCGCTTCCTCGTACACGGCGAGCACGCGGCGGACGGCGTCCGGATGGTCCTTCAAGAATTGCTCACGCACATTGAGGATGCCCCAGGTGTTGGCGTCGGCCTTGCGGTAGAACAGCTTTGCGCCTTCCCCGACCTCGGCCTGCGCCATCATCGGATCGAGGCCGGCCCAGGCGTCGACGTCACCGCGGATCAGCGCGGTCTTGCCATCGGCGTGCTGGAGCAACACCGGCGTGATGTCCTTCTCGGTGAGACCGGCACCAAGCAGCGCACGCACCAGGAAGATGTGCGGATCGGTGCCGCGCGTCACCGCGACGCGCTTGCCCTTGAGGTCGGCGACGCCAGCGATCTTGGAATCCTTCGACGTCACCAGCGCAGTCCATTCGGGGCGCGAATAGACATAGATCGACTTGATCGGGTTGCCGTTGATCTTGGCCACCAGCGCCGCCGAGCCCGCGGTCGAGCCGAAATCGATCGAGCCGGCATTGAGGAATTCGAGCGCCTTGTTGGAGCCGGCCGACTGCACCCAGGTGACGGTGATCCCGTCCTTGGCGAACTCCTTCTCGAGCAGTCCCTTCTGCTTCAAGACCATCGACACCGGATTGTAGGTCGCCCAGTCGATGCGGATTTCCTTGAGCGGATCCGCCGCCTTGGCCGCAGGTGTCACGGCGAGCGCAAACGCTCCCGCCAGCAGAATGCGTCGCGTCATCCAGGTCATGCCCAGCCTCCTCCAAAACTTGGTTGTTTTTCAAGGAGTTATATCTGGAAATCAACGAGAAAATCCGTCCCCTGAAAGCCCGCCGGCCGAGAACAGACTTGCCCGAAGCCGCGGCTTTCCAGCATGGAACGACTATTGCCAGAGAATGGCGGGTGACAGCGCCCGTCACCTCTTATATCCGGTGAGATATGGACAGCATCGCGACTGAGCAGAAGGCCGGGGTGGACGATCGATTCGACACCGCGCGGATCACCGCCGCGGTCGATGCGCTTGCCGAGAAGCATCAGGGGCGCGAAGACGCGTTCCGCACCGCCATGGCGCAATTGCTCAAGGCCGAGCTGATCGCGGCGCGCGCCGCGGCACAGGAAATCCTTTTGAAGGACCGTCACGGCCGCCGCTGCGCCGAGCGGCTGTGTCACGTCCAGGACGAGATCATCCGCATCCTGTATTCTGCGGCGACCCGTCATCTCTACCGCTCGCCGATCCCGAGCGGCGCCGAGCGCATGGCGGTGGTTGCGACCGGCGGCTACGGCCGCGGCCTGATGGCGCCCGAATCCGACATCGATCTGCTGTTCATCCTGCCCTACAAGCAGACCGCCTGGGGCGAGCAGGTGGCGGAGGCCATCCTCTATTGTCTCTGGGACATGGGGCTGAAGGTCGGCCACGCCACGCGCTCGGTCGACGAATCGATCCGGCAGGCGCGCGGCGACATGACCATCCGCACCGCGATCCTGGAGACGCGCTTCCTCACCGGCGACAGGCCGCTTTATGACGAGCTGGTCGCGCGCTTCGACAAGGAGGTGGTGCAGGGCACCGCCTCGGAGTTCGTCACCGCAAAGCTCGCCGAGCGCGAGGAGCGGCATCGCCGCGGCGGCCAGTCGCGCTACTTGGTCGAGCCCAACGTCAAGGACGGCAAGGGCGCCCTGCGCGACCTGCATACGCTGTTCTGGATCGCCAAATACGTTTACCGCGTGCGCGACACCAGCGAGCTGGTCGAGCGCGGCGTGTTCGACGCGCAGGAATATCGCAGCTTCCGCCGCTGCGCCGATTTCCTCTGGTCGGTGCGCTGCAATCTGCATTTCTACTGCAACCGCGCCGAAGAGCGCCTCTCCTTCGACCTCCAGCGCGAGATCGCGGTGCGGCTCGGCTACACCTCGCATCCCGGCATGCAGGACGTCGAGCGCTTCATGAAGCACTACTTCCTGGTCGCCAAGGAAGTCGGCAACCTCACCGCCATCCTCTGCGCCAAGCTCGAGGATCAGCAGGCCAAGCCTGCGCCGGTGCTGAGCCGGATGATGGCGCGGCTGCGGCCGAGCACGGTGAAGCGGCGCGTCCCCGACAGCGACGATTTCATCGTCGACAACAACCGCATCAACGTCGCCGCGCCCGACGTCTTCAAGCACGATCCGGTCAATCTGATCCGCATCTTCCGCCTCGCGCAGAAGAACAATCTCGCCTTCCATCCGGATGCGATGCGCGGCGTGACGCGTTCGCTGGGCCTGATCAACGCAGGCTTGCGCGAAAATCCCGAGGCCAACCGGCTGTTCATGGAGATCCTGACCTCCGACAACGCCGAGATCGTGCTGCGGCGGATGAACGAGACCGGCGTGCTCGGCCATTTCATCCGCGCCTTCGGCAAGATCGTCTCGATGATGCAGTTCAACATGTATCATCACTACACCGTCGACGAGCACCTGATCCGCTGCATCGGCTTTCTCCAGGACATCGAGCGCGGCGGCGTCGAGGAATTCGCGCTCGCCAGCGATCTCATGCGCAAGACGAGGCCCGAGCACCGCGCGGTGATCTATATCGCTACGTTGCTGCACGACGTCGCCAAGGGCCGGCCGGAGGATCACTCGATCGCCGGCGCCAAGGTGGCGCGCCGGCTCTGCCCGCGGCTCGGCTTCAGTCCGGCCGACACCGAGCTGATCGCCTGGCTGATCGAGGAACATCTGACCATGTCCACGGTCGCGCAGTCGCGCGACCTGTCGGATCGCAAGACCATCGAGAATTTCGCCGCGGTGGTGCAGTCGGTCGAGCAGATGAAGCTCCTGACCATCCTGACCACGGCCGACATCCGCGGCGTCGGTCCCGGGGTGTGGAACGGCTGGAAGGCGCAGCTCTTGCGCTCGCTGTACTACGAGACCGAGCCGGTGCTCACCGGCGGCTTCTCAGAGGTCGATCGCGGCAAGCGCCTCGCGGCCGCCTATGCCGAGTTCCGCATGGCCTTTGCCGAATGGCCGGCGGACGAGCTCGATGCCTATATCGGCCGCCACTATCCGGCGTATTGGCTCAAGGTCGAGCTGCCGCGTAAGATCCGTCACGCCCGCTTCGTCCGCTCCAGCGAGCAGGCCGGGCACAAGCTCGCGATCAATGTCGGCTTCGACGAGGTGCGCGGCGTCACCGAGCTGACGATCTTCGCGGCCGACCATCCCTGGCTGCTCTCGATCATCGCCGGCGCCTGCGCCTCGGCCGGCGCCAACATCGTCGACGCCCAGATCTACACCACGACCGACGGCCGCGCGCTCGACACCATCTCGATCTCCCGGGAATACGACCGCGACGAGGACGAGGGACGGCGCGCCACCCGCATCGGCGAGATGATCGAGGACGTGCTGGAAGGCAAGCTGCGGCTGCCGGAGGTGGTGGCGCGGCGCACCGTGCGCAGCAAGGCGCGGCCCTTCGTGATCGAGCCGGAAGTGACCATCAACAACCAATGGTCCGACCGCTACACGGTGATCGAAGTCTCCGGCCTCGATCGCCCCGGCCTGCTCTACGAGCTGACCACGGCAATCTCGAAACTGAACCTCAACATCGCGTCAGCCCACGTCGCGACCTTCGGCGAGCGCGCGCGCGACGTGTTCTATGTCACCGACCTCCTGGGCGCCCAGATCAACGCGCCGACCCGCCAGGCCGCGATCAAGAGCGCACTGACCCACGTGATGGCCGGCGACAAGGCGGTTCAGCCGGCGGCGTAGACTTTTGTCATTCCGGGGCGCCGCGCAGCGGCGAGCCCGGAATCCATTCATCGGTACTGTCGGTGTGGCTCGATGGATTCCGGGTTCGCGCTGCGCGCGCCCCGGAATAACGCGGAGAGAGAGACCTAAACCTCCACCCCCTCGTGCCTTAGCAGCCACCTCTTCCGCTCCAGCCCGCCGCCATACTTGATCAGCGAGCCATTCGCGCCGATCAGCCGGTGGCATGGCAGAACCACGCTGATGGGATTGGAGCCGTTGGCATGGCCGACGGCGCGAATGGCTTTTGGCGTGTCGATCCTTGCGGCGAGCGCACCATAGCTCATCGTGGTGCCGGCAGGGATTTGCGCCAGCGCGGTCCAGACCTTCTGCTGGAACGCGGTGCCGGCAATGCGCCATGCGACGCCCGAGAGCTGGCCGAGATCGCCGTCGAAATAGCCCGACAGCGCGGTCCGCATGGCCGCGGGCGCGGGCTGGTCGCTCAGATCCACCACACCGTAATGCAGGCGCAAAAGCTCGCGCATGCGGTGCTCGTAGTCCTCCCAGTCGAGGGCGCGCAGGGCGCCTTCGGCATCGGTGACGAGCAGGGCGATCCCGATCGGTGTCGTCAGGCGATCGAGGCCGAAGCTAACGGAAGGTTTGGTTGATCGACTGGCCATTGCGTCACCATTGCATCGAAACGCGCCCATCGCACTTGCCATGCCGGCCGTGCTAACGTCCACCCGAAAGCTGACGCTTTTGGGGGAGCTCACCTTGATCCTGATCGCCAATGTCCTGGTGGCGCTGGTCGCCGCGCTGCACGTCTTCTTCCTGATCCTGGAGATGTTTCTCTGGGACAAGCCGCAGGGCCTGAAGGTATTTCGCAACACGCCGGAGAAGGCCGAGATCACGAAGGTGCTGGCCGCCAATCAGGGCCTCTATAACGGCTTCCTCGCCGCGGGCCTGGTCTGGGGCCTCGTCCACGGCAATCCGGCCTTCGCATTCCAGATCAAGACGTTCTTCCTGCTTTGCGTGATCGTGGCCGGCGCCTATGGCGCTGCGACCGTCAGTTCACGCATCCTGATGGTGCAGGCGCTGCCGGCGGTGATCGCGCTGGCTGCGTTGTTCCTGGCTTAGTCTGTCGCCTGAGACGCGACGGCGCGGCGTCGCGATCCTTGCGCGGCGCTGCGCCTTCCTCCACAATCTTCGGCAGCGATGGCGACCGTTGCAATCAACGGATAAAGACCATCGGCCGAAAATTCCGTCAGGAGGAACAAACAAATATGAACAATCGCAGGGCCTTCCTAGCTGCCACGGCAGCGCTCGCGTTCGCCTTCTCCGCAAGCCAAGCTCTCGCCCAGAAGAAATACGACACCGGGGCGAGCGACACCGAGATCAAGATCGGCCAGACCGTGCCGTTCTCCGGCCCCTACTCCGTCTATGCCAATATCGGCAAGACCCAAGCCGCCTATTTCAAGATGATCAACGATCAGGGCGGCATCAACGGCCGCAAGATCAATCTGATCCAGTATGACGACGCCTATTCGCCGCCGAAGACGGTGGAACAGGTGCGCAAGCTCGTCGAGGGCGACGAGGTGCTGTTCACCTTCCAGCTGATCGGCACCGCCGCCAATGCCGCCGTGCAAAAATACCTCAACGGCAAGAAGGTGCCGCAACTGCTGGCCTCGACCGGCGCGGCGCGCTTCAACGATCCCAAGAACTATCCCTGGACCATCGCCTACAATCCCAACTACGTGTCCGAGGGACGGATCTACGCCAAGTACATTCTCAAGGAGCATCCGAACGCCAAGATCGGCGTGCTCTACCAGAACGACGACATGGGCCGCGACTATCTCGCGGGCCTCAAGAGCGGCCTCGGCGACAAGGCCGCCAGCATGGTCGTCGGCGAGGTCTCCTACGAGGTCACCGACCCGACCGTCGACTCCCAGGTGGTCAAGCTGAAGTCGATGGGGATTGATCTGTTGTTCGACGCCTCGACGCCGAAATTCGCGGCGCAGGCGATCAAGAAGCTTGCCGATCTCGGCTGGACCCCCGTGCACATCCTCGACATCAATGCGAGCCCGGTTTCGGCGACGCTGAAGCCCGCCGGCCTCGACATCTCCAAGGGCATCATCTCGACCAATTACGGCAAGGATCCCGGCGATCCCCAGTGGAAGGACGATCCGGGCGTGAAGGCCTTCTTCGCCTTCATGGAGAAGTATTTCCCGGAAGGCGACAAGCTCAACACCGTCAACACCTACGCCTATTCGGTGGCGGAGTTGCTGGTGCAGGTCTTGAAGCAATGCGGCGACGACCTCACGCGCGAGAACGTCATGAAGCAGGTCGCCAACATCAAGGGCTACACGCCGAGCCTGGCGCTGCCCGGAATCAAGATCAACACCGGGCCGAACGACTTCCGCGTCAACAAGCAGATGCAGATGATGAAGTTCAACGGCGAACGCTGGGAGCTGTTCGGACCGATCATCGAGGACACCGGGCCGTCGGGCTAGCAGCGGTTTCGTAGGGTGGGTTAGCCGAAGGCGTAACCCACCACTTCTGCCGATACACGGGAACGAGAAGAGGTGGGTTACGCCCAGCGGACCGCGCTTCGCGCCGCCGCTGCGCTAACCCACCTCACAATCTACTTCGGTATCTCCCCGAAATTCTTTCCGACCGGCAGCACGGCGTGCCGGATCAGTCGCGAGTCCTCCACGGCTGCCTGCCGATGCTTCACCGCCTCGCGATAGACGGGGTCGCGGATCATCTCGACGAAGGCGGCGACGCTTGGATATTCGGCGATGAAGCAATGGTCCCAGCGTTCCTCCGCCGGGCCTATCAGCATCAGCTCGAACTTGCCCTGCCAGACGATGCGGCCGCCGAGGCGTTCGAACACCGGGCCGCTCTCGCGGCCATAGGCGGCGTAGGCTTCCGCGCCGCTCGCCTTGCGTCCGTCCGGATAGGCCGCCTCCTTGCGCAACCGCACCAGGTTGAGCATGTGGATCGGGCCGGGACGGTCGTTGTCCCGGAACTGCGCGAAGATCTCCTTGGTCGGATCGATATGGCCCATGCGTGCTCCCTCTTCTTTATGGCAACGATCCTAGCTCCGGCGCCAAGTGAGCGGAACTGCGGGGTGCGAATGCCCCACCTCCTAATCGCGCGTTAACGCCGGGGTAACCGGGCCTTAAACAGCGACCGCTAGCGTCTCGGAGGGGCAGGCTGACCGGGCGTTTTGCGTATGGCGTGGGGAAAGAAAAAGGGTGGGCGGAAGGAGCCGCTGTTCGGCTTGCCCGCGGCGCTCGCCGATCTGCGCCTGACCCCGGCGGACCGCGTCCCCGGCGGCGACGATAAGCCGAAGAAATCAGCCAAATCATCTACCAAGCGAAAGAGCGAGGATTCCGGCGACGAGCCGCCGCGCGAGCGCAAGGCAGCTGGCGGCCGCAGCGGCGCCAAGCGCCGCGCGAAGTCACGTGGCAGGTTCGGCCTCGGCCGCCTGGTCTATTGGGGCGCGGTGCTGAGCCTGTGGGGCGGCATCGCGGTGGTCGGCGTCGTGATCTATGTCGGCGCCCATCTGCCGCCGATCCAATCGCTGGAGATTCCCAAGCGCCCGCCGACGATCCAGATCGTCGGCATCGACGGCAGCATGCTGGCGCAGCGCGGCGAGATGGCCGGCGCCAATGTCGCGCTGAAGGACCTGCCGCCTTATCTGCCGAAGGCGTTCATCGCCATCGAGGACCGCCGCTTCTATTCGCATTTCGGCATCGATCCCGTCGGCATCGCGCGCGCCCTCGTCACCAATTTGCTCCATCGCGGCGTCTCGCAGGGCGGCTCGACGCTGACCCAGCAGCTCGCGAAAAACCTGTTCCTGACCCAGGAGCGCACCATCCAGCGCAAGCTGCAGGAGGCGGAGCTCGCGATCTGGCTGGAGCGCAAGCATTCCAAGGACGAGATCCTGGAGCTGTACCTCAACCGCGTCTATTTCGGCTCGGGCGCCTACGGCGTCGAAGCCGCGGCGCAAAAATATTTCGGCAAGTCGGCCAAGAACGTCACGGTCGCCGAAGCGGCAATGCTCGCCGGCCTCGTCAAATCGCCCTCGCGCCTCGCACCGAACCGCAATCCCGAAGGCGCGGAAGCGCGCGCGCAGATCGTGCTCGCGGCGATGGCCGATGCAAAGTTCATCACCGACGCGCAGGCCAAGGCCTCGATCGGCCATCCCTCCTACAACGTGAAACCGGCCGGCGCCGGCACCGTCAACTACGTCGCCGACTGGATCGGCGAAGTGCTGGACGACCTGGTCGGCCAGATCGACGAGAGCATCAAGGTCGAGACCACGATCGATCCGAAGCTGCAAAGCGTGGCGGAAGCCGCCATCATCGACGAGCTCGCGGCCAAGAGCGTGAAGTTCAACGTCAGCCAGGGCGCGCTGGTGGCAATGACGCCCGATGGCGCCGTGCGCGCCATGGTCGGCGGGCGGAACTATTCCGACAGCCAGTACAATCGCGCAGTCACGGCAAAACGCCAGCCGGGCTCCGCGTTCAAGCCGTTCGTGTATCTCACCGCGCTGGAACAGGGCCTGACGCCCGACACGATGCGCCAGGACGCGCCGATCGAAGTCAAGGGCTGGAAGCCTGAGAACTACACCCATGAATATTTCGGCGCAGTGACGCTGACGCAGGCGCTGGCGATGTCGCTCAACACGGTCGCGATCCGTCTCGGCCTCGAGGTCGGGCCGAAGAACGTGGTGCGCACCGCGCACCGGCTCGGCATCTCGTCAAAGCTCGAGCCGAACGCCTCGATCGCGCTCGGCACGTCCGAAGTCTCGATGGTCGAGCTAGTCGGCGCCTACGCGCCGTTCGCCAATGGCGGCTTCGCGGTGGCGCCGCATGTCGTGACGCGGATCAGGACGCAGAGCGGCAAGCTGCTCTACATGCGCCAGCCGGAAGAGCGCAATCCGGTGATCGATCCCCGCTATGTCGGCATGATGAACGCGATGATGCGGGAGACGCTGATCTCGGGCACCGCCAAGAAGGCGGAGATTCCGGGCTGGCCGGCGGCCGGCAAGACCGGCACCAGCCAGGATTATCGCGACGCCTGGTTCATCGGCTACACCGCGAGCCTCGTCACCGGCGTCTGGCTCGGCAACGACGACAATTCACCGACCAAGAAGGCCACCGGCGGCGGCCTGCCGGTGGAAGTCTGGTCGCGCTTCATGAAGACCGCGCACGAAGGCGTGCCAGTGGCCAACTTGCCGAGCGCACCGGGCGGCTGGGGCCTGTCGAACCTCGCGCAGGCGGCATCGCAGGTGTCGCCGCCGACAGCGCCCGCACCGGCAGCGGCCAACAATGGCGGCTATCGCCCGCCGCCGACGCGCGCCAATGCGCGGCCGGAGGCTGCGGCCGGGCTCGATGGCTGGCTGATGGACCGGTTGTTTGGCGGAAATCGATAGTCGCCAGCCGAGGGCATTCGGGCCTCAGAACTAAAAATTGCGAAAACAACCCCATGCACAGTAGCCGGCGATAGCAAAATCAACGGCTTGCGTGGGCAGCGCTGCGAGGAACGAACCTCGCGCTGCGAGCCCGCTGTCATTCCCCGCGAAGGCGGGAAATCCAGTACGCTGCGGCTTTTCGGTTCAATAACGACAGCCTCGGATTACTGGATCGCCCGGTCAAGCCGGGCGATGACACCTGTCAAGACGCTAGCAGCCTCGCTCTAATCCTCGACGCCGTAGCGATGCAGGTCATTGCCATACGTATCGAGCCACTTCTTGGCGCGCTCCATCGACGGGCAGACCTTGCCGCAGACGCGCCAGAACCGCGCCGAATGGTTCATCTCGACGAGATGGGCGACCTCGTGGGCGGCGAGATAGTCCAGCACGAAGGGCGGCGCGAGGATCAGGCGCCAGGAGAACGACAGCGAGCCGGCCGAGGTGCAGGAGCCCCAGCGGCTGGACTGATCGCGGATCGAGAGGCGCTTGACCCTGACACCGAGCTCGGCGGCATAGGCTTCCGACGAGCGTTGCAGATCCTTGCGCGCTTCGCGCTTGAGGAAGTCGCTGACGCGGCGATCGACATGCTCGAGCCCACCGGCGACGCAGAGGATGCGTTCACCGCTATCGCGCAGCTCGGTCCACACCGTGCCGCGCGTGCCGGCGCGATGAACGATGCGATGCGGCGTGCCGCGGAGCGGTATCACCGTGCCCGGCTGGAACGGCGCGGCCTTCGGCAAGCGACCGAGGCGCGCGGCAATCCACGCACCGTGGCGCTGCGCGAAGTCCTTCGCTTCGGCGAGCGTGCCGCGCGGCGGGATGGTGAGGATGGCTTCGCGATCGCTCGGGTGAATTCTGAGCGTGTAACGGCGCGCGCGCCTGTGCCGGCGCAATCGGATGGCAAAAAATTGCGATCCGTGGGTGATGACGAGGGTCTTCGGTTCGTGGGGCCGCCGATAAAGGAGTGCGCGAGTGGCCATGTCTGTCAGTCCGGGGGGCAGGAGGGCGCCCGGATTCTGCCATAACCGCCGCCATGGGAAGCGCTCGGCGCAAAAACAAATCATTTGCCCAATATACAGCGGTCAGGCGTCCGGGAGACCCTACAGACTGGGGTTGGAACCGGCTTTTTTCGCCCTCGCTGGATGCATGCGACACCCCCAAGAGGTGAGCGCTGACTCACTCCTATGAAGCTACCTAAATACCGCGAATCTGGCGGGAACTCAGGCTCGCCGGAGCCGTCAACCAGGCCTGGATTCGCGACGGGAAAGCCGAAAACGCGACTTATTCGGCGGCGCGCGCCTGCAATGAGGACGGATTTGCCGCCGAGACCATGAAATCATGAATCCGCGGCACGATTTCCGACTTGAAGCGCGAGCCGTTGAACACGCCGTAATGTCCGACGCCCTTCTGGACGTAATGAACGCGGCGATGATCGGGGATCGAGCTGCACAAAGTGTGCGTCGCTTCGGTCTGACCAAGACCGGAAATGTCGTCGTTCTCGCCTTCCACCGTCATCAGCGCAACGCGCGTGACCTTGGAGGGATCGACGCGTGTTCCGCGATGGCTCATCTCACCCTTGGGCAGCGAGTGCTTCACGAACACGGTGTCGACCGTCTGCAGGTAATATTCGGCGGAGAGATCCATCACCGCGAGGTATTCGTCGTAGAACTCGCGGTGCTTGTCGACGAGGTCGCCGTCACCCTTCACCAGATTGGCAAAGAGCTGCTTGTGGGCGTCCATGTGCCGGTCGAGATTCATGCTGATGAAGCCGTTGAGCTGCAGGAATCCCGGATAGACGTCGCGCATCATGCCCGGATGCGGGAACGGCACCTTGGTGATGACGTGGTTGCGGAACCAGTCGATGCCGCGCTCCTGCGCAAGGTTGTTCACCGCGGTCGGATTGCGACGGGTGTCGATCGGGCCGCCCATCAGCGTCATTGAGGTCGGCACGAACGGATCGCGCCGCGCTTCCATGATCGAAACCGCGGCGACCACGGGCACCGAGGGCTGGCACACCGCCATGACGTGGGTGTTGCCGCCGAGCACGTGCAGCATCTCGATGACGTAATCGATGTAATCGTCGAGATCGAAGCGGCCGTCGCTGAGCGGAACCATGCGGGCATCGGCCCAGTCGGTGATGTAGACTTCATGCGCCGGCAGGAAGGCCTCGACCGTTCCGCGCAGCAGCGTCGCGTAGTGACCGGACATCGGCGCCACGATCAGCACGCGCGGCTGCGGGCTGCGCAAGGGCCGTGCGAACTTGCGATCGAAGTACAGCAGCCGGCAGAACGGTTTTTCCCAGACCGAGCGGATCTCGACCGGAACGCGGATGCCGTTGACCTCGGTGTCGTTGAGGCCCCATTCCGGCTTGCCGTAGCGGCGCGTGGTGCGCTCGAACAATTCGCAGGCCGCGGCGACCGACTTGCCGACCTCGGTGCGCGCCCAGGGATTGAGCGGATTCTGAAACAGCAGCTTGGTCGCGTCAGTGACGGCACGCGCCGGATTGAGAGAGGCATGCGCCATCTCGTACATCCAGTACATCGGCGTCGTCAGGACCGGACTGCCTTCAGCCGCCAGGGGCGGCGCGCCGCCAAACTCACCAATGGGCATCGCTATATTCCTCTTCGCATCGCAGCATACTGCCGAATGCGTAATATTGCGTCAATGCATGGTTCCGTACATCTACGTAAGCAGATCGGCCAAATCAGGCTGAATCCACGAGAAAGTGACGTTATTCGCCGCCCGACAGCAGCGAGCCGTTCAGCTTGGCGCTGCGTAAAAGGGCAAGGAATGCTGCAAAAGATGCAACCAGAAGGGCCGCGTTGAGGGCCAACGCACCGAGCATCAGATCGGTCCTGAAGGTCTGCTCGATGAGAAGCGCGCGCATCCCTTCGAAGACGTAGGTCGGCGGCAGCGCCCAGGCGACGTATTGCAGCCAGACTGGCAAGACACTGACCGGATAGTAGACACAGGCGAGCGGCAGGATCGCAAACATCAGGGTCCAGACGATGCTCTCCGCGCCGAGGCCGTTGCGCAGCACGAGACCCGACACGAAGATGCCGACCGACCAGCTCGTGAAGATCAGATTGCAGAAGAACGCGATCAGCGGCAGGCCGAGCGCATAGACATTGAAGTGAAACAGGAACAGCGCCAGCAGCGTCATCGGGATCACCCCGATCGCGAGCCGGATCAGGCTCATGACCATCAGCGACAGCAGAAATTCGATCGGCTTGAGCGGGCTCATCATGAGGTTGCCGAGATTGCGCGCCCACATCTCCTCCAGAAACGAGATTGAGAAGCCGAGCTGGCCGCGGAACAGGATGTCCCAAAGGATGACGGCGCCGATCAGCGTGCCGCCGGCGCGCGCGAAGAAATTGGCGTTCTCGGCGATGTAGAGCTGGAGGAAACCCCAGGTGATGACCTGCAGCGCCGGCCAGTACAACAGCTCGAGCAGCCGCGGCCATGACGACAGCAGCAGGTACCAATAGCGCAGGATCATCGCGCCGATGCGATGGATGGAGATGCCGGTGTGGAGGGAGAGCTCGGTCATGGCGGGCTCCCGTAGCCCGGATGGAAACTGTCATCCCGGGGCGCGACATCGTCGCGAGCCCGGGATCCATAACCACAGGATTGAATGTGGCGAAGACCCGTAGTTACCAGTTTCACCTCACAAATGCGGCCTGTGGTTATGGATTCCGGGCTCGCGCTTCGCGCGCCCCGGAATGACAGAGCCCTCACCTCACCGCCTCCTTCGCGCCGTTCACCCGGCCGCGCGCGACGTCGAGGAACACCTCCTCCAGCGTGGTGCGGTTGTAGCGGGCCATGATCGCCGCGGGCGTGTCGTCGTCCTCGATACGGCCGCGCTTCATGATGATGACGCGGTCGCAGAGTCGCTCGACCTCAAACATGTTGTGCGACGCCAAGAGGATGGTGGCGTTGTTGTCCTTGCGATAGCGCTCCAGATGCGCCCGCACCCAGTCGGCGGTGTCAGGGTCGAGCGAGGCGGTCGGCTCGTCCAGCAGCAGGAGCTCGGGCTGGTTGATCAGCGCCTTGGCAAGCGCGACGCGGGTCTTCTGCCCGGCGGACAGCTTGCCGTTGGCGCGATCGATGAAGTCGGTGAGATCGAGATCGTCGGCGAGCTCCCTGATGCGGCCGGCGAGGTTCTTCACCGCATAAAGCTTGCCGAACACGGTGAGATTCTGCCGCACCGTGAGCCGCATCGGCATGTCGACATAGGGGCTTTCGAAGTTCATCCGCCCCAGCACCGCGGCGCTCTCCTCGGGCATCCGATGGCCCAGCACCTGGACGCGGCCGGAGGTCGGCAGCACCAGGCCCATGATCATCGCGATGGTGGTGGTCTTGCCGGCGCCGTTGCCGCCCAGGAGCCCGGTGATGCTGCCGCGCGGCAGCGAAAAGGAGATGTCGTCGACGGCACGGGTCTGCTTGTAGACCTTGACGAGATGATCGACCGCGATCGCCGCGGACGGGCTGCGATCCGCGACAGTCGGCCGGCTTGAAGCCTCGTCATTCTCGGTCATGCTGACCGTTCTTCTGCTATTGCGGCAGGGAGCGCAAGGCTTGTAATCCGGTGGTTCCGCGAGCCCCGCGTTTGTGACTTTGGAAGGCGCCGCCACATTGGCCGACATGACCGAAATTGCCGCTTCGAACTTCCGCCACCCGCAGCGGCATATCCGCCTGGACACGATCCTGCGGCTGCGCTGGCTCGCGGTGCTGGGCCAGCTCGCTGCGATCTTCATCGTGGCGCAGGGGCTGGAATTCGACGTCGAGATCGTCCCCTGCGTCAGCATCATCGCCTTGTCGGCGGCGGTGAACCTGGGGCTCCAGACCGCGGTCAACCCGATGCAGCGGCTGGAGCCGGTGCAGGCGGCCGGCCTGCTCGCGCTGAACATCGTGGAACTGGCCGGCTTGTTGTACTTCACGGGCGGCTTGCAGAACCCGTTCTCGTTCCTGTTCCTCGCGCCGGTGCTGATCTCGGCCACGGCGCTGCCGGCGCGCTTCACCTTCGGCCTCGGCCTGCTCGCGGTCGCCTGCGCCTCGGTGCTGTTCTTCTTCCACCTGCCGCTGCCATGGGATTCAGACGATCCGCTGGTGCTGCCGCCGATCTATCTGGTCGGCGTCTGGCTCTCCATCGCGCTCGCGATCGGCGTCACCAGCCTCTACTCCTTCCAGGTGACCGAGGAGGCGCGCAAGCTCGCGGACGCGCTGGCCGCGACCGAGCTGGTGCTGTCGCGCGAGCAGCATCTGACCCAGCTCGACGGCCTTGCCGCGGCCGCCGCACACGAGCTCGGCACGCCGCTCGCCACGATCTTCCTGATCTCGCGCGAGCTGGAAAAGACGGTGAAGGACGCCAGCATCGCCGCCGACCTGAAGACGCTGCGCGAGCAAACCCAGCGCTGCCGCGACATCCTGAGCAAGATCACCCAGCTCTCCTCCATCGGTGCGCCGTTCGACCGCATGAAGCTGTCGGAGTTGATCGAGGAGGTGGTGGCCCCGCACCGCGATTTCGGCGTCGAGATCAAGGTACGGATCGCGGTCGCCGTCGTGGCCGAGCCGGTCGGCTCCCGCAACCCGGCGATCCTCTACGGCGTCGGCAACATCGTCGAGAACGCGGTCGATTTCGCTCGCACCACCGTCGAGGTGAACGCGTGGTGGAACAAGGACATCATCGACCTCGTGATCTCCGACGACGGTCCCGGCATTCCCCCTGACATCCTGAACCGCATCGGCGAGCCCTATCTGTCGCGGCGGCGAACCGTGGACGAGGGCGGCGGTGAACGACGCGGCCTCGGATTGGGCGTGTTCATCGCGCGCACATTGCTCGAACGCACCGGCGCCAAGGTCTCGTTTACCAACCGGACCTTTCCGGAACACGGTGCCGTGGTCCAGATCAGTTGGCCGCGACAACGATTTGAGGCGATTGAGGCTATCGAGACCCTCGAAGAAACAATAGGGTAGGGTATGATCCGGAAGCGTCTTCAGCACGTTTCCGACATGATCATGCTGAAAGCGGGAATCGCTGGCGCGATGAGCATGCACCGCGCTTGTGTCCGCGACCTTGCGTCGCACAACGGGGCCGATCGACTATCGGCGGCCTTGGCACCGCCCGATAGCAAGGCCATATGTCAACGCGTTGGAGAGAGGACGAAACCTTGAACGCCATCGCCGAACTGAACGAACAGGCCGACCGCTCGCTGCTCATCGTGGAGGACGACAAGCCATTCCTGGAGCGCCTATCGCGCGCCATGGAAACGCGCGGCTTCACGGTGACCTCCTGCGATACCGTCTCGGACGGTCTTGCGCAGATCGGCAGGGCTGCGCCCGCATTCGCCGTGGTGGATCTGCGGCTGGGCGACGGCAACGGCCTCGACGTGGTCTCGGCGCTGAAGAAGAAGCGTCCCGATGCGCGCGCGATCGTGCTGACCGGCTACGGCAACATCGCCACCGCCGTCACCGCGGTGAAGATGGGCGCGGTCGATTACCTCTCCAAGCCCGCGGATGCCGACGACGTGGTCGCGGCGCTGCTGTCGACCAATGCGGAGAAATCCGAGCTGCCGGCCAACCCGATGTCGGCGGACCGCGTGCGCTGGGAGCACATCCAGCGCATCTATGAGATGTGCAACCGCAACGTCTCGGAAACGGCGCGCCGGCTCAACATGCACCGGCGTACGCTGCAGCGGATTTTGGCCAAGCGCGCGCCGAGGTAATTCCGGCGCTCACTCCGGAAGCACATGCCTGAAGTCGGTCGACGGCTGAACCTGCCCGGCCTGACGTCGTCTGCCCGATACCGACAAAGCCGGATGCTGGCGTCGTGCGCCCCTGAACCCGACGTTAACCTCAGGCGGCGGATCATCGCGCCGACCTGACGCGTCGAACATTCTCGAGAGAACGATGGTTCAGCCCACGCCGCTGCTTGCATTGCTTTGCATCTGGACGTTACGCACCATTGCCGTCGCTGTCGTCGCCGGAGCGGTAGCCGCACCAGGGCCGGGGCGTGCGCAGCAAATCTCCCCGCCAGTCTGGACGGTACCGGAAGTCGGCGCGCTGCCCGATGACGCTCATGGCCGGCTCGTGCGGCGCGGGCGCGACCTCATCACGGCGACCTACGCCCATATCGGGCCGGAGGTGCCGGACCCTGCCAAGCGTTATGCCGGCAACAATCTCGCCTGCAGCAACTGCCATCTCGAAGCCGGTACGAAAAAATTCGGCCTGCCGATCTTTGGATTGTTCGAGCTCTTCCCGCAATACAGTGCCCGCCTCGGCGCCGAGATCACGATCGAGAATCGTGTGAACTCGTGCATGGCGCGCAGCATGAATGGTCGCGCGCTGCCGCTCGACAGCCCCGAAATGCAAGCCATCGTGGCTTACATCAAATTCCTCTCGTCCGGCGTGCCGGCGGGAAAGGAATTGTCAGGACTCGGCACCGGAGCGATGCCTGAGCTCGATCGCGCGGCCGACCCCGTTCGCGGCAAGGCGATCTATGCGAACGCTTGTCTCTCCTGCCACAACGAGGACGGCTCCGGAATACGCCGCAGCCTGCCGAGCGTCGATCTCGGCTACATGGTGCCGCCGCTCTGGGGCGCCGATAGTTTCAATGACGGTGCCGGCATGGCGCGGCTGATTACGGCGGCGAACTTCCTGCACTTCAACATGCCGCACGGAACGGACTACACGAATCCGCAGCTCACGGTCGAGCAGGCATGGGACGTGGCTGCCTATATGATCTCTCAGCCGCGTCCGAGGAAAGCCGGTCTCGACAAGGACTATCCAGATCTTTCGAAGAAGCCGGTCGATACGCCTTACGGACCGTATGTCGACGGATTCGATCAGCAGCAGCACATGTACGGGCCTTTCGGCCCGATCCGGGCGGCGCAAGCCAAAAAATAGCTGTGATCGGCGACCTCTCGCATCACAAGGACTCCGGCCGCGCTTCGTTCAGCACGCGGCTATTCCCAGAAATCCGCGTGGCCTTGCGGATCCACCAGCCGGTTGATGCGCAAGGCCGCCGCCATCGCGAACCGCACCGTCATCTGCTTGCGGGTGGCGGCAGCGAGCTTGTGCTCCGGCGCCTCGCAATGCAGGTGTGCGCCATAGGCGTCGGCGACGATCAGGCCGGTGTCCTGCGGAAAGATGTCGCACGGCAGGTCCTGCGTGAAGGCGAAGAACAGTCGATCGCAATGGGCGCGGTATTCGTGCCATTTCTGGTCGGCACGCAGATCCTCCACCGACGATTTGATCTCGACGATCCAGATCTCGCCGCGCTCGTTCAGCGCGACCAGATCGGCACGCCGGCCAGAAGGCAGCGGCAATTCGCTGATGCAGGAGAAGCCGAGCGACCGTAAGAGGCGCGACGTGCCGCGCGCGATCGCGAGCGCCGTCTCGGATTGGCGGCGGTCAGGCGGTGGAACGAGGGAGAGGTTGCGAGCGGTGCTATCCATGGGCCGGAGGATAGCCGATTCCGTTTGGGGCGGACACTGTTCGATTGGGGGCGCGCCGTTGCCGCACATTCGGTGTCGTCCCCCGCGAACGCGGGGACCCATAACCACAGGGAGATGTTTTAGCGCGAGTTGACAACTCCGAGTCTTCGCAAAACCACTCCCTGTGGCTATGGATCCCGGATCTGCGCTCCGCTTGTCCGGGACGACAGCTAGGGTGGAGCGACGATCACCCCCTCATTGCTCCGCAAATCGAGCACGCCTTCGATCTGCTCGCCCTCGCGATCCAGAAAGGTCGACAGCAGGATCCTGCTGCCGAAGCGGACTGCGCTGGTCGTCACGGTGACCGGGTCCGCACCGAGATTGAGCGCCACGATCACCGCCTTGCCCTCGGCCTGCCGGCGGTAGATCAGCAGATCGCCTTGCGCGGCGATCGGATCATAATCGCCCGCGACCAGCGGCAGGCAACTCTGCCGCAGGCCGATCAGGCGCTTGTAGAGGTTGAGGATCGAGTGCGCATCGGCTTCGAGAGTGGCGACATTGTCACGCACATGGTGCTCGGGCAGCGGCAGCCATGGCCGAACAGCGGAGAAGCCGGCGAACTCGGAGGCATCCCATTGCATCGGCGTACGGCAGCCGTCGCGGCCGACGCCGATGCCGGGCACGTTCTTCTCGAAGGGATCGCGGACATCCTCCGGCGCGATCGCCACCTGGTGCATCCCGATTTCGTCGCCGTAATAGAGCGTCGGTGTGCCGCGCAGCGTCAGCAGCAACATCGCGGCGACGCGCGCCTGCTCCGTGCCGACGCGGCTCGCAACCCGCGGACGATCGTGATTGCCGAGCACCCAGTTCGGCCAGGCGCCGCGCGGCAGCGCCTTCTCGTAGTCCTCGATGATCTTCTCGATCGAGCGCGCGCTCCAGAAGGTCGAGAGCAGCGCGAAGTTGAACGGCATCTGCGCGCCGGTGAGGTCGTTGCCGTAATAGGCCATCAGACGGTGCAGCGGCAGATAGATCTCGCCGATCAAGACGCGTGCGCGATACGCATCCGTGACGCGGCGCATCTCGGCAATGACATCGTGCACCTCCGGCTGGTCGGTCGAATATTGCGTCAGGATCTTCTCGTTGGGCGGCCGGCCTTCGACGTAGTGCGGGTTCGGCGGATTGTCGCGAAACTCTGCGTCCTTGACGAGGTGCCAGATCACGTCGACGCGAAAGCCGTCGACGCCCTTCTCCAGCCAGAACCGCATCACGTCGTAGATCGCGTTGCGGACGTCCGGATTGCGCCAGTTCAGGTCCGGCTGCTGGGCGAGGAAGGCGTGGTAGTAATATTGACCCGTGGTCTCATCGAACTGCCACGCGCTGCCGCCGAACTCGGACAGCCAATTGTTCGGCACGCCGCCGTCATGCGCGGGATCGCGCCAGATGTACCAGTCGCGCTTGGGATTGTCGCGCGAGGCGCGGCTCTCGACGAACCAGGGATGTTGGTCCGAGGTATGGTTCGGCACGAGATCGAGGATCAGCTTCAGGCCGTTGTCGTGGACTGCCGCGATCAGCGCATCGAAATCGGCCATCGTGCCGAACAGCGGCTCGATGCCGGTATAGTCCGAGATGTCGTAGCCGAAATCGGCCATGGGCGACGGAAAGATCGGCGACAGCCAGATCGCGTCGACACCGAGCGATTTGACATAAGGCAGCCGCCGCAGGATGCCGGCGAGATCGCCGACGCCGTCACCGTTCGAATCCTGAAACGAGCGCGGGTAGATCTGATAGAAGATGCCGTCGCGCCACCAATTCTCGTTGTCGTGAGCCATGCCGGAAGACCACCCAAAATCTGCTTCTCGCGCGGGAGAACGCGACAACAGCGCCCGGGTTCGAATTGGCGGGCCAATTGGGACGGCGATGTGACTATTGTTCCGTGGTCCGGCACGAATCTTTTGCTTGGCGGCCTGGCAAAAATCGGCATTGTGGCGCCATGACCGAGCAAAACGACACGACAGCCAAGGCCGGCGCGATCATCGTCCCCGTGACGCTGTTCGAGCAGAACTGCACCATCATCTGGGACGAGCCGTCCAAGAAGGCCGTGGTGATCGATCCCGGCGGGGACGTACCGAAGATCCTGGACGCGATCAAGCAGACCGGCGTCACCGTGGAGAAGATCTGGCTGACCCACGGCCATATCGACCATGTCGGCGGCGCAGCCGATTTGCGCGACGCGCTGAAGGTGCCGATCGAGGGTCCGCATGAAGCGGACAAATTCCTGCTCGACAACGTGGTCGAAAGCGGCGCGCGCTTCGGCATGACCGGCGTGCGCAACTTCGCGCCGGACCGCTGGCTCGACGAGGGCGACACCGTGTCGATCGGCGATCTCAACTTCGACATTTTGCATTGCCCCGGCCACTCGCCGGGCAGCGTGGTGCTCTTCAACAAGGAGCTGCGCTTTGCCCATGTCGGCGACGTCCTGTTCGCGGGCTCGGTCGGGCGCACCGATTTGCCCGGCGGCAGTCACGCGACCCTGATCGATTCGATCATGACAAAACTGCTGCCGCTCGGCGACGACGTCGGCTTCATCTGCGGCCACGGCGCCGGCTCGAGCATCGGCCAGGAGCGGATGACCAATCCGTTCATCACCGGGGAGATGTGAGCGTCGCGGCAAGCTCCGCCGTCATTCCGGGGCGCGCGACAGCGCGAGCCCGGAATCCATAACCACAGGCAGATGTGGTTGCGGGGACTCGGAGTGACGCTTGCGCGTCTCATTTCGTCCTGTGGCTATGGGTCCCGGGCTCGCGACTACGTCGCGCCCCGGGACGACCCCGCGGGGCTACTTCATCAATCCCGCGGCGGTCAGCGCGCGCGTGATGATCTGGCTGAGATCGAAGCCGCGGGCGCGCTCGCGCTTCGGTTCGACCGGCTGCTCGGCGATCGCAGCGCGGATCGTGCGGGCGAGATGCGGCGCGGGCGAGAGCGCGGGCTTGGCTAAAGGCTTGGCGTCCGCAGCCTTGGTGTCCGCAGGCTTGGCGTCCGCCTTGGCGGCGTCCGCGATCCAGGCGGTGAGGCCGAAGAACTTGGCGATGTGGTAGGACGAGGAAATGCCGGCTTCGATCAGGAACGCGCCTTCAACGCCATAGCGCTGGTCGTTGTCGGCGAGCCCCAGCGGCGTGCCATGCGCCATGTCGGCGATGGCGTAACACTCGACCAGCGTCTCGCCGTCCTTGCCCCACCAGGCCTGCCGCGGATGACCGTCGACGATGGTCTCCGCCATCGGCGCGTCCGGCAGATCGTGGAGATCGAGCCATTGCTTGACGATCTCGTTGGCATTGCCGGGATTGACGGTGCGGTCGGCACTGCCGTGCCACACCGAGATTTTCGGCCAGGGGCCGCGATGATCGGAAGCGTTGCGCACGAGGTCGCCGAGTTCGCGCGCCGGACGCACTGGGGAATGAAACATGCCCTCGAGCGCCTCGCGCAGGTTCGAGGCGATGCCATAGGGTAGTCCCGCGATGACCGCGCCGGCCGCGAAGACCTCCGGATAGGTCGCGAGCATCACCGACGTCATGCCGCCGCCGGCGGACAAGCCGGTGATGAAGACGCGCGCGGGATCGATGCGATGTGCCCCGACCATGTGCGCGATCATCTCGCGAATCGAATGCGCCTCGCCGCTGCCTCGCGCCGTGTCTTCCGGGTTGAACCAGTTGAAGCAGGTATTGCCGTTGTTGATGCGTTGCTGCTCGGGCATCAGAAGCGCGAAGCCATAATGCTGGGCCAGCGTCGACCAGCCGGCGCCAAGATCGTAAGCCGCCGCGGTCTGCCCGCAGCCATGCAGCACGACGACCAGCGCGCGCGGCTTCTGCAATCGCGCCGGCACGAAGGCGAACATGCGCAAGCCGCCGGGATTGTCGCCGAAGCCGGTGACCTCCTGCAACGGGCTCGACGCATCCGCGCCGCGACCGAACTCGGCAAAGCGCAGACCGTCCAGCCTCGGCAGACGTCTCAATAGATCGATATTCTTGGCGAGCGACACGGCAACTTCCTGGTGGGCGACGTTCAACGTCCAGCCAAACCAGATAGTTGCTGCATTGCAAAATAAAAAGACCGTGCGCTGTCAATTCACCGAGAATCACTGGAGATGCTGCGGAAATCAGCACGCATTAACCGCATTGGCGCAACTTCATGCCGAAGCGCGGCGCAGCCACGCCAGAAATGCGGCGCAAATCATGATTAATGTCACAAACAGTCCGAGCGAAGCAGGACCAGCAACATCGACCGCGATGGGGGGAATGGCGCGTTCACGATCAAGGCAGCGACGCCGAACATGAACCGGGCGGCCGCGACGATTCGCCAATCCAGGTACGGTTCGTGCGCTCGTCACCGTCTCCCGCAAGCGATGAGAGGAAGACGAAGCATCTCGCTTCGCTCAACCGCATGCCTGCATTCCGCAGCACGGGACATGGCGCGATTGCGTTTGCCCCCTCCGGCACGTAGCCTTGCCGCATCAACAAACAGAAAATCAAAGCCGGAGAAACGCCATGGCGCGCCTCAAGTTCGGAGCCTTTCTTGCCCCGCATCACCCGATCGGGGAGCATCCGATGCTTCAGTTCCGGCGCGACCTCGACCTCGTCGAGCAGCTCGATGCGCTCGGCTATGACGAGTTCTGGTGCGGCGAGCACCATTCGTCCGGCTGGGAGATGATCGCCTCGCCCGAGATGTTCCTGGCCGCGGCCGGCGAGCGCACCAAGCGGATCAAGCTCGGCACCGGCGTGGTGTCGCTGCCCTATCATCATCCCTACAACGTCGCCCAGCGCATGGTGCAGCTCGACCACATGACCGGCGGCCGCGCCATCTTCGGCTCCGGACCCGGCGCGCTCGCCTCCGACGCCCATACGCTCGGCATCGACCCGATGACGCAGCGCGACCGCCAGGACGAGGCAATCGGCATCATCCGCCGGCTGTTCAACGGCGAGCGCGTCACCGCCAAGAGCGACTGGTTCACCATGAACGATGCCGCGCTGCAGATCCTGCCGTTGCAGGAGGAGATGCCGTTCGTCGTGGCCTCGCAGATCTCTCCGTCGGGCATGACGCTGGCCGGCAAATACGGCATCGGCATCATCTCGCTGGGCTCGATGACGACGCAGGGGCTGATGTCGCTGCAGCAGCAATGGCAGTTCGCCGAGGATGCCGCCAAGAAGCACGGCACCAAGGTGAACCGTGCCGACTGGCGCGTGCTGCTGACCTTCCACATCGCCGAGACCCGCGAGCAGGCGCGCAAGGAGGCCGGCGCCGGGCTGATGCGCTGGCACAACGAATATAATGTCGGCACGCTGCAGCGGCCGGGCCTCACCGCGTTCTCCTCGCCCGACGAGGCCGTGGACAAGACCGCCTTCGTCGAGGGCGCGGCCTCCACCATCGGCACGCCCGACGACCTCGTCAAGACCATCAAGAACGTGATGCAAGTGTCCGGCGGTGTCGGCGCCATCATCGGCTTCGTGCACGACTGGGCCAATCCGGAAGCGACGCGCCGGAGCTGGGACATGGTGGCGCGCTATGTCGTGCCGGAGATCAACGGCTATATCGACGGCCTGCGCAGGTCTCAGAAATTCGTGATCGAGAACCGCGCCATCTTCGAGCGCGCGGGCCAGGCGGTGATGGCCAAGATCATGGAGAACGAGAAGGCCGCCGAGGCGCTCAAGGTGACCGGCCCGGGCCGTGTCGCCATCCCCGCGGTCAACGCCCCGGATCTGCAGAAGGAGGCGGCGAAGCGGTAGTGTGACGATCTCGTGCGCTAGACGACCGCAGCCCATCACGGCCGGATCGTGCTATGTTCGCGGGGCTTGGCTTAACCGGAGCAATCGTCATGTCGATGCAGAATGTGGCCGCAGCGGCGCCCGACTACACCGCGCCCAAGCGCAACGCCCTGACGCACATTCCGGGCGATGAAGGCTGGCCGATCATCGGCAAGACCCTCCAGGTGCTGGCCGATCCCAAAGGCCATGTCGAGGCGAATGGCGTCAAATACGGCCCGGTCTACCGTACCCATGTTTTCGGCGAGACCAATGTCGTGCTGCTCGGGCCTGAGGCCAACGAGCTCGTGATGTTCGACCAGCAGAAGCTGTTCTCCTCGACCCACGGCTGGAACAAGGTGCTCGGCCTGCTGTTTCCGCGCGGATTGATGCTGCTCGATTTCGACGAGCACCGGCTGCACCGCAAGACGCTGTCAGTCGCCTTCAAGTCCGGCCCGATGAAATCCTACCTCGCCGATCTCGACCGCGGCATCGCCGCGCGGGTCGCGCAGTGGAAAGCCAAGCCCGGCGAGATGCAGCTCTACCCGGCGATGAAGCAGCTCACGCTCGATCTCGCCGCAGCCTCGTTCCTCGGCGCCGACATCGGACCGGAGGTCGACGAGATCAACCGCGCCTTCGTCGACATGGTCGCCGCTGCCGTCGCCCCGATCCGCCGCCCCCTGCCCGGCACGCAGATGGCGCGTGGCGTCCAGGGGCGCAAACGCATCGTCGCGTATTTCCGCGAGCAGATTCCGCTGCGGCGCGGCAATCACGGCGGCGACGATCTGTTCTCGCAGCTCTGCCGCGCCACCCACGAGGACGGCGCGCTGCTGACGGAGCAGGACATCATCGACCATATGAGCTTCCTGATGATGGCGGCGCACGACACGCTGACCTCGTCGCTGACCTCCTTCGTCGGCGAGCTCGCCGCCAACCCGGACTGGCAGGACAGGCTGCGCGCGGAAGTTCTCGCGCTCGGGCTGGCGCCCGGCGCGCCCAGCAGTTTCGACGACCTCGAGAAGATGCCGCTGTCGGAGATGGCGTTCAAGGAAGCATTGCGGATCAAGCCGCCGGTGCCCTCGATGCCGCGCCGCGCGATGCGCGATTTCACCTTCAAGGGTTTCACGATTCCCGCCGGCACCGCGGTCGGCGTCAACCCGCTCTATACCCACCATATGAAGGAGATCTGGCCGGAGCCGGACCGCTTCGATCCCATGCGCTTCACCGAGCAGGCCCAGCGCGGCCGCCATCGCTTCGCATGGGTCCCGTTCGGCGGTGGCGCGCATATGTGCCTCGGCCTGCACTTCGCCTACATGCAGGCGAAATGCTTCGCGCGGCACTTTTTGCAGAACATCGAGGTGTCGCTGGAAGAGGGCTACAAGCCGGACTGGCAGATGTGGCCGATCCCGAAGCCGCGCGACGGCTTGCGCGTGCGGGTGAAGGCGATCTAGCGGCCACTCTCGTAGGGTGGGCAAAGGCGCGGAGCGCCGTGCCCACGTTTCGTCGCGATAAGAATGCGTGGGCACGGCGCGCGAAAGGGCGCGCCTTTGCCCACCCTACGGCACCTCACTACGCCCCCTGATCGAACGCCTTGCGCAGGGCCACATAGCCCTGCTGCTGCTGGCTCCAGTTGCGGCCGCCGGTCATGGCGCCGTCGACGACGAGATCGTGGCCGTTGATGAAGCTTGATTCGTCGCTGGCCAGGAATACCGCCGCGTGGGCGATGTCGTCAGGGAGGCCGGCGCGCGGGATCGGTTGCGCGGTCTTATAGACCTCGCGCATCACCGCCGGGGTCTTCTCTGCCGCATCGGTCGAGAGCCCCAGCGCCTTGCCGAAGATGCCGGTCGCGATCGCGCCGGGCGAGATCGAGTTGACCCGCACGTTAGCTTCGCCAAGCTCCATCGCCACGCATTTGGTGAGATGGATCACCGCCGCCTTGGCGGCGCTATAGACCATCGAGGACGAGAAGCCGGCAAGGCGGCCGGCGATGCTGCCATTATTGATGATGCTGCCTGACCCCTGCTTCTTCATGACGGGCGCAGCATGCTTCATGCCGAGCATGACGCTGCGCACCAGCGTCGCCATCGCCGCGTCGAACCGCTCGGCCTCGAGGCCCTCGATGCCGCCGGTCTGCGCCGGCCCGCCGGCATTGTTGAACAGGCAGTCGATCCGGCCGAACTTGTCCACCGCGAGCGCGAGCAGCGCCTGCATCTGCGCTTCGACCGTGACATCGGTCTGGCGGAAGACGCAATTGGACCCGAGCTGCTTTGCCAGCGCCTCGCCTTCCGGTACACGCCGGCCCGCGATCACAATTTTGGCACCTTCGGCAACGAAGACTTCCGCAGTGCGCAATCCGATCCCGCTCGTCGCTCCCGTGATCACCGCAACCTTGCCGTCCAGCCTGCCCATGGAATGTTCCTGTTTTCAAACGATTTGACGCCAAACGGCGAAGCCTGGCCGCCGCCATGGCCGGAGCCGCCACTATTCCTGCCCGCGTCCGCCGAGGCAAGCTATGCTTGCGCGCGCGGCATGCGTAACATTCTGGTGCGCCGCGCGCCTTTCGAATGCCTATCGCAACTGGGCCGCGCATGGGGAAGCTGATCGACGAGTTCCGCAAAGGCTGGCAGGGGACGGCGCCGCCCTCGCTCGGTCTCAGCATCTCCTTTGCCGTCCTCTGCCTGTTGGCCGCGACCCTGGTGCGCTGGGGACTCGCCCATGTGCGCCCCGACATCTACTTCACGCCGTACTTCCCTGCCGTATTCTTTGCCGCTGCACTCGGAGGCTTCCGGATCGGGATCGTCACCGCGCTGGTCGGCGGCGTGCTGGGCGTGGTCGTGAATTTCGGCGATGCCTTTGCCGATCGCGCACGGTTTGCCCTGCTCGCGCTCTATTGGGCGGTCTGCGCGCTCACCATCTGGGGCGTCGAGCACTATCGCACCATGCTGGCGGAGCAGCGCCGGATCTCCAAGCGCCTGATCGAGGAAGAGGAGTATCGCAAGCTGCTGGTCGACGAGCTCCAGCACCGGTTGAAGAACAAGCTGTCGACGGTTCACGCGGTACTGCACCAGGTGCTGCATGACCAGCCACAGGTCTGGGCCCGGGTCGATCCGCGGCTGCGCTCGCTGGCTGCGACCGACGATCTGATCTCGCGGATCGACAAGTCCGGCTGCGACATCCGCGATCTCCTGATCTCGGAGCTCGGGCCTTACGGCCATGTCCGCTTCACCCTCAATGGCGAGCGACTGTTCCTGCCGCCGAGGCTCGCGGTCACGCTGTCGTTGATGTTTCACGAGCTCGCCACCAATGCCGGCAAATATGGTGCGTTCTCCGCACCGCGCGGCCTGTTGCAGGTGTCGTGGACCGTCAGCGACGACCGCCTCACCATCACCTGGGACGAGACCGAGGGGCCGAGCGTGGACAAGGTCTCCGAGCCCGGCTTCGGCACCAAGCTGCTGAAATCGGCCCTGTCGGCGTTCGACGGCAGGACCGAGATCTCCTACCTGAAGACCGGGCTCCATTGCATCATGCAGTGCCGAATTCCGCGAAGCGAATAGCAGCGCGCGCCAGCGAAACTGCATCCGCGCCCTCGCCGGCTTTTCGCAGGCACCGTTGACGCTCTGTTAATGACGATCGTCAGCGCACCCCGCAACGCCGCAAGTTTCCGCCAAAACAGACCCGTATTTCTCCGGACCCCTTAACCAAACTTAAGAGGGAACCGCGGAAGATCGCGGCCATTGCAAAGCGCGCTGAAACAACAAGATTCATGACATCTATGAACGACAACGAATATTCCGGCGCGACTGAAGCCGAGCTCGGTTTCCTCAAGGAAATCGTTAGAATGCTGCCGGCCGGCCTGACCGTGCAGGATGCGGATGGCGAGCTGCTGCTGGTCAACGACGCCGCGGCCGCGCAGCTCGGCATCGACGGCAGCCGTCCTTCACCTGATCTGGCACCGCGCCGCGAGGCCTGTCGCCGCGCCCTGAACGCCGGCCAGGCCGTCGTCACGGAGGAAGCGCTGCACGGCGGCGCCGCGCGCCAGGTGCTGCTCACGACCCATCGTCCCGTTCGCCTCGCCGGACGCGAGCTCCTGATCTCGGCGTCCTCCGACATCACGGAGCAGAAGAATTTCGAGGACCAGCTGTTCCGCTCGGCCTATTTCGACGAGCTGACGGAGCTGCCCTCGCGGCGCGTGATCGAGCATCGCGCCAACAGCCTGCTTGCGGAGAACGGCGGCGGCGTGCGTTTCGCGCTGGCCTTCCTCGACGTCGACAATTTCAAGCATATCAACGACTATTACGGCCACGCCGTCGGCGATGCGCTGCTGGTCGAGCTGTCGAAGCGGCTCGGACGCGACCTGCGCGATTCCGACATGCTGTCGCGCATCTCCGGCGACGAATTCCTGCTGCTGCTGTCGCCGATCCAGAGCGTGGAGGAGGTGGCCGAATTCATACAATCGACGCTGGAGCGGCTGACGGCGCCGTTCTTCATCGACAATTCGGAAGTGTTCGCCTCCACCTCCGTCGGCATCAGCCTCTATCCCGATCACGGAAGCAGCTTCGAGGCGCTGCGCCAGAACGCCGACATCGCGATGTACCGCGTCAAGAACGACGGCAAGGGATCGGCGGCCTTCTTCGACTCCAGCATGGAGCGCGAAGCATTGGCACGGATGAAGATCGAGCAATCGCTGCGACTGGCCATCCTCGAGAAGCGCTTCTGCTGCGCTTTCCAGTCCAAGGTCGACATCCGCACCCAGGCCGTGAAGGGCATCGAGGCCCTGGTACGCCTGCGCGACGACGAGGGCGTGATCCAGGCGCCCGGCTCGTTCATCAATCTCGCCGGCGAGCTCGGCCTGATCGACGAGCTGACCCACCTCGTGCTCGCCGAGATCGTCAAGTCGATCGACGCGATCAACGCGACGTTCGGCGCCGACGCGACCATCAGCATCAACGTCGCCGCCAAGCAGGCCGGCAACCCCGAGTTCATGCGCAGCTTTGCGCGGGCGCTGGAAGAGACCGGCTTTCCGCAGCGCTTCATGATCGAGGTGACAGAAGACGCCTTCGTCGCCAAGAATCATTTCCAGGCCGAGATCCTGCCGATGTTCCGCAAGCTCGGCGTCGGCATCTCGATCGACGATTTCGGCACCGGCTATTCCTCGCTATCGGCGCTGGCCGACATCACCGCGGACGAGATCAAGATCGACCGCTCCTTCATCACCGACATTCACAAGCGTCCGCGCAGCCAGGGCATCCTGCGCGCGATCGAATCCTTGAGCGAAGCGCTCGGCATGACCGTGATCGCAGAAGGCCTCGAATCCTACGAGGAGCTCGCCTATCTCCAGGCCGCGACCAAGATCCGCTACGCGCAGGGCTATTACTTCTCGCGGCCGATCTTCCTGGAGGAGCTGAAGCTCGCAACCCCGCTCTCCAGCGAGGCGCGGGCCAACGTCGCGAGCCGGCCGCACCAGCAGAACCGCCAGGGCTACTCGCGGGCGAGCGGCTATCGGCGGTAGGGGCGCAAGCGCCGCTCCAATCTCGGTGTCGTCGTCCGGCTTGACCGGCGACCCAGTATTCCAGAGCCAGTCGTTGTTGAATCGATAGGCCGCGGCGTACTGGATGCCCCGGTCAAGCCGGGGCATGACAGTGGCGGGTGTGGCCCGCACCTCAACCCCACCATTTCCTCCTTTGAAATTGCTGGCCTTTTGCTAATACACAGGCGGACTTCCCGTGGGATATGTCATGTCCGCTTCGTCCTCGATCAGCAATCCGGCCTATCTCCGCGCGCGCGCGATGGAGACGCTGTTCGAACGGCTGGAAAAGCTTTGCGAGGGCGCCATCGCGATCGACCGCGGCGGGCGGGTCGTCTATGTCAACGAAAAATATCTCGCAGCACTCGGCCTCGATCGCACCAGCGAGGCCATCGGCCGGCCGATCGAGGAAGTCATCCCCAACAGCCTGATGCGGAAGGTGGCCGAGACCGGGGAGCCGATCCTGCTCGATATCATGGAGCTCGGCGGCGAGCAGCTGGTGGTCACGCGGATGCCGATCGAGGACGAGAACGGGACGGTGATCGGCGCGATCGGCTTCGTGCTCTATGACCACCTCGAAAGCCTGAAGCCACTGCTCGCCCGCGTCGCCCAGCTCGAGAGCGATCTGCGCCTGGCGCGCCGGCAATTGTCGAATGCGCGCGCGGCTCGCTTCACCTTCGCCGACTTCGTCGGCACCACGGCCGGCATCACACAGGCCAAGGCGCTGGCAGGCCGCGCCGCGCGGCAGAGCGTCACGGTGCTCCTCACCGGCGAGACCGGGACGGGCAAGGAGATGCTGGCCCAGGCGATCCACAATGCCTCCTCGCGCGCAGACAAGCCGTTCGTCAGCGTCAATGTCGCCGCGATTCCGGAGACGCTGATCGAATCGGAATTCTTCGGCACCGCGCCGGGCGCCTATACCGGCGCCGATCGCAGAGGACGCGAAGGCAAGTTCCGCATCGCCGACGGCGGCACGCTGTTCCTCGACGAGATCGGCGAGATGCCGCTGCAATTGCAGGCCAAGCTGCTGCGCGTGCTGCAGGAGCGCGAGATCGAGCCGCTCGGCTCGGACAAGATCTCCAGGGTCGACGTGCGCGTGGTCGCGGCGACCAATGTGGACCTGCGCAAGCGCGTCAGTGACGGCGCATTCCGGCCAGACCTTTATTATCGGCTGAACGTGCTCTCGATCGACCTGCCGCCGCTGCGCCAATGCCTCGACGATCTCCCTGACATCTGCGCCCGGCTGCTCGAGGACATCAGCGCCTCCGGCGACTACGTCAAGGCGAAGATCACGCCGAGCGCGCTCGCCGCACTCGCACGCTACGACTGGCCCGGCAACGTCCGCGAGCTCCGCAACATCCTGGAGCGCGCGCTGATCCTCAGCGATTCCGGCCGGCTGACCGGTGAGGACGTCGCGCGCATTCTTCCCATCGGCACCGAGGTCAGGCCCGTGCCATCCGAGCGACCGGCCGGCCTCGTCGTGCCCTATGCCGAAGCCGAGGCGGAGTTCGAGAAGCACACGCTCGAACAGGCGCTCGCCGCAAGCAACGGCCAGATCTCCGAGGCCGCCAGGATGCTGCGGATCTCGCGCGCGACCTTCTACAAGAAGCTCGCCAAGTTCGGTCTCGTCTCAGGGCAGGCCTCCGTCTGAGTTTCGAGACACGGACCTGTCCGGAGTCTCGGATTCCTGACACGGTGCCCGGCTACTCTTTCGGCTCCAACCATGCCGCAATTGCCTGGATTCGACAGCCTTTCGCAGGCCAAAGGGACCTGGCGCAAACCTTGCTCGTTGCTGCCCGCTCTCGCGGGAGCACGCTGTTCCAGGGCCGGTCCCTGCGATAGAATCAACACAAAACAATATCGGCATGCGGTCGAAGGATCGGGAGGACCACCGTGAGCCATCATCCAGCTCTGCCCTATTTGCGCAATTCCGAGAAAGGCAAGGTCGTCACGGCGGCCGAAGCGGTCATGCTGATCCGCGACGGCGACACGGTGGCGACCGGCGGCTTCGTCGGCATCGGCTTTGCCGAGGAGATCGCGATCGCACTGGAGGAGCTCTACCTCGCCAATGAGGGCGATGCACCCTATACGCAGGGCAAGCCGCGCAATCTGACGCTGGTCTATGCGGCGGGCCAGGGCGACGGCAAGCTGCGCGGCCTCAACCATTTCGCACATGACGGCCTGGTCCGGCGCGTGATCGGGGGACATTGGGGGCTGGCGCCGAAATTGCAGCAGCTCGCGGTCACCGGCCAGATCGAGGCCTACAACCTGCCGCAGGGCGTCATCACGCATCTGTTCCGCGACATCGCCGCGCACCGGCCCGGCCACATCACCCGCGTCGGCATGGGCACGTTCGTCGACCCCCGGCAGGGCGGCGGCAAGCTGAACGCGCGCACCACCGAGGATCTGGTGGAGCTGATCACGCTGCGCGGCGAGGAGTGCCTGCTCTACAAGACCTTTCCGATCAACGTCGGCATCATCCGCGCCACCACCGGCGATCCCGACGGCAACCTCACGATGGAGAAGGAGGCGCTGACGCTGGAGGCGCTCGCCATTGCCATGGCCGCGCATAATTCCGGCGGCATCGTCATTGCCCAGGTCGAACGGGTGGCGGAGGCCGGCAGCCTCAATCCGCGCCAGGTCAAGATCCCCGGGATCCTGGTCGACTGCGTCGTGGTGGCAAGGCCGGAGAATCACTGGCAGACCTTCGGCACCCAGTACAATCCGGCGTTCTCGAGCGAGATCCGCGTCCGTGCCGCCTCGCTGCCGGTGATGCCGGTCAGCGAGCGCAAGATCATCGCGCGGCGCGCGGCGCTCGAGCTCAAGGCCAACAGCGTCGTCAATCTCGGCATCGGCATGCCCGAGGGGATCGCCTCGATCGCCAACGAGGAGCGGATCATCGACCTCATCACGCTGACGGCGGAGCCCGGCGTGATCGGCGGCATCCCGGCGAGCGGCATCGATTTCGGCGCGGCGATCAACACACAGGCCGTGATCGATCAGCCGTACCAGTTCGACTTCTACGACGGCGGCGGGCTCGATGCCGCCTTCCTCGGGCTCGCCCAGGTCGATCGCGCCGGCAACCTCAACGTCAGCAAATTCGGGCCGAAGCTCGCGGGCGCCGGCGGCTTCATCAACATCAGCCAGAACGCCAAGGAGGTCATCTTCGTCGGCACTTTCGGCGCGGGCAAGCAACGTATTGCGGTGGAGGGCGGGAAGCTCGTCATCGTCGACGAGGCCAAGTCGCGCAAATTCGTAGGCAATGTCGAGCATGTCACCTTCAGCGGCCCGTTCGCCGCCGCCCGCAAGCAGCGCACGCTGTATGTCACCGAGCGCTGCGTGTTCGAGCTCAGGCCCGACGGGATCGAGCTCACCGAGGTCGCCCCCGGCATCGACGTCGAGCGCGACATTCTGCGCCTGATGGATTTCAA
Source organism: Bradyrhizobium sp. WBOS07 (assembly GCF_024585165.1). Lineage (NCBI taxonomy): Bacteria > Pseudomonadati > Pseudomonadota > Alphaproteobacteria > Hyphomicrobiales > Nitrobacteraceae > Bradyrhizobium > Bradyrhizobium sp. WBOS07. Next base: position 1,091,547 of record NZ_CP029008.1, read on the forward strand.
GCCGCTGATCCCGCGCGACCCCGCGCTGATGGACGAGCGCATCTTCCGCGAGGGCATGATGGACCTGCGCGAGCGCCTGCTCACCATTCCGCTCGACCAGCGCTTCACGCTGGACGAGCAGCAAAACCTGTTCTTCGTCAATCTGGAGCGCTATCCGCTGCGCAGCAGAGCCGAGATCGACACCATCGCTGCGATCGTCGAGGCCAGGCTCGCGCCGCTCGGCCGCCGGGTCTACGCCATCGTCAATTATGACAATTTTTCCATCCTGCCGGAGCTGATGGACGATTATTCGGCCATGGTGCGCCGCCTCGTCGACCGCTTCTATTCCGGCGTGTCGCGCTACACCACGTCCGGCTTCCTGCGCATCAAGCTCGGCGAAGCCCTGGAGAAGCGCGGCGTCGCGCCGCATATTTTCGAAAGCGCGGAAGAAGCGCAGTCCGACTGGCGCCACGTGGAAGGCGCCGGCACCGCGCGCGCCGTGCAGCAGGCCCAGCCATGATGCATGCTCGCGCGGCTGATCCGCATCGCCGGAAGGTTCGATTGCAATGTTCGTAGCGTTGTGCAAATCGCTGTTGCCAGAAGTTTTACATCAGGAGGAACCATCGTGCGTCGATCACTCATCCTAACAACAACCATTCTCGCGCTCGCCGCGGGCACCGCCGCACGGGCCGACGATCTCAAGATCGGACTGATCTACGGCAAGACCGGCCCGCTCGAGGCCTATGCCAAGCAGACCGAGACCGGCCTGAAGATGGGTTTCGAATACGCCACCAAGGGCAGCATGACGCTCGACGGCCGCAAGATCGTCATCATCACCAAGGACGACCAGGGCAAGCCGGACCTTGCGAAGGCCGCGCTCGCCGAAGCCTATCAGGACGACAAGGTCGATATCGCTATTGGCACGACTTCGTCCGCCGCCGCGCTCGCCATTCTGCCCGTCGCCGAAGAGAACAAGAAGATCCTGATCGTCGAGCCCGCCGTCGCGGATCAGATTACCGGGGAGAAGTGGAATCGCTACATCTTCCGCACCGGGCGCAACTCCTCGCAGGACGCGATCTCCAACGCGGTCGCGATCGGCAAGCAGGGCGTCACTGTCGCAACGCTGGCGCAGGACTACGCGTTCGGCCGTGACGGCGTCGCCGCCTTCAAGGACGCGCTCGCCAAGACCGGCGCCACGCTCGCCGCCGAAGAATATGCCCCGACCTCGACCACCGACTTCACCGCGGTCGGCCAGCGCCTGTTCGACGCGCTGAAGGACAAGCCGGGCCGCAAGGTGATCTGGGTGATCTGGGCCGGCGCCGGCAATCCGCTGGCCAAGCTGCAGGACATGGACCCGAAACGCTACGGCATCGAGCTCTCCACCGGCGGCAACATCCTGCCGGCGCTCGCGGCCTATAAGGGCCTGCCCGGCATGGAAGGCGCGACCTATTATTTCTACGACATTCCGAAGAATCCGGTGAACGACTGGCTGGTCGCCGAGCACCAGAAGCGCTTTAACGCGCCGCCGGATTTCTTCACCGCCGGCGGCTTCGCCGCCGCGATGTCCGTCGTCGCCGCCGTCACCAAGGCGAAGTCGACCGATACCGAGAAGCTGATCACGGCGATGGAGGGCCTGGAGTTCGACACGCCGAAGGGCAAGATGGTGTTCCGGAAGGAAGACCATCAGGCGCTGCAGAGCATGTATCACTTCAAGGTCAAGGTCGATCCGAACGTCGCCTGGGCCGTGCTCGAGCCGGTGCGCGAGCTGAAGATCGAGGACATGCAAGTTCCGGTCAAGAACAAGCGCTGAGGTCTTGCTTCACCTCTCCCGCTCTTGTCCGCCGAAGCCTTGGCGAAGGCGGATGCGGGAGAGGCCGGGAGAGGGCTTCCTCCTCTTGGGGCTCTCGCCTGTGGAGACAGCCCTCTCCCCCGCCCTCCCCCGCACGCGGGGGAGGGAGCGCAGCGTGACCTGCGGATATATCCCGGTTCATCATTTGTAAGATTCTCGATGCCGCTCACCCTCGAAACCCGCGATCTCACCATCCGCTTCGGCGGTCATGTCGCGGTCAACAATGTCTCCTGCACGTTTCGTCCGGGCGAGCTCACCGCGATCGTCGGGCCGAACGGCGCCGGCAAGACCACTTATTTCAACTTGATCTCGGGCCAGCTGCGCGCTTCGCACGGCAGCATCCTGTTCGACGGCGCCGACATCACCCAGCTTTCCGCGCCGCTGCGCACCCGCGCCGGCCTTGGGCGGGCTTTCCAGCTCACCAATCTGTTTCCGAACCTCACCGTGGAAGAAAACGTGCGCCTGGCGGTGCAGGCGGCAAACGGCACCCATTACGACATGCTGCGGCCCTGGATGGTGCGCCGCGACCTGATCGCACGCGCAGACGGCATCCTCGACCAGGTCGCGCTCGGCAGCCGCCGCGGCGTCGCCGCGACCGCGCTGTCGCATGGCGACCAGCGCAAGCTCGAGGTCGCGCTGATGATCGCGCTCGAGCCCAAGGTTTTCATGTTCGACGAGCCGACCGCCGGCATGAGCATCGACGAGGTGCCTGTCGTCCTCAACCTGATCGCGCAGCTCAAGCAGGACAAGAGCAAGATCATCCTCCTGGTCGAGCACAAGATGGACGTTGTGCGCTCGCTCGCCGACCGCATCATCGTGCTGCATAACGGCCAGCTCGTCGCCGACGGCCCGCCCGCGGAAGTGATCGCCTCGCCGATCGTGCAGGAGGCCTATCTCGGCGTCGCCCCCAAAAACGCAGCGAGCGTCGCATGACCGATCTGCTCAAGCTCACCGGGGTGCACACCCATATCGGCCGCTATCACATCCTCCAGGGCATCGACCTCGCGGTTCCCGAGGGGCAGGTCACGATGCTGCTCGGCCGCAACGGGGCCGGCAAGACCACGACGCTGCGCACCATCATGGGGCTGTGGCAGGCCTCGAGCGGCGAAATCAACCTCGGTGGCGAGCGCATCGAGGGCGGCGCCACGCCCGATATCGCGCGGCTCGGCGTCGGCTACGTGCCGGAGAGCATGGCGGTGTTCTCCGATCTCACGGTGAAGGAGAACCTGGTGCTGGCGGCGCGCGACGGCCCGCTCGACGACAGCCAGCTCGACTGGATCTTCGGCTTCTTCCCGGCGCTGCGCCGGTTCTGGCTGTCGCGTGCGGGAAGCCTCTCGGGCGGGCAGAAGCAGATGTTGTCGATCGCGCGCGCCATCATCGAGCCGCGCAAGCTGCTCCTGATCGACGAGCCGACCAAGGGCCTGGCGCCCGCGATCGTGATGGCGCTGATCGAGTGCCTGAAGGAAATCAAGCGCAAGGGCGCGACCATCCTGCTGGTCGAACAGAACTTCTTCGCCGCCCGCGAGCTCGGCGACAACGTGCTGGTGATGGACAACGGCACCATCGTCCATCGTGGCGAGATGGCGGCGCTCGCCGCCGACGTGCCGCTGCAGGAGCGGCTGCTCGGCCTGAGCCTGGAGACACATCAGTGACCGAACTTGCCGCAAACGATCCTCTGCCGAAGCCGAAGCGCGATCTCGCGCCGATCCTGCTGCCGGTCGCGCTCGCGCTGCTCATGATCCCGCTGATCGGCTCGACCTCCTCCTGGCTGACGCTGACCGCGGCGAGCCTTGCGATGGGCATGATGATCTTCATCATGGCCTCCGGGCTGACGCTGGTGTTCGGCCTGATGGACGTGCTCAATTTCGGCCATGGCGCCTTCATCGCCGTCGGCGCCTATGTCGCGACCCTGGTGCTGGCGCCGTTCGCGGCCTCCATTCAAGCCGATTCGCTGTGGATGAACCTCGCGGTGCTGGCACCGGCCGCGCTGCTCTCGATGGCGGTGTCGGGCGCCCTCGGCCTCGTCGTCGAGCGCGTGCTGATCCTCCCCGTCTACGGTCAGCACCTGAAGCAGATCCTGATGACGACTGGCGGCCTCATCGTGGCCGAGCAGACGCTCTATGCGCTGTGGGGACCGCAGATCATCCCGATGCCGCTGCCGGCCTCGCTGCGCGGCTCCTTCATCATCGGCGATGTCGCCATCGCCAAGTACCGCGTGCTGGCAATGCTGATCGGCCTCGGCATCTTCATCGCGATCCAGCTCGTCCTCAATCGCAGCAAGCTCGGCCTTCTGATCCGGGCCGGCGTCGAGAACCGCGAGATGGTGGAGGCGCTCGGCTATCGCATCCGCCGCCTGTTCCTCGGCGTCTTCATGACCGGATCGGCGCTCGCCGGCCTCGGCGGCGTGATGTGGGCGCTCTATCGCGAACAGGTCCACGCCTCCATGAGCGACGACCTCACCGTGCTGATCTTCATCGTCGTCATCATCGGCGGCCTGGGATCGATTGGCGGCTGCTTCATCGGTGCGATCCTGGTGGCCATGGTCGCCAATTATGGCGGCTTCCTGGTGCCGAAACTCGCCCTCGTCTCCAACATCCTGCTGATGGTCGCCATTCTGATGTGGCGGCCGCGCGGCCTCTATGCGGTGACCAGCCGATGATGATCCTCTCCGGCGATCCGCCGCGCAGCCGCGTCCTCACGCTCGTTCTCGTCGTCATCATCCTGGCGCTGGCGGCGACGCCGTTCCTGTTTCCGGGCGCCAAGGCGCTGAACGTCGCGGCCAAGATCTGCGTCTTCGCCGCGCTGGTCGCCTCCTATGACCTCCTGCTCGGCTATACCGGCTCGGTGTCGTTCGCCCACACCATGTTTTACGGCATCGGCAGCTACGCCATCGCCATCGCGCTCTACGGGATGGGCCCGAATTGGGCCGCGGTCGCAACCGGCATCGTCACCGGCCTGCCACTCGCAGCCCTGCTCGCGCTCGCCATCGGGCTGTTCTCGCTGCGGGTTGCGGCGATCTTCTTTGCCATGATCACGCTCGCGGTCGCCTCCGCGTTCCAGGTGCTGGCCTCGCAACTGTCCTGGTTGACCGGCGGCGAGGACGGGCGCAGCTTCCGGCTGCCGGAACTGCTCCGACCGGGCACGGTGCTGATCCCCAAGGACATGTTCGGCTTCGAAATCAACGGCCGCATCCTGACCTATTACCTCGTGTTCGCAGGCTCCGCGTTGATGATCCTCGCTTTGCTCCGTGTCGTGAACTCGCCGTTCGGGCGTGTGCTGCAGGCGATCCGCGAGAACCGCTTTCGCGCCGAGGCGCTCGGCTTCCGCACGGTGTTTCACCTGACCTACGCCAATTGCCTCGCCGCCCTCGTCGCCGCCGGCGCCGGCATCCTGAACGCGCTGTGGCTGCGCTATGCCGGCCCCGATACCTCGCTCAGCTTCTCGATCATGCTGGACATCCTGCTGATGGTCGTGATCGGTGGCATGGGCACGATCTACGGCGCGATCATCGGCGCCAGCATCTTCATCCTCGCCCAGAACTATCTGCAGTCGCTGATGGGCGTCGCCTCCAACGCGGCCTCGGAGGCCGGCCTGCCGCTGCTGCCCGGGCTGCTGCATCCCGACCGCTGGCTGCTGTGGCTCGGGCTATTGTTCATCGCCAGCGTCTATTTCTTCCCGACCGGCGTGGTCGGACGGCTGCGCAATCCCGCGGGCGGCAAGAGCGCCGGCAATTCGCATTAACGCAGGATTCATGATGCAGCGCGGCGATTGCCGTGCGCGCAGCACAACCGCGAGGCGATTCACGCTCGGCTAGGTATGACTGCGGTCGCACAACTCGATTAATGCTTAGGTAACTGGCTTTCCTAAGGTTTAGGCCATTTGTGCGGTGTATTCGTGTTCCTCCAGGGAGGGGGAATGCGCCAGGTCTTTTCCACGGTGGCCGCCGGAACGTCTCTAGCCGCAAGGAACGGCTGGGAGGCATTGATGCGCCGTGGTCCCGTCCTGTGGTTGACCCTGTGCGGCGTGTTGCTGGTCGCGGCCATCTTCGGCGTGACGGCCATCGCCGTCGGCGAGTTTCGCGAGCGCGCGCTGTCCAATCGCGAGCGCGAGCTCGAAAACACGGTGCAGCTGATCGCGCGGCACTTCGACCAGCAGTTCGAGGATTCCGACGTCGTCGCCGCCGATCTGATCGCGCAAATAAACCTGGCGGAGATCAACTCCCCGGAGACGTTCCGCGAGCGCATGTCCGGGCCTGCAGCGCACCAGATGCTGCGCGGCAAGATCAGCCCGGTGTCCTATCTCGGCGATATCGCGATCTACGATGCCGACGGCGAGCTGATCAACTGGTCGCGGGCCCAGCCGCTGCCCAAGGTCAACGTTTCATCCCGGGCCTACTTTCAGACATTCAAGACGAACCCGCGGTCCGAACCGGTGCTGCTGGAATCCGTCCGCAGCTTCATCATCAGCAAATGGACCACGATCGTCGCACGCCGCTTGAACGGCGCGGACGGCACTTTCCTCGGCGCGATGGTCCGCCGGATCGACCCGGACAGCTACAGGAACTATTTCGCATCCGTCGCGCTTGCCGAGGGCACGGCCATCTCGCTGTTCGATCGCGAGGGCAAGATGCTGGCGCGCTATCCGCATGCCGAGGAGCTGATCGGCCGAAATTTCAAGAATGGGCCGCTGATGCAGAGGGTGCTGGCCGAGGGCGGTCTTCAGACGCTGCGGGGCAAGAGCCCGATCGACGGCGAGGAGCGACTTGGCTCGGCCGCGTCGCTGACGCATTTCCCACTCGTTATTCTCGCCACCAACACCACGGCGGCAGCCCTGGCAGATTGGCGGCAGCAGACCAGTTTCATGGTGACCACCGCCGCAATTTCGGCCGCCATCATCGCGCTGATCCTCTACCTGATCATTCGCCAGATCAACCGGCAGAACCGCGAGGCGCAGGAACGGCTGGAAGCGGAGCGGCTGCGGCTCGACACCGCCCTGAACAACATGACGCAGGGGCTGATCCTGTATGACGCGAGCGGCACCATCGTCACCTGCAACCGCCGTTATGCCGACATGTTCGGTCTCTCTCACGACGTCATCAAGCCCGGCTGCCATATCCGCGAGGCGATGTATCATCGCAAGGAGTGCGGCGCTTTCGACGGCGACGTCGAGGCGTTTTGCGCCGACGTGATGCGGGTGGTCGCCGAAGGCACGGTCTCCACGAGAACGCATCAGCTGGCCAACGGCCGCGCCTTTCAAGTCATCAACACCCCGCTCGCCCAGGGCGGCTGGGTCGCCACGATCGAAGACATCACCGAGCGCCGCCACCTGGAACAGGAACGCGATCGCAACCACACCTTCCTGCGGGAGATCATCGATCATATCCCGTCCCGGATCACCGTGAAGGACGCCCGGACGCGACGCTATCTCCTGGCGAACCAGGTGGCCGAGGAACAGCTCGACGAAACTGCGGAGACGATCGTCGGCAAGAGCGCATTCGACCTTTACCCGACGGAAGCCGCCGAAATCATCACCCGGGACGACGACAGGGTGCTGCAATCGCCGAACGGGCTGTTTCTGGACGAGCACGTCTGGCACACGCCGGCTGTCGGACCGCGCTATATCACCTCGACCCGGATCGGCATCCGCGACAAGTCCGGCGAGCCGCGCTACATCATCAATGTCGTCGATGACGTCACCGAGCGGCGCCGGGCCGACGAGAAGATCGCGCATATGGCGCATTACGATGCGCTGACCGACCTGCCGAACCGCACGTTGTTCCGCGAGCAGATCGAACGTGAGCTGGCGAAGGTCGCGGGCGGGGATCAGTTCGCGCTGCTCTATATCGACGTCGACGAGTTCAAGGGCATCAACGATTCGCTCGGTCATCACGTCGGCGACGAGCTGTTGAAGGCGATCGCAAGCCGTCTGCGCGGCTGTCTCAAGGAGGGCGATCTGATCGCACGACTGGGCGGCGACGAGTTTGCGGTGATCCAGACCGGGATCCAATCCTCCGCCGAGGTGCTGGCCTTCGTGACCCACATCTATCAGGCGATCCGGCAGCCCTATCATTGTCTCGGCCATCAGCTCTCCACCGACGCGAGCATCGGCATCGCGCTGGCGCCGCAGGACGGGACCGATCTCGACCAGCTCGTCAAGAACGCCGACCTCGCGATGTACGGTGCCAAGGCCGAAGGGCGCCGCACCCATCGCTTCTTCGAGCCGGCAATGGATGCCTGCGCCAGGGCGCGCCTGAGCATGGAGCAGGATTTGCGCCAGGCGCTGGTGGACGGCGGCTTCGAGATTCACTATCAGCCGCTGGTCGATCTGCGCTCAGGCGAGGTCACGGGCTGCGAGGCGCTGCTGCGCTGGCGCCATCCCGAGCGCGGCATGGTGTCGCCGGCGGAGTTCATTCCTGTCGCCGAGGACACCGGCCTGATCACCGAGCTCGGCGACTGGGTGCTGCGCATGGCCTGCAACGAGGCCGCGACCTGGCCGACGCATATCCGCGTCGCGGTCAACGTGTCGCCGGTGCAGCTCAAATGCGACACGCTGGCGCTCCGCATCGCAGGCGCACTCGCCGCGTCCGGCCTCGACCCGCGCCGGCTCGAGCTCGAGATCACCGAGGCCGTGCTGATCCGCGACGACGAGGCTGCGCTTTCGATCCTGCACCAGCTCCGCTCGATCGGCGTCCGCATCGCGCTCGACGATTTCGGCACCGGTTATTCCTCGCTGAGCTATCTCAAGCGCTTCCCGTTCGACAAGATCAAGATCGACCGCTGCTTCGTCGCCGACATCGCGGAGGCGAGCGGTTCGCCCGTGATCGTGCAGGCAGTGGTGAACATCGCCGCCGCCAGCAGCATGACCACGGTTGCCGAGGGCGTCGAGACCGAGGCGCAGCGCGAGATGCTGCGCACACTCGGCTGCACGCAGATGCAGGGCTATCTGTTCAGCGCGCCGAAGCCGGCCGCCGAGGTGCGCAAGCTGTTCGGTCCGGACGATGGCTTGCCTGGAGCCGTGCCGGTGGCGGCGGTGGCCTGATCGCAAAGCCAGCGAAGTCGCCGAGCAGGACACCTGGACGAACTTCGGGCGAGACGTCGGCCAAGTCCTCGACCCGAACGGGTGGCTCGCCGACCTCGCCAGCCTCGGCCGGCAGGCCGCAGCGGTTCCGGGCGCTTTCCCGGCGCAAGACGGCTCAAGGCCCATTGCGGCGAGAAGCGGTTGCTCCCCCCTCGGCAATCGGCTAAATGAACCTCGACTAGCACCCGTAGCTCAGCTGGATAGAGCGTTGCCCTCCGAAGGCAAAGGTCACACGTTCGAATCGTGTCGGGTGCGCCAGTCCTGCCGCCAAATGTCTCAATTCAAGCGCCAGATCGCCGCGTTGAGCACGCCGGCAAAACCGACCCAGGCCGCATAAGGCACGAACAACGCCGCCGCCAGTCTGTCACGTGACAGCTCGAGACCGATATAGGTGATGATCGCAACGAACAGGCAGATCAGGATGGCGAGCGCGGCGCCGATCTGGTGCATCGTGAACATCACCGGCGACCAGGCGAAATTGAGCGCCAGTTGCGCCGCCCAGGCCAGCATCGCCTTGCCGGAGGGGTCACGCCGAAAGGTCCGCCAGCCCGCGATTGCGATCATGACGTAGAGAATGGTCCAGGCCACCGGGAACGCCCAGTTCGGCGGCACGAAGCCCGGCTTGGCGAGGCCGGCATACCAGTCGCCCGGCGGATTGGTCGCGCCGATCAGCCATCCCATGCCGACCACGCCCACCACGAAGACCAACAGCTGCAGCATCCCTCACCTCGCGCTTCTCATGGTGCAATTGTATCATCTTTCCATGAGCGAATCCGACAAGGTGACGGGCGAGGCCTCGCCGGTGCGCAAGATCATCCATATCGACATGGATGCCTTCTACGCGTCGGTGGAACAACGCGACAATCCGGAGCTGCGCGGAAAGCCGGTTGCGGTCGGAGGCTCGGCGGAACGCGGCGTCGTCGCGGCCGCGAGCTACGAGGCGCGCAAGTTCGGCGTTCGCTCCGCCATGCCGTCGGTGACGGCGAAGCGGCTATGTCCCGATTTGATCTTCGTCAGGCCGCGCTTCGAGGTCTACAAGGCGATCTCCAGGCAGATCCGCGACATCTTCGCCGAGCACACGCCGATCATCGAACCGTTGTCGCTCGACGAGGCCTATCTCGACGTGACGGAAAATCTGCAAGGCATCCCGCTGGCGCGGGACATCGCGCTGCGAATCCGCGAGAAGATCAAGGCCGAAACCGGCCTCAACGCGTCGGCCGGCATCTCCTACAACAAGTTTCTGGCCAAGCTCGCTTCCGATCATCGCAAGCCCAACGGACAGTTCGTGATCGCGCCGGAGATGGGACCGGCTTTCGTCGAAACGCTGCCGGTCGGCAAGTTTCACGGCATCGGGCCGGCGACTGCCGCGAAGATGAATTCACTCGGCCTGTTCACCGGCCTCGACATCCGCAACCAGACGCTGGAATTCATGAATGCGAATTTCGGCAAGTCGGGCGCCTATTATTACTGGATCTCGCGCGGCGTCGACGAACGGCCGGTTCGGGCCAACCGGATTCGCAAGTCCATCGGCGCGGAGAACACGTTCTCGACCGATCTGGCCGAATATGACGCGCTGGCCGCCGAGCTCAGACCTCTCGTCGACAAGGTCTGGCGCCACTGCGAGGCGACCGGCAATCGCGGCCGCACCGTCACCCTGAAGATCAAGTTCGCCGACTTCGAGATCATCACGCGCAGCAGGTCCGTCCTGGCCGCGGTCAGGGGCCGGGACGATCTGGAGCGGCTGGCCTGCGGCCTGCTCGAGGCCGAGATGCCGCTGGGAAAGCGCGTCAGGCTGCTGGGGGTCTCGCTGTCCGCCCTCCAGGCCGGCGACGACGTGGAGCCGCAGCTGACGCTCGGCATCTGAGCGAGGCCGCTGGCCGGAAGCGCAAGGTTGATCGAGAACAACTGAGGACATCCCTGTGTGGCGAGAGGCCTCACCCGCCGCGCTCTGCGAGCGCGTCGGCCTCTCCCGCAAGCGGGAGAGGCCGAGCAAGCCTGGGCAGCACCCGTGTCACATTCAATGCCGCATGTGCTCGAACACCACGATCACGCCGGTCGGCTCGGGCTCGTGCGCCATCAGGCGGGTTAGGTCGGAATCGCCCCAATCGGCGAGGCTGACGACTTCACCGCTCTGGCGATCGGCGCCGGGCGACGCAGTGGGCTCGAGCACCTTGAGGCCCATTTCGTCGACGAAGAAGGTGTGCTCGCCGAACATGCTGTTGAGCTGCGGCATGGCGGGATGTTCGTCGGGCAGCACCTGGGCGCCGAGCTGGTTGACGGTCTGCTTCACCTGTTCGGATGTGAGCTTCATGAGCTGCTCCGTTCTGTGTCCGGTTTCATTGGCCTCGGCGGGAGCGCGCGTTCCCTGCGCCTTTGTCCGCCTGGCTCAAGCCCGAACAGGTGCTGCAGACAAATGTTCCGGCGAAATGCATTTTGTGATCCCGCGTTCGCATCTGCCGCGTTCACGGCACGAGATCGCCACAGGATGCACACGATCTGTCGGTGAGCTACGCTCACATACTATTCGCTGCGGTTCTCGCCCACCGACAGCGCGCAGATGCGCGATAGATAAGTGTAGGGCAGGCCGGTTTCCTCGGCCCAGGCGTTGAACTGTGCCTGCACCTTGGCGAGATCGCCCTTCGACTTGACCTCTTCTGCAATGTCGAGACCGGCATCGCGCAGGCAGACGACGACGTCCTTGGACGTCACAAAGCCGTCCCAGCCGACGAAGCGCAGCAACATCTGGCCGGTGTTGCCGCCGAGACGGCTGCCGCGCCTGGTCAGGAGATCGAGCAGGCCGATCTGGTTGGACGACGGCCATTTCGCCAGAAACTTGCCGAAGCTGCCATGCTCCTTCGCGATCTCCTGGACGAACGCGGCGTTGTCGCGCACCGACATGATCTTGGCCCCGTTGCGCACGATGCGCGCGTCGCGCAACAGGCCTTCCCAATAGTCTTCCGGCTGGAAGCTGAGCTTGGCGGGCTGGAACTGCAGGAAGGCCTCTTCAAAGCCTTCCCATTTCGACTCGATCACGCTCCAGGCGAAACCGGCGCAGAACACCCGCTTGGTCATCTCGGCCAGGATGCGATCGTCGCCGAGCTTGGCCAGACGCTTCAGGTCGGGCTTTTCCGGCATCAGCTTTTCCAGGGCCTTAGGCCCGCCCTTGCGTTTCTCGGCACGGGCGCGAATGGTCTTGAAGGGGGGCATGCGGACACGAGCGGTTGAGGGCCCGTCACGACATCAGAATTCGCGCCACAGGTCCAGCACCGCGGAGGTGAAGTCCGTGATGATGATGCGCCAGGGCGCAGATTGTCGAGTGTGCGTCCCAGGGGCGCACCCTCCGAGAGCCCGCGCACGGCCGAAGCGGTTGATTTCGCCTCAAAGTTGCTATTGGATGTTGCAGTAGTAAACAGGCATCAGTCGCCGCTTTCCTTGGACTGTGATCGATTGCGCGATCCCGGTTGCACCTCCGCCCGTATCGTTTTCCGACGGAGCGGAACGACGAGCGGTGTCGCAGCCCAATAATGTGACTTATTCCTGCAATGTCCTTTGTCTCCGTCGCGTTCCTCTGTCTCGTCCCCGCGACCTTCCTGCTATACCACGCTACTTCTAGGCTCCCGGTCCAGAATCTGATCATATTGACGGCAAGCTACGTATTTTACGGCTGGTGGGACTGGCGCTTCCTGCCCTTGCTGATCGGAATTTCCATCGTCAATTACGCTGCGGCGATCCTGATCGCCGCTACCCCTCACGAACACACCCGAAAGCTTCTGGTTTTTTCCGCGGTCGCGGCGGCGATGCTCGTTCTCGCGATATTCAAGTATTTCAACTTCTTCGTCGATTCGTTCGCGACGCTTGCGCAGCGCGCTGGTCTCCGTGCGAACCTGCCGACATTGCACATCGTCTTGCCGCTCGGCATCTCCTTCATCACCTTCCAGGGCATCGCCTATGTGGTCGACGTCTATCGCGGCAGACATGTCGCGGAGAGAAGCCTCGTCAAGTTTCTCGCCTTCAAGGCGTTCTTCCCGCAGCTCGTGGCGGGACCGATCGAAAGAGCCAGCAATCTCCTCGATCAATTTTCCAAGCCGCGCCAATTCACGGCCGACCACGCCGAGCGCGCGCTCTGGCTCCTGATCTACGGCTATGCCATGAAGATCGTGGTGGCGGACAGCCTGGCGGTGATCGTCGACACGCTCTTCATTCCGGATCAGCCTTTTGGCTGGTCGGTCGTGCTCGCCACGATCGCATTCGGCATCCAGATCTATGCCGATTTCAATGGATACAGCCTGATCGCAAAAGGCGTCGCACTGCTGTTCGGCTTCGAGCTGATTTGGAATTTCCGTTACCCTTATTGGTCGGTTTCGATCAGCGAGTTCTGGCGACGCTGGCACATCAGCCTCAGCACATGGCTGCGGGACTATTTGTATATCCCGCTCGGGGGCAACCGCCACGGCGCGGCGATCACGAACCGGAATCTGATGCTGACCATGGCATTGGGAGGCCTCTGGCACGGCGCATCCTGGACTTTCGTGCTTTGGGGGCTGCTTCATGGCGCAGCTCTCGCGCTATGGCGTAGGGTGCCGGACGGAGACGCGCCGTCGTCAAAGGTGGCTCGCGCCGCTGGCTGGGCCGTGACGATGCTGGTTGTATTTGTCGGCTGGTTTCTCTTTCGAGCCGCCAATTGGACCTTGCTGGTCGGCATGCTGAGCGCTCTCGCGAACTGGGAATGGGCGCCGGTGCACAGCGCCATCGTGCTGGCAATTCTGTCGTTGGCGGGCCCGCTGATGCTCCTGGAATGGCAGTTGAAGTTGCGCGGTGACTATTTCCTGCTTCGCCGGCCTGCGTGGATGAGATATCCGCTGTTTGCAGCTCTGGCGGCTGTGACCATCGCGGCGTCCGGGCACGTCAACGCCACCTTCATCTACTTTCAGTTCTAGCCATGCTGAAGCGCACGATCCAGGCGATCGAAAAATGGCCGCTGAGCCATGCGGTCCAGACTGTGGCGTGCAAATTTGTTCCGGTCGCGGTATTGACCGCACTCATCCTCGGTAGCGCGCATTACATCTACCAGCAGAGCAAGCATCAATGGTCGCGCGGCATCGAGACCTATATCGTGCTCGAGCAGATCAGGCGTTCGGAGCGGCTGCCGACCTCCGATCTCGCCTTTCTCGGCGACAGTTCGTGCCTTTTCGGAGTTCACGTCCCGACCCTCTTGCAGGCGTTTCCAGGATCGAACGTCGAATCGTTCTGCACCATCGGGTTCGTCGGCCCGGATGGCTACGCTGCCATGCTCGACAAGATGATCGCCCGAGGACGCCAACCGAGGAAGCTCGTTCTGGTGTTCAGTCCGGTCCAGTTCGAGCGCGATCCAAGATGGAACGCGTGGCCGGAGTTCATCAGGACGGACCATTTCGAAGCTCCTTCCGTCCTGACCTTTCCGGCCGGGGGGCTCGAATATATCCGGCTGCTGATGGAGCGGGCGGTGTACAACCCGCTCCCGGGCGCTTATGCGGTCTACTATGGCGGCAAGGACCAGTTCATTTCGACCATTTGGCGCGAGCATGGCGGCGCCATTGAGCCCAACCGGATGCTCAATGTACGTTCGCTGAAAGCTTTCAGGGCCACGCTGGCCGGTCACGCTCTTCTCAAGCCGCTACCCGATTCAAAACCATTCGTGATGAACGCGGAATTCGAAAAGGCTCTCGACTCTCTGTCCGCAACGCTTTCGAAGCTCGATCGCTCAAAGATCTATCTCGTGATCGCGCCGGTCAATTCGGTCAATGCTCAGGGCGGCCCGCAGAGCTTCCACACCGACGCCGGCAGGAAAATTGCGGCTCGCCTTGACCTTGATCCATCGCAGTTTCTGGATACCCCGGGCGTCATGCTGGATATCTCTTTGCGCATTATCCGTCGCATTTGCACCGGTGGGGACGGATCATCTACACCGAGCAGCTTGCCAGGACACTGGCCGATCGAGGAATCCTGGAATCCGCCGGCAACTGATCCGTCTGCGCCGCTGAAACGCGTCACACACGGGAGAGTGACGGCACCTCCTCCGGCAGGATCGCCTGAAGGCCGCCGAAGCGGCGTTCGCGGCCGTGGAAGGAGGCCAGCGCCGCGGCGAGATCGCCGGCGTCGAATTCGGGCCACATCCGCTCGGTGAAGTGCAGCTCGGCATACGCCCCTTCCCAGAGCAGGAAGTCCGAGAGCCGCTTCTCGCCCGAGGTGCGGATGATGAGATCGACGTCGCGCAGGCCCGCTTCGCCGGTGACGAGCTGCGAGAAGGCTTCGCGGGTGAGGCTGGTCAGCGCCGCCGCCTTCGCCGCGGCATTGAGGATGGCATCGCGCGCGGAATAATCGACCGCGATACGCAAATGCAGCGTGGCGCCGCCGGCGGTGGCCTGTTCGGCCTGCGCGATCGCGCTGGCGATGCCTTCGGGCAGGCGATCGCGGCGACCGATCACGGTGAGCCGCACGCCGTTCTTGACCAGGCTCTGCACCTCGTTGGCGAGATAGAAGCGCAGCAAGGTCATCAATGCGGCTACCTCGGCCTTTGGCCTCCGCCAATTGTCGGTGGAGAAGGCGTAGAGCGTCAGCGTGCCGATGCCCTGCTTGGGCGCGGCCTCAACGATGCGGCGGATGGTCTCGACGCCGGCCTCGTGGCCGCGCACGCGCGACAGGCCGCGCCGCGTCGCCCATCTCCCGTTGCCGTCCATGATGATACCGACATGAAGCTTCTCGCTATGGGACGCATCACTTTGCATTGCAAAGTCTCCGGTCAAAAAAGGGGAAGGATCAGGTCGAGACGATGCCGAGGCGGCCGAGCGGCGGCGCCTCGCGGCCGGCGGCCCTGGCGGCATCGCGCACCAGGCGTTCCAGCACGGCGAGATAATCGAGGAAACGGCGGCGCCCGGTCTTGGTGAGGCGGCAGGTGGTGTGCGGACGGTTGCCCTCGTAGCCCTTGGTCACGTCGACGAGGCCGGCCTCCTGGAGCACGGCAAGGTGCCGGCTGAGATTGCCGTCGGTGAGGCCGCACAGCTGCTTGAGGTCGGCAAAAGCCAGCCCCTTGGGATGCGCCATCAGCGAGGTCAGAAGACCGAGCCTCGCCTTCTCGTGGATCACGCGGTCAAGCCCTTCGTAGGAGAAGGGTGCGCTGTCAGTCTTCGACATCATGGTCTCCGGATGCGACATGCAGAATGGCCGCCATCAGCGACTGCCCGATCAGGAAGGGCAGGCCCATGGTCCATGGTGACAGCGTGTGGGTCTGGCTCGCGATCACCACCACCGAAAAGCCGGACACGAAATACCAGGCGCCGGCGAGCGCCACGGGGCGCGGCAGCGAGCGGACGGAGGCGAAAATGCCGATCGACACCAGGATCTGCCACAGGCCCGGCAGCAGCCACAACGTCTCGGCGGCGAACTTCCACATCACCACCGCGAGCAGCACGCCGGCAACGCCTGCGGGCAGGAACTGCTCGACCGCCTGGTGGATCATGGCGTCGGCCAGACCCGAATGATGGCGGCGCGAACGCGCCCGCATCTCGATCCCGATCATCAGGACGGACAGCGCGGCGGCGACGAACCAGCCGGCGAAGAAGCCGAGCGGCTCAGCCGTGGGATCGCCGAGCAGCCAGAATTGCAGCACCGCCGTGATGAGCGCGACGGCACCGGTCGCGGCCATCGTCGCCGGGCCGTAGCCGCGGAACGCCGTGCCGGCCGCGATCTGGCTGCGGATTGCCACGATGTCGGCCAGGGCCTTGTCGAGATCGCGCATTGGCAACGCCGAAGCCTCGTTCCGCTCACGCCTCACGGGACCGCAGCCCCGTTACTTTGTATTGCAAAGCTTACGGCATCGCAAAGTAAATGCAAGTCCGAAAGTTGCGAGTAGAAGGATGAAAGTCGGAGCGAACAACTGACGGTTGCGCCTCACCTGCGCTCACGGATAAGATGGATGCAAGGGCGTTCCCGGAGGCTGGTATGTGGTTGAGGTCGCTTGTCGTTGCGTTGTTGTCACAATTGGCTCTCGCCGGCACCGCCGATGCGAAAGGCCCCTTTGGCAGCCTCAAGATCGGTAACTGGATCGGGGGCGCGTTCAGCAACGATGAGACCGGCGCCTTCTCGCATTGCGCCGCCACATCGCCCTATGCGAACGGCGTCATCCTGGTCGTGAGCCAGAATTCCGCCGGCACCTGGTTGCTGGCCTTTGCAAGTCCCGGCTACAGCTTCAACAAGGGCGAGAACGCTGCCATCGACGTGACCTTCGATGGCCAGGAGCAGGCCAGGCTGTACGCGACGGCGTATCAGCCCAACATGCTCACGGCCGTCATGCCGCTCA
The DNA here is from genome assembly GCF_024585165.1 of Bradyrhizobium sp. WBOS07. NCBI lineage: Bacteria > Pseudomonadati > Pseudomonadota > Alphaproteobacteria > Hyphomicrobiales > Nitrobacteraceae > Bradyrhizobium > Bradyrhizobium sp. WBOS07. The sequence continues at coordinate 1,108,787 of NZ_CP029008.1, forward strand.
ATGTCGTGCGGACGTTCCAGAAGGCGAGCCTTATGGTGGCAACCGCCGGTCGCACCGTTCTGAACTTCGATCTGACCTCGACCGGGCCGGTGATCGCCGCACTGGCCAATTGCGTCACGAGAGTGAAAGCCGACGGTCTCGATAAGGCCGGCGACTTCACCAAGGGTGCGGCCAAGCCCGCAATGGCCAACGACAAGCAAGGTGCGCTTCCCGCCAAGCCGGCGCGAACCGGGACGTTCACGGGGACCGGTTTCGTGGCGAGTCCCAACGGACATATCGTCACCAATAGTCACGTGATCGATAGCTGCACCGGAGACATCAAGGGCAATCTCGCCGGAGAGGCCGCCATGGTTCTGCGCGTCGTCTCCAGCGACGCGACCAACGACCTTGCACTGCTGCAAGCGCCGGCGACCGCGTCATTCAAGGACTTCGCCAGGATTCGGGACCGCTCGATGCACTCCGGCGATTCCGTGGTGGCCATCGGCTTCCCGCTGCACGGCTATCTTTCCTCCGACCTGACCGTGACCACGGGCATCGTCAGCTCGCTCAGCGGATTCCGCAATCACACGGGACGCCTGCAGATCAGCGCCGCGATTCAGGCGGGGAATAGTGGAGGCCCCTTGTTCGACATGTCCGGTCAAGTCGCCGGCGTCGTCGTCGCCAAGCTCAACGCGCTCAGGATGATCAAGGAGACCGGTCAGCTGACCGAGAACATCAACTTCGCGATCAAAACCGGCGCGCTGCGCGACTTCCTCGACAATTCCGTGGTGCGCTACCAGACTGCAGAGCCCAAGGGCGAGCTGAAGGCGGCCGAGATCGCCGCGAACGCCCGCGCCTACACGATGCTGATCTCGTGCATCGGCACGGAACAAGCCGACGCCAAGCGATAGCGTCGGCTGGTTTTCCGGCCGTAACGAGCGCTGCGCAATCGGGCTAAGATGCCCGTTGGCGTTGCTATGGGCCTATTCGACCTTGAGGCCGGCGAACTCGACCACCTTCCGCCACTTCTCGGTCTCGGCCTTGATCTCCTCGCCGAACGCTTCCGGAGTCTGCGGCCGCGGCTCGCCGCCGAGGTCGACCAGGCGCTTGGCCATGTCGGGCTCCTTGAGCACCGCGTTGACCTCGGCGTTGAGCTTGGCAATGATGTCCTTCGGAGTGTTCTTCGGTGCACCCATGCCGAACAGCGCGCTGGCCTCGTAGCCCTTCACGGTCTCGGCGACCGTCTGCACGTCGGGCAATTGCGGCGAGCGCTCCGCCGTGGTGACGCCGATCGCACGAAGCGAGCCGGAGCGGATGTGCTGGATGATCGAGGGCATGTTGTCGAAGATCACCTGCACCTGACCGGCGAGCATGTCGGTGATCGCCGGCGCCGCCCCGCGATAGGGCACGTGCTGCATCTTGCAGCCGGTCATGGCCATGAACATCTCGCCGGAGAGGTGCACCGAGGTGCCGTTGCCGGACGAGGCCATGTTCACCTTGCCGGGATTGGCCTTCACATATTCGATGAACTCGGCGACGTTCTTCGCCGGCACGTCCTTGCTGACGGTCATCACGTTCGGCACGCGCTGGAACGAGGCGACCGGCGCCATGTCGTTCACGAAGTTGAACTTGAGATTCTTGTAGAGCGAGGCGTTGATGTAATTGGCCGGGTTGACCAGCTGCAGCGTGTAGCCGTCGGGCTCGGCATTGATGACCGATTCGGTGGCGATGTTGTTGCCGGCACCCGGCTTGTTCTCGACCACGAATTGCTGGCCGAGCTTTTCCGAAAGCCGCTGGCCGATCAGCCGCGCCAGGATGTCGGTGGCGCCGCCCGGCGGATAGCCCACCACCCATTTCACGGGCCGGGCCGGATAATCGGCGGCAAGAGCCTTCGACAGCGGGGTGGCTGCAAGCGGACTGGCGGCGAGCAGGCCCAGCGCGGTACGGCGAGTGATCATCTCAAGGGTTCTCCCAGTGTTGTTCTTGAAGGTCGAATAGCTTGTAGGTCGAGCCGATCGGGTTGTAACAAAGGTCGTCGCGGGCGGAAAGTGCGCGGGGCGCATCATGACGAAAGGATGAGACATGACGGTCAAGGTTCATGCCCTGGATCATCTCGTGATCAATGTCAGCGATGTTGCGGCGACAGCGGAGTGGTACCGCGAGATTCTCGGCATGGAAGTCAAGGTGTTCGATCCCGGCGGCGGCAAAGCGCCGCGGACTTTCCTTCAATTCGGTAACCAGAGGATCAACGTGCGCCAGCGCGATGCCGACAGGGTGGGGTGGTTCACCGCCGGCCATCCGACCGCCGGCAGCGAGGACCTCTGCTTCCTCACCTCGGCCACGCCGGAGGAGGTGGTGGCGCATCTGGGTGCACACGGCGTCGCGATCGAGGCCGGTCCAGGCCCGCGGCAAGGCGCCCGCGGCACGCTGCGCTCGGTCTATTGCCGGGATCCCGACGGCAGCCTGATCGAGATCTCGTCGTACGCGGATTGAGGCCGACAGGACCGCACCCGCCTCAAACACCGTCGTTGCGAGGAGAAGCAATCCAGACCGGCTCGGTGGAGACAGTCTGGATTGCTTCGCTTCGCTCGCAATGACGGCCGAGGGGAACGCGGACGACATACGCCTCCCGATTTGCACCCTGCCTCATCCGATGGCAGGAAGACGCAATAATCGCATGACAGCCGCCATCAAGATGCAGGCTGCACGGGGAGGAACCATTGCCACTTCGACAAACCACCGCCGGAATCGTAGGCCCGTTCGACGGGCTCGACGTGCCCTGGTTGCTCAAGATGCGCGCCGAGGTCCGGCGCGATCATCCGTTCCTGATCTGGGCGCCGTTCGATGCGCCGGCGCGGCGCTGGAGCTATGGCGAGTTTCACGAGCGGGTCGGCGCGCTGGCGGCGGGGCTGGCACAGCGCGGCGTGAAGCCGGGCGAATATGTACTCATTCATCTCGACAATTGCATCGAGGCGATGCTGGCCTGGTTTGCCTGTGTCGAGCTCGGGGCCATCGCGGTCACCACCAACACGCGCTCGGCACCGGCCGAGATCGCGTATTTCGCAGATCATTGCGGCGCGGTTGCCGCGATCACCCAGCCGGCCTATGCGGAACTCGTCGCGCAGAACTGCCGCAACATTCGCTGGATGGCGGTGACCTCACATGATGCCGGCGCGGCGCCTGCGCGGGCGGCCTCACGCGGTGACAGGTTTGAATCGCTGTTCGCCGACAGCGCCGACCGCCCCAGGCGCCCGACCGATCCGCTGGCGCCGTGCAGCGTGCAGTACACCTCGGGCACGACATCGCGACCCAAAGCGGTGCTGTGGACCCACGCCAACGCGCTATGGGGCGCCAAGATCAACGCCGCGCACGAGGACCTGCACGCGAGCGATGTGCACCAGACCTACCTGCCGCTGTTCCACACCAACGCGCTGGCCTATTCCATGCTGGCGACGCTGTGGGTCGGCGCCACTTGCGTGATCCAGCCGCGCTTCTCCGCGAGCCGGTTCTGGGGCGTCGCGCGCGAGCACGGCGCGACCTGGACCTCGACCATCCCGTTCTGCATGAAGGCGCTGCTGGAGCAGGAGGTCCCGAAAGACCACAAATTCCGCCTGTGGGGCACCGCGATCAACGAGCCGCCGGCCTTCGCCGCCTTCGGCATCAAGATGATCGGCTGGTGGGGCATGACCGAGACCATCACCCATGGCATCGTCGGCGAGGTCGACCAGCCCAACGTCCCGATGTCGATCGGCCGGGCCGCGCCCGAATATCAGATCCGCATCACCGACGACGACGGGCGGCCGACCGAGGTCGGCGGCACCGGCAATCTGTCGATCAAGGGCATTCCCGGCCTGTCGCTGTTCGCCGAATATCTCCACAATGAGAAAGCCACGCGCGAGAGCTTCGACGAGCACGGCTTCTTCCTCACCGGCGACCGCGTCGAGCGGCTCCAGAACGGCTACATCAAGTTCGGCGACCGCGCCAAGGACATGCTGAAGGTCGGCGGCGAGAACGTCGCGGCCTCCGAGATCGAGCAGGTGATTGCGCTGGTCCCAGGCGTGCGCGAGGCCGCCGTGGTGGCGAAGCCGCACCCGATGCTGGACGAGGTGCCGGTGGTCTTCATCATCCCCTTGGGCGGTGTCGCCGGCGCCGCGCCCGATCTGCACGAGCGGGTGATGGAAGCCTGCCGCAAAGGCCTTGCCGATTTCAAGGTGCCGCGCGAGATCAGGCTGGTCGACGACATGCCGCGCTCGACGCTGGAGAAGGTGGCGAAGGCGGAGCTGCGGAAGATGGTCGGGTAGCGGCGTCGCCCAACGGCACACTGCCGCAGGGTGGGCAAAGCGAAGCGTGCCCACCAGCTTTCTCAATCCGGATGCATATGGTGGGCACGGCGCTACGCGCCTTTGCCCAGCTTACGGCAGCCGAGAATGCCGAACTAGAACGACCCCAGCGCCACTGGGCGGAACGCCTGCAGCAGCTGCTGGTCCAGCTTGCCGCTCATGCCTTCCATCATGGCGAACGCACGCGAATGCGTAAACGGCATGCGGTAGGCGCGTTTCTCGACCAGCGCGGCGTAGATGTCGACGATCGTCGTGAGACGCACGATGTCGCTGATCTGGTTCGACGACAGGCCGTTCGGATAGCCGCTGCCGTCGAGAAATTCGTGGTGATGCAGGATCACGTCGAGCATCTCCGGCGGGAAGCCGCCCTGGGCGGCAAGCGCGTCATAGCCGCGGCGCGGATGCTGGCGCACCTCGGCCATCTCCTCGTCGGTGAGCTTGCCGGGTTTGTCGAGCAGCGCGGAGGGAACGAAGGCCTTGCCGACGTCGTGAAGCAGCGCGGCGCGGACGAGGCGGCGCTGATCGTCCTCGCGCATGCCGAGATGCTGCGCGAAGGCGACCGCGAAGCCGGTGACGAACAGGCAGTGGCGATAGCTGCCGACATGATGGCAGCCGACCGTGGTGAGCCATTCGCGCAGCGAGGAATGCTTGATCGCCTTCAGGATCTTGCTTTCCGCCGCGATGACGTCGTCGAAGGTCAGGGGCACGCCGAGCGGCAGCTTCTCGAACATCTTCGCCAGCACCGCATGCGCCGCCTCGACGCCGCGGTTGAGCGTCTTGCCGCGATCGGTCGCGTCATAGGCCGCGGTGTCCGGGAAGGCGGCGCGGATGCGCTGCAGGATGGCCTCGGCCTGCAGCGGCCGCGAGATGGTGTCGGTAGCCCCTAACGCCCAGGCCTGCATGGTGCCGTGATGGAGCGCGTCCGCGAGCACGAACAGCCGCGGCATCGAGCGATAGGCATCGCCGCGCAGCTTGTTGCGCACCCGCTGCACGCTTTCGGGCGAGCGCAGGTTGATGTCGACCACGAGGCCGGAGAGATCGCGCGAGGGCTTTTCGGGGATGTCCTGCGTCGTCACCGTCGAGACGTCGCCGACCGCCTTCAGGATGCTGGCGAGCTCGGAACTCTCGTCGCTCCGGTCGGAGGCGAGCAGAAGCCGGCGTTTGGCGGCGGATTTGGCTGGCGCGTTCATGGCTTCCCCAAAGCATGGGATCGGGATTTGGCATCAGCCTAAGCCGGATCAGGTTCTCCGGCCCTTAAGAGGCGTGCTCAATGGAACCTTGGGGAATTCGGTGCAATTTTACGGGTCCTGGTTGCGATGGCGGGACCCGAAATCCGCAAAACAACCCCATGCACAGTGGAATGGCATTGATAACAAAGGGCAATTTTTCGCGCTTTCGCGCCCCCCTGCGCTGTCATTCGCCGCTAGAGTGAGCAAGAGACAAGAGGGACGGAAACCATGCCTGGGATCAATCGGGACGGCGTCAACATCTATTACGAGGTTCACGGCGAGGGACCGCCGCTGCTGCTCACCCATGGTTATTCGTCGACGTCGGCGATGTGGCATGGCCAGGTCGATGCGCTCGCCAACGAGCACAAGCTGATCCTGTGGGACATGCGCGGCCACGGCCGGTCCGACTATCCCGATGATCCCCGCGCGTACAGCGAAGCCCTCACGGTCGGCGACATGGCGGCGATCCTCGATGCGGTCGGTGCGGAGCGCGCGATCATCGGCGGATTGTCGCTCGGCGGCTACATGTCGCTCGCGTTCTATCGCGCCCATCCGGAGCGGGCCCGCGCGCTGCTGATTATCGACACCGGCCCCGGTTTCAAGAAGGACGACGCGCGCGAGGCCTGGAATGCGCGGGCGCTCGCCACCGCCGACAGGCTCGATCGCGAGGGCCTCGAGGTCCTGAAATCGGCAACGCCCGAGCGCGCCGCCGCCAGTCATCGCAATGCCAAGGGACTGGCGCTCGCCGCACGGGGCATGCTGACCCAGCGCGATGCCCGCGTGATCGAGCTGCTGCCCGACATCAAGGTGCCCTCGCTGATCGTGGTCGGTGCCGACGACACGCCGTTCCTGGCCGCGTCCGACTACATGGCCGCAAAAATCCCCGGTGCACAAAAGGTCGTGATCCCCGCAGCCGGTCACGCCGTCAACATCGATCAACCCAAGGCTTTTGTTGACGCGGTCTCGGCTTTCCTGAAGAACGTGCCGAAATAGACCTATCAAGCAGGGACGTAGGCGATGAAGCGGGCGATGCTGGCTGCGGGCACGATGTTGCTGTCGATATCTGTGCAGGCCGAGCCGTTCGGTGCCGCGCCGACGCGCCAGCCTTTCGTCAACACCTTATCCAACAACGTTCCGCTCGCCTTCGGCATGGATGCCGAAGAGACCGCCCGCGCCCTCGGACAGCCGCTGCAATATGTGCGCGGGCGTCCCGGCAACGAGATCTATCTCGCACTTCGCAACATCGGCGGCAGCGGCCTGATCCCCTATCGCCACCGTCTGTTCCTGCAATTCCGTCACGGACGGCTGGCAGGATGGAAGGAGGATTACGGCGAGAACTGGATGTGGGAGTGAGAGCGTCGCGCGCCGACACGTCCGGATCGTCGTGGCCGGGACAAGCCCGGGCATGACCAGTTTGTGGAACGAGCGAACTCCCTATCGACGACCAACCAAGAAGGACAACCCGCGTGGGACAGGACATCAAGCTGACGGCCTCCGACAATTTCCAGCTCGGCGCTTATCGCGCCGATCCCTCGGGCGCACCGAAGGGCGCGGTGGTGGTGATCCAGGAGATCTTTGGCGTCAATCACCACATCCGCGCGGTCTGCGACCGCCTCGCCGGGGAAGGCTATGTCGCGATCGCGCCGTCGATCTTCGACCGCACCGCGCCGAACTTCCAGTCGGGCTATTCGCCCGACGAGGTCGCCGAAGCGCGCAAGTTCGTTGCCAATCCGGACTGGGCCGCGATGCTGCGCGACACGCAGGCGGCGATCGATGCGGTGAAGGACATCGGCCCGGTCGGGATCATCGGCTTTTGCCTGGGCGGCAGCATCGCCTTCGTCGCGGCGACACGATTGACCGGCCTGAAGGCCGCGATCGGCTATTACGGCGGCGCCGTCGTTCGCTTTGCCGAGGAGACGCCGAAGGTGCCGACCCAATTGCATTTCGGCGAGAAGGATGCGGGCATCCCCTTGACCGACGTGGAAACCATCAAGTCGAAACGGCCGGAGGTGGAGATCTTCGTCTATCCGGGCGCGCAGCACGGCTTCCATTGCGACGAGCGCGCCAGCTACGACAAGGCCAGCGCCGACATCGCCTGGCCGCGCAGCATGGAATTCTTTGCGAAGCATTTGAGATAGGACTTGCGTTTCTCTTCTGTCATTCCGGGATGCGCCGCGAAGCGGTGCAGGCCCGGAATCCACACTCCCGATCGTGGTTATGGAGTCCGGGCTCGCGCTGCGCGCGCCCCGGAATGACGAGAGGAGAGCGGGAATCGGGTGGCTGCAGCGTGGCGCGCGGCGATAGAGCTGGCGGATCAAAGCCAACTCACGCCGGGAGATCGCCATGCAGCAAGCCATCACGCATCTCGTCATTCGCAATCCGTTCGGAACCATGGATGTCCCTTCTCCCGACGATTCCGAGGTGATGGATTATGCCGATACGGCCTCGCTGCCCGGCGATGCCACGGATGACAATGCGGCATCGTGGGCAGCGATCGCAGCGCGATCCGATCCGCTCGAAGGCGTATGGGCGAGCCGCTGGAACGGCGGGGCCGATCCGACCATTGCCGGCGATACGCCGAACAAGTGGAAACAGGGCCGCGCGGAGATCCGCGTCGGGGCCGGCCGGGTCTATCTGCGCTTCGACTGGGACAATGGCCGCCGGCACGGGCTGATCGAGGCCGCGCGCGAAGGCGCAGCTCGCCTGGTCGGAAAATACATCAACCTGACGACGCCGGCGATCACGCGGCCATGGGTCGGCCTCGTGATCGACGCTAGCCGGATCGACGGATGTTTTCCGAACGGCCGGCTGGATTTTCGAAGGTAGGAATCTGGTGACGTCCCCCGCCGTCATTCCGGGATGCGCCGACAGGCGCAGGCCCCGCAATCCATCGTGGGGCAGTGTCGGTGGAGAAATGGATTCCGGGTTCGCGCTAACGCCCGCCCCGGAATGACGAGAAGAGAGAGTTCGGCTGAAGCCTAGAACCAGCGCTCGCCGACGAACACGGTGTCGCCGGGGTTCAAAGGCGTGCCGAGCGGCACCACGGCGCGCATGGATCCGCCGCGCTCGGTGTGGGTGACGGTGACCACGTCGCGCTTGGCGCGGGGCGAGAAGCCGCCGGCGATCGCGACCGCGCTCTCGACCGTCATGTTCGGCACGTAAGGATATTGGCCGGGCGCGGTGACTTCGCCGAGGATGAAGAACGGACGATAGGCCTCGATCTCCACCGCGACCGAAGGCTCGCGAATGTAGCCGTTGCGCAGGCGCGCGGCGATCTCGCCGGCAAGTCCGGCGGTGGTGCGGCCGCGGGCCGGCACCGCGCCGATCAGCGGCATGGTGATGGAGCCGCCGGCATCGATGGCGTAGCTGTTGGTGAGACCTTCCTGGCCGTAGACCACGACGCGGAGCTTGTCGCCGGCGTCGAGATGGTAGGAGGCATCATAGCGCACCGGCGCCGCCATCGGCGCAGCGTAGCCGACCGGCATGGGGGCGGGCGACGAGGCAAAGGAGTTGCGCAGCGCACCGATGGCGCCGCCGCCGTCGGCGACGACAACCGGCTGCGGCGCATTGTAGGGCTGGCCATAGGCCATGGAATCGAGGTCGGCGCGCGGTGGCATGACCGCGACGGGGCCCGCGGTCTGCATGCAGCCGCCAAGGGTCAGCGCGGCGGACGCTGTCAGGACCACTGCCGAGATCGACGATCGAAACGCGCGTGCAACTGGCACCGGACCTATCCCTCGAAACGAGACAGCTCCAGTGATGCACCGGTTATGGTTAATAAAGCGTTTGCGGGGGAGCGCTGTGACGCGACGCGGCTCGATGCAGACACGGTACGCCCTCTCTCCCGCTTGCAAACGGAAGAAGTGCACCGAGCGCGCGCTTGCCTTAAGCGCTCACACCGACACCGATCGGGCGGGACACGCCGGTGCCGCCAAAGATCAATCCCGGGAATAGCCGATCAGCGGCTTCCGCGGCCGGAACAGGATCATCAGCAGGATGCCGAGAATGCCGAGGACGGCAAAGACCGGCTGATCCAGCAGCAGGCGGATCACCGAGGTCCAGAGCCAGGGCGCCTTGGCCTCGACCCAGGTGCGGAAGGCCGACTGGCTGGCCTGATTGATGTCGTTCCAGAACTGGCCGAACCGGGTGAACCTGAGGGTCTGATCGGCCACCCAGCGGGCGCCGTCATAGACCATGAAGATGAACCCGCCGGCGAGCAGCAACAGCCCAATCAGTCGGAAAAAGCCGCGGATCATGCCTCACCTTATTTGGTCGTCCGATCGGAGGACCTGGACAAGACGCCGCCAGCCAATAGCCGGGCGACGGCAGAAATTCAACCTCTTCAGGGCGTTACAGTGCCTCCTGGAGCGCCTTGGGGCCGCTTTTCCAGCCCGGAAAGCGTTGACGGTGCCGAAGAGCCTCTCTATAAGGGCGCCAACTGGCGGTGGGCGCAATCCTGCCGCCGCTGTTCTTTGAGCAGTTGCAGGCCACTTGAGCTTAGGGCTCCTTGAGGCCTCATGTTCCCGGGACAGCCCAGCAACCGAACACCCTAAATCCGAGCGTCGATTCCGCGGTCAAGCAAGCCGGCGCTACCCGACCAAGACGCGACCGGTACCCGCAAAGGATATTGAGACCATGGCCAATACCACTTCCGCCAAGAAAGCGACGCGCAAGATCGCCCGCCGCACCGCCGTCAACAAGTCGCGCCGTACCCAGATGCGCGGTGCCGTGCGGACCGTCGAGGAAGCCATCGCGACCGGCGACCGCGCCGCGGCCGTGAAGGCGCTGGCGAATGCCGAGCCGGCCTTGATGCGTGCCGCGCAGCGCAACATCATTCACAAGAACAACGCCAGCCGCAAAGTCTCGCGCCTCACCGCGCAGATCGCCAAGCTCGCCAAGTAAGCTCGGCAAGCAAGCTCGTCAGGTCAGCCTGCAAGTCACGCTGGCCGACCGGTCGACGGATCGATCGCACATCGCACGCGTCAAACAGCCCGGCATCGCGCCGGGCTTTTTTGTTGCCTGTCATGATACACGGAAAGCGGACACGCACGATCGACGCTCGACCGGCGGGCTCGCAGCGCCTGCACCATTCTTCGTTCCGTAGTTCTACCTGCAGATGTCCTGCAACAGCCGTCTTGCAACGGCGGAAACCTTCACCGCGTTGCGAAAACCCCTGTGCCGCGGGCTCGAATTGAATCCGCAAGCGACGAAAGTTCTACACACCGTAGATTCACCGGAACACACACAGCGTGGGAGTTACCCTGCGAAACGAGACTCAAAAAACGATGTCTCGCTAATCACTTATCGACATAGTGACCGCAAGCATTTGGAAAATTCGTCCGCGCGTCGGGCGCATGAAGATTTTGTTAAAAAATTTTGGCGGTGGCGGAGAATTGTCACATGAGGTGCGGCGTTCTCGATTCTGCGCACGAATCCAAAAACTTGCTCCGAAGCCTGTGCACAAGTCGCGCGCGACGTTAACCGACGTCAAGTTTTTTTGGTGGCTCAAGTGTGAATCAATTCGTTGCGAGTCTTTCCGCTTAGTGTATTCCTTAGGTCGTCAGCGGCGCCCACGATCTTCAGACCAGCGCGGTTTAGGAAACGGGGCGAGCGTGCAAATCGGCGGCGGTGTGCACGTAGGCGACGCTTCAAAAAGCGATGTCGGTTCACAACCCATAGCAATATGGGAATGGTAGCTGTTTGTCTGAATGTCTCCAAGCGGGATCTTCCCGCCTCGTGCCAGGCGCATATGAGGGACATCGCAAAGCTATCCCGGCACGCAAGGTGGCGAAGTCGAGCGGACATTCGAACGGGCAGGCATCCGCGACATCGTACGCCGCGGCTGTCTTTTGGACACGCAGGACCTTGTCGTGAGCAATCACGGCAGGACGGGGAGGTATCATGTCTTACGGACTCAACGCGGTATTGAAACACGTCTTCTCTTCGAACGATGCCGGTTTAGATCAGTCCGACCTCCAGCCTCCCGCGTGTGACGGAGCGCCGAGTACGCGCTGACCTCGCGAACCCTCCATCTCTGACATCGCTGACCGGACGCGGCGTTCTCGCCGAACGGCGGAGCCATGTCTGATGATGGACTCGCTCTGAGGTCGCCCCATGACAGAACCCCTGACGGCAGGAACTCTGCATGGCGCTCACCACGCAACTAGATCTCTCAAGAGAAGTTTTCTGACGATGACAATGGAACAGGATCGCTGGTCACGCGTGAAGGGTCGGCTGCGCTCGAGCGTTGGCGAAGACGTCTACACGAGCTGGTTTGCACGCATGGATCTCGAAGGCGTGCAGGACGAGAGCGTGCGGCTCTCGGTGCCGACGCGCTTCCTGAAGAGCTGGATCCAGGCCCATTATGCCGAGCGCGTGCTGTCGTGCTGGCAGGCCGAGATGCCGGAAGTTCATCGCATCGACCTCACGGTGCGTTCGGCCGTGCGCCCGGTGACGCAGCCGAAGGACGCGCCGGCGCCGGTCGAGACGCGGCGCGCGCCCGCGCCGGAGCTGCGCTCGACCGCGACCGCGCCGGTCTCGGCCAATCACGACGCGCTCGGCGGCTCGCCGCTCGATCCGCGCCTGACCTTCGCGAGCTTCGTGGTCGGCCGCTCCAACACGCTGGCGCATGCGGCTGCGCGTCAGGTCGCGGAAGGCCGCCGCGGCGATCCCGTGATGTTCAACCCGCTCTACATCCATGCCGGCGTCGGCCTCGGCAAGACGCATCTGCTGCAGGCCGTGACCTGGGCCGGCAATTCCGGCAACGAGCGCAAGGTGCTGTACCTGACTGCGGAAAAATTCATGTACGGCTTCGTCGCCGCGCTGAAGACGCAGACGGCGCTCGCCTTCAAGGAGGCGCTGCGCGGCATCGACGTGCTCGTGATCGACGATCTCCAGTTCCTGCAGGGCAAGTCGACCCAGGCCGAGTTCTGTCACACGCTGAACGCGCTGATCGACGCCGGCCGCCAGGTCGTGATCGCGGCCGATCGTCCGCCGTCCGATCTCGAAAGCCTCGACGATCGCGTGCGCTCGCGGCTCGCCGGCGGCCTCGTGGTCGAGATGGGCTCGCTCGGCGAGGAGCTGCGCCACGGCATCCTCAAGTCGCGCGTCGCAGCCGCCCGCACCCATCATGCGACGTTCGAGGTGCCCGAGGAGGTGCTGCATTATCTGGCGCGCACGATCACCCATAACGGCCGCGACCTCGAAGGCGCGATCAACCGTCTGCTCGCGCACTCCAAGCTCAACAACCGGCCAGTGACGCTGGAGATGGCGGAGCACGAGGTGCGTGACCTGGTGCGGCCGCAGGAGCCGAAGCGGATCAAGATCGAGGACATCCAGCGCGTGGTGGCACGGCAGTACAATGTCAGCCGCTCCGACCTGCTCTCTTCGCGCCGCACCGCCAACGTGGTGCGTCCGCGCCAGGTCGCGATGTATCTCGCCAAGACGCTGACCTTGCGCTCGCTCCCCGAGATCGGCCGCCGCTTCGGCGGGCGCGACCACACCACGGTGCTGCACGCCGTGCGCAAGATCGAGGCGCTGGTCTCCAAGGACACCGCGCTGTCGGAGGAAGTGGAGTCGCTGAAGCGCCAGCTCCAGGAATAAACGCCTAAGGCGATCCTGCCACCCTGCCGCCGCCCCGGCCTCGCCCGGGCGGCGGTTTTCGTCTGGGCGGTAAATCGTGGGAATCGTGCGGAACTGGCCTCCAATCCCTTGAATCGGATGGCCATCCGCGCCACCTTGCGCGACCCTGGCAGCTTTGGTCATATCGGCTGGATGATCCGGCTTTTCGGGGTCTTCGGTGCCGTGGCGCGCGTCCCGCCGCCCGGCGTTTTCTAACGTTGTTTCCTTGGGGATCGGGCGAGTAGTGCAATGAAGGTTACGGTCGAACGTGCGCAACTGCTGAAGTCGCTGGGCCATGTCCACCGCGTCGTCGAGCGCCGCAACACGATTCCGATCCTCGGCAACGTGCTGGTCAGGGCCGAGAACGCCAAGCTGTCGCTGAAGGCGACCGACCTCGACCTCGAGGTGACGGAGACTCTGCCTGCGGAAACCGCCACCGCGGGCTCCACCACCGTGCCGGCGCACATGTTCTACGACATCGTCCGCAAGCTGCCGGACGGTTCGCAGATCGTGCTGGAGGCCGACGGCGACCGCGCCGTGCTGGCGATCCGCGCCGGCCGCTCGCGCTTCACGCTGCAGACGCTGCCGGAGAACGACTTCCCGGATCTGGCCGCCGGCGACATGTCGCATTCCTTCTCGCTCGCCGCCAAGGACATCAAGCGGCTGATCGATCGCACCCAGTTTGCGATCTCCACCGAAGAGACGCGCTATTACCTCAACGGCATCTATCTGCACGCCGCCGGCACGGCGAAGGCCGCCACCCTGCGCGGCGTCGCCACCGATGGCCACCGCCTCGCCCAGCTCGACCTGGTGCAGCCCAAGGGTGCCGAGGGCATGCCCGGCGTGATCGTGCCGCGCAAGACCGTCGGCGAGGTGCAGCGCCTGATCGAGGATACCGACGCCGAGATGACGGTCGAGCTGTCGCAGGCCAAGATCCGCTTCACCATCGGCAACGTCGTGCTGACCTCGAAGCTGATCGACGGCACCTTCCCCGATTACGGCCGCGTCATCCCGCAAGGCAACGACAAGGAGCTCGTCGTCGACAAGAAGGATTTCGAGAACGCGGTCGACCGCGTCTCCACCATCTCCAGCGAACGCGGGCGCGCCGTCAAGCTGTCGCTGTCGCCGGGCAAGCTGGTGCTGTCGGTGACCAATCCGGATTCCGGCAGCGCGACCGAAGAGCTCGAGGTCGAATACGCCTCCGACGCCCTCGATATCGGCTTCAACTCCCGCTATCTGCTCGACATCGCCGCCCAGATCGAAGGCGACGTCGCAACGCTCCGCCTCGCCGACCCTGGCTCGCCGACCCTGGTGCAAGACCGCGACGACAAGAGCGCGCTGTACGTGCTGATGCCGATGCGGGTGTGAGGATGAAGCAGCGGCTTTTCCTCTCAACAAGAGCGCGATCCGCATTGCTGTGCCCTCTCCCCTTGTGGGAGAGGGCAGTTCCGCTGGAGGACATAGACTCGGTCGGGTGAGGGGTTAGTGCCGCAAGATCCGTCCCATCGGCCGGTCCCCAAAAATCTCCGCCAGTTCGCGAAGAACATGCGGCACGCGCCGACGGATGCCGAAGCGGCGATGTGGCGTCTGCTCAGAGACCGCCGCATGTCGGCATACAAGTTTCGCCGGCAGGTCCCGTTCGGAAACTACATTCTCGACTTCGTCTGCTTCGACAAGCGGCTCGTGATCGAAGTCGACGGAAGCCCGCACGCAGAATCACGAAGCGATGCGGATCGTGACGTAGCTCTGTCTACTGAAGGCTTTGCCATCGCGCGCTACTGGAACAATGACGTGCTTCAGCGGTCCACTTCCGTGTTGGAGGATATCCTTGCAAAGCTTGCCGGGCGGTAAGATACCCCTCACCCGTCGCCTCACTGCGTGAGGCGCCACCCTCCCCCACAAGGGGGGAGGGAAGTAAAGCCCGGCAATGACAGAAGCCACATGACCCCCTCCCGCATTCATCGCCTGACGCTGACGCATTTTCGCAATTATCGGGCGGCGGGGCTCGAGACGGCGGCTGACCTGGTGGCGCTGGTCGGGCCGAACGGGGCGGGCAAGACCAATTGCATCGAGGCGATCTCGTTCCTGTCGCCGGGACGCGGGCTGCGGCGCGCCACGCTGGAAGACGTCGCCGACAACCAGGGCGACGGCTCCTGGGCCGTCTCCGCGCAGGTCGAGGGCGCGCTGGGGCTGGCCACGCTCGGCACCGGCATCGATGCACCGCGGCCCGACACCGCGGTGAGCCGGCGCTGCCGCATCGACCGCGAGCCGGTGGGTTCGGCGGCAGCCTTCGGCGACCACATCCGCATGGTGTGGCTGACGCCGGCGATGGACGGGCTGTTCATGGGCGCGGCGTCCGAGCGGCGGCGCTTCTTCGACCGCCTGGTGCTCGCGATCGACAGCGAGCATTCCAGCCGCATCAACGCGCTGGAACGCTCCTTGCGCTCGCGCAACCGCCTGCTGGAGACCCGCAATTACGACGACCATTGGTGTGACGCGATCGAGCGCGAGACCGCGGAGCTTGCGGTCGCGGTCGCGGCCACGCGCGGCCAGACTGCTGCGCGTCTGACCGGCATGCTCAACGCGCGCGCGCAGGCCTCCGCTTTCCCCTCGGCGCAGATCGCGCTCGACGGCTGGATGGAGAATGCGCTGCTTCAGGAGACCGCGACCTCGGTCGAGGACCGCTATCGCCAGATCCTGCGCGACAACCGCCCGCGCGATGCCATCGCCGGCCGCACCACCGACGGCCCGCATCTCACCGACCTGCAGGTGATCTATGCGCCGAAGAGCATGCCGGCGCGCGACGCCTCGACCGGCGAGCAGAAGGCGCTGCTGATCGGCCTCGTTCTGGCGCATGCGAGCCTGGTCGCCGAGATGACCGGCATCGTGCCGCTGCTGCTGCTCGACGAGGTCGTGGCGCATCTCGACCCTAGCAGGCGCGCCGCGCTGTTCGACGAGCTGAAGAAGCTTGGCGCACAAGTGTGGCTGACCGGCGCGGACCCCGCGGCCTTCGCCGAGATCGGCGCCGGAGGCGAAGTGTTTGACGTCGAGAGCGGACGAGTCTCGGCCAGAGCCTAGGCCGCCGCGTTGAACCCGCCCGTTTCCGTCAGCGACTAGCTGCTTGAGGCTGCAACACGCGGCCATCGCGCGAATATCGGACACGTGCGATATCCTTGGAGCACGGGCATGACGACGGTGAGGCACGGGGCGCAAGCTCCGGCACGATGGCAGCTGTTTGCGTGCGGCCTGGCGCTCTTCGCAAGCTGCCTGCTCGCGGCAAGCGCCGGCGCCTTCGTGTCGAATTTGCCGCCGCTGTTCTCGGCCGCGCTCACGCCGGATCCCGATGCCAGGCTGCCCGCGCCGACCCGCTATCTCTATCGCGGCATCCACACCACCATGATGCCGGGCCTCGAGGCTCCGCTCCGGATCAGGTTAGAGGCCCGCGTGCCCGCAGCGCTCGGCGATGTTCTCGCCTTCTATCGTACCGAGCTTCAAAAGCTCGGCTGGCAGGAACAGCAGCATGATTCTGCGGTCGACGCCGATCACGCGCGCCTCGCCTTCGTCTCGCCGGTCGGGCCTGCGGCGCTGGCGCTCGCCCGCAACGGCGACAGCACCTCGGTCCAGCTCGTGCAGAAGAATCGGGTTGTCGCGACACGCGCGAACGTCCTGCCCGAGCCTGGTCAGTCGAAGCTGGTCTTCAGCAATATCAGCGCGAACGAGGCCGTCCTCACGATCAACGAGCGGAGCATTGCGCGCCCCGCCGGCGCCAGCGCCGTCGCGCTGGATCTGATGCCCGGCAAATATTCCTACGGATTGAGCATGCCCGGTCGTCGAGCCACCACGAACATGCTCACCGTCGCAGCCGGCGATACCTGGGAGCTCACGGTCGGGCCGGACGGAGAGGCGTGGTCACCGCTTCAACTGTACTGAGCGCCGCTTCACGCCCCGGCATCGGTGCCCCGTTGAACCTCTCAGGTTCCCGCCGCGACTTCTGGTCTGAGGCCGCGCGCCGACGGCGCCGCAGCCTGCTGCGCAGGGCATGGCGGCCCGCGCGATATCCAGGAGTTTTGACGATGCCGATGATCCCGCTTGGGGCGCAAGTCCCGGCCAGATGGCTGCTGCTGACCTGCGGCATTCTCGCGATGGCGGGCATTGCGCGTCCTGCGGGCGCGGCCGACGAGGGCATCGTCGACGTCCATACGCTGCCGCGGCTCGATGGCGCGATGGAGGACACCTCGCGCCCCGACGCCCATCGCGTGGTCTATACGGTGCCGAGCGCCGTGAGCGCGGCGTCGGACGCCGCCAGGAAGCTGCTCAGCGCCGACGGCTGGGTGCCCTATGTCTATCCGCTGGATGAGAGGAGCGCCGCGCTGACCTTCAAGAAGGGACGGCAGGGGCTGCGCGTCTCCTTCACCCAGGCGCGCGGGCGCCCCGATCAATCCGCGGTGTCCTACACGCCGAACCGGATCTATGCGAACGTCCCCTTTCCGGACGGCGCGACGAACCTCGTGTTCGACGAGACCCGGCCCTATCTCGGCTGCATCGCGCCCGGCGCGCTCGATGCGACGTCGGAATTCTTCGCCAAGGAAATGGCGGCGATCGGCTGGCGCAAGCTCACGCCCGAGACGGCGGCGCGCTGGCCGAACGCCGATCTCGGCGAGACGGTGCCGAACGGCCTGCGCGTCTTCTTCGATCATCCCGGCGGCGACACGGCGCAGTTCTACAAGCAGAAGCCGGTCATGCTGACCTTGACGCGCCGCGACGACGGCCGCACCAACGTCGAGATCAGGGTGGCGCCGTTCGCGCTACCGCAAGAGCTCGAGGCCGACGATGACATGGCCGGATTGCCGCGGCCCAAGCCGACCAAATCGGCAAGGAGCCTCGGCAGCGCCAGCTCCAACACGCGCGAGATGTCGGCTGCCGCGATGGCCGAGCTGCCCGCCGTGCTCGCCTTCTATCATCGCGAGCTCGCCGCGCGCGGCTGGCGGGAGGATGGCAACGCGCCGCTCGCCGCCGGCGACGACGTCGCGATCAGGATCTCCAACGCCGAGGAAACCGGCATGCTGCGGCTTGGCCGCAAATATGATTTCACCATGGTCAGCCTGACCGCGCAGGTGAAGGAATCCGCGCTTGCCGCCCGCGCCAAGGCGAAGCAGGAGGCAGACGCAAGGTTCCTCGGCGATGCCTTGGGTGCGGCCCAGCAGCTCATCGCCGCCGATGATATCAGGCGCAAGGCCCAGGCCGCCTCCCTCTCTGACGCACCGCTCACGGCGCTTGCCGACGGCACGACGCCGGTGCCGCTGCCCGAAAACGCCGAAGGCGTGAAATTCGAAGGCGGCAACGGCCGGCTGGAATTCTCCTCGGCGTCGAGCGTGAAGGCGCTCACCGCGTTCTATCGCGCATCGCTCAAGCCCGCCGGCTGGAAAGAGCAGCCCTCCGTGATCAACCAGCCCAATATGGCGGTGATGGAATTCGCCAGGGGTGGCAAGTCGATCTCGATGACCGTGATGCAGATGGGCCCGAAGGTGAACGTCAGCGCCAGCGGATCGGGCCTGGTGATGGCCACGGCGAAGCCGGCAGCGATCCCGGAGGTGCAGGCCCCATCCTCCGAGCCGCTCAAGCTCGACACCGAATCCCAGCTGCCCGTGCCGACGCAGCGTTCGTCGAAATCGCTTGCCACCACCAAGATACCCGGCGGCGAGGCCCCGCTCCGCCGCGAGCTGACAGCCAGCATCCCCGCTCCGCTCCAGGACGTCCTCGCCTTCTACCGCGCCGAGCTGTCCAAGCTCGGCTGGCAGGAAAAGACCGACGGCGCGGCGGTGTCCGCAGACCAAGCGCAGATTGATTTCACCTGGCCGCAAGGCCCGGCCGTGCTCAAGCTCGGCCGCACCAAGGGCGAGACCACGGTCAGTCTGGAGCAGAAGAACGCGGATGTCGCCGTGAAGGCCGACATCATGCCGAAGGCCGGGCAGGCCCGGGTGATGCTCGGCAACATGGGCCCGAAGGAGGCCTCGCTCACGATCAACAAGCAGGCGGTGAAGATCGCGGCCGGTGCCGGCGGCCCGCAAGCGCCGAAAGGCCCGATGCTCGATCTGCCCCCAGGCAAGTACCAATACGCGGTGCGCACGCAGGGGCAGCCGACCCACACCGACACGCTCACCGTGGCCGCCGGCGACATCTGGGGCCTCATGGTGGGCCCGAGCGGCGACGTGCTGCCGCTGCAGATGTATTGAGCGCCACAAAGGTGCCGCGTCCCTGTCCCGCTTGCGAGCGGGAGAGGGCGCGGTCGCGCCATGAATTTCGCCAAAAGAGATGCTCCGACCGGCGCCTCAGACGACGTCACGCCCCGCAAAATCCACGCCTTTCAGAGCCCCAAAACGACCCCTCGAATCGCTTTTTTGCAGGGCCCCAAATCGGCCTTCTGAAGGCTTGAAAACCGACCGAAAAACCCTATTTGCTCAAAGGGTTGCGGCAGCATACTTTGCGCTAGGCGCTGGCCCGCTTTCATGGCACAAATAGCCTCGCAAATCAGCGCCTTCTGCGCCGCTGATTCGGGCGACATTCGAAGGCCTCTCATGACAGAACCAGCTCGGCAGCCCGCTGCCGAAAACGAGCCCTCCAATCCGAGCGAATACGGTGCGGAATCGATCCGCGTGCTCAAGGGTCTCGATGCCGTCCGCAAGCGCCCGGGCATGTATATCGGCGACACCGACGACGGCTCGGGTCTGCACCACATGGTCTACGAGGTCGTCGACAACGCGATCGACGAAGCGCTGGCAGGCCACGCCACGCGGGTCGACGTGATCCTCAATGCCGACAATTCCGTCACCGTGCGCGACGACGGCCGCGGCATTCCCGTCGACATCCACAAGGGAGAAGGCATCTCAGCGGCCGAGGTCATCATGACCCAGCTCCATGCCGGCGGTAAGTTCGACCAGAACTCCTACAAGGTTTCCGGCGGCCTGCACGGCGTCGGCGTCTCCGTCGTCAACGCACTGTCGAGCAAGCTTGAGCTTCGCATCTGGCGCGACGACAAGGAGCACTACATCGAGTTCGCCCATGGCGACGCCGTGGCGCCGCTCAAGGTCGTCGGCGACGCGCCGGGCAAGCGCGGCACCGAGGTGACGTTCCACGCCTCGACCGAGACGTTCAAGAACGTCGAATATGATTTCGCGACGCTGGAGCACCGCCTGCGCGAGCTCGCCTTCCTCAATTCCGGCGTCAACATCGCCCTCTCCGACATGCGCCATGCGGTCGAGAAGCGCGAGGAGATGCACTATTCCGGCGGCGTCGAGGAATTCGTCAAATATCTCGACCGCAACAAGAGCCCAATCGTGCCGGCGCCGATCATGGTGCGCGCGGAAGCCAACGGCATCGGCGTCGAGGCCGCCTTGTGGTGGAACGACAGCTACCACGAGAACGTGCTGTGCTTCACCAACAACATCCCGCAGCGCGACGGCGGCACACATCTGGCCGGTTTCCGCGGCGCGCTGACGCGCCAGGTCAACGGCTATGCCGAGGCCAACGCCAAGAAAGAGAAGATCGCGCTGACCGGCGACGATTGCCGCGAAGGTCTCACCGCCGTCTTGTCGGTGAAGGTGCCCGATCCGAAGTTCTCGTCGCAGACCAAGGACAAGCTGGTGTCCTCGGAGGTGCGTCCCGTGGTCGAGAACGTGCTCAACGAGGCGCTCCAGGCCTGGTTCGAGGAGCACCCCTCCGAGGCCAAGATGATCGTCGGCAAGGTGATTCAGGCCGCGGCCGCCCGCGAAGCCGCGCGAAAGGCGCGCGAGCTGACCCGCAAGAGCCCGCTCTCGGTCTCCTCGCTGCCCGGCAAGCTCGCCGACTGCCAGGAAAAGGATCCGGCCAAGTCAGAGCTCTTCATCGTCGAGGGCGACTCGGCAGGCGGCAGCGCCAAGCAGGGCCGCAACCGCGAATTCCAGGCGGTGCTGCCGCTGCGCGGCAAAATCCTCAACGTCGAACGGGTCCGTCCCGACAAGATGCTGTCGAGCGAGCAGATCGGCACGCTGATCACCGCGCTCGGCACCGGCATCAGCGACGAGTTCTCGATCGAGAAGCTGCGCTATCACAAGATCATCGTGATGACGGACGCCGACGTCGACGGCGCCCACATCCGCACGCTGCTGCTGACCTTCTTCTACCGGCAGATGCGGGACATCATCGACGGCGGCTATCTCTATATCGCCCAGCCGCCGCTCTATAAGGTCTCACGCGGCAAGTCCGAGCAGTACCTGAAGGACGAACGGGCGCTGGAAGACTATCTGATCGACGCCGGGCTCGACGACTGCGTCTTCATTCCCGGCAGCGGCGGCGACCGCACCGGCCGCGACCTGCGCTCGCTGGTCGACGACGCCCGCGTGGTCCGCAGCATCCTGCGCAATCTGCACAGCCGCTATAACCGCAAGGTCATCGAGCAGGCCGCCATCACCGGCGTGCTGAACAAGGCGATTTACGGCGATCCCGAGAAAGCCGCGGCCGCGGCGCAATACATCGCGGGCCGGCTGGACAACCAGGCCGAGGAAGTCGAGCGCGGCTGGATCGGGCAGTACGTGGAAGGCCAGGGCTTCCAGTTCGAGCGCACCGTGCGCGGCGTCAAGGAGGCCGCTGTCATCGACGACGCCTTCCTGGGATCCGCCGAGGCCCGCAAGCTCGACGAGTACACGGTGAAGCTTCAAGATGTATACGCCCGCCCCGGCAAGCTGCGGCGCAGGGATGTCGAGCACATGGTCTACGGCCCGGCCGACCTGTTCGAGGCGGTCACCGACGCCGGCCGCAAGGGCATCACGTTGCAGCGTTACAAAGGCCTCGGCGAGATGAACCCGGAGCAGCTCTGGGAGACGACGCTCAACACCGACGTGCGCTCGCTGCTGCAGGTGAAGGTCAAGGAGGTCGACGAGGCCGACGACATCTTCACCAAGCTGATGGGCGACGTGGTCGAGCCGCGCCGCGACTTCATCCAGGAGCACTCGCTCAGCGCGACGATCGATATTTGAGGCCGGTTGGGCTTAGCCGGATCTGTCAGCCAAGCACTCGCTGCACCTCTCCCGCTTGCGGGAGAGGTCGCCACGCTCGCAGAGCGTGGCGGGTGAGGGCTTTATCCTCTAGGGGACTGTCCCGTTGTGGAGACACCCTCTCCCCCGCCCTCCCCCGCAAGCGGGGGAGGGAGCGCACCACCGGCATGGCGGCACTGCTCTGAACCTCACCACGCGCCGTCGCGACGAAGTGGCATGAACCCGTTGGCCAATTCCGGCCGGAATGCCTCACGTCATGATCGCCTCTGCAGCGCCCAGTTCCACTGCACCCTCACGCCGCCTCGGCATCATCGGCAGCATTGTCGGCGTGCTGGCGCTGATGGCGGCGGTGCTGCCGCACTGGGTGGTGCCGATCGTGTTTCCGCCGCCGCCGGCAGACAAGGTGATCGTCGACACCGGCCATCGCATCAAGGACCGCATCGTCGCGAAGGTGAAGGGCGTGGAATATCAGGCTCCGAAGGTCGAAAAGTCGGCTGGACGAAGCTGGAGTGAAACCGCCTCGGTCGCCGCAATCTCGCTCGGCCTGCTCGCCATCCTGTTCTCGGTGCTCTCGCTGATCTTCCGGGAGGAGCGGCTCCTTGCCGGCGTCGCCGCCACACTCGGCACCGGCGCCATCGCGATCGAAATCTCCTTCTTCATGATGGGAGCGCTGATCCTGATCGCAATCCTGTATGTGGTCGGGAATATCATCGGGCTGTTCTAGCGGCCGTTTTTCACAAGCTCCGGCCTCATCCCGAGGAGCCCGCGCCGGCGGACGTCGCGTGGGGATGGCCGCGGCGACATACGGGCCTTCATGGTTCGAGACGCGCGTTCCGCGCTCCTCACCTTGTGGTCTTGCAGTTGCATCCGAACGACCCCGAACCGCGCCCAGCACAATTGCTCCCGCGCTCAATTCTCTGTAGTTTCCGCCGAAACAGCCCGCCCACCAACAGGACAGCGAGAACCACGTGGCGCCCATCCAATACATCGTCGAGGGCGGTCACCGGCTCTCGGGGTCGATCGAGCCGTCCGGCAACAAGAATTCGGCGCTGCCGATCATCGCCGCGGCCCTGCTCACCGAGCATCCGGTGACGCTGGAGAACGTGCCGCGGATCCGCGACACCGAGACGCTGGTCGAGCTGATCCGCTCGGTCGGCGCGTCCGCGGAATGGACCGCCCGCAATACTCTCAATATCCACGCCAAGAGCATCCGCGCCGCCGATCTCGACCCCGAGCTGTGCGTGCGAATCCGCGCCTCGATCCTGCTCGCCGGCCCCCTGCTCGCCCGCTGCGGCGAAGTGATGCTGCCGCCGCCGGGAGGCGACGTGATCGGCCGCCGCCGACTCGACACCCATGTGCTGGCGCTGGAGCAGCTGGGAGCAAGGGTCACCGCGACCGACCGGCTCGAGTTCCGCGCGCCCAAGCTTGCCGGTGCCGACGTGTTCCTGGACGAGCCGAGCGTCACCGCGACCGAGAACGCGCTGGTAGCCGCGGTCGCCGCCGACGGCGTCACGTATTTGCGCAATGCGGCCTCGGAGCCGCACGTGCAGGATCTCGCCAACTTCCTGGTCGCGCTCGGCGCCAGGATCGAGGGCATCGGCACTAATACCATGATCGTGCACGGGCCGGCGACGCTGGGCGAAGCGACCTACCGGATCCAGCCCGACCATATCGAGGTCGGCTCGCTGATCGGACTTGCCGCGGTGACGCGCTCTCCCTTGCGCATCACACGCGCCGGCGTCGAGCATCTGCGCTCGATCCGCATGGGCTTCGAGCGGCTCGGCATCGTCTGCCGCGTCGAGGGCGACGATCTCATCGTGCCGTCCAATCAGACATTGAAGATCCAGGATGATTTCGGCGGCCATGTGCCGAAGCTCGAGGACCAGCCCTGGCCAGCCTTCCCGGCCGACCTGATGTCGATCGCGATCGTCACCGCCACGCAATGCGAGGGCGTCATCCTGATGTTCGAGAAGATGTTCGAATCCAGGATGTTCTTCGTCGACAAGCTGATCGCGATGGGCGCGCGCATCGTGCTGTGCGACCCGCACCGCGCGATCATCGCCGGCCCCAGCCGCCTGCACGGCGCGACCATGACCTCGCCCGACATCCGCGCCGGAATGGCGATGCTGCTGGCGGCCGTGTGCGCCCAGGGCACCTCCACCATCAACAACGCCGACCAGATCGAGCGCGGCTACGAGCGCATCGAGGAACGGCTGAACGCGCTCGGCGCCAAGATCAAGCGCGTGCCGGACAGGAAGGGCTGAGGCCTTTTCTTCTCCCCGTGTGGGAGAAGTTGGCGCGAAGCGCACAGTATCGTAGGGTTGGCAAAGCGAAGCGTGCCCACGCGTCTGTTGCAATATTGGATAGGCGGTGGGCACGGCGCAAATGCGCCTTTGCCCACCCCACGGCACCGAGCTGTTGGCTGGGGCCATGTTTTCGTCGCGCGGCCGTGCTATTGAGCGGTCATGCTCGACACCGTGCAACATCAAGCGCAGCCGCAAGCCGGCGTGCCGCCAAACCATCTCGCTCAGGAATTCGTCGAGACGCTGCGGCTGGCCGTGCCGCTGATGCTGACGCAGCTCGGGCAGATCGCGATGATCACGACCGATCTCGCGCTGATCGGGCGGCTCGGCGAGGATGCGGTGGCGGCGGCGGCGCTGGCGCACACGGTCTATTTCGTCAGCTTCACCTTCGGGCTCGGCCTGATGTCGGCGGTGTCGCCGCTGGCGGCGCAGGCCTTCGGCGCCGGCGACGTCAGGCTGATCCGGCGCTCCTTGCGCGTCGGATTGTGGGTCGCGTTCCTGATCTCGCTGCCGATGATGGCTTCGCCGCTCTACGGCGAGCAGATCCTGCTCGCGCTCGGTCAAGTGCCGCAATCGGCCGCGCTGGCGCAGCGCTATCTCAACGGCCTCGCCTGGGGCATCGCACCGGCGCTCGGCTTCATCGCGCTGCGCAGCATGATGAGCGCGGTGAACCGGCCGCAGCCGCCGCTGTGGATCACGGTCGCGGCGATCCCGGTCAATGCCCTGCTGGTCTACGCCCTGATCCACGGCCTGTTCGGCCTGCCCGAGCTCGGCCTGTTCGGGGCGGGACTTGCGACCACGATCGTCAACCTCGGCACTTTCGCCGCCGTGCTCGCGATTGCCGCATGGCGGAAGCCATTCGCGGACTATCATCCGCTCGCCCATCTGTGGCGGATCGACTGGCCGTTGATGCGCCAGCTGATTGCGATCGGCGCGCCGATCTCGTTCTCACTGCTGATGGAGTACGGCCTGTTCTCCTCGGCGGCCCTGCTGATGGGACTGATCTCGACCACCGCGATTGCCGCGCACCAGATCGCGCTCCAGGTCACGGCCGTGCTGTTCATGGTGCCGCTCGGCATCGGCATGGCGGCGACGGTGCGGGTCGGCCATGCCTTCGGCCGCAATGATCCGGCGGCGGTGAGGCGCGCAGGGCTCGCTGCGGGCGTGCTTGGAGCAGCTCTCGTCTCGGCCCTGACCGTCGCGATCATCCTCGGTCGCTACGAACTAGGCCGACTGTTTTTCGGCAGCAGCGGGGCGAGCGCAGCGACCGTCGAGCTGACAGCGACGCTGCTGGTGGTCGGCGCGACGTTCTTCATCGCCGACGGCCTCCAGACCATCGTGGGCGGTGCGCTGCGCGGCATCAACGACACCAGGATGACGCTGGTGTTCGCGGTGATCGGCTATTGGTGCGTCGCCTTTCCCGTCGGTTGGATTCTTGCCTTCCACACCGGCCTGGGCGCCGTTGGCGTCTGGGTCGGGTTCTCGGTGGGGACCTTCGTCTATGCCGGACTGCTGATCTTGCGCTTCCGGATGCTGACGCGCAGATTGGCGGGATGATGGCAACAGTCCGCGAAGTGCGTCCCGAAGTCGATGCCAATGCGCTGCTGGCCGGCGCGCAGTTCATCGACGCGTTCCGCGTGCAGATCGGCGCGACCGCGATCGATGCCCGCGAGGCCTGCACGCGGATGGTGCTGCACGGGCCGAGCTGGATCGACACGCTGCTGCGCCTGCGCAACATCCTGGTGACGCCGTTCGGGCTGAAGACATCGGGCGAAGGCGCCCCGGCGCCGCACGGCCTGATCGGGCTGTTTCCGGTGATCGACGAGACGCCCGAGCGTCTGGTCGCGGGCTTCGACGACTATCATCTCGACTTCCGCATCGTGGTCGACGTTTCAGGCGATCCCGCGGACCGCGAGGTAACCTCGACCACGCTGGTGCGGACCAACAACCTGCTCGGACGGACCTACCTCAGGCTCATCACGCCCTTCCACAAGCTCGTCGTCCGCGGCATGATGGGACGGATCGTGGAGCGGGCCGATGACCCTGTCAGTTGATCTTTTCTTCTCCTTTCGCAGTCCGTTCAGCTATCTGGCGCTGCCGAAGACGCTCAAGCTCGTGGAGGACTATGATCTCGCGGTGAACCTGCGGCCGGTCTACCCGCTCGCGGTGCGCGTGCCCGGCTTCTTCAAGAAGGCCAGCCCGAATTTCATTCGCTATGTCGTGCTCGACAGCACGCGCGTGGCGCAGCACGAGGGCATTCCGTTCCGCTTTCCCCGGCCCGATCCGATCGTGCAGGACAAGACGACGTTCGATGTCGGGGCCGAGCAGCCCTACATCCACCGCCTGACCCGGCTCGGCGCCATGGCGCAGCTCGAGGGACGCGGGCTCGCATTCACCGATGCGATCGCGCGCGTGCTGTGGGACGGTTCGGTCGCCGGATGGAATGAGGGCGATCATCTCGCGCGCGCCACCGAGACGGCCGGCTTCGATCTCGCCGCGATGGATGCCGCGATCACCGCGGATCCGGATCGGTACGAGCAGGTGATCGCAGCGAACGAGAAGGACCACGCAGCGTCAGGCCATTGGGGCGTGCCGACCTTCGTGTTCGAGAACGAGCCGTTCTTCGGCCAGGACCGCATCGATCTCCTCGTCTGGCGCATGCAGAGCAAGGGCCTCGTGCAGCGCTAGTTGGACTCACGAGCCGAGGTCCGGTCATCGAAGAGTGAGTTCGATGCCATCCTCAGCTTCATCGCCGCCAGGACAATGGCATCCAATTATTTCGATAAGCCAGTCGAATACTGTGGGTCCTTCGTGTCTGAGCGCCTCAGCCAGCTGACTTTCGACTCGCGCTCTGTTGGAAGGGTGACATCGTTCCAGCCTCTTGCGCAGTTGGCGAGCGGTCTCGTCATATCCGAGATTCCGCTTCGAGGTTTCATGATTATCCCAGCAGAAAACAAAACCCTCATCAGGCGTCCCAAAGCCACCTCGCAGAATGTCGTTGAAGGCGTCCAGATTTTTGCCCCACTTAGCACCCGGGATAATGCAAAGGCTGACTTGCTCGTAAAATCCTTCGAGCGTCGAAAATTCGGAGCCGTCGATGCGTAGCTCCGGCTTCGAGGCCATCATGGTCGCACCTCGGATCCTTTTCCTCATTCCGCCACGCGCGCGGACTTGCCCGCCGCCGCCTCCGCCCATTCGCCGACGACGCGGTCGAGATCGCAGAGATTTTGATGCATCTGCTCCAGCGAGAAGCCGAGCGCGAAGAAGCGCTCGGCAGTGTCGCTGGCGTGGCCGCGGATCAGGCCGTCCTGGCGCACGGCGGCAACGGCGTCGGAATAATGCTGGAGCGCGACGTGGACGGGATGGATCGGCGGCGCGCCAGCGCCTTCGCGCAAGGCGTTCGCTGCCGAACGCAGGAAACGGGCAATCGCGGTCGACACCTCCGTCAGCGGAGCAGCAAGGCGCATCTGCACCTCGACCGGCAGCGGCACCACGGTGGCGCGGCCGATCATCACGACGTCATGGCGCAGGCGCAGGACGGTGCGCAACAGCGGGCCGGTGTCGGGCCCGCTCGACAGCAGCGCGGCGCGCTCGCGTTCGGCCTCAGTGCCGATCGCATTCATGCCGACCATCGCCGTGCCGATGCCGTCCTGGATACGGTGCAGCGCGTCGTTGTCGCGGCCGCGGGTGAGACCCGCGAGCAGCTCCGTGAACGCATCCGCGATCAGCTCGAGCAATTGCGCCGCCGCGGCGCGAATCTGGCGCACCGCACGCGAGGGCAGCACCAGGAACGACACCAGCAATCCCGTGACCGCGCCGACACCGACCTCGCTGACGCGGTCGATCGCCGAGGTCATGGGATCGGCATGATGCATGGTCGGAACCAGCAGCACGATCACGGCCGTCACCGTGGCCGCGCTGAGGCTCGGATTGATCGCGGCGATGAAGGCGAGCGGGGCGACCGACAGCACCAGGAGGCCCAACAGCCCCGCTTCGCTGGAATAGGGGATCAGGATCGCGAGGGCGCCGCCATAGATCGCGCCGCCGATGGTGCCGAGCATGTAATCGCGCGTCGCCTTCAGCGAGCGGCCGACGCTCATCTGGGTCACGATCAGCGCGGTCAGGACCGCCCAGAGCGGCAGCAACAGATGCAGCGCGGTGGCGAGCGCATAGGCCGCGGTCGCCGCGACCGTGACCCGGATCGCGAGCCCCAATTGCGTTCGCCGCGACCTGATCCGGTCAAGCAGCTCCTTTGCGAAGGCCATCGTCTGAAGTCCCGATCCGCTCGAGGCCAGGCAAAAGCATGGCTGATACCCGCGGCCGCAAGGCCGCTTGAAAGGCCAAATCAGCCCGCCTAACTTGCGCGCCAAAACGAGGAAACACGATGGCTCACGAAACCGCAACGCTCGCCGCCTATGTTTTCAATCTGAAATACCAGGATATTCCGGCGGAGGTGCTGGAGCGCGCCAAGGTGCTGACGCTGGATTTCCTCGGCAGCGCGATCCGGGCGCGGCGCGAGGCCGAATCGACCCCGTCGATGCTGAAAATGCTGGAAGCGCTGGCGCTCGACGCCAAGGGCGAATCCACCGTGTTCGGCGATGCCAAAACCTGGACGCCGGCGGTCGCAGCCCTGCTCAACGGCGCGCTCGGCCATTCCCTCGACTTCGACGACACCCACGCCGATTCCTCGCTGCATCCGAGCGCGCCGGTGGTCCCGGCCGCCTTCGCCGTCGGCGAGATGGTCGGCGCCTCGGGCCGCGACGTACTGACCGCGATCGTGGCGGGCTATGAGATCTGCTGCCGGCTCGGCAACGCGCTCGACCCGACCTCGCATTACGCGCGCGGCTTCCACCCGACCGCGACCGCCGGCACCTACGGCGCCGCCGCGGCGGCCGGCAAGCTGTTCGGCCTGTCCGACCAGCAGCTCATTTCAGCCTTCGGCGTCTCCGGCAGCCAGGCCGCAGGCTCGCTGCAATTCCTGGTCAACGGCGCCTGGAACAAGCGCTACCAGGTCGGCGCCGCCGCGATGAACGGAGTGATCGCTGCGACGCTGGCGCGCAACGATTTTGTCGGATCCACCGAGTCCGTCGAGGGCAAGCACGGCCTGCTCGCCGGCTACACCGACGACGCGCATCCGGACAAGGCGGTGGCCGAGCTCGGCAAGAGCTATGAGACCATGAAGATCGGCGTGAAACCCTATCCGAGCTGCCGCTACACCCATGCGGCGATCGACGCGCTGATCGCGATGCGGCGCGAGCACAATCTGACGCCGGACCAGGTCAAGCGTGTCGAGATCGGCCTGCATCGCAACGGCATCACGCTGACCGGCGATGCCGCCACCAAGCGGCATCCGCGCTCGATCGTCGGCGGCCAGTTCTCGATGTTCTTCACCGGCGCACTCGCGCTCGACCAGGGCTCGTTCGGCTGGGACGACTACAATCGCCTGGGCGATGCCGCGATCGACGCCCTCGCGGACAAGTTCGACGTGGTGCAGGACGACCGCCTCGAGATCGGCCGCACCCATCCGTTCGGCGCCCGCGTCAGCATCACCACCGATGACGGCGTGCACGAGCGGCTCTATGCCAATCCCTCGGGCGAGCCGACCTCGTTCCCGGATGCGGCGGCGATGCAGCAGAAGTTCCTGACGCTGGCCCGCCCGGTGCTGAACGCGCGCGCGGAAAAATTCGCGGACGCGATCATGACGCTGGAGCGGTTCGACCGCGTCGCGCAGGCGACGGAATTGGGAAGGTAGGGATTTTGAGCTAGAGCTGCTGCGCTCCGCTTACCCTCCCCTGGAGGGGGAGGGTCGCTACGCATGTAGCGAAGCGAAATGCGTAGCGGGGTGGGGTGACGGTCTCTCCCGCAACCAACGGTGCCCGCGTGGAGAGATCACCCCACCCCGCTCGCGCTGCGCGCGATCGACCCTCCCCCTCCAGGGGAGGGTAAGAGAAAGATCAATCCGCCCCCGCCAGCTTCCCCTTCTCGCCCGTCGCCGCCACCACGTCGCGCACGAGATCGAATACGCCGTCCGCTTCCGGCGGCCCATTCGGCGAGCGGCCGAGCCGCACGATCACGAGCTGCTCCGACGGGATCACGATGGTGTATTGCCCGATCGTGCCCTTGGCGAAGAAGGCATCGCGCGGCCAACCATGGGTGACGCGGAAGTTCGCGCCAAAGCTGTCGCCGCGATTGGTCCAGAAGCCGGCGCCGATGCCGACCCAGGCATTTGGCGTCGCCGTCGCCGAATATTTCACCCAGCCCTCCGGCAGGATGCGTTTACCGCCGGCGAGGCCATCATTGAGATAAAGCTGGCCGAAGCGTGCCCAGTCGCGCGCGGATGCGAGCATCTCGCTCGACCCTTCGATCGTGCCCGAGGCATCGAGCTGCAGCGTGACATGGCGCATGCCGAGCGGAGCGAACAATTCGCGGCGCGCAAAGCGGAGCGCGCTTTCCGCCGTACCGCCGGCCGCATCGCGGATCAGATGCGAGAGGACCAACATGTTGCCGTCGTGATAATTCCACGCCGCACCGGGCGCGGTAGCAAGCGGGATGCTCTCGGCATAGGCCGCCATGTCCGATTCCATGAACTTCATCCGGTTGACCGGCTCGAAGGCCGAACCGAGCGAGGCCCGCAGCGAGCTGCCGAGCGCAAGGCCGGCGGTGTGACGCAGCAGCTGATCGACTGTGATGGCATGGCGCGGATCATCAGGATCCTTCCAGGCCGCGACCGGTGCGGGTCCGTCGAGCTTGAGCTTGCCTTGGCGCACCAGTACGCCGATCAGGGCTGAGACCACCGATTTCGCCATGGAGAAGCCGAGCAGCGGCGTCTCCGGTCCAATGCCGTCGGCATAACGCTCCGCGACGATGCGGCCCGACTTCATCACGACCACCGCACGGGTGCGCCGATAGGGCGGCTGCGCCGGCTCGGCGAAAGCGCGGTCGAGCGCAGCGGCAAGCGAGGGGCTTTGCGGCGGCACGATCGCGGGGCCGGCGATCTCGGGCAGCAGCGCGGGCTGCCTGTCGGTCGCGGGCGGCTCGACGGGGGCTATTCCCGCGCCATGGTCGAGCGTGCAGCCCAGCCCGTCGCGATAGACGGCACGGCTGCGGCCGATGCCGAACAACGTCACCGTGACATTCTTGCGAACGCGGTCGACCCGGGTGTCCATCGCCCATGTGATCAGCCCGGTCCCGGGCATCGCGTCATTGGTCTCGGCAAAGTTGCGCCGCGGATCGAGGCCGGAGACGAACGTCTCCGCGCACAGGACGTCGGCAACGAAGCCGGTGGCGATCTTCGGGACGTCACGGGCCCGCGCGGCGCTGAGGGCGAGGCCGGCGCAGGCGATGGTGGCGGTGAGGAGGACGATGTTGCGGCGGCGGGTCACGAGCTTTCTCCGGCTTAGGATGCGTGCCGGGAGGAAGCAGGAGCAGGCGGAGAAGGGCTCGCCGGATTTGGAAAACGGCCTGGTTGGAATTGGACGAGAGCTGGCCGATTCCGAAATAGCGTTGTTATTTCAAGTTGCCACGGGAATGCCCGGCGCAACGGCGGCCTTCAGGCGCCGATACTCCGTCGGTGTCACGCCCGTGACCGCCTTGAAGGCGCGGTTGAACGGGCCGAGCGACTGGAAGCCGGCGTCCATAGCGATGGTGATGACGGGAACCTCGGCCTGGGCGGGATCGGCGAGCGCGGCCTTGGCCTCCTCGATGCGGTGATTGTTCAGGAACACATTGAAGTTGCGGTAGCCAAGGCGCTGATTGATCAGCCTGCGCAGCCGGTATTCCGGAATCTTCAGCCGGCCTGCCAGCACGCCAATCGTGATATTCTCCTGACGATAGATCCGCTCGTCCGCCATCAGCCGCATCAGGGCATCGATCAGCCTCTGGTCGGCGGATTCGTCGACCGGTGCGGGCCGGGCCAGAACCGCCGGCGCGGCCGCCGACGCCGGAAACAGATCGGCGCCATCGACGCGCATCATCGCACAGGCAATGGCCGCAACGACGCCGGCAAGCACGCCCGTATTGATCGCGTCGGCGACAGCGCCGACGTCGCTGCCGGCGACGACGATCTGCAGAGCCGCATTCAACCCGCCGTAGAGCGCGGCTGTGCAGACGATGAAGACGCGAACGCGCCGGCGGCGCTCGACCAAATCAGCCGGCCACGAGGCGACCGTCTGCCCGATCGCAAGCGCGATGAAGCCGAGCACGATCAGATTGACGATCGTCACGGAAAACCGCGCGTGGCCGCCCGGCGCGATCCAGACGCAGCCCGCGAAGCTGAAGGCCGTCACCAGCGCCCACACCAATCCGTGCCACCCGCGCAGGCGAAATTCATCGTCGAACAGCGCGCGCGTGAACAGCCAGAACACCACGATGTTGCCGGTCGACAGCGCGATCAGCGGCGCGTGCCAGGCGGGAATCAGCGACGTGACGCCGACCGAATAGCTCGCCGCATGCGCGGCCGAGCCGAGCGCGAAGGCCGCGCCGAGCCGGGCTGCCAGCACGTGGCGGAAGCCGGAGAGCAACGACGCCGCCAGCACCAGCAGCAGCGCGACGCTGGCAGCGCGAAAGGCGAGTTCGGTTGCGGCAAGGGTCATCGGGTGGTGCGATCGGTCGCAATTGAAGGCCGCCAAACATCGTTGGTTGCGCCAGGTTTTTCAAGAACCATCCGCATGCCATGCCTGGAGCCACCTCCACCGCTGTCATTGTCCGGCTCGACCGGGCGATCCGGCAATCCGAGACAGCAGTGATGAATCGAGCGGCTCCGGCGTACTGGATCGCCCGCCCTTCGCGAGCGATGACAGCGGAGTATGAGGCCTCATGCGACGCGACGTCTTGTCCGGGCTTGGTCGCGACGACGCTGCAGATTCCTGCTAGGCTCGCGTCAACAAGGTCAAAAAGGAGTCCCTCATGAGCTGGCAGCCCTCGAACGACCCCGTGCTCGGCGATCCCATGTCCTGCGATGCGCTCGATCTCGTCATCGTGCCGCGCACGCGCGATCTCGGCGACGGCTTCGCGGTCCGGCGCGCGCTGCCGCACGGCAAGCGGCAGATGGTGGGGCCCTTCATCTTCTTCGACCATTTCGGGCCGGTGCAGTTCGTCTCCGGCAAGGGCATGGACGTGCGACCGCATCCGCATATCGGGCTTGCCACCGTCACTTACCTGTTCGACGGCGCGATCATGCATCGCGACAGCGAGGGCAATGTCCAGGAGATCGCGCCCGGCGCGATGAACCTGATGACGGCCGGACGCGGCATCGCACATTCCGAGCGCACGCCGGATGCGCAGCGCGCCTCGGGCCAGCAGATGCTGGGCCTGCAGAGCTGGATCGCGCTGCCAGCCGGGTCGGAGGAGATCGCTCCCTCGTTCCAGCATTACGGCGCGGGCGATCTGCCGATGATCTCCGAGCGCGATTTCACCGCACGCGTGATCGCCGGCTCCGCCTTCGGCATCGCCTCGCCGGTGTCGATGGTCTCGCCGTGGTTCTACACCGAGGTCACGGCCGCGCAAGGCGCCAGCGTGCCGCTCGACCCCGACCACGAGGAGCGTGCGATCTATGTCGTCGATGGCGAGGTCGAGATCGCGAATGAGCGCTATGAGGGGCCGCGGCTCC
The DNA here is from genome assembly GCF_024585165.1 of Bradyrhizobium sp. WBOS07. NCBI lineage: Bacteria > Pseudomonadati > Pseudomonadota > Alphaproteobacteria > Hyphomicrobiales > Nitrobacteraceae > Bradyrhizobium > Bradyrhizobium sp. WBOS07. The sequence continues at coordinate 1,142,894 of NZ_CP029008.1, forward strand.
TGATCTTCCGGCCCGGCGACCGCATCACCGTGAAGGCGCTCAAGCCCACGCGGATGATGTTTCTCGGCGGCGATGCACTAGAAGGCCCGCGCCATATCTGGTGGAATTTCGTCTCCTCCAGCAAGGAGCGGATCGAGCAGGCCAAGCAGGACTGGAAAACCGGCCGTTTCGCGGCAGTTCCGCAGGAACATGAGTTCATTCCGCTGCCGGAATAGGCTAATCCGGTTTCCGGCCGCGCCATCAGGTGCGGCCGGATGCTCTGCCTGAAGGCCTTGTCCGCGAAAGCTTTACCGATGACCACCATGCTCTCCAGCGACCTGCCCCTGACCAAGATCGGACGCGGCAAGGTGCGCGATATCTATGCCGTCGACGACGACCGCCTGCTGCTCGTCACCACCGACCGCATCAGCGCCTTCGACGTGGTGATGGGCGAGACCATCCCGATGAAGGGCGCGGTGCTGACGCAGATCAGCGCGTTCTGGTTCAACGAGCTCGAGGGCGTGGTGCCGCATCACATGATCAGCGCGGACACCGACGAGATCATCGCGGCCGTGCCGGCGTTGAAATCGCACCGCGCCGAGATCCTCGGCCGCGCCATGCTGTGCAAGCGCACCACCGTATTCCCGATCGAATGCGTGATCCGCGGTTATCTCTCGGGCTCGGCCTGGAAGGAGTACGCGGCCTCAGGCACGCTCGCCGGCGAGAAGCTCAAGGCCGGCCTGGTCGAGAGCGAAAAGCTGGAGCCGGCGATCTTCAGCCCCGCCACCAAGGCCGAGACCGGCCATGACGAGAACATCACCATCGCAAAGATGCGCGCGGTCGTCGGCGACGAGGACGCCTACACGCTGGAAAGCATGACGCGCGCGATCTACACGCTCGGCGAGGAGCTGGCGCGCGAGCAGGGCATCATCATCGCCGACACCAAGTTCGAGTTCGGCCGCGACAAGGACGGCCGCATCATCCTGATCGACGAAGTCATGACGCCGGATTCGTCGCGCTTCTGGGCGGTCGATTCCTACAAGCCCGGCCAGCCGCAGGCGAGCTTCGACAAGCAGCCCTTGCGCGACTATCTCGACGTCGAGCGCCGCGCCGGCCGCTGGAACGGCGATGCTCCGCCGCCGCCGCTGCCGGCGAGCGTGGTGGAAGCGACCAGCAAGCGATATCTGGAAGCGTATCGGCGCGTGACCGGAACGGAGCTGAAGATATAGCTTCCACTTAGCCGTCGCGGCGCAACGCGCGTGGGATCAAGCGTCCGACGACACGGAGTGTTGGGCAAGGATCGATCGATGCCCGGCTTCAGCGCTGGGGAGCGCGATCCGCATCCAAAGCCAGCAGCAGCTCGGCAACCCGGTTGGCGGACGCCGTCCATTCCGCGAGCTTGGCATAATTGTCCGTGAACCAGTTGAAGGCGGTCTGGACAACGACGAATGCTGCCGACGCCTGAACCACTTCGCCGAGCGTCATGGTGTCGTCGAGGTACTTGGGCAGGCAAAGCAGCAGGCCGACCACCGGCGTCACCAGCAGACCCGAATAAGTGACCAACGTCATCCGCATCAATTGCCAGCAGTAGATCCGCCAGATCGCAATCACGGCTTTCAAGGCGGCGCCGACGGCGTGGCGGCTATTCATGCCGGCCTCCGGCACCACCTTGCCTTCGCGGGTCTCGCGCACATGGGTTCCGATCGCCCGCAACTCGGCTTCCATGCGCTTGTTCTCCTCGATGACCCGGGTCAGCCGCCCGGCTGTCAGCCAGATGCCGATCGCCAGCAGCGCGGAATACGCGATCACCGCGAGGACGAGGTAACCGGGAATCGCAAAGGCGATGCCGTCGAACGCGATCTCGAGGCTGCCACCGACCGACCATAGCAACCCGACGAAGGTTGCGATCGTAAGCACCGATTGAAGCAGGCCGGTGACCAGATCGATCGGGAGGTCGGTCGCAACCCTGGCGTCTTCGGCAATGCGGTATTCCGGCGCCTCGTGATGTCCCTCGATGGCGCTGCGCCTCGGACGACGATCGTCGGTCAGCCAGTCGCTATAGAGGCAATTGCTCAGCCACTCGCGCCACGAACGCTGCAGGGTCATCCGCGCCCACACCGAGAACACGGTCAAAGCGATGCTCGCCGCGGCCAGCGGCACAAACCGAACTGCCTGGTACAGCAGCTCAGCCTGATCCTTCCGGCCGATGGCGTTGAAGAAATCCCGGTTCCAGAAGTTCAGTCCATACTGCGTCAGGAGTTGCAGGACGACGTTGACGATCAACGCGACCACCAAAAGCCACGCTGTCCAGGCGGTTGATCCGCGCCAGTATCCTGAGGCGCTCTGCCAGAAGCGGCCGAGAAGCTGCTTTTCACCCCGGGCTAAAGAGGTCCTCATCAGCATGAGCTGAGCCGCAAATCCTGCGCGCGCGCCACCCCTATGGTGCCGCACGCGCCAAATTAGGCGGTCTTGCCCGAAGCCGCTTGACCTGCGTCAAGCGATGCTGGCGGCTACACCCCCGCCATCATCACGTATTTGATCTCGACATATTCTTCCATGCCGTGACGCGAGCCTTCACGGCCGAGGCCGCTTTCCTTGACGCCGCCGAAGGGCGCGACCTCGGTGGTGATCAGGCCGGTGTTGACGCCGACCATGCCCGATTCCAGCGCTTCAGCGACGCGCCAGACGCGGCCGATATCGCGGGAGTAGAAATACGAGGCGAGGCCGAACGGCGAGGCATTGCACATCGCGATGACGTCGGCCTCGTCCTTGAAGCGGATCACCGGCGCGAGCGGACCGAAGGTCTCCTCATGCGACACCAGCGAATCCGGCTTGACGTCGGCCAGCACCGTCGGCTCGAAGAACGAGCGGCCGAGCTCGCTGCGCTTGCCGCCGGTCACGACCTTGGCACCGCGCTTGACGGCGTCGGCGATGTGACGCTCGACCTTGTCGATCGCCTTCATGTTGATCAGCGGGCCTTGCGTGACGCCGCTCTCGGTGCCGTCGCCGACCTTCATCGCCGCGACCTTTGCCGACAGCTTCTTCACGAACTCGTCGTAGATCTTGTCCTGGGCGTAGATGCGGTTGGCGCAGACGCAGGTCTGGCCCATGTTGCGATATTTCGAGACGATGGCGCCCTCGACCGCGGCGTCGATGTCGGCGTCGTCGAATACCACGAAAGGCGCGTTGCCGCCGAGCTCGAGGCCAAGCCGCTTCACGCCGACTGAGGCCTGCTGGTAGAGGATCTTGCCGACCGCGGTTGAGCCGGTGAAGCCGACGAAGCGCACCGCCGGATGCTCGCACAGCACCTTGCCGATCGGCGGTGCGTCACCCGTGACGATGTTGAGCACGCCCCTGGGGATGCCGGCCTTCTCGGCCAGCACCGCGAGCGCCAGCGCCGACAGCGGCGTCTCGTTGGCGGGCTTGAGCACCACGGTGCAACCGGCCGCGAGCGCCGGGGACACCTTGCGCGTGATCATCGAGTTCGGGAAATTCCACGGCGTGATGGCGCCGCAGACGCCGATCGGCTGCTTGATCGCGAGCAGCCGCGCATCGGGCCGCTGGCTCGGAATGGTCTCGCCATAGACGCGCCTCGCCTCCTCGGCGAAGAATTCAATATAGGCAGCGCCGATATCGACCTCACCGAGCGCCTCCGAGAGCGGCTTGCCCTGCTCCGAGGTGAGGATCAGCGCGAGGTCCTCGCGGTTGGCGATGATCAGCTCGAACCATTTGCGCAGGATGTTGGAGCGCTGCTTGGCGGTGTGCTTGGCCCAGGCCGGAAACGCGCGCTGAGCGGCTTCGACCGCCTTGGTGGTCTCGTCCGCGCCCAGCTGCGGGACCTTTGCCAGCTCGACACCGGTCGCGGGATTGTTGACGGCGAACACCGGCGTGCCGACCCAGGCCCCGTCGATGTAGCAGGCCTCCTTCAGGAGCGAGGGGTCCTTCAGCCGGTCGCGCAGGGTGGCAGTGGCTTGCGGGGCGCGTGCGGCGGCGGTCGGTGTCATGGCGTACTCCCTTAGGCAATCGGACTTGGGGCGATCGGATCGGCCCGGAATATAGGGGCAAGCGGTGCCGAATGCACCGCCCCGTAACGCACATCTGCTGATAGCCAAGTCGGGAGCGGCTGATTCTTCACCTCTCCCCAGCGGGGAGAGGTGGCCACCGCGAACGCGGAAGCAGATACTGTCAGTGGTTACGCCGCGCCGCTCATATAGGTCTCACGGCGGCCGATCATGCGCTCGGCGGCCGCCTTGGCGTCGGCCTTCGTGGACGTCGCGCAGGTCCGGTATTCGAGATCCGGGACATGAGACGTGTCGCGGCGGCCGAACCATGACTTCGAGCCGACCGGCAGCAGCGCCAGCGCCTGCGCCAGATTGTCCACCGCCCCGAAGGAGTAGAGTGCGCCGGTGCCGGCGACGCGGACCTCGTAGATCCCAGGCGAAATCGGCGCCTCAAGGTTCTCGCCCCGTCCGGGACGGGGATAGCGCTTCCATTCGCTCCAGGTCGAAATCATCTGAGGTCCCCCTCGCCGCCCATCCACGGCCGGCAACATTTGCATCAAGTCTTATCGGCTCGTCGATCCGGCCAAGTGCTGAACGCGGCAGCTCACGAAATGTTTCAAGGGCTCGAGAACCGCGAAGCCCTCGCGTGAAACCCATCCAAGGTGAAGCGAGGCACGTCGATCCACCGCAGATTGCAAAAGAGCGTAGGCGCTCAGCCGCGTTGTCGTCCTGCGCTAGATCAAGATCGTCAAGTCACGACATCGCGACCGGTGCAGGTCCACAGACGCGCTTGCCGCGCCGGACATCCGGGAGGACAATTGATCGCTTCCAACAATAATCAAACCCGAGGAAACGCCATGCAAAGCAAAGCTGAGATCGATGAGATCCTGCGTCAGAAAAGCGACGCCAAGGAGATTCCCGGCGTCGTCGCCATCGCCGCCAGCGGTAACGACGTGCTGTATCAGGGCGCGTTCGGCAAGCGCGATCTGTCGAAGCCCGATCCGATGACCGCCGACAGCGTGTTCTGGATCGCCTCGATGACGAAGGCGGTGACATCGGCGGGTGCGATGCAGCTGGTCGAGCAGGGCAAGCTGTCCCTGGATGCGCCGATCGGCGAGCTGCTGCCCGATCTCGCGGCACCGCAAGTGCTCGAAGGCTTCGACGCCAAGGGCGAGGCGAAGCTGCGGCCGGCCAAGCGGCCGATCACGCTGCGCCAGCTCATGACCCACACCGCCGGCTTCTGCTACAATATGTGGAACGGCGATCTCGCGGTCTATCTCGACAAGCACGGCATTCCCGCCATCACCACCTGCCAGAATGCGGCGCTGAAGACCCCTGTCATGACCGACCCTGGCACGCGCTGGGAGTACGGCACCAACATCGATTTCGTCGGCAAGGCGGTGGAAGCCGTCAGCGGCAAGCGGCTGGACGCCTATTTGCGCGACAATCTGTTCAACCCGCTCGGCATGAGCGACACGGCGTTCAAGATCACCGAGAGCATGCGCAAACGCCTCGTCGGCATGCATGCGCGCGGCGAGGACGGCCAGCTCGCATCGATTCCGTTCGAGCTCGAGCAGGAGCCTGAATTCCACATGGGTGGCGGCGGCCTCTACTCGACCGCGGCGGACTACATCAAGTTCACCCAGATGATCCTCAACAAGGGACGCGGCAACGGGAACCAGGTGCTGAAGGCCGAAACCGTCGCGACGATGGGGCAGAACCACATCGGCGACCTCGCCATGGGCAAGATGACCACGGCGGCGCCGATGTACACCAACGACGTCGATCTTTATCCGGAGCAGGTGAAGAAGTGGGGCCTCAGCTTCATGATCAACACCGCCAAGACGGCGGAAGGCCGCAGCGCCGGCAGCCTCGCCTGGGCGGGCCTTGCCAACACCTATTACTGGATCGATCCTGCCCGCGACGTCACGGGCGTGATCCTGATGCAGCTGCTCCCGTTCGCCGATGCGAAATGCCTGGAGGCGTTCGCGGGATTCGAGCGTGGGGTCTATGCCGGGCTCGATGCTGCCGGAAGCGGGCAGAAGGCGGCGTGAGAAACCGCTCTCTCACCACGCGTCATGGCCGGGCTTGTCCCGGCCATCCACGCCTCACCGTGCGGAACGAAGAACGTGGATGCCCGGGCCTTCGCCGCGCCAAAGCGGCTTCGGCCGCGCAGGCGGGACGAGCCCGGGCATGACGACCGAAGGCGACCGCACCGACCATTTTTTGACGAGGGGATTTCGACTTGGCTGATAATCTGGCCGATAAAGCGGATAGTTACGTTTGCGGCGTCTCGGACACGCCGCTGCTCGGCGACACCATCGGTCGCAGCCTCGACCGTGCGGTCCGGCGCTGGGGCAATCGCGAGGCGCTGGTCTCGCCCAGCCACGGCGTCAGATGGACCTGGAGAGAATTCGCCGAGCGGGTCGACGCGCTCGCCGCGGGCTTTCTCGCGCTGAGGCTCGAACGCGGCGAGCGGATCGGCATCTGGTCGCTGAACCGGCCGGAATGGACGCTGACCCAGTTCGCCGCCGCCAAGGCCGGCCTGATCCTGGTGACGATCAATCCGGCCTACCGCCTCAGCGAGCTGGAATTCGCGCTGAAGAAGGTCGGCTGCGCGGCGATCGTCACCGCCACCGCGTTCAAGACCAGCAATTACATGGAGATGCTCAACACGCTGCTGCCGGAGCTGGCGGGTGCCACGCCCGGACACTTGCGAGCAGCGCGATTGCCGGCGTTGCGGATGGTGATCCAGATCGGCGGCCCGGCGGCGTCAGGCACGATCCCGTTCGACGAGATCGCGGGGATGGGCCAGGCCACGCATCGCGAACGGCTTGCCCAGCTCGGCGCTACGCTTCAGTTCGACGACCCCGTCAACATCCAGTTCACCAGCGGCACCACGGGATCGCCGAAGGGCGTCACGCTGACCCACCACAACATCCTCAACAACGGCTACTTCACCGGACGCGCCATGCGCCTGACCGAACAGGACCGCATCTGCATTCCGGTGCCACTCTATCATTGCTTCGGCATGGTGATGGGCAACCTCGCCTCGGTCACGCTCGGCGCCACCATGGTCTACCCGGGCGAGGGCTTCGATCCGCTCGCGACGCTGCGCGCGGTCGAACAGGAGAAATGCACCGCCCTGTATGGCGTGCCGACCATGTTCATCGCCGAGCTCGACCACCCCGAGTTCAAGACGTTCGATTTGAAGTCGCTGCGCACCGGCATCATGGCCGGCGCGCCCTGCCCGATCGAGGTGATGAAGCGCGTCAACACCGAGATGAACATGCGCGAGGTCACCATTGCCTATGGCATGACCGAGACCAGCCCGGTCAGCTTCCAGAGCGCCGTGGACGACCCGCTGGAGCGCCGCGTCTCCACCGTCGGCCGCATTCATCCGCATGTGGAGGTCAAGATCGTCGATCTTGAAGGAAAGATCGTCGAGCGCGGCGAACGCGGCGAGCTCTGCACCCGCGGCTACAGCGTCATGCTGGGCTATTGGGAGGAGAAGGAAAAGACGGCCGACGTGCTCGATGCTAATGGCTGGATGCACACCGGTGATCTCGCGGTCATCGACGACGAGGGCTATTGCAACATCGTCGGCCGCATCAAGGATCTGGTGATTCGCGGCGGCGAGAACCTCTATCCGCGCGAGATCGAGGAGTTTCTGTACCGCCACCCCAAGATCCAGGACGTGCAGATCTTTGGCGTTGCGGACACCCGTTACGGCGAGGAGCTCTGCGCCTGGATCCGCGTCAGGCCCGGCGAGACGCTGACCGCCGAAGAGGTGCGCGCCTTCTGCGACGGCCAGATCGCCCACAACAAGATCCCGCGCTACGTCGAGTTCGTCGACGAATTTCCGATGACGGTGACGGGCAAGATCCAGAAATTCGTGATGCGCGATGCCGTGGAGCAACGGCTGGGGCTGAAGGCGGCGAAGACGGCGTGAGGGGTTTAGTGCTCTCCCCTACACGATGGCTGTCATTCCCCGCGCAGGCAGGGAATCCAGTACGCCGCGGCTTCTCGATCGATCACAGCCCGCTCGGAGTACTGGATCGCCCGGTCTTCGCCGGGCGATGACAGCTGAGGATGGGCACGACTTCGTCTATGCCGTGAGCCCGCGCTGCTGCGCCAGCTCCTTCAGCGACACCAGCGGACGGGCGCCGATGTGCTGGATCACTTCGGCGGCGGCGAGCGCGCCGAGCTCGCCGCACTGCTTGTAGGCCAGATTGCGCGCCAGGCCATACAGGAAGCCCGCGGCGAACAGATCGCCGGCGCCGGTGGTATCGACCACCTTGTCGACCGGGAAGGCCGGCGCAGCGACGGCATCTTCAGACGAGACCACCATGCAGCCCTTCTCGCTGCGGGTGACCACGCCGAGATTGACATCGTTGCGCAGCTGCTTCAGCGCGGTGTCGAAGTCGGAAGTCATGTAGAGCGAATGCAGCTCGGACTCGTTGGCAAAGACGATGTCGACGGTGCCGCCCCGCATCAACGAGAGAAACTCGTCGCGATAGCGGTCGACGCAGAACGAATCCGACAGCGTCAACGCCACCTTGCGCTTGGCATCATGGGCGATCTTGGCCGCCTTGACGAAGGCGTCCTTGGCGTTCTTGGGGTCCCAGAGATAGCCCTCGAGATAGACGATCCCGGCGCCGGCGATCTCGGCCGGGTCGATATCGGCGGGCGACAGGTCCTGCGCCGCGCCGAGATAGGTGTTCATGGTGCGCTCGCCGTCATCCGTGACGAGGATGTAGGAGCAGCCGGTGGCGGGACCGTCCTTGGCGGCGGGCGTATTGAAGGCGACGCCGGCGGCGCGGATGTCGTGGACATAGAGCTTGCCGATCTGGTCGTCCTTGACCTTGCCGACATAGGCGGCGCGCGCCCCCAGGCTGCCGATGCCGACGATGGTGTTGGCCGCCGAGCCGCCCGAGACTTCCGTGGCCGGCCCCATGTCCTTGTAGATCGCCGCCGCCCGCGCCTCATCGATCAGGGACATGCTGCCTTTGGCCATGCCGTGCTTGACCAGAAAAGCCTCGTCGGTCCTGACCAGCACGTCGAACAGCGCGTTGCCGATGCCGAGAACGTCATATTTCACGTCAGCCATTCACCTTGATCCTGTTTGTCGGATTGCGAACCCTGCGAAAATCCGCTTCCTGTCAGCCTGAAATCCGGCTTGCGGCCTATCACGCCCGGCCGTGCGCGAGCAAGCAACGGGATGAACTAATAGAGCAATGATCCGCTCCTTCCTGACCGTCTCGACGGGAACAATGGCCTCGCGGCTGCTGGGTTTTGCGCGCGATTCCATGATTGCCGCCCTGTTGGGCACCGGCGCCGTGGCGGACGCGTTCCTGGCAGCCTTCCAGCTCGTCAACGTGGTGCGCCGGCTGCTCAGCGAGGGGGCGCTGAACGCGGCGCTGATCCCGGCCTGGCTGCGGGTGCGCGAGCGCGATGGCGAGAAGGCCGCCGCCGCATTCGCAGGACGCATGCTTGGCACGGTCAGCGCGGCCCTGGTCGCGATCTCGATCGTGATCGCGCTGGTGATGCCGCTCATCATCACGATGATCGCGCCCGGCTTTCTCGGCAGCGCGACGCTCGATCTGGCCGTCGCCAACGCGCGGCTGATGCTGCCCTATCTCGCTTTTGCCGGACCCGTCACAGTGCTGATGGGCCTGCTGAACGCGCAGGGACGATTTGCCCTCACGGCGTTCTCGCCGCTGCTGTTCAACATCGCGCTGATCGCGGCGATTGCGATGCTGTTCATCGGGCATGCCGACGCGGGTGTCGCCGCCTGGCTGCTGGCGGCCACCGTCGGCATCGCCGGGCTGCTGCAACTCGCGATGCTGCTCTCGCAGCGAAGCGCGCGCCTCGCAACGCCGCTGCGCATCAGCTTCGACAAGGAGATGCGCGATTTCTTTGCCAAGGCCGTTCCCGGCATGATCGCAAGCTCCGGCCCGCAATGGCTGATGGTGGCCGGCGCCATCATCGCATCCGCGACCCCGTCCGCGGTATCCTGGCTCTATTTCGCCAACCGGCTGATCGAACTGCCGCTCGGCATCGTCGGCGTCGCCATGGGCACCGTGCTGGTGCCGGAGCTGACGCGCGCCGTCGCCAGCTCCGACAGGGACGCAGTGGTGCATGCCGAATCGCGCGCGCTCGAGCTGGCGGCCGGGCTGGCGCTGCCGGCGACGCTCGGCCTGATCGTATTGGCCGAGCCGATCGTACGGCTGCTGTTCGAGCACGGCGCTTTCAGCACCGAGGACAGCATGGCGACCGCGCGTGCGCTGATATGGCTGGCGCTGGGCCTGCCGGCTCACGTGCTGATCAAGGCCCTGTCGCCGGCCTTCTATGCCCGCAGCGACACGATGACGCCGCTGCTCGCCACCGCCAAGGGTTTTGCGGTCGCCGTCGTGCTGGCCGTGCTGCTCGGCCATTTCTTCGGCGCAAGCGGGATCGCGGCGAGCATCGCGGCCGGGGCCTGGAGCAGCGCGCTCTCCCTGCTGCGGAAAGGTGCGGCCGAGTTCGGCTTCTCGGTGGATGCGGCCGCCCGCAGCCGGCTGCCGCGGATCGTGCTCGCGGCGGCTGCGATGGGCGCCCTGCTCTGGCTGACCACGGGTCTTGTGCACTCGGAGGCGCACGGCCTCGTCCGCTTCGTCGTGCTGGGCCTGCAGATCGGGGCCGGCATCGCCGTCTACGGCCTGTTGCTGCAGATCCTGGGGGCGGCCTCGTGGCGCGAGGCGTTCAACGCCTTGAAGCGTCCCGCCTGAACGGGTCAGCTATCGAATTGCCCTTGACGGGGCAGCGCCGCTGTTGGAAACGACGGCCGAATACCTATGGGAAGGCTGACCATGCCATTCGTTGAACGGGTCTTTTCGGGCGTCCAGCCGACGGGCAATCTGCACCTCGGCAATTACCTCGGCGCGATCGTCAACTTCGTGAAGATGCAGGAAACCCACAACTGCATCTATTGCGTCGTCGATATGCACGCGATCACGCAAGGCGTCGACGTCTGGGGCGGACCGGCCGAGCTCACGCGCAACACCCGCGAGGTCACCGCGGCGTTCATCGCAGCCGGCATCGATCCCAAGAAGCACATCGTGTTCAACCAGAGCCAGGTCTCGGGCCATGCCGAGCTTGCCTGGATCTTCAATTGCGTCGCGCGCATGGGCTGGCTCGGCCGCATGACCCAGTTCAAGGAGAAGGCCGGCAAGGACCGCGAGAACGCATCGGTCGGGCTGTTCGACTATCCGGTGCTGATGGCGGCCGACATCCTTTTGTACCGGGCCACACACGTGCCGGTCGGCGAGGACCAGAAGCAGCATCTCGAGCTCTCGCGCGACATCGCGCAGAAGTTCAACAACGACTTCGGCGATTCCATCCGCGCCCAAGGCACCAATGACGGCCTGTTCTTCCCGCTACCGGAACCCCTGATCACAGGCCCGGCAACGCGCGTGATGAGCTTGCGCGACGGCACCAAGAAGATGTCGAAGTCCGATGCGTCGGACAATTCGCGCATCAATCTGACCGACGACGCCGATACCATCGCGCAGAAGATCCGCAAGGCGAAGACCGATCCGGAGCCGCTGCCGACGGAAGAAAAGGGCCTGGAAGCCCGGCCCGAGGCCGACAATCTCGTCGGCATCTTCGCGGCGCTCTCCGGCCGCTCCAAGGCCGAGGTACTCAGGGATTTCGGCGGCGGCCAGTTCTCCAGCTTCAAAAACGCGCTGGCGGAGCTGTGCGTCACCAAGCTCGCGCCGATCGCCGGCGAAATGAAGCGCCTCGTCGCCGACCCCGGCCATATCGACGCGATCCTCATCGACGGCTCCGACCGGGCCCGCGCCATCGCCGACGAGACGATGAAGCTCTCCAAGGACATCGTCGGCTTCATCCGCCGGCGCTGAAGACGGTCGGCGCTTGAGCGCCGACCCGCATCTCCCCTCCCCAAGCTTGCGGGAGTGTGGCAGCATGCGCGCCATGCACTCGCCGGGACATGCATGACCAGCAAGCGACTTTGCTTCGAGCCGGGTCACAAGCCCAAATGCCTCGTCGTCGTCGACGACACCGCCGAATGGGATCGCGCGGTCTACTATGCCAGCCGCTGGGCGATTCGCGCCGGCGGCGGCGTGGTAATGCTGCGCATCGTCGAGCCGGAGCAGCAGAGCCAGGAATGGCTGGGGGTCGCCGACATCATGCGCGCCGAAGCCCAGGAAGCCGCCGAAGCCGCGCTCGACCGCGCCGCGGGCCGGGCCAACGGCATCGCCGCGATCACCCCGGAGCGGGTGATCCGCGAGGGCGTGCCGATGGAACAATTGCTCGCCGTGATCGACGAGGACCCCGACATCGCCATGCTGGTGCTCGCCGCCAATCCCGGCGCGGAAGGTCCGGGGCCGCTGGTCGCGCTGCTCGCGCATGCCGTGGGGACATTCCCAATCCCTGTGACCATCATTTCAGGCGCATTGAGCGACGAAAGCGTGGATTCGCTGTCGTAGGTACCTCGACTGACATGCGGCAATCCGAGCTCGTCATGCCCAGGCTTGTCCCGGGCATCCAAGTTCTTCACGGGACCCGGCAAGACGTGGATGGCCGGGACAAGCCCGGCCATGACGGCGTCCGAGTTTAGGCACCTTAACCCTCTGATATAACAGCAGAACGTTATTCAACCCCCTTGATCGTGCGTTCGCCGTCGCCATCTGCTAGGGAAGAGGCAACGCGCCGGCCTTGAACCGGCGACGTCTGGAGAAAGCCATGTTCATTCAAACCGAAGCCACCCCCAATCCCGCCACGCTGAAATTCATTCCCGGCCGCGTCGTCGTCGACGGCAGCCCGGTGGAGTTTTCGAGCCGCGAGGCCGCGACGCGCTCGCCGCTGGCCGAAAAGCTATTCGAGGTGCCTGGCGTCACCGGCGTGTTCTACGGATCGGATTTCATCACCGTGACCAAGGCGAACGGTGAATGGCAGCAGCTCAAGCCCGCGATCCTCGGCGCCATCATGGAGCATTACATGTCCGGCGCGCCGCTGCTCGCGGACGGCTCGGCGCAAGGCGATACCGATCTCGACGACGAGGACGAGTTCTTCGACGAGGCCGATGCCGAAACGGTCGACATGATCAAGGACCTGATCGAGACCCGTGTGCGGCCGGCGGTCGCCAATGACGGCGGCGACATCACCTTCCGCGGCTTCAAGGACGGCATCGTCTATCTCAACATGAAGGGCGCCTGCTCCGGCTGCCCGTCATCGACCGCGACGCTGCAGCACGGCATCCAGAACCTGCTCAAGCACTTCGTGCCCGACGTGGTCGAAGTCCGGCCGATGTAGGCGGTGCCGTAGGGTGGGCAAAGCGGAGCGTGCCCACCTTTTGTTTGCATCATTGAGAGATCGTGGGCACGGCGCAAGAGCGCCTTTGCCCACCCTACGAAATGCGGCGACGACAGGGGGCTCCGAATAGTGAATGACGATTGGCGGATAGACGCTTGGTTCGCTAGACTGTTCGCTATTCGCCACTCGCCATTCGCTTTTCCATGCTGATACTCGCCATCGATACTGCCCTCGACGCCTGCTCCGTCGCGGTGCTCGACACCGAAGCGGCCGAGCTCCTTGCGCAGGAGCAGCTTCTGATGAAGCGCGGCCACGCCGAGGCCTTGATGCCGATGATCGCGCGCGTCATGCAATCGGCCGATGTCACCTTCACCGCGCTCGACCGCATCGCGGTCACCGTCGGCCCCGGAAGCTTCACCGGCCTGCGCGTCGGCATTTCGGCGGCGCGCGGCCTTGCGCTCGCGGCCGCACGGCCGGCGATCGGCCTCACCACCTTGTCGGCGTACGCCGCCGCCGTCGTCGGCCAGAGCAAATCCGCGCCGGTGATCTCCGCAATCGACGCGCGGCACGACCACGTCTATTTCCAGATCGTCGCCGGCGACGGCAGCCAGCTGGTGCGGCCGCGCGTCGCTGCCATCGACGAGGCGCTCGCGGCCTCGCAGTTCGGCGCGCCGCATCTGGTCGGCAATGCCGCAAACATCCTCGCCGAGCGCTGGCCGAAACATGGCGAGCAGCCGGTCGCGGTCGACACGCAGGCAGCGCCGGATATCGGCTGGGTCGCATGGCTCGGCGCGGCGGCCGATCCCGCGACAAATCCGGCGCGGCCATTCTACCTGAAGGCACCCGACGCAAAGCCCGCCGCAGCTCCGCCGTTCGCAGCACACGCTGCAACCCCATGATGAGATGGCTGTCGCAATGGTGGCGCGGCGGCACCGCCGCCGTCGAGCCCGCATCCATGCGCGACGCCGCGCGGCTGGCGCAGCTGCACGGCGCCTCCTTCGCGCACGGCTGGGGCGAAGGCGAATTCGAGGCCATGCTCAATGAGCGCAACACGCTGGTGCATCGCCTGCGCCTTGGACGCCGGACCATCGGCTTCGCGGTATCCCGGATCGGGGCGGATGAAGCGGAAATCCTCTCGATCGCGGTGGACGAGGCCTATCGCGGCCGCGGCCTCTCCCGCACGCTGCTGATGACCCATCTCGGCCACCTCGCCGGGCGCGGTGTCCGCACAATATTTCTCGAGGTCGAGGAAAACAACCAGCCGGCGCGGCGGCTCTACGCCGGGTGCGGATTCGTGGTGGTCGGGCGCCGCGAACGCTACTATAAGCAGCCGAACGGGGAACAATTGAACGCCCTTCTGATGCGGCGTGACTTGTCGTAACATCGGTGGCAGAAAGCGCCCCTGCCAGGCAGACAAACAATGACCGCACTGAAACCTTCTTCCGCATCCAAGGCGTCCGGCATCGAGGCGCGCTGTGCCGCCACCGGCATGCGCATGACCGAGCAGCGCCGCGTCATCGCCCGCGTGCTCGCGGAAGCGATCGACCACCCCGACGTCGAGGAATTGTACCGGCGCTGCGTCGCCGTCGACGACAAGATCTCGATCTCGACCGTGTATCGCACCGTCAAGCTGTTCGAGGATGCCGGCATCATCGAGCGCCATGACTTCCGCGAGGGCCGCGCGCGCTACGAGACCATGCGCGACAGCCATCACGACCACCTCATCAATCTGCGCGACGGCAAGGTGATCGAGTTCACCTCCGAGGAGATCGAGAAGCTCCAGGCGGAGATCGCCCGCAAGCTCGGCTACAAGCTGGTCGACCACCGGCTCGAGCTCTATTGCGTCCCGCTCGACGACGACAAGCCGACGTCTTGAGCTTAGTGTCCATCGATCTCATCATCTTCGATTGCGACGGCGTGCTGGTGGACAGCGAGGTGATCTCCTGCCGCGCCCATGCCGACGTGCTGACGCGGCACGGCTATCCGATCACCTCGGAGCAGGTGTTCGAACGCTTCCTCGGCCGTTCGACCAAACAGGCCAATCTTGAGATCGAGACCGAGCTCGGCTGCAAGCTGCCCGAGGCCTATCACGGCGATCTCCAGGACGAGCTGTTCCGCGCGTTCGAGGCCGACCTCGAGGCGATCCGAGGCATCCATGACGTGCTCAATGTCGTCACGCAACGCGTCTGTGTCGCATCGAGCGGCTCGCACCAACGCATGCGCGTGAGCCTCGGGAGCACCGGCCTCTACGAGCGCCTCGCGCCGAACATTTTCTCCGCCTCGCAGGTGAAGAACGGCAAGCCGGCGCCGGACCTGTTCCTGTTTGCGGCCAGGGAAATGGGCGTGCCGCCCCAGCGCTGCGTCGTGATTGAGGACAGCCTGGCCGGGATAGCCGGTGCCCGGGCGGCCGGCATGACGGTGTTCGGCTTTTACGGGGGCAGCCATTGCCGCGACGGCTATGCCGAAACGCTGCGCGAGGCCGGCGCCGACCTGCTCTTCGCCGACATGCATCAGCTGCCGGAGCTGGTCCGGCGGGTCGAGGCCGACGCTTTGGCGGGCTGATTCTTGCAGTCGTTCCGGGGCGATGCACAGCATCGAACCCGGAATCTCGCGCGAAAACCCTCGGGATTCCGGGTTCGCGACTGCGTCGCGCCCCGGAATGACGGTTTGGAGGGCCCCATTCGCTGGATTTTCGGCGCTCCAGCCTCTATGTGAAGGCCGTCTCCACCGCCATTTTCGGGTTCCATGACGCCGCCGCGCAAGCTGCACATCAAATCATATGGCTGCCAGATGAACGTCTACGATGCCCAGCGCATGGTAGACACGCTGGCGCCGGAGGGATTCGTGGAGACGGCCAGCGCCGAGGAGGCCGATCTCGTCATCCTCAACACCTGCCATATCCGCGAGAAGGCGTCCGAGAAGGTCTATTCGGAGCTCGGGCGGCTGCGCGTCGCCAAGGACGAGGCCGCGCGCGGCGGCCGCGCGATGCAGATCGCGGTCGCCGGCTGCGTGGCGCAGGCGGAGGGCGAGGAGATCGTGCGCCGCGCGCCGGTCGTGGACGTGGTGGTGGGGCCGCAGAGCTATCATCATCTGCCGGAGCTCTTGAAGCGCGCCGGGGAAGAAGGCCGCGCGATCGAGACCGAATTTCCGGCCGCCGACAAGTTCGGCTTCCTGGCCCAGCCCAAGCCCGATGCGATCCGCGCGCGCGGCATGTCCGCGTTCGTCACGGTGCAGGAAGGCTGCGACAAGTTCTGCACGTTCTGCGTCGTCCCCTATACCCGCGGTGCCGAAGTCTCTCGCCCGGTGGCGAAGATCGTCGACGACGTGAAGCGGCTCGCCGACAACGGCGTGCGTGAGCTCACGCTGATCGGGCAGAACGTCAACGCCTATCACGGCGAGGGGCCCGACGGAAAAACCTGGCCGCTCGGCCGGCTGCTCGAACATCTGGCCAAAATTCCCGGCATCGCGCGGCTGCGCTATTCGACCAGCCATCCCCGCGACGTCGACGACAGCTTGATTGCGGCCCATCGCGATCTCGGTGCTCTGATGCCGTTCGTGCACCTGCCGGTGCAGTCGGGCTCGGACCGGATTCTGGCGGCCATGAACCGCAAGCATACCGCCGCTGATTACCTCGGGGTCGTCGACCGTTTCCGCACCGCGCGCCAAGACATTGCTTTTTCATCAGATTTTATCGTCGGCTTCCCCGGCGAGAGCGAGCAAGATTTTCTCGCCACCCTCGCGCTTGTCACGCAAATCGGCTACGCTGCGGCTTATTCGTTCAAATATTCCGCCCGGCCGGGAACGCCGGCCGCGGACATGCAGGAGACGGTGTCCCCCGCCGAGATGGACCAGCGATTGGAGCGGCTCCAGGAACTGATCGACAGCCAGCAATCGGCCTTCAACAAGGCCGCGATTGGCTCAACGGTCGACGTGCTGTTCGAACGTCCGGCGCGCAAGGACGGCCAGATCGTCGGCCGCACCGCCTTCCTTCAGCCCGCTCACGTGATGGCCTCGCCCGACATCATCGGACAGATCCTGCCCGTGCGGATCGACAGCCTCGAGCGCTACAGCTTTCTCGGCGAGCTCGCCATTCCGCGCAGCGCGGGCGAGCCCGCTTTATCGCAAGCCAGTGGAGCCTGAACCCTTGCCAAAAAGCGCATCGGATTCGTCTTCGTTCGCTCCCAGCCGCAAATTTGACCGCGACATGCAAGTTCCGCCCGAGACCCAGGTCGTCATCGACTTCGACGACAACCGCGCCGCTTCGGCCCTGGTCGGCCCTTACGGCCAGCATCTGGCGCAGCTCGAGCGGCGGCTCGGCGTCGTCGTCGATTCCAAGGGCAACCACATCACGATCGGCGGCAGTCGCGACGGCTGCGACGCCGCGCGCCGCGTGCTGGAGATGCTCTACGCGCAAGCCGTGAAGGGACAGGATCTCGACCAGGGCGAGGTCGAAGGCGCGATCCGCGCCGTGATCGCCCAGGGCTCGCTGTTCGAGTTCGACGCCAAATCGGCCAAATCGGCCTTCGACAGCATCAACCTGCGCAAGCGCCCGGTGCGCGCGCGCACCGCCGCGCAGGACTCCTACATTCGCGCGCTGAAGCGCCACGAGCTGGTGTTCGGCATCGGCCCGGCCGGCACCGGCAAGACCTGGCTCGCGGTGGCGCATGCCGCGCAGCTGTTCGAGCGCAAGGAGGTCGACAAGATCATCCTGTCGCGTCCGGCGGTGGAAGCCGGCGAGCGGCTCGGCTTCCTGCCCGGCGATCTCCGCGAGAAGGTCGATCCCTATCTTCGCCCGATCTACGACGCGCTGTACGACCTCATGGATGCGCGCATCGTCGAGCGCGCGCTGCAGACCGGCGAGATCGAGATCGCGCCGCTGGCCTTCATGCGCGGCCGCACCCTCACCAACGCCGCTATCATCCTGGACGAGGCGCAGAACACCACGTCGATGCAGATGAAGATGTTCCTGACCCGTCTCGGCGAGAACAGCCGCATGATCGTCACCGGCGATCCCTCGCAAATCGACCTGCCGAACGGCCAGACCTCGGGCCTCGCCGAAGCGACCCGGCTGTTGAACGGCGTCGAGGGCATTGCCCAAGTTCATTTCAAGGCCGAGGACGTGATCCGCCACGAACTCGTGGCGCGGATCGTTGCCGCCTACGAAGGTTCGCCGCAGCGGCCGGCCACCGGCCAATCCTGACGAGGCAACAGCTGGACCCCGGAGGGCGCGGACATTGCGCCTTTTCGTCCCAGACAACATGATGTCCCATCCCAACCTTCCCATGACCGAAGTCCTCGTCGTCGCCGATTGCTGGCAACACGAGCCCGATTCCGAAGCCGTGATCCAGCGCGCGGTCGCGGCCGCCGCCGAAAGCGTCGACGAAGACGTTGCCGACGCCGAAGTGGCGGTGATGCTGACCGATGACGCCGGCATCCGCACCCTCAACAGCAACTGGCGGGGCATCGACAAGCCGACCAACGTGCTGTCGTTTCCCGCACTCCAGCCGGAGGGCGAATGGAAGCCGGGCGATGCGCCGCGCATGCTCGGCGACATCGCGATCGCCTACGAGACCATGCGGCGCGAGGCGGACGAGGAACAAAAGCCGTTCGACCACCATTTGAGCCATCTTGCCGTGCATGGTTTCCTGCACCTGATCGGCTACGATCACGAGAACGACGGCGACGCCGAGGAGATGGAAGCGCTGGAGACCCAGATCCTGGCGCAGCTTGGAATTCCCGATCCCTATGCAGACCGCGCGGGGACACACTGAGATGCCCGATTCCGACCCGGTCCAGGACAACCCGCGCAACACGGCCAATCTGCCGGCCGTGGTGACGCCGGGCGAGGTGATGCGCCCGGCCGCCGATGGCTGGCTGCTGCGCGCCATCCGCACGCTGTTCGGCTGGAAGGCGGGATCGGTGCGCGACGACCTCCAGGTCGTGCTCGATGCGACGACGCCCGGCGATTCCGGTTTCTCCGCGGTCGAGCGCACCATGCTGCGCAACATCCTCGGCCTGCACGAGCGCCGCATCGCCGATGTGATGGTGCACCGCGCCGACGTCGTCGCGGTGAAGCGGGACATCCCGCTCGGCGAGTTGATGGACCGCTTCGAGAGCGCCGGCCATTCCCGCCTCGTGGTCTACAACGAGACGCTCGACGATCCCGTCGGCATCGTCCACATCCGCGACCTGCTCGCCTTCATGACCGCGCGCGCCCGCGTGTCGGAAACCACCAAGACCAAGCGCAAGAAGCCGCTGCCGGCCGGGCTCGACCTGCGCGCCGTCGATCTCGCGATGCCGCTCGAGGAAGCCCACATCATCCGCAAGCTGCTCTACGTGCCGCCGTCGATGCGGGCGATCGACCTGCTGGCGCAGATGCAGGCCACGCGCATCCACCTCGCGCTGGTGGTCGACGAATATGGCGGCAGCGACGGGCTGGTGTCGCTCGAGGACATCGTCGAGCAGATCGTCGGCGAGATCGACGACGAGCACGATAGCGACGAGCCGCCTTCGATCGTGCGCCTGCCCGACAACGCCTTCATCGCCGACGCCCGCGCCAGCCTCGACGACGTCCGCTCGGTGATCGGCGAGGATTTCGTCACCGGGGAAGCCGGCGAGGAGGTGGAGACGCTGGGCGGCTATCTCGTCAGCTTCGTCGGGCGCCTGCCGGTGCGCGGCGAGGTGATCTCGGGCCCCGGCACCTACGAGGTCGAGGTGCTCGATGCCGATCCGCGCCGCGTCAAGCGGCTGCGCATCTCGACGCGAAAGGAGCGTCCCGCGCCGCGGACCCAGCGAGAGAGAAGCCGCCGCGAGGCCGCGCCGGACAGCAGCCAGCCGCCGGCCGGCGACACGCCCAGCCCGCCGCCGAGCGACGGGACCAGCCAGCAGTGAGTCCGTTCCAACGACTTCGGCAAATCGCGCTTGCCATCATCCTCGCCTGGGGATGGAAGCGCGCGGTCATCGCCATGGGGTGCGGAGCGCTGTCGGTGCTGGCACTGGCGCCGTTCAACCTCTTTCCCGTGCTGTTCATCACCTTCCCGGTGCTGGTCTGGCTGATCGACGGCGCCGGCGCCGGCCGATATGGCGGCGTCCCCGCCGCCGCGTTGACCGGCTATTGGTTCGGGCTCGGCTATTTCGTGCCCGGGCTCTACTGGATCGGCTACGCCTTCTTCGTCGACGCCGATATATTCGCCTGGCTGACGCCGTTCGCCGTGCTCGGCCTGCCGGCCTATCTGTCCATCTTCACGGCGATCGGCTTTGCGCTGGCGCGCCTGCTCTGGACCAAGAACGCCACGCGCGTGCTTGCGCTCGCAGCAAGCCTCACCGTCAGCGAGTGGTTGCGCGGCCACGCGCTGACCGGCTTCCCCTGGAACGCGTTCGGCTATGCATTGTCCGAGCCCGCGCCGCTGGCGCAGACGGCGTCGCTGATCGGCCTGTGGGGCATGACGTTCCTGGCGGTTGCGATCTTCGCGAGCCCGGCGACGCTGATCGACCGCACGCCCGATCGCCGCCTGCCATGGCGCGTGCCGGCGGCGGCGATTGGGCTCCTGATTGTGATGAGCATTTTCGGCGCGATCCGCCTGTCGCTGCATCCGACCACGATGGTCGCGGGCGCCAAGCTGCGCCTGATGCAGCCGAACCTGCAGCAGGACGCGAAGTTCAACTACGCCGCCAAGACGGAGGTGATGAAGAAATATCTGGCGCTGTCGGACCGCGCCTCGGGCCCGCAATCGACCGGCGTGCGCGATGCCACCATCCTGATCTGGCCGGAATCCGCCTTTCCGTTCTTCCTGACCCGGGAAGCCGACGCGATGGCGCAGATCGCCGACCTCCTTCCGAAAGGCACCGTGCTGATCACGGGCTCGGTCCGCGCGCCCGACCTGCCGCCCGGCAAGCCGATCACGCGTGCCTACAATTCGATCTATGTCATCGACCACGACGGCAGCGTGCTGGCTGTGTACGACAAGTTGCATCTGGTGCCGTTCGGCGAATTTCTGCCCTACCAGTCGTTGATGGAGAAGCTCGGATTCGAGCAACTGACGCGTGTGCGCGGCGGCTTCATTCCCGGCACGGTACGGCATGCGCTGCAGGTCCCCGGCGCACCGCCCGCGCTGCCGCTGATCTGTTACGAAGCGATCTTTCCCGGCGAAGTGGCGGGTCGCGGCGAACGTCCCGGCTGGATCGTAAACCTCACCAATGACGGCTGGTTCGGCATCTCGACCGGCCCCTATCAGCATCTGGAGCAGTCGCGCATGCGCGCGATCGAACTCGGATTGCCGCTGGTCCGCTCCGCCAATACCGGCATCTCCGCAGTGATCGATCCGGTGGGCCGCACCGTTTCCAGCCTCGGACTCGGAATCGAAGGCATTTTGGATGCAAATCTGCCCGCCACGATCTCGCCGACCGTCTACGCGCGGGTGGGCGATGCGCCCGCAGCCATGCTCGTCGCGCTGGCCGTGTTTCTGGCCCTCCGCCGACGCGTCAGCAAGCGGCAGAGCTGATCGCGCCATCGCTGCGGAGGTAGCCGGAAACTTTTGACAACCGTAGTCCCACGGTTGACAGACTGCATGCGGGCTCCCCATTCTGCCCCGGCTGCAAAAGACAGCGGTGCGTTGCTAAATTTCTCCGCAATGTTTCCCAATAACAGGGTTTGATTTGACGTTGCTTGCACCTGAGGCACTGCGATTGATTGCGCTGAAGGTGGTGTTTGGAGGGCTGAGGAAATGTCGAAAGCGCCCAACCCTGTTGACAAATATGTCGGCAGTCGCGTGCGTATGCGCCGCATCATGTTGGGCATGAGCCAGGAAAAGCTCGGTGACGCTTTGGGCCTGACTTTCCAGCAGATCCAGAAATACGAGAAGGGCACCAACCGGGTCGGCGCGAGCCGCATCCAGCAGATCGCCGAAATCCTGCAGGTGCCGGTGTCGTTTCTGTTCGAGGGCGGTCCGAGCGGCGTGCCGGGGCCGGATGGCTTCAGCGAAGGCGCCTCGCCCTCTTACGTCTCGGATTTTCTCGCGACCTCCGAAGGCCTGGCCTTGACCAAGGCGTTCACGCGAATCACCGATTCGAAGATGCGCCGCTCGATCGTCGATCTCGTCGAGCAGATCGCGGCCCGGGAAGGTCCCGACAAGCGCTGACCCGCCGTCGCGATGGCGATTTGAGACCGCGTGAAATCTGGCCTATGTCGTCATTTGTGGCCGCGCTTTGTCGTGCGTCCGCTTCGATGATGCGATTCAAGGGCACAGATACAGTGATGGCCAGCACCAATTGGTTCGATTCCCAAACTATCCTCGACGGCATACGCCGCTGGGTCGAGATCGAGACGCCGACGGAAGCGCCTGAGCAGGTCAACAAGCTGGTCTCCGTCGTCGCGGAGCAATATCGCGACTTGCCCGTCACGCTCGAGCGCGTCGCCGGTGTCGGCGGCTGCGGAGACCATCTCCTGGCGCGTTCGACCTGGGGCCAGGACCAGCCGGGCATTCTGGTGCTGAGCCACCTCGATACGGTCCATCCCATGGGATTCATCGAGCGCCTGCCGTTCAAGGTCGAAGGCGACGTCGCCTTCGGCCCCGGCATCTACGACATGAAGGGTGGCGCCTACATCGCCCATCACGCGTTCGGCGCGCTCTGTGCGACGGCCGATCGTTCGCCGCTCGGCATCACGCACCTGTTCACCTCCGACGAGGAGATCGGCAGCCCGACCTCGCGCGCGCTGATCGAGCAGGAAGGACGCAAGGCCAGATACGTGCTGGTGACGGAGCCGGCGCGCGACGGCGGCAAGATCGTCACCGGCCGGAAGGGCGTCGGACGCTTCCGCGTGTTCGTCAAGGGCGTGCCGGCGCATGCCGGCTCGCGGCCCGAAGACGGCCGCAGCGCCGTCCGCGAGCTCGCCAACGTCATCCTGGCGCTGGAAGGGATGAACGACCTCGCCCGTGGCGTCTCCGTCAATGTCGGCGTGGTGCGCGGCGGCACGCGCCCCAACGTCACGCCGGAAGAGGCCTATGCCGAAGTCGACCTGCGCGTGCTGAGCCTCGCGGACGCTGACGAGTTCGTCGGCAGGATCCTCGCCCTGACCTCGAAAACCGACGGCGTCACCGTCACCGTCACGGGCGAGCTCAACCGTCCGCCCTACGAGAAAAGCAATGCGGGCGCCGCGCTGTTCGAGCACGCGAAGACGCTCGCCGGCGAGATCGGCTTCGAGCTGACCGATACGCACACCGGCGGCGGCTCGGACGGCAATTTCACCGCCCCGCATACCGCAACGCTGGACGGGCTCGGCGTCGACGGCAAGGGCGCGCATACCCATTATGAGCAGCTCTACGTCTCCTCGCTTGCGCCGCGCGCGCGGCTGCTCCATCGCCTGTATCAGACGCTGCGATGAGCGAACGCAAATCAGATCCCGATCGCGACGACAGCGAGCGCGCCTTCTTCGGGCGCCGCAAGGGCCACAAGCTCAGGCAGCACCAGGCCGAGCTGGTCGATCATCTGCTGCCGCATCTCGCGCTCGACATCCACAGTGATACGCCGGCGGACGCCCGCGAGATCTTTGGCCCCGGGACCGACGATGTGCGGCTCGAGATCGGCTTCGGCGGCGGCGAGCATCTTGCGGCCGAGGCGCAGAAATTCGCCACGACCGGCTTCATCGGCTGCGAGCCCTATGTCAACGGCATGGCGAAGATCCTCGCGCAGATCGAGGCCGCCAATATCGGCAACATCCGCCTGTTCGCCGGCGATGCCGCCGAGCTGCTGGCCTGGTTGCCCGAGGCATCGCTGTCGCGGATCGACCTGATCCACCCCGATCCGTGGCCGAAGCGGCGGCACTGGAAGCGGCGCTTCGTCCAGGACCGCACCATCGCGGCGATGGCGCGCGTGCTGAAGCCAGGCGGCGAATTCCGCTTCGTCTGCGATATCGACGATTACTGCGCCTGGACGCTGTCGCACCTTGCGCGCTCGCAGGACTTCGTCTGGCTTGCCGAACGCGCCGACGACTTCAGGCAGCCATGGGCCGGCTACACCATGACGCGCTACGGCCGCAAGGCCGCGCGCGAAGGACGCAAGGCGGCTTACCTGCGGTTCAAGCGAGTTTAGATCGTCTGCCGGTTGCGCCAGAAATTCACGACGCGCTCGGCGGTCGTCGGCATCAGGCGCGTGAAGTTTGCGCGCGCGGCCTCGATGTCGGCATCGGCCGGAATGCGATGCGGGCCGTACCAGAGCAGAATGAGCGCGCGCACCGTGGGCCAGCCCAGATTCAGCACGCGGCCGACGATGAGAATCGGATCGTAGCGGTCGCCCGAGATCAGGCGGTCGAGAACCGCGAGGCGGACGCCGGACATCGCCGAGAGCGTTGCAATCGATTCCTCGTATTTGTTCGCCTTGGCGAAGCCGAGCAGTGCGCTTTCGCCGAGATGGCCCTCGCGATGCAGGGAGAGCACCGTGCGCTGGGCCGCCGAGAAATCCCGCCGGGGTCCGGGCGGCAGCGCGGCTTCCTCGATCGCCGCCATTGCGCGCTTGATCTCGGCCTGGCGTGCGGGATTGACCACGCTGGAAAGGCGCCGGCGGATCACGTCGAGCGTCCCGCCGAGAAGCTCTTTCAGGTTCTCGCCCGAAAGGTCGTTGCGCTGGCCGATTTTGAGCGTCAGCACGCCGTCCCGCGCCGCGCGCTTGACCATCTCGGAATAGCTGCCGGGCGAGAACGCCGCCCCGGCATTGCCGGCGGCGCGGCGCACCACGTCGCGATCGCCGCGCTCGACCAGCAC
Source organism: Bradyrhizobium sp. WBOS07 (assembly GCF_024585165.1). Lineage (NCBI taxonomy): Bacteria > Pseudomonadati > Pseudomonadota > Alphaproteobacteria > Hyphomicrobiales > Nitrobacteraceae > Bradyrhizobium > Bradyrhizobium sp. WBOS07. The sequence continues at coordinate 1,167,948 of NZ_CP029008.1, forward strand.
ATCGGTGATTGCAGGCGACAATGTCGGGCGTTCCGTCATCGCCAGCAGATGGCCCTGACCCTTCAGGCGCGCGATCTCGACCAGGGCGGTGTCATCGAGCACGGGCGAGCGGCGCAGCACGGGACCCGCCACCATGATCTCGTTTTCGCGCGCGAGTTGGTTGATCAGGTGCGGCGGCGCGTTGTTCAAATGCGAGAAGCGCTCGGCGAGGTCGGCGCGCGAGGCGAGCTCCGCATGCGGGACAAGATCGATCAGGAGGTTGTCGAAGAGATCGATGAGCTCGGGACGAAGATTGGCGGAATCCTGGAAGAACAACTCGGAGATGGCGCGCGCGATCTCGCCGCGCCGCCGCGGATCGCCGCGTTTGACGATATCGTCCAGTCCGGGAATGAGCGACGTGGCAACGGTCATGAAAACGCAACTCGATCAGGGCACGCCGCGGGTGCGCCCTTGGTCCAAGCCGCCCCACAATCGGGGAATTTAGCCGCCCCGGGTGAAGGAAGCGTTGCCGCAGGGCGGTCGCGGAACGACGCAAAAAGGCCCCGTTCCCCCGCAATGGGCCTTGTCCGGGCGGGGGGAAAGCGCTATATCAGCGCCAATTCATCTTCTCATACGATCCGCGTAGTGAGAGTGGGCCCGAAAGGACCCGCTCTTTTTTATTACCTGAACGCGGCGTGGCGGAAGATGCGGCCCGACCCGTGTCGGGGACATTCCGAAGCGGGCTTTGAAATCTTAACCAAGCCTTAACCATCGAGCGCCTGATCCTGGACATGACCGAACCGAACCCTGGTTCCACGGACGCCGAATTGCTGGCCGAGCCGAGACTCGTGGTCGAGCCGGGCGTGGCGGCACGGGTATCCGCGGTCGCAGCGCCGGTGCTGGAAGGCATGGGATATCGTCTGGTGCGGATCCGCATTTCCGGCGAGGCCGGCTGCACCGTGCAGATCATGGCCGAGCGGCCGGACGGCTCGATGCAGCTCGAGGATTGCGAGGCGATCTCGCGGGCGCTCTCCCCCGTGCTCGATGTCGCCGACCCCATCGATCGCGCCTACCGGCTGGAAATTTCCTCACCGGGGATCGACCGTCCGCTGGTCCGCCGCTCCGATTTCGAGCGCTATGGCGGCCATCTGGTGAAGATCGAGATGGCGGTCGCCCACGAGGGACGCAAGCGGTTCCGCGGCACGCTCGGCGCCGTCGAAGGCGACCGCGTGCATCTGCGTCGCGACGACGTCAAGCCGGGCGACAATCCCGACGTGCTACTGACCATGGAGGATATCGGCGAGGCCCGGCTGGTGCTGACCGACGAGCTGATCGCCGAATCCATGCGCCGCGGCAAGGCCGAGGAGCGCAAGATGCGCAGGGATCTCGGCCTGGAGCCGCCGGCTCCTCCGCACGCCGAGATCAGCGCGAAGATCACCAAGAACACCAAGCCGAAAAAGAAGCCGGCTCCGACCAACACGAAGAAACATCGCCTTGCCGCCGAACGCGCGCGGCGCGGCGAGACCGATCCTGACCAAGGAGACTAGCCATGGCAGTCAGCGCCAATCGACTTGAATTGCTCCAGATCGCCGACGCCGTTGCGCGCGAGAAATCGATCGACCGCGGTATCGTCATCGCGGCGATGGAGGACGCCATCGCCAAGGCCGCGCGCGCCCGTTACGGCAGCGAGACCGACGTTCACGCCGAGATCGACCCGAAGAAGGGCGAGCTGCGGCTGTCGCGCCACATGCTGGTGGTCGACAAGGTCGAAAATCATTCCAACCAGATCTCGCTGGTCGACGCGCAGCGCGCCAATCCCGGCGCCCAGGTCGGCGACACCATCGCCGACACCCTGCCGCCGCTGGAATATGGCCGCATTGCCGCGCAATCGGCCAAGCAGGTGATCGTGCAGAAGGTGCGCGAGGCCGAGCGCGACCGGCAATACCAGGAATTCAAGGACCGCATCGGCGACATCGTCAACGGCGTCGTCAAGCGCGTCGAATATGGCAGCGTGATCGTCGATCTCGGCCGCGGCGAAGCCATCATCCGTCGCGACGAGATGCTGCCGCGCGAAGTGTTCCGCAACGGCGACCGCGTCCGCGCCTACATCTTCGACGTCCGCCGCGAAACCCGCGGCCCGCAGATCTTCCTCTCCCGCACCCATCCGCAGTTCATGGCGAAGCTGTTCGCGCAGGAAGTGCCGGAGATCTATGACGGCATCGTCGAGATCAAGGCGGTCGCCCGCGACCCGGGCTCGCGCGCGAAAATCGGCGTGATTTCCCGCGATTCCTCGGTCGATCCGGTCGGCGCCTGCGTCGGCATGCGCGGCTCGCGCGTGCAGGCCGTGGTGAACGAATTGCAGGGCGAGAAGATCGACATCATCCCCTGGTCGCCTGATATCGCGACCTTCGTGGTCAACGCGCTGGCGCCGGCCGAAGTGTCCAAGGTCGTCATCGACGAAGACCGCGAGCGCATCGAGGTCGTCGTGCCCGACACCAACAACCAGCTTTCGCTGGCGATCGGCCGCCGCGGCCAGAACGTGCGTCTGGCCTCGCAGCTCACCGGCTGGGACATCGACATCCTGACCGAGCAGGAGGAATCGGAGCGCCGCCAGGCCGACTTCGAGAACTCCACCCGCGTCTTCATGGAATCGCTCAACGTCGACGAAGTGGTCGGCCAGCTGCTGGCGTCCGAGGGCTTCACCTCGGTCGAGGAACTCGCCATGGTGGACCTCAAGGAGCTCGCCAGCATCGAGGGCTTCGACGAGGAGACCGCGCAGGAGCTCCAGAGCCGTGCCCGCGAATATCTCGAGCAGCAGGAAGCCGAGATCGAGGCGAGGCGCAAGGAGCTCGGTGTCGAGGACGCCGTCAGGGACGTGCCCGGCGTCACCTCCAAGATGCTGGTGAAGTTCGGTGAGAACGACATCAAGACGGTCGAGGACCTCGCCGGCTGCGCCACCGACGATCTGGTCGGCTGGACCGAGCGCAAGGAAGGCGGCGAGCCCACCAAGCATCCGGGCGCGCTCGACGGCATCGATATCTCCCGCGACGATGCCGAAGCCATGATCATGCAGGCCCGCGTCAAGGCCGGCTGGATCACCGAGGCCGATCTCGCCAAGCCCACCGAGGAGGCTGAGGCGACCGAAGATCAGCCGGCTTGAGGCGTGTTTCAGCGAAAGCGGAGGCCGGTCTTGCCTAGAGAACACACGATCTAGAAGGCGAAGGAGGATGTCGCCCGGATGCTCGCCAATATTGACAGCGAACTCGACCATGGGCCGCGGACCGAAAGGTCCGCGACCATGCGGATGTGCGCTGTCAGTCGGCAAGTCCGGCCGATTGACGAGCTGATCCGTTTCGTCGTTTCGCCGCAGGGCGACGTAGTTCCGGATCTCAAGCGCAAGCTGCCCGGACGCGGCATGTGGCTCACGGCCTCCCGCGGGGTGGTTGCGGAAGCGGTACGGCGTCACCAATTTAGCAAGGCCTTCAAGCGCGAGCTGCGGCCCCCTCAGACGCTTCCTGCCGACATCGAGACGCTCCTGGTTCGGAGCGTGACGGAAGCCCTTGGGATTGCCGCCAAGGCCGGCCAGATCGTGACTGGGTTCGGCAAGGTCGAAAGCGCCCTGAAGGAAGGCACGGTCGAGGTCCTGATCCACGCCAGCGACGGGGCCGCGGACGGAATCCGCAAATTGGACATGCTGGCACGTCAAAATGCCGGGAATCGCGGCGCCAAGCCGCAGATTCCCGTCGTCACCGCGCTGAAATCGGTAGAATTGGATTTGGCACTGACCCGGTCAAATGTGATACATGCTGCCGTGCTCGCGGGCCCGGCGAGCAAGTCATTCCTGTCACGTAGCCAGATGCTGGTCCGATACCGGATGGCGGACGATGACAAGACTGCCGAAGAGCACGGCCAGGATTTCTGAGAGACACGACGACCCAATTGGACGGTGCGGCAACGCACAACACTGATAAATCAGGATTAGGACTGCTGAATGGTTGATACCAAGACCCCTGGCGACAAGAAGCTGAGCGTTCCGAGCAAGACGCTATCGCTCAAGCCGCGCGTCGAAACGGGCACTGTGCGCCAGAGCTTCAGCCATGGCCGCAGCAAGCAGGTCGTGGTCGAGAAGCGCGGCAAGCGCCGCATCGACGGCACCCCCGAGCCGCAGGCTGCCGAGGTGGCGAAGCCCGCGCCGGCCGCGCCCACGCCCGCCCCGTCGCGTCCCGCGCCGCCGCGCAACGCCGGCTCCGGCGTGGTGCTGCGCACGCTGACCGAGGACGAACGCTCCGCCCGCGCCAGCGCGCTGGCCGATGCCAAGGTGCGCGAAGTCGAAGAGCGCCGCCAGGCCGAGGAAGAGGCCCAGCGCCGCGCAGTCCGCGAAGCCGCCGAACGCGCCGAGCGCGAGGCCGCCGAATCCCGCCGCAAGGCCGAGGAGGAGCGCCACCGCCACGAGGACGAGGCCAAGCGCAAGGCCGAGACCGAGGCCAAGAAGCGTTTCGGCGAAGGCGAGCAGCCGCAATCCGCCCCGCGCGCCGCCGCGGCGGCCCCGGCCGCTGCAACGTCGCGGCCCGGAGCGCCCGCAGCGCGAACCGGAACCGCGACGGCACGCCCGGGAACGACGACACCGCGCCCCGGAACCAGCACGCAGCGACCGGCCGGCGGACCGCTCGGTCGCGCACCTGCGGTCGCGGCCGGACCCGACGAGGACGATGGTCCACGCCAGATCCGTCGCGGTCCCGGCGGCGCCGCGCGTCCTGCGGCGGCTCCCAAGACCACCCACAAGCCCGGCCCGCAGAAAGAGCGCGGCCGCCTGACGGTCGTCACCGCGCTCAACGCCGACGAAGTCCGCGAGCGCTCGATCGCCTCGTTCCGCCGCCGCACCCAGCGCCTGAAGGGCCACGCCTCGAACGAGCCCAAGGAAAAGCTGATCCGCGAGGTGGTCATCCCGGAAGCGATCACGATCCAGGAACTCGCCAACCGCATGGCCGAACGCGCGGTCGACGTCATCCGCATGCTGATGAAGCAGGGCGCGATGCACAAGATCACCGACGTGATCGACGCCGATACGGCGCAGCTGATCGCCGAAGAGCTGGGGCACACCGTCAAGCGCGTTGCCGCCTCCGACGTCGAAGAAGGCCTGTTCGACCAGGTCGACGATTCCACCGACACCGAGACGCGCTCGCCGGTGGTGACCGTGATGGGTCACGTCGACCACGGCAAGACCTCGCTGCTCGATGCGCTCCGTCACGCCAACGTGGTCTCCGGCGAAGCCGGCGGCATCACCCAGCATATCGGCGCCTATCAGGTGGTATCGCCCGAGAGCGGCAAGAAGATCACCTTCATCGACACGCCCGGCCACGCCGCGTTCACCGCAATGCGCGCCCGCGGCGCCAAGGTCACCGACATCGTCGTGCTGGTGGTCGCGGCCGATGACGGCGTGATGCCGCAGACGGTCGAAGCCATCAATCACGCCAAGGCCGCGCGCGTGCCGATCATCGTTGCCATCAACAAGATCGACAAGCCCGACGCCAAGCCCGAGCGCGTGCGCACAGAGCTGCTCCAGCACGAGGTGCAGGTCGAATCCTTCGGCGGCGACGTCGTCGACGTCGAAGTGTCCGCCAAGAACAAGACCAATCTCGACAAACTGCTCGAGATGATCGCGCTCCAGGCCGACATTCTCGACCTCAAGACCAATTCGGAGCGTCCGGCCGAGGGCACCGTGATCGAGGCCAAGCTCGACCGCGGCCGCGGCCCGGTCGCGACCGTGCTGGTTCAGCGCGGCACGCTCCGCGTCGGCGACATCATCGTCGCTGGCGCCGAGATGGGCCGCGTCCGCGCGCTGATCTCCGATCAGGGCGAGACCGTGCAGGAAGCAGGTCCGTCGGTGCCGGTCGAAGTGCTCGGCTTCAACGGCCCCCCGGAAGCAGGCGATCGTCTCGCCGTGGTCGAGAACGAAGCCCGCGCCCGCCAGGTCACCAGCTACCGCGCGCACCAGAAGCGCGAGAACGCGGCTGCCTCGATCTCCGGCATGCGCGGCTCGCTCGAGCAGATGATGTCGCAATTGAAGACCGCGGGCCGCAAGGAATTCCCGCTGATCATCAAGGCCGACGTGCAGGGCTCGCTGGAAGCGATCTTGGGCTCGCTGGAGAAGCTCGGCACCGACGAAGTCGCAGCCCGCATCCTGCATGCCGGCGTCGGCGGCATCTCGGAATCCGACGTGACGCTGGCCGAAGGCTTCAACGCCGCGATCATTGGCTTCTCGGTTCGTGCCAACAAGGAAGCCGCTGCGGCCGCCAAGCGCAACGGCATCGAGATCCGCTACTACAACATCATCTACGATCTCGTGGACGACGTGAAGAAGGCGATGAGCGGCCTGCTCGCGCCGACCTTGCGCGAAACCATGCTCGGCAATGCCGCGATCCTGGAGATCTTCAACATCTCCAAGGTCGGCAAGGTCGCCGGCTGCCGCGTCACCGACGGTACCGTGGAACGCGGCGCCAATGTGCGCCTGATCCGCGACAACGTCGTCGTGCACGAGGGCAAGCTGTCGACGCTGAAGCGTTTCAAGGACGAAGTGAAGGAAGTCCAGTCCGGTCAGGAATGCGGCATGGCCTTCGAGAACTACCACGACATGCGTGCCGGTGACGTGATCGAGTGTTACCGCGTGGAGACGATCCAGCGCTCCCTGTAAGTCCAAATCTTACCGAAGCGCCCGGATCTTTTTTGAACTGAAATTGCGGGAGTGCGATGGCCGGATTTTTCCGGCCATCCACCCCTCTTCGTTTCAACAGGACAAATGACGCTGCCCGTGTCCCGAGCACGGGCATGACGAGGTGATTTCGAGAATGCCACGCCATCATCAGAAAAAGAGTTCCGCACCCGGCGGCGGCTCGCAGCGCCAGTTGCGCGTCGGCGAGCAGGTTCGCCACGCGATGGCCGATATTCTGGCGCAAGGCAACGTGCATGATGCGGATCTCGAAGGTCACATCATCACCGTGCCGGAGGTGCGGATGTCGCCCGACCTGAAGCTCGCGACGGTCTACGTGATGCCGCTCGGTGGCCGCGACACCGAGATCGTCCTCGCTGCGCTCGCACGCAACAAGAAGTTCCTGCGCGGCGAAGTCGCGCGGCGCGTTAACCTGAAATTTGCACCCGACATTCGCTTCCGCGTCGACGAACGATTCGACGAAGCGGAACGGATCGAGAAGCTTTTGCGAACACCTGCGGTGCAGAAGGATCTGGAACAGGATCCGGCGACGGATCGGGAAGAAGAACGATGACGATGGACCCGGCTCACGACACGATCAGCGGCGAACAGGCCGATCAGCGCGACGTGCAGAAAAATAATCTTGCGGACGATAATTTCGCAGGCTTGGGCGGCAATTCGGAGCCGCATCACGAGCCGCGCCGCGTCAACAACGATCCGCGCGCCAAGCAGCAGAAGGGCAACCAGGTCCGCCGCGACCGGCGCGACGTCCACGGCTGGGTCGTGCTCGACAAGCCGATCGGCATGACCTCGACGCAGGCGGTTGCGGTGCTCAAGCGCCTGTTCAACGCCAAGCGCGCCGGCCACGCCGGCACGCTCGATCCGCTCGCCTCGGGGGGCCTGCCGATCGCGCTCGGGGAGGCCACCAAGACCGTTCCCTTCGTCATGGACGGCCGGAAGCGCTACCAGTTCACGGTGTGCTGGGGCGAGGAGCGCGATACCGACGACATCGAGGGCCGGGTGACCGCGACCTCGGACCAACGCCCGACCCGGGAGGCCATCCTGGCTCTGCTGCCCCGCTTCACCGGGGTGATCGAGCAGATCCCGCCGCGCTATTCCGCAATCAAGGTCCAGGGCGAGCGCGCCTACGATCTCGCCCGCGACGGCGAGGTCGTGGAACTGGCCCCCCGTCCGGTCGAGATTCACCATTTAACCCTTGTGGATCAACCGGATAACGACCACGCCGTGTTCGAGGCCGAATGCGGCAAGGGCACCTATGTCCGCGCGCTGGCCCGCGATATGGGCCGAATTCTCGGCACTTATGGCCATATCTGCGCGCTCCGGCGGACCCTGGTCGGCCCATTTGGCGAAAACGACATGATTCCGCTGGATCAGCTGGAGGCTTTGTGCGATAGAGCCGCGTCCGGCGAGGGCAGCCTCGCCGACGCGCTTTTGCCCGTTGAGACCGCGCTGGACGACATCCCGGCACTGGCCGTCACTCGGGCTGATGCGGCAAGGCTCCATCGGGGCCAGGCCGTTTTGTTGCGCGGACGGGATGCGCCCACTTGTAGCGGCACAGTCTATGTCACGGTGGCAGGCCGGCTTCTCGCGCTTGCTGAAGTCGGCAATGGCGAAATCATCCCCAAGCGTGTGTTCAACCTGACCGGCCTGACTGCCAGCCCCGGTCGCAACGAGAGAAATTGACGATGTCGATTGCCGCAGAACGCAAAGCGGAAGTCATCAAGACGAATGCCACCAAAGCCGGCGACACCGGCTCGCCCGAGGTCCAGGTCGCGATCCTGTCGGAACGCATCAACAACCTCACCAGCCATTTCAAGACCCACGTGAAGGACAACCATTCGCGTCGCGGCCTCTTGAAGCTGGTCTCGACCCGCCGCTCGCTCCTCGACTATCTCAAGAAGAAGGACGAGGCGCGGTACAAGGCGCTGCTCGAGAAGCACAATATTCGTCGTTAAGAGTTCCTGCGCGCGCCCTTGGCGCGCGTTTTCGCACGCGGTTTCGAACGAAGGCGCTTATTTTAAGCTTTTTTAGATCGAGGCTGCGCGCGCGTCGAATGCGGGCCCAAAGCGCGATAAGAATCGCACTTTGGTTTGTTGTTTGAGCATGATCTTTACGGAAAACCGCTTCACGCTGTTCCGGATCATGCTTGAGTGACGGCCGGCATCCGGGGCATGAAGGGCGAAGACCGAAGGTTCGGTGTTCGTGTTCGTGCCGACTGACAGTCCAGCAGCAATCCGGCGGCTGGGCACAACGGGCAAGGCGCCCGTATGACCCGAAAGGATGGACGCCATCCGACATCCAAAAACCATGGCAGGATCGCAGGACGCTGATCATCCGCTCCGATCAGCGTCCCGCAATCTTGCGCATGGTTTTTGTTTTTCGAGAGCCGTCCCCTCTTTCGAGAACCCATGAAAGAAGACCTCTATGTTCAATAAGCATTCAGTCGAGATCGACTGGGGCGGACGCCCTCTCAAGCTTGAAACCGGCAAGATCGCCCGCCAGGCCGACGGCGCCGTCGTCGCCACCTATGGCGAGACCGTGGTGCTTGCCACCGTCGTCGCGGCGAAGGCCCCGCGCGAAGGCGTCGACTTCCTGCCCCTGACCGTCGACTACCAGGAAAAGACCTACGCCGCGGGCCGCATTCCCGGCGGCTATTTCAAGCGCGAGGGCCGTCCGACCGAGAAGGAGACGCTGGTCTCCCGCCTGATCGACCGCCCGATCCGCCCGCTGTTCGTCGACGGCTGGCGCAACGAGACCCAGGTGATCGCCACCGTGCTGTCGCACGACATGGAGAACGATCCTGATATCGTCGCGCTGGTGGCTTCGTCCGCTGCGCTGACCCTGTCCGGCGCGCCGTTCAAAGGCCCGATCGGCGCCGCCCGCGTCGGCTTCGTCAATGACGAATATGTGCTCAACCCGACGCTCGACGAGATGGTCGACACCCAGCTCGACCTCGTCGTCGCCGGCACCGCCGACGCCGTCCTGATGGTGGAATCGGAGGCCAAGGAGCTGAACGAAGACATCATGCTCGGCGCGGTGATGTTCGGTCACCGTCACTTCCAGCCGGTGATCAACGCCATCATCGAGCTGGCCGAGAAGGCCGCCAAGGAGCCGCGCGAAGTCACCGTCATCGACAATGCCGCGCTTGAGAAGGAAATGCTCGGCCTGGTCGAGCAGGAGCTGCGCGCCGCCTACGCCATTCCGATCAAGCAGGATCGCTACGCCGCGGTCGGCAAGGTCAAGGAAAAGGTGATCGCGCACTACTTCCCCGAAGGGCAGGAGCCGAAATACGACAAGCTGCGCATCGGCGCCGTGTTCAAGGAGCTCGAGGCCAAGATCGTTCGCTGGAACATTCTCGACACCGGCAAGCGCATCGACGGCCGCGACAACAAGACCGTGCGCAACATCGTCGCCGAAGTCGGCGTGCTGCCGCGCGCCCACGGCTCGGCGCTGTTCACCCGCGGCGAGACCCAGGGCCTGGTCGTCACCACGCTCGGCACCGGCGAGGACGAGCAGTACATCGACGCGCTGTCGGGAACGTACAAGGAGACGTTCCTGCTGCACTACAACTTCCCTCCCTACTCGGTCGGTGAGACCGGCCGCCTCGGCGGCACCAAGCGCCGCGAGATCGGCCACGGCAAGCTGGCGTGGCGCGCGATCCACCCGGTGCTGCCGCCGCACCACGAGTTCCCCTACACGATCCGTGTGGTCTCGGAGATCACCGAATCCAACGGCTCCTCGTCGATGGCTTCGGTCTGCGGTGCCTCGCTCGCGCTGATGGACGCCGGCGTGCCGTTGAAGCGGCCGACCGCGGGCATCGCGATGGGCCTGATCCTCGAAGACAAGCGCTTCGCGGTTCTCTCCGACATCCTCGGTGACGAAGACCATCTCGGCGACATGGACTTCAAGGTGGCCGGCACCGAAGCGGGCATCACCTCGCTGCAGATGGACATCAAGATCGAGGGCATCACTGAAGAGATCATGAAGGTGGCGCTCGGCCAGGCCAAGGAAGGTCGTATTCACATCCTCGGCGAGATGGCGAAGGCGCTCACCAATGCGCGCGCCGAGCTCGGCGAATACGCGCCGCGCATCGAGACCTTCAAGATCGCCACCGACAAGATCCGTGAAGTGATCGGCACCGGCGGCAAGGTGATCCGCGAGATCGTCGAGAAGACCGGCGCCAAGGTCAACATCGAGGACGACGGCACCGTGAAGGTCGCCTCCAGCGACGGCGAGGCGATGAAGGCCGCGATCAAGTGGATCAAGTCGATCGCATCCGATCCGGAAGTCGGCCAGATCTACGACGGCACCGTGGTCAAGGTGATGGAGTTCGGCGCCTTCGTGAACTTCTTCGGCTCCAAGGACGGCCTCGTTCACATCAGCCAGCTCGCTTCCAACCGCGTGCAGAAGACCTCCGACGTCGTCAAGGAAGGCGACAAGGTCAAGGTCAAGCTGCTCGGCTTCGACGATCGCGGCAAGACCCGCCTGTCGATGAAGGTGGTCGACCAGACCACCGGCGAAGATCTCGAGGGCAAGGGCGGCGAGGGCGAGAAGGCCCCGCGCGAAGCCGCCGGCGAGTAAGCCTCGCTACTTATCAATCAGAAGCACGAAGGGCGGCCGAGAGGCCGCCCTTTTTGTTGCTGGTTCCGCCGGCGTCATCGGACGGGCGATGTGCGATTCCGTCGCAGCATCGACGTGGCTGCGATCGAACCCGGGACGATTGCCGCTGCGTACCTGATTTGACCGCCGTGCGCTTCATCAGCGGATCGTCCCAGACAGGAGAACCACATGTCATCCATATCCCGGCGCCGTCTCATACTCGCAACGACCGGCCTCGTCGTGGCTGCCGCCGCCCCACGCATGGCCTTTGCCCAGGCCGCGGCGGCGCCCGCAGGCCCATTCAAGCTCGATCCGCTGGCCTATCCGGCGAACGCGCTGGAACCGCACATTGATGCCAAGACGATGGAGATCCATCACGGCCGCCACCACCAGGCGTTCATCACGAACCTGAACAATTTCGCAAAGGACAATCCGCAGATCGCGGACAAATCGATCGGCGAAGTGCTGGGCAATCTCGGCGCCGTGCCGGAGGCGATCCGCACCGGCGTTCGCAACAGCATGGGCGGCCACGCCAACCACACGATGTTCTGGCAGATCATGGGGCCGAATGGCGGCAAGCCGGAAGGTGCCCTGCTTGCCGCGATCGACGGCGATCTCGGCGGCATGGAGAAGCTGCAAGCGGACTTCAACGCCGCCGGCGGGCGCGTGTTCGGCTCGGGCTGGGTATTCGTGACCGTCAGCAAGGATGGCAAGCTCACGATCGAAACGCGGCCCAACCAGGACAATCCGATGATGGACGGCAAGCAGGCGCTGCTCGGTAACGACGTCTGGGAGCACGCTTATTACCTGAATTACCAAAACCGCCGCGCCGATTATCTCAAGGCCTGGTGGAGTACGGTGAACTGGAGAGTCGTCGGCGAGCGCTATGCCGCCGCGAAGGCCGGCAAGCTCAAGGTCTGATCACAGACCGCAATCAAAAAAGAAGGACGACCTCGCGGCCGCCCTTCCTGATTATACGCGTCGTTACCGAGCGCCGCTCACTTCTCCCGCGCGCGGGAACGGCACTCTCGCTTCACTTGCGCACGATGTCGTAGCGGTCGAGGTTCATCACCTTGGTCCAAGCCTTGGCGAAGTCAGCCACGAACTTCTCCTTGGAGTCCGAGGTCGCATAGACCTCGGCGAAGGCTCGCAGCTGGGAGTGCGCGCCGAAGATCAGATCGACGCGCGTTCCCGTCCACTTCACCGCATTGGTCTTGCGGTCGCGGGCCTCGTAGCTGCCGTCGGCGACCGGCGTCCACTGCGCGCTCATGTCGAGCAGGTTGACGAAGAAGTCGTTGCTGAGCGTACCCACCTTCGAGGTGAAGACGCCATGCTTCGAACCGTTCGCATTGGCGCCGAGCACGCGCAGGCCGCCGAGCAGCACGGTCATCTCCGGACCGGTCAGCCTCAGGAGCTGCGCTCGGTCGACCAGCGCCTCTTCCTGCTGCATGAACTGATGTCGCTTGCCGATGTAATTGCGGAAGCCATCGGCCCGCGGCTCGAGCGGTGCGAAAGATTCCACATCGGTCTGCTCCTGCGAAGCATCCATGCGGCCCGGCGTGAAGCCGACCTTGACGTCGACGCCGGCATCCTTCGCGGCCTTCTCGACCGCAGCGGTGCCGCCGAGGACGATGAGGTCCGCCAGCGAAACCTTCTTCGCGCCCGACGAGGCGTTGAAGTCCTTCTGGATCGCCTCGAGCTTGCCGAGCACCTTCGAGAGCTGCGCCGGTTCGTTCACCTCCCAGTCCTTCTGCGGAGACAGGCGAATGCGCGCGCCGTTGGCGCCGCCGCGCTTGTCCGAGCCGCGGAACGTCGAGGCCGACGCCCAGGCGGTCGAGACCAGCTCGGACACCGACAGGCCCGACGCCAGGATCTTGCTCTTCAGCGCAGCGATGTCCTGCTCGCTGACGAGCTCGTGGTTCACGGCCGGAATCGGATCCTGCCAGATCAGCGTCTCCTTCGGCACCAGCGGGCCGAGATAGCGCTGGATCGGACCCATGTCGCGATGGGTGAGCTTGAACCAGGCGCGGGCAAAGGCGTCCGCGAACTGATCCGGGTGCTCGAGGAAGCGGCGCGAGATCTTCTCATAGACCGGATCGAAGCGCAGCGAGAGGTCGGTCGTCAGCATGGTCGGCCGATGCTTCTTCGACTTGTCGAAGGCATCGGGAATGATCGCGTCGGCGCCCTTGGCCGTCCACTGGTTCGCGCCGCCCGGGCTCTTGGTCAACTCCCATTCGAAATTGAACAGGTTCTCGAAGAAGTTGTTGCTCCACTTCGTCGGCGTCGTCGTCCATGTCACTTCGAGGCCGCTGGTGATGGCATCGCCGGAGTGACCCGACGCGTGCTTGCTCTTCCAGCCGAGACCCTGATCCTCCAGCGCGCCCGCTTCCGGCTCCGGTCCGACCAGCGAGGGATCGCCCGCGCCGTGGGTCTTGCCGAAGCTGTGCCCGCCGGCGATCAGCGCGACGGTCTCCTCGTCGTTCATCGCCATGCGGGCGAAGGTCTCGCGGATATCCTTGGCCGCGGCGACCGGATCCGGCTTGCCGTTGGGGCCCTCCGGATTGACATAGATCAGGCCCATCTGCACCGCGCCGAGCGGCTCGGCGAGCTGGCGTTCGCCGCTGTAGCGCTCATCGCCGAGCCAGGTGCCCTCGGGACCCCAGTACAGCTCTTCCGGCTCCCAGACGTCGACGCGGCCGCCGGCGAAACCGAAGGTCTTGAAGCCCATCGATTCCAGCGCGACGTTGCCGGCGAGCACCATCAGATCGGCCCAGGACAGCTTGCGGCCGTATTTCTGCTTGATCGGCCACAGCAGACGGCGCGCCTTGTCGAGATTGGCGTTGTCGGGCCAGCTGTTGAGCGGTGCAAAACGCTGCTGACCGGCGCCGGCGCCACCGCGGCCGTCGGTGATGCGATAGGTGCCCGCACTGTGCCAGGCCATGCGGATCATGAGGCCGCCGTAATGACCGAAATCGGCCGGCCACCATTCCTGCGAATCCGTCATCAGCGCGGTCAGATCCTTGATCACCGCGTTGAGGTCGAGCGACTTGAACTCCTTGGCGTAGTCGAAGTCCTTCCCCATCGGATCGGACTTGTCGGAATTCTTGTGCAGCACCTCGATATCGAGCTGCGTCGGCCACCAGTCGCGATTCCCGCGCGTGGGTTTTCCGCCCGAAAACGGGCACTTCGAAGTGTCGTCCATGAATACCTCCTCTGGTGGCGTCGAACTCGCGCCTTTGACCAGGTAGAACCACTCTAAGCGTCGCGTTCGATCAGGGGAAGTTGACTTTAATGATCGCTGCAATAAGATTTGCTGATGCTGAACGTGACGCTCCGCCAGCTCCGGTATTTCGATGCGCTGGCGCGTCATGGCCATTTCGGCCGCGCGGCCGAGGCTTGCTCCATCTCGCAGCCGGCCTTGTCGATGCAGATCAAGGAGTTGGAGGAGGCGCTGGGCGGGCTGCTGCTGGAGCGCAGCGCGCGCCAGGTGGCGCTGACCCGGTTTGGTGAGGAGCTCTCCCAGCGCGTCCGCGACATCCTGCGCTCGGTCGATGAGCTCGGCGACTTCGCCCGCGCCTCGCAGGACCGGTTTGCCGGCCGCTTGCGCATCGGCATGATCCCTACCATCGCGCCCTACCTGCTGCCCACGATCACCAAGAATCTCACGCGCCTGCATCCGGAGCTCGATATCCGCGTGCGCGAGACCATGACGCCGCGGCTGATCCAGGAGCTGGTGGAGGGGCGGCTCGACACCGCCATCGTCGCGTTGCCGGTGTCGGAGCCCTCGCTCACCGAGGTCGCCCTGTTCGAGGAAAAATTCCTGCTGGTCCGGCCGGGCTCCGATGAGGGGACGCCGGCGCCCTCGCGCGAGATGATGCGCGAGATGCGGCTGTTGCTGCTCGAAGAGGGTCACTGCTTCCGCGATCAGGCGCTGTCGTTCTGCAACATGCAGTCGGCGCCGCCGCGCGAGATGCTCGATGCCAATTCGCTGTCGACGCTGGTGCAGATGGTCAGCTCCGGCATCGGCGTGACGCTGATCCCGGAGATGGCAGTGCCGGTGGAGACGCGATCGGCCTCGGTCTCGCTCGCGCGCTTCCGCGATCCCGAGCCATCCCGCACCATCGGCATGGTCTGGCGCAAGACCAGCCCGCTGGCCCGGCAGCTGCTGCAGATCTCCGAAGTGGTCTGCCTGTCGGCCGGCAAGGTGCGCGCGCGGCAATCCGTGCGCAGCCAGAGAGCCTGACGTCCGATGTCGCCTCCGGTCATCCGTCCCGCCGATGCAGACGAATATGATGAGGTCGGCCGCGTCTGGATGGAAAGCTGGGTCTCGACCGGGCTCGGCGAGGCCAGCGACTTCCTGCTCGCAAACCTGCGCGCGCGCATCCGGCGCGAGATCGAGGACGGCTGGAGCCTGTTCGTCGCCGACGATCGCGGCGCCATCGCCGCCATGCTGGCGCTGCATGTGCCGAGGCGTTATCTCGACATGCTCTTCGTCGCGCCCGCCTATCAGGGCCGATCGCTCGGCCGGCAATTGCTCGCCTTCACCCGCACGCAAATGCCGGATGAGATGTACCTGCGTTGCGTCCGCGAGAACGAAAAAGCCTGGCGCTGGTACGAACGCGAAGGCTTCGTGTTCGAGAAGGAAGAGATCGAGCCGTCGAACGGATTCACGATGAAATATTATCGGTGGAAGAAGGCAGATTGAAACCCCGAGCTACACTTGCGGGCAAGGCTTGCACGCTCTAGTTTTGCAACTCTCGAATTCTCAACCGCTCATTCCCCAATCATGTTACGCACTTTCGCCGTCGCTGCCATCCTCGTGTCGTCTTGCGCCGCGACCGGGTGGTCCCAGTCCCCTCTGCTCCACCCACTGCCGCAACTCCGGCGACGACCAAGCCGGCTGGGAAGAAGGCGGGGCCGAAGGCCAAGCAACCGGCAGCGAACAAGCCGCAAGCGGTGGAAATCGGCCCCTGCAAGCTCGGCGTGATCTCGGTGATCGGCGAACGCTACTCCGTCCAGAAGTTCGGGCTGACCATCTTCGAGAACGAGGAGACCGAAGTTGCCATCGACTGGGGTCTTGACGACCTCGTGTTTGCAAGGGTGAAGGCCGCAGCGGGTAACGATCCCCGTGTTCGCAGGATCACCTATCCCAAGGGAGCCTTCGAACCCTTCTACAATCCGAAATCGCGATTCATTCCCGATCCCAGCGAACGCCTGCCGGCGATCGTGCGCGGCATCACGCCGAGCGCGAGCTGCGATCGATATCTGGTTGCGACCACGTACAAGGGCGAATTGCCGGGCAGCCGACTGATGCTGAATGGTATCGGCACGTTCAATCAAGGCCTCGGGAATCTGATCCGGCATTCGCATTTGTTCGCCAACATCTCGATCAACCTGATCGACGGTAGAAGCTATGAGCAGATCAACCGTCCGTTCGTGAATTTCGGCGTCAACCTCGCAGCGAGCATGCGGTTGACGGAGGATCCACTCACCAAGCTCGACAACGATCATTTCCCCAATCCGCCCGCGACGGCTTCGAGCAGCGCGGTTCTGCGCGAGAGAACACGTGCGCTCGTGACCGACAGGCTCGATCGGGGCCTTCCCGGCTATCTGAAGCAGGAGTGACACCCACTCATTCGGGTTGACCAAGATATTGCGCGCCGAACACGGTCTTCTCCCATGCGTAGTGAGTTGCGGATTCCAGGCAGACACGCGATGAATTAGACTTGCGTCTCTCGCACATTGGAAGGTCCGCGCCATGATCAAGCTCTATTGGTCGCCCCGCTCGCGCTCGTTCACGACGCTCTGGCTGATGGAGGAGAGCGGCCTGCCCTACGAGCGGGTGCTGACCGACATCTCGACCGGCGCACAGAAGGCGCCGGATTATTTGAAGATCAATCCGATGGGCAAGGTGCCGGCGCTGACCGACGGCGATGCCGCGCTCGGCGAAGCCGCGGCGATCTGCGCCTACATCGCCGACCGCTATCCAGAGACGAAGCTCGCGCCGGGGGTGACCGATGCACGCCGCGCGCGCTATCTGCAATGGCTGTTCTTCTCGCCGGGCTGCATCGAGCCCGCCATCATCCAGATCTTCACCAAGATCGAGATTCCGACCTCGACCGCGGCCTGGGGCAGCGCCACGCAGGTGTTCGACGTGCTGGAAGCCGCGCTCGCCAAGGGACCGTGGATTCTCGGCGAGGACTTTTCCGCGGCCGACATCGTGGTCGGCTCGGGTCTGAACTTCGCGGTGCGCCTGTTCAAGATGGTGCCGACGCGCCCCGCCTTCGATGCCTATCTGGCGCGCTGCACCGCGCGGCCGGCGTTCCAGCGCGCGGAGAAGATCGCGGCAGGGTGAGACGGCGCGCTTACAATTTGATCTTGAGGACGGCGAGCCCGGACTGCTGAAGCAGTCCGGAGGATGTCGCCGCAAGGCCGTAGCGGATGCCGAGATCAAATCCCTTGCCGTCGGCCGCGACGAGACCCAGCGCGGTCGAGTAGATCCAGGGTGATAACGCAAGGCCGTTGGTGACGAAACTATCGCCGCCGCCGGCGAACGCCGACTTGATCTGCAGTCCCTGGTTCAACGTGTTGTAGCCGACCCCGACATCGCCAGTGAGATAGACCTGCTTCGTGACCTGGTACGCGCTCTTCAGCCCTGCCGTCAACGTCAGCTCGCGATAGGTTTGCGCCTCCACGTTGAGGCTGAAGCCGCCCGCGCCGCCCTCCTGATAGGCGGATGAGCGGACATGGCCATAGTCCAGCCGCAGCGACGGCGCGATGGTAAGCCTCGGCTCGACCGGAATCAGCTTGCGGAGGCCGGCACCCGCGTGGCCGCTGTAGGAGCGATAGCCGGCGCCGGCCAGGCCGTTGATGAAGGTGAGCGAGCGGCTCGCGCCATTGTCATTCAGCGCGCCGTCGAGCTGGCCGTCGACCTGAAGGCCGTGGCCGAGGGCATAGGCCCCGTAGAGACCCGCCCGATAGGAATCGATGGCGAGCCGGTGCGGGACGGCAGCCTCGCTGCCGGTGACGGCTTGATGCGAATAGGCGAACACGCCGCCGAGCATCGCGCGCGGCGAGATCGCCCCGTCCGCGCCGACGGCAATGCCGCCGCCCGACGCGCTATAGCCGGGGACCCCGTCGACGCCGCCCTGCCGGATGCTGCCGCCGAGCGGCTTCATCCAGACATTCCGCTCAGGCGTGACGCCTGTGTTCAGCCCGAGCACATCGTCCAGTCGCCCCGTCATCGCCTGCTGAAACATTCGCTGCGTGGCGTAGGTCGCCTGCGATGCCGCGCCGGTGAGGACGGGCAAGGTCTGGTTGACCGCGTCGACGAGACCGGAGCCGCTGAGATTGTCGAGCGCGGCGAAGCCGGTCGCCATGCTCCCGGTCCAGCCGAGCGATGTCGCCGACAGGCGATAAAGCATGTCGGCCGCGCCTAAGCCCGCGCGGCTGTTCTGCGCCTGAAGCGTCTCGGCATAGGGGCGCACCAGGGAGATATAGGCAACGCCGCCGGTCGGGTTGCCCGAGAGATCGTAGGTGCCGACGAGCATCTGTGCGCCCGAGGCGTCGCCGCTCGCGTTGCCATAGAGGCTGGCGAGCGTGCCGCGCGAGAGCGTGTTGAACAGGACATTGCCCTCCGGGGTCACAGATCCCAGCAGCGTGAAGTTGGCGGCGGAGCTGCCTGCGGGCGCCACGCCCGCGCCCCAGAAATATCCGTTCTGGTAATTCGTGATGACGAAGCGGCCGGGCGCGGAGGTGCCGAACAACGAATTGCTGGCGATCCGCCACGGCGTGCCTGGCATCCATGCCCATTGCGGCACGGAGTTGGCGGGAACGGGCTGCGAGGCCGGCGGCGTGAAGGTCGCGGGATCGTAGGGCAGCATGTAGGCCCAATGAGTCACGAGCACGCTGTCGCCCGTGATCATCTGCATCTCCATCGAGGTCACGCCGCCAATGGTTCTCATGTGGCCGAGACCAACGGTCACCGCGCCGCCGGACGTCGGCGTGAACTGCATCGTGATCTGGCCCGCCGTCGTGACAAAGCCCTGGATGGTCGAGTTGTCGGTGAGAAGCGCGGGACCTATCTTGAGCTGCGCCACGCTTGTTCCCGTGAACGAGCCGTTCGTCGCGGTCGCGAGCGACCACAGGGTCTGGTCGCCGATCGGGATCGGATTGGAGAAGCCGGTTTTCGGCGACGCATAGGCCAGCAGCTGCGCCGTCGGCACGTACCAGTCGGTGTTGGAGAGGGTCGTGTCCCAGATCGCCGATTGTGCCAGGGCTCGCGAACCGCCGCAGAGCAGCATCACGCCCGCTACGGACGCCAGCGCGCTCGCGCGACCTATCGCATGCAGGCTTGTCGCACGCGGCCTTGGCACGATCCCTCCTCCCGGACCGCAGGAGATACGACCCTGCGGCGCCACCGCGGCAGCATGCATAATTTTGTGATCGAGTCAGCCCCATGATCGTGGGGCGGGAGGAGTAAGATTCGGTAGGGTGGGCAAAGGAGCGTTAGCGACGTGCCCACGTCTTCAAATGGTGGGCACGCTTCGCTTTGCCCACCCTACGAAAGCATCCTAATCCGGAGCCTTCAGATCGTCGGGCCGCGGCATCAGCACGATGTTGTAGCCGGAATCGACATAGTGGATCTCGCCGGTGACGCCGCCGGACAGATCCGACAGCAGGTACAGCGCCGAGCCGCCGAGCTCGTCGAGCGTGACGCCGCGGCGGAGCGGCGAATGCTTCTGCATGAAGGCGAACATGGCGCGCGCCTCGCCGATGCCCGAGCCCGCGAGCGTGCGGATCGGACCTGCGGAGATCGCGTTGACGCGTATGCCGCGCGGTCCGAAATCCGAGGCGAGATAGCGCACCGAAGCTTCCAGCGCGGCCTTGGCGACGCCCATCACGTTGTAGTTCGGCATCGCGCGCTCCGAAGCGCCGAAGGTCAGCGTGATCATGCTGCCGCCCTCATTCATCAGCTCGGCGGCGCGCTTTGCGACCTCCGTGAACGAGAAGCAGGAGATCACCATGGTGCGCGAAAAGTTCTCGCGACTGGTATCGGCGTAGCGGCCCTTCAACTCGTTCTTGTCGGCGAAGCCGATCGCGTGAATGACGAAGTCGAGCTTGCCCCATCTTTCCCGCAGCGCGGCGAAGGTGGCATCGACGCTGGCGATGTCCTCGACGTCGCAAGGTAGCACCAGATCGACACCGAGCTGCTCCGCCAGCGGCTTGACGCGCTTGCCGAGGGCATCGCCCTGGAAGGTGAAGGCGAGCTCGGCGCCGTGGGCATGCAGCGTCTTCGCCATGCCCCAGGCGATCGAATGATCATTGGCGATGCCCATGATCAGACCGCGCTTGCCTTTCATCAGACCTTCCATTGCCCGGCGACTCCTATCATTCCGACGTCATCGCCCACGAAGGCGGGCGATCCAGTATTCCGAGATAGCTGTTTTTAACCGCGAAGGCGCGGCGTACTGGATGCCCCGCTTTCGCGGGGCATGACAACATCAGTGATCACACATCCATCCGGCTGAACACCAGCGTGGCGTTGGTGCCGCCGAAGCCGAAGGAGTTCGACAGCACGGTGCCGATCTTGACGTTGTCGATGCGCTTGCGCACGATCGGCATGTCGGCAAACACCGGATCGAGCTCCTGGATGTGGGCACTCTCGCAGATGAAGCCGTTGTTCATCATCAGCAGCGAGTAGATCGCCTCCTGCACGCCGGTGGCGCCCAGCGAGTGGCCGGTCAGCGCCTTGGTCGCCGAGATCGGCGGGCACTTCTCACCGCTGCCGAACACCCGACGAAGCGCGTCGATCTCCGGAGGATCGCCGGCCGGCGTCGAGGTCGCATGCGGATTGATGTAGTCGACCTTGGTCTTCACCGTCGACATCGCCATGCGCATGCAGCGCTCGGCACCTTCGCCCGACGGCGCGACCATGTCGTAACCGTCCGAGGTCGCGCCGTAGCCGACGATCTCGCCGTAGATGCGGGCGCCGCGCGCCTTGGCATGCTCGAGCTCTTCCAGCACCAGCACGCCGGCACCGCCGGCGATGACGAAGCCGTCGCGGTTGACGTCGTAGGGACGCGAGGCCGTGGCGGGCGTGTCGTTGTACTTCGAGGACATCGCGCCCATGGCGTCGAACAGCACCGACAGCGACCAGTCCAGCTCCTCGCAGCCGCCGGCGAAGATGACGTCCTGCTTGCCGATCTGGATCGTCTCATAGGCATTGCCGACGCAATGATTCGACGTCGCGCAGGCTGAGGAGATCGAGTAGTTCACGCCCTTGATCTTGAACCAGGTCGCAAGCGTCGCGGACGCCGTGGACGACATCGCCTTCGGCACTGCAAACGGTCCGACGCGCTTCGGTCCCTTGGTGCGGGTGATGTCGGCGGCCTCGACGATGGTGCGGGCGGACGGGCCGCCGGAGCCCATGATGATGCCGGTGCGGATGTTGGAGACCTCGTCCGGCGACAGACCGGAATCCTGAATCGCCTGCTCCATCGCAATGTGATTCCACGCCGCGCCCTGACCGAGGAAACGCATGGCGCGGCGGTCGACCACCGTCGCAGGATCGAGCGTCGGTGCGCCCTGCACCTGCGAACGGAAGCCGAGCTCGGCATATTTCTCAGCCCGAGAAATGCCCGACTTCGCCTCGTGAAGGCTCGCAAGCACTTCCTGGGTGTTGTTTCCGATCGACGAGACGATGCCCATCCCGGTGACCACAACCCGCCTCATGACAGCCTCGCCCTGCTCGTTGTCTTCTCGTTCTCTTCGTGGTGATGCGCGTTAGCCCAGGCTCGTGCCCTGCTTGAACAGGCCGACCTTCAGGTCCTTGGCGCGATAAATAATCTGATCATCGACCGAAAGCCACCCGTCGGCGATACCGAGCACCAGCTTTGCGCGCATCACGCGCTTGATGTCGACCTGATACACGACCTTGCGCGCCTCCGGCAGCACCTGGCCGCTGAACTTGAGTTCGTTCAGGCCGAGCGCGCGACCGCGGCCTTCGCCCCCGATCCAGCCCAGATAGAAGCCGACCATTTGCCAGAGCGCGTCGAGGCCGAGGCAGCCGGGCATCACCGGATCGTTCTTGAAATGGCAGCCGAAGAACCAGAGATCGGGCTTCACGTCCAATTCGGCGCGCACCAGACCCTTGCCGAACTCGCCGCCGTTGTCGTTGATCTCGGTGATGCGGTCGAACATCAGCATCGGCGGCAACGGCAGCTGGGCATTGCCTGGGCCGAACATCTCGCCGCGGGCACAGGCCAGCAGATCTTCGTATTCGTAACCGTTGCGCCTGTTCAGCATGCACGAGCCTCTGTTTGAATTCCGATAGCGGCGTTTTGGCGAAATGGGCCCCGTCGGTCGGAGAGCAACGCCAATTGCCACCGTCAGGCGCGGCTCCCGCATGCCCCGGATGGATTGTCGACCGAGCCCCCACGCCCGGCCGCGCCAAAATCGGCTAAGCGGAACCGCGCGCTCTCTAACACAGGCCCATCGGGTGGCAAAGTGCATCCATGAAGGTAAAATGACGCGATCCCGGACCGGTTCCAAGACTGACTAGCCTTCAAGACTGATTAGACCTTCAAGCCTGATTAGAACCTCTCTAGTTGCGAGAAACTTGCATCTGCATCTTTCTGTTCTTATATTGCAGAGAGATATTGTTCACGCGTGCCTGAAATCTGGAAATGACCGAGAACACCTCGTCCCATCACGACGACGACGTCCACGCCGCAGCCCTCTTGTCCGGCCGTCAGCCGGCCTTGACCGGCTGCCCCTGGCACGACGTCAATGAAATGCTCCAGTCTGCCGGGCTCCGTCCGACGCGCCAGCGGATGGCGCTGGGTTGGCTGCTGTTCGGCAAGGGTGCACGCCATCTGACGGCTGAAATGCTTTACGAGGAAGCGACGCTGGCCAAGGTTCCGGTGTCGTTGGCAACCGTCTACAACACGCTGAACCAGCTCACCGATGCCGGCCTGCTCCGCCAGGTCAGCGTCGACGGCACCAAGACCTATTTCGACACCAACGTCACCACCCATCACCATTATTACCTTGAGAACAGCCATGAGCTGGTCGACATCGAGGATCCGCATCTGGCGCTGTCCAAGATGCCGGAGGTGCCGGAGGGTTACGAGATCGCCCGCATCGACATGGTCGTGCGTCTGCGCAAGAAGCGCTGAACTCGTCCTAAGACCGAACTGAGATCGTCATGGCCGGGCTCGTCCCGGCCATCCACGTTTTTGGACCAGGCGTGAAGGGCGTGGATGCCCGGGACAAGCCCGGGCATGACGTTGGAGCAACACTTCGCTCTGTTGGGTCAGTTGAGCTGCTCATCCGAATAGACGCCCCAGAGGCGCTCTTGCTGGATCCAGCCGTCGAAGCCGTTGCCGGTGACGCGGCACCAGTTTGCGGCGCACTTTTTCACCTGCGTGACGACGCCCGCCTGGAGCCTTGCTGCAACCGCACTGTCGGGATCGGCCCGATCGTAGATCGGGGCGAGCTCGTCCTTGTGCTTCATGGTGACCACCGCGGTACGGCGGCCCGAGAGCAGCGAGTGGTAGACCCAGCCTTCGGCGCCCTCGGAATCGCGCACCCGGCGCCAATTCTCGAACTCGGCGGTAATTTCGACCGGCAGGCCGGCGCGGGTATAGACCCAGGCCACGTCATTGTCCTTGGTCGGGCCGGCGCGAACATTGACGTGATCCGACTTGAGGCTGACGTAACGCGGCACCGGCAGGCCGCTGGAGGTCTGCGGGGTATCCTTGGCCGAATGCGAGGGACCGACCGAGGCGCTCCACCAGGTGCAGACAAGCGCCATCACCGAACAAACACGCCTCAACGCCATCAACCCGTCTCCTGTCGAGGACCCGGCCTTGCCGGACCTCACCCCGAAATTCCAAATCCTGCCGCGTCGATCCCGACCCGCCCCACGCGGGTGTTCCCCAGGCCTGGCCCGTGGTTCTTGTCTTGGCCCGGCCTTCTGCTAGAGAGGACGGGCACTTGAACAACCAGTTTGCCCCGATTTCCGGCCGGAAATCTCGGGAGAGCTTGAAGGAAACGCCGGGGACGGACACGGCAAGGGCAGTGTCGAACAACCGGGTTAATGAGACCTCAACGGCCTGCCTTTGGCGACAGAGGCGGCCTGCGACGCCTCATGAGAGCAGGACATGTCGGTGAAGAAGAAGCCCCTCGTCGTGGTGACGCGCAAGCTGCCGGATTCGATCGAGACGCGGATGCGCGAATTGTTCGACGCGCGGATCAATCTCGAGGACACACCGATGTCCACCGAGCAGCTTGCCGAAGCCGCGCGCACCGCCGACGTGCTGGTTCCCACGGTCACCGACCATGTCAGCGCCGACATCGTCAACCAGCCCGACTGCAAGCTGCGGCTGATCGCCAATTTCGGCAACGGCGTCGACAATATCGACGTCGCGGCCGCGCACGCCCGCGGCATCACCGTCACCAACACGCCGAAGGTCCTGACCGAGGACACCGCCGATATGACCATGGCGCTGATCCTCGCCGTGCCCAGGCGGATGATCGAAGGCGCCTCGATCCTGACCGAAGGCAAACCCTGGGCGGGCTGGTCGCCGACCTGGATGCTCGGCCACCGCATCGGGGGAAAACGCCTCGGCATCATCGGCATGGGCCGCATCGGCCAGGCGGTCGCGCGCCGCGCCCGCGCCTTCGGCCTGCAGATCCACTATCACAACCGCCGTCCCGTCGCGCCTGTCATCGCCGAGGAGCTTGGCGCGACCTATTGGGAAAGCCTCGACCAGATGCTCGCGCGGATGGACATCATCTCGGTGAACTGCCCGCACACGCCGGCGACCTATCATCTGCTCTCGGCGCGGCGGCTGAAGCTGATCCGGAAGGACGCCTATATCGTCAACACCGCGCGCGGCGAGGTCACCGACGAGGACACGCTGATCAAGCTGATCGAAGGCGGCGAGATCGCCGGCGCCGGCCTCGACGTCTACGAGCACGAGCCCGCGGTCAACCCCAAGCTGGTGCGGCTGGCCAAAGCCGGCAAGGTGACGCTGCTGCCGCATATGGGCTCGGCCACGATCGAAGGCCGCGTCGAGATGGGCGAGAAGGTGATCATCAACATCCGCACCTTCCTCGACGCCCACAAGCCGCCGGACCGCGTGCTGCCGAGCATGCTCTGAAGTCGATCAGGTGCGGTGGGCGCTGAGATCGGCGACCACGGGCCCGTCGCCGTTGAGCGGATTGGCGGGATCGCGGCCGTAGCGCAGCGTCTCGAAGCGCATCGCGCGCGCATCGATCATCAGGAGGCGGCCGACGAGGCCCTCGCCGAAACCGACGATCTCGCGGATCGCCTCCAGCGCCATCATCGAGCCGAGCACACCGGCCAGCGCGCCCATCACGCCGGCTTCGGCGCAGGCCGGAACGGTGCCGGGCGGCGGCGCCTCCGGAAACAGGCAGCGATAGGTCGGGTTGAATTCGCCCTGCCCGTTCCGCTCATGCGCGCGAATGGTGGTGAGCGAGCCGTCGAAGGTGCCGAGCGCCGCCGTGATCAGCGGCCGCTTGGCAAAGAAGCAGGCGTCCGAGACCAGATAGCGCGTGGCGAAATTGTCGGAGCCGTCGAGCACGAGATCGTAGTCGCCGATCAGGTCGAGCGCATTGTCGGCATTGAGCCAGGTGGCGTGCCCGACGAAGCGGACATGCGGATTGAGCGCCGCGATCCGCTCGGCGGCGCTCTCGACCTTGTGCCGGCCGATATCGGGCGTGGTGTGAATCACCTGACGCTGCAGGTTCGACAGCGACACCACGTCGTCGTCGACCACGCCGAGCGTGCCCACGCCGGCAGCGGCCAGATACATCAGGGCCGGCGCGCCGAGGCCGCCAGCGCCGATCACCAGCACGGAGGACCGCTTCAGGGCGGCCTGACCCGGTCCGCCGACATCGCGCAGCACGATATGGCGGGCGTAGCGTTCGAGTTCGTCCGGGCCCAGCATCGTCTTTCGTCTCTCCTACCGAGCCATCGCTCTCTCCCTCATGGTGAGGAACGCGCGTCTCGAACCATGCAGGTCGGGATCTCGCCTGCGGCCATCCTTCGAGACGCGGCCTTCGGCCGCTCCCCAGGTTGAGGGTCTGAGTTCGCTGCCTCTGCGGCACCTGAACCAGCCCAACATTGTTCGCGACCAACGAGATGTGCTTCAATGGCATTGCGTTCAATGGGCTGGCTGGATTTGTCATGAGATCGATGCTTGCGGCAACCTTGATGTTTGCGGCTGCCACGGGCGCGCAGGCCCAGATGACGACATCGCAGGTCCCCGGCACCAAGCCGAAGACGGTCCAGACCGTGCCGATCCAGCCTCCGGCGATGCAGACGCCGTCGGCGACGGCGGATGCCATGGCAAAAGCCGAGCGGCTGGCGCTGCAATCTGACCTCGCCTGGGTCGGCCAGTACAACGGCGCCATCACCGGCGACGTCAGCGAACGCATGGTCGCCGCCATCAAAGAATACCAGAAGGCCAAGGGCGGCAAGCCGACCGGCGTGCTCAATCCGCAGGAGCGCGCCGCGCTCGCCGAGACGGCACGAAAGAAGCAGGACAGCGTCGGCTGGAAGATCGTGACGGAGCCGACCAGCGGCGCCCGGCTCGGCATCCCCTCGAAGCTGGTGCCGCAGCAGGCCAGCGACGCCAACGGCTCGAAATGGACCTCGCCGACCGGCACGGTGCAGGTGCTGCTCAGCCGCCGCAAGGAGGCGAACCCGACCGCGACGAAACTCGCGGAGCTCGAGAAGGAGCCGTCGGGGCGCAAGGTCGATTACACCGTGGTGAAGCCCGACTTCTTCGTGCTGTCGGGCTTGCAGGGCCTGAAGAAGTTTTACGTCCGCGGCAGCTTCAAGGGCGACGAGGTCCGCACCATGACGATCCTCTACGACCAGGCCACCGAGAACATTGTCGAGCCAGTCGTGATCGCGATGTCGAGTGCTTTCAATGCATTCCCGTCAGGACCGCAGGCCGGGCCGCCGCCGCGCAAGACCGTCGAGTACGGCACCGGTATCGTCATCAGCGACGACGGTGCGATCGTTGCCGACCGCCTCCTCACCGACGGCTGCCTCGCGATCACGATCGCCGGCCATGGCAATGCCGACCGGCTCGCCGAGGACAAGGAGCACGATCTCGCGCTGCTGCGCATCTACGGCGCACGCGGCCTGAAGCCGCTCAGCCTGGCTGCCGGCGCGGCAGCGAAGACGAATGTCGATGTCGTCGGCATCGCCGATCCGCAGAGTCAGGGCGGCGCGACCGGCGTGTCGAGCCTCAAGGCTGCGCTGGCACCGGTGTCGCGCGGCAATTCCGCGCTGTCGCCACCGCCGGCGGTCGGCTTCTCCGGTGCTGCGGCGATCGATGGCGACGGCAAGTTCGCCGGCATCGCGCTGCTGAAGCCGGCCCTGGTGGCGGGACCTGCGACATCGGTGCCGGCCTCGCAGGCCGTGATGGTGTCCGCGGATGCGGTGCGCGATTTCTTGAAGGCGAACAATGTCGCAGCCAACGGCACCTCGACGGACGCCAAGGCCGCCGTCGTGCGCGTGATCTGCGTCAGGAAATAGAGCGAGAGATCATCATACTCTCTCGTATCCGATGCGGTGCGGCACCGGATGCGTTCCGCTTGACCACGCCTATGCAGAGTCTCACGTGGTATTTTGCGAAGTCCCGAGATTCTTGAGGGGCGCCGTCAGACGACATTTGAGCCCGGCCGAGCCGTAGGAAACATCGACGGAACCGCTAAAATCGTCTTTCAGCACGCGCGAAATGAGCCTGGAGCCGAAACCTGCGCCGACAGGCTCCGACACAAGCGGGCCGTCAATCTCCTCCCAGACAAAAATGAATTTTGACTCACCATCCTCAGTCTGGACCGTCCATGTGATGGATACACAGCCTGCCGCCACGGTCAGAGCGCCGTACTTCAAAGCGTTGGTCGCAAGCTCATGGAGCGCCAAGGACAGAGCAAGCGCTTGGCGAGACTTCACGACGAGTGGAGGACCCGACACCGTGAAGCGGCCCTCACCTGTCCGGTAGGGTGCTAGAGCCGTGCGGATCACATCGTGAAGCGGCGCGGCCGCCCAATTTGACGCGGTCAGCAGGTCCTGCGCGCGTCCAAAGGCGCCCAGCCGCGCCTGATACTTTT
This sequence comes from Bradyrhizobium sp. WBOS07, assembly GCF_024585165.1. Taxonomy (NCBI): domain Bacteria; kingdom Pseudomonadati; phylum Pseudomonadota; class Alphaproteobacteria; order Hyphomicrobiales; family Nitrobacteraceae; genus Bradyrhizobium; species Bradyrhizobium sp. WBOS07. Next base: position 1,196,410 of record NZ_CP029008.1, read on the forward strand.
CGAGGCTCACTTTGCTCGTGGGATCGCGAAAGGTCTGCGCAGCGACCGCGCTCAACACTGCAAGCGTATTTTTGACGCGGTGCTTCAGCTCCTCGTTGATGAGGTTGAGCGCTTCCCTTGCCATATGCTCGGACGTGACATCCCTGCAGACGACAAGCACGCCGCCAACCTCGCCTTCAAGGTCGATGGGGCCAAAGCTATACGTCCACCAAACGTCCTCGCGACGCCCGTGACGCGTGACCGGCACCAATTGGTCCTCATTCCAGGTCGCCCCCTTGCCGGACATAACGTACTCGATCTGAGGACCAATGATGTCCCAGATCTCAGCCCAGCACTCGCGACCGCGGCTTCCCAAAGCACTTGGGTGCCTTTCCGGCCCCATCGTCTCCCGGTATGCATCGTTGTAGAACTGGATGAGCTCCGGCCCCCACCAGATGAACATGGGGTGCCGCGAGGTCAGAACGAGCCGCACCGTAACCCTAAGACTTTGGGGCCAGCTTTCTGGAGCGCCCAGGGATGTGCTCGACCAGTCAAACGCTCGCGTCAAAGCGCCCAACTCGCCTCCGCCAGCCAAGAAGTCGCCGTCGATATCCCTGCCCATACGCACAGCCTTACTGAGACGTTGACAGACGCGCCTGCCGCCAGCCAGCCCCAGCATATACTGCCAGGCTCATGCCGTCATCCGCAGGGGATCGGGTCCGAGGTGACGTCGATGTGCACCGGCAAAGGCCATTGTTCGAATAATGCCGCGGCAGTCCGAGAACTGCCAAACGCTGAACGGCGATGGCGTCCGCGGGGGATTGGACAACTTCAGTGGCCTCGACGGGCGCGCGAACCGGTCTTGTAATTTCCCGGTTAGCCCAACCTGAATCTGATGCCACTCCGCGCGAGACCACCCGATATCCCGACTGGCGTGCCGTCAGCACGCCAGCAGGCGGCCCCGGTCATGGTGCCGTCGTCGTCGAAAGCGATGCCGTTCATGCCGCCTGCGACCGTCGCAACGGGCTGCACCGCGTGTCCAAGGCTTTCGAGCTTGGTGCGCACGCTCTGCGGCACCGTCTGCTCGACCTCGAGCGCGTTGCCCTCGGTCCAGACCCTGGGCGCCTCGACGGCCTCCTGCAGGCTCATGCCGTGGTCGATCAGATTGACCAGGGCCTGCATCGCACTCGGAAAAATGCGCTTGCCGCCGGGCAATCCGAGCGCATAGCGCAGCCTGCCACCCTTCAAAGCCATCATCGGCGACATCGAGGTGGTGACACGCTTGCCCGGTGCCAGCGAGAGCGCGTGGCCCGGTCGCGGATCGAACAGGTTCATGTAGTTGTTGGCAATGGCCCCTAAGCTCGGGATCATGATCTTGGCGCCGAACAGATTGTTGATGGTCTGCGTCGTCGCGACCACGTTTCCGAAAGCGTCCACCGCCGTCATGTGCGTGGTGTGGGCACCTTCGAGCTGCGACACGCCGGCGCCCCAATTCTGCGCCCGCACGGAGTCGATGGCGCGCCGGCGCTCTTCGGCATAGGCTTTGGAGGTCAGTTTCTCCACGGGGACGCCGACATAATCAGGATCGCCGCTGGCCGCAGCGCGGTCGGCAAAAGCGATCTTCATCACCTCGGCGAGATAGTGGATCGTCTCTGACGTGCCGAAGCCGAGGGCGCCGATGTCATAGCCCTCCAGGATGTTGAGCATCTGCGCAATGTGCACGCCGGACGCGGCGGGCGGCGGAGGACCAAGGATGGTCCAGCCGCGATAATCGGCGCGGATCGGCTGCCGCTCGACGGTCTTGTAAGCCGTGAGGTCATTGCGGCGGATGAAGCCGCCGTTCTTCTCCATGTAGTCGACGAGGATATCGCCGAGCGGCCCTTCGTAGAGAGCTTTTTCGCCATGATCGGCGATATAGCGCAAGGTCTCGGCATATTCGGCCTGCACCACGCGCTCGCCGACCTTCAGCGGCTCGCCATCGGGCAGATAGATCGCCGCGATCGGCTTGTCCTTGCGCATCTCGACGGCGCTCTCGCTGATGCATTCATGCAAGTAGGGCGTCGCCGCATAGCCGCGGGCCGCATATTTGATCGCGGGCTGCATCACGTCGGCGAGGCTCATGGTGCCAAACCGATGCAGGGTCTCGCACCAGGCCTTGAGCGAGCCCGGCACCGCGACGGCCTTCGGGCCGTTGAGGTTCTCGTCGCCGACGGTGTCGAACACGTCATGCGCCGAGCCGGGCTTCGACGTGTAGGCGGTGTCGCGAACGGCCGAGGGCACGGTGCTCTGGCCGTCGATGAAGCGGTGGCTACCGTCGGCCAGCCGGATATGTGTCATGCCGCCGCCGATGATGCCCACCATCATCGGCTCGACCACGGTCAGCGTGAACAGGGTCGCGATCGCGGCATCGATGGCATTGCCGCCGGCGGCCAGCATCTCCGCGCCGGCGCTGGAGGCCAAGGGATGGTTGCTGACCACCATGCCGCGGCTCGAGACCGTCGGCATCTTCTGGCAGTCAAAGGTGGTTGTGGTCCGGTCGCGCCAGTTGCCTCTCATCGCCTGCCCTTTCCATCACGGCAGCGAGCACATCACACGTACGACTACTGGTCCAGTAATGGTACGGATTAGCTGGCATTCCCTATTTCGCCATCATCGTTACTGCTGATTCGGACCTCCGCGATCCCCCTTTGGATCGGGCCGGCACGTCCTGAGCGAGAAGAGCTCAGCATCGAGATCGATGCACGTTCGCGTGGCGTATTCCTGACCCAAGCACTCCAAAGGATTGATCTCACATGCACACGATCGTACTGGCTACCCAAAAGGGTGGCAGCGGCAAGAGTACGCTTGCCATCGGCCTCGCGCTCGCAGCCAAGCAGGCCCGCTTCACCGTCCGCCTGATCGAGACCGACCCGCAGGGCACCCTGTCCAACTGGCAGCGCCGCCGCAGCGCCGATGATCTCGTCGTCGAGCCGATCTACCATGCCGCCGACATCGCGCCGCGCCTGAAGATGCTGGCTGACAGCGGCCTGCAGCTCGCGATCGTCGACACCGCCGCCGGCCTGTCCGCCGCCACCACCGCTGCGATCCGCCATTCCAATCTCTGCCTGATCCCGGCCCGTCCGAGCGTCGCCGACATCGAGGCGACGGTCTCGACGCTCAGCGTCGCGCGTGCCTGGAAGCGGCCCTACAGCTTCGTGCTGAACCAGACGCCGATCCGCGGCCAGCGCATCGACAACGCCGCGGGCGCGCTCGCCGAGGAAGCGTCGCTCGATCTCGCTGAGGTGCTCGCGCGCCCGCTGATCGCGATGCGCAATGATCACCAGGACGCGCTCGCCAGCGGCCTTGCCGTGAGCGAGTTCGCGCCGGGCGGCAAGTCTGCGGACGAGATCCGCGGCCTCTGGCGCTGGATCGCGGCCCGGCTCGAGCTCGAAGCCACGACCAATGCCCTGATCGAGCAGGTGATGTCGGCCGCGGACGACATGCTGCATGTCGCCGCCGATCTTGCGGCGGACGAGACCACGACACTGGCGTCCTGAGCGGGGCATCGCTCGGACGACAGCTGGCCCTTCACCATCCGGAAGGGCCCCAGCGACGAAGCAATCCGGTCACCAGCCCGGCCGGATTGCTTCGCTTCGCGTTTTTGGGAAGACGTCTTCGTGCCCGATCATCACCTCTGACATTTCGGACACCAGAAGGTCGACCGGCCGTTCTGGGTGAAGCGCTTGATGGTGCCGCCGCAGCCCGGCGTCGTGCATGTCTCGCCCTCGCGGTCGTAAACCCTGAACGAATGCTGGAAATAGCCGAGCTCGCCGGAGGTCTGGCGATGATCGCGCAGTGACGAGCCGCCGGCCTTGATGGCGTCGTTCAGCACGGTGTGGATCGCGCCGACCAGTCGCTTCGCATGATCGGTCGGCTCGCCTCCGCCGATGCCCTTGCGGCCCTTGGTCGCGAGCGTCGCGGCGATCCGGCGCGGCGACAGATGCGAACGATGCAGTGCCTCGCAAACATAGATGTTGCCGAGCCCGGCCACCACGCGCTGGTCGAGCAATGCCGCCTTCAGGCTGGTGGTCTTGCCGGCGCAGGCGCGCGCCAGAATCGCGGCGTCGAATTCGTTGCCGAGCGGCTCCGGGCCGAGGCCGCGCAGCAGCGGCTCGTCTTCGAGCGCGCCACGCGCGATCACTTTCATGTAGCCGAAGCGGCGCGGATCGTTGAACACGATGTCGGCGCCGGAGGACATCCGAAACAGCACATGATCGTGCGCGGAGTCCTTGCCCCGCGGATAGTGAAATTCGCCAGGCACGGCACCGTTGTCCGGCTTGATGACACGGAACGAGCCCGACATGCCCAGATGCATCAGGAGCACATCGCCCGAGGCAAGGTCCGCCATGAGATATTTTGCCCGGCGGCCGAGCCCCGTGACGACTTGCCCCTGCAGCCGGGCCACGAAATCCGGCTGGAACGGAAAGCGCAGGTCCGGCCGGCGAGCCTCCGCCTTGAGGATCTTCGCGCCCTCCATGACGGGCTGAAGGCCGCGGCGGACGGTCTCGACTTCGGGCAATTCAGGCATGGTCAGGCATTCACCTTATGAGGGCGGTGTGATAGCGCCATTGCGGCGGGCGCGCTATGGTCCGCCCTGTGGAGTAGAGTAATGGATCGGCCGGGCGAAACCACGCATTTTGGCTTCAAGGATGTCCCGCTCGGGGACAAGCAGACGCTGGTGAACGACGTGTTTCACAGCGTGGCGTCGCGCTATGATCTGATGAACGACCTGATGTCCGGCGGCCTGCACCGGGTCTGGAAGGACATCATGATCACCGCGCTCGACCCGCCGAGAAGCGACCGGCCGTTCGCATTGCTGGACGTTGCCGGCGGCACCGGGGACATCGCGTTCCGCGCCGCCAAGGCGGCCGGCACCGGCTTCCATGCCACCGTCTGCGACATCAACGCGGACATGCTCGCCGTCGGCCGCGAGCGCGCCGTCAAGCGGAATCTCGACACCCGGGTGGATTTCGTCGAGGGCAATGCCGAGGCGCTTGGCTTCGCCGATCGCAGCTTCGACGCCTATACGATCGCTTTCGGCATTCGCAACGTGCCGCGGATCGACCTGGCGCTGCGTGAGGCCTATCGCGTGCTCAAGCCCGGCAGCCGCTTCCTGTGCCTGGAATTCTCCACCGTCGAGATGCCCGGGCTCGATCGTCTTTATGACCTGTTCTCGTTCAAGGTCATCCCGCCGCTCGGCCGCATGGTCACGGGCGATGCCGAATCCTACCAATATCTCGTCGAATCGATCCGCAAGTTTCCCAAGCCTGCCGCCTTCGCCGACATGATCCGCGACGCCGGCTTTGCCCGCGTCGGCTGGCAGACACTCTCCGGCGGCATCGTCGCACTGCATTCGGGCTGGCGTTTGTGATCTCTGCCTTCACCCACATTTCGCGCCTGATCCGCGCCGCGTTCGTGTTCGCGCGCGAGGGCGTGTTCGGTTCGGTCGATCCGAGCCTGGTGCCGCCGCCGGGACAGCTCGCGCTGAAGCTGGCCCGCCTCGTCGAGCGCCGCGGCGCCAAGCACGGCCCGCGAATCTCGCGTGCGCTGACGCGGATGGGCCCGGCCTATCTCAAGCTCGGGCAATTCCTGGCCACGCGCCCCGACGTCGTCGGCGTCATGATGGCCCGCGACCTCGAAAGCCTGCAGGATCGCCTGCCGCCGTTTCCGCAGGACGAAGCCGAGGCCGCCATCGCGACGTCGCTGGAGCGGCCGCTGAAGGACATCTTCACGACATTCGGCCCGCCGGTTGCGGCGGCCTCGATCGCGCAGGTGCATCGCGGCGAAGTCCTGCAAGACGGGATCCGCAAGTCGGTCGCCGTCAAGGTGCTTCGACCAAACGTCGCCGCGCGCTTCCGCCGCGATCTCTCCGACTTCTTCTTCGTCGCACACAAGGCCGAGACCTACTCGGCGGAAGCGCGGCGGCTGCGCCTCATCGAGGTCATCAACACCATGTCGCGCTCGGTCGCCATGGAGATGGACCTGCGGCTGGAGGCGGCCGCGCTGTCGGAGATGGCGGAGAACACGCGCGACGATCCCGACTTCCGCGTGCCGACCGTCGACTGGGACCGCACCACGCACAACGTGTTGACGATGGAGTGGATCGACGGCATCGCGCTGAACGATCACAAGCGGCTGGAAGAGGCGCGCGTCGACCTGCCCGATCTCGGCCGCAAGGTGATCCAGAGCTTCCTGCGCCATGCGCTGCGCGACGGCTTCTTCCACGCCGACATGCATCCGGGCAATCTGTTCCTCGATGACGCCGGCCGTCTGGTCGCGGTCGATTTCGGCATCATGGGCCGGCTCGGCATGAAGGAGCGGCGCTTCCTCGCCGAAATCCTGCTCGGCTTCATCACCCGCGATTATCGCCGCGTCGCCGAGGTGCACTTCGAGGCGGGCTACGTGCCCGCGCATCACTCGGTCGAGAATTTCGCGCAGGCCATCCGTGCCATCGGCGAGCCGATCCACAACCGCACGGCGGAAGAGATCTCGATGGCGCGGCTGCTGGCGCTGCTGCTCGAGGTCACCGGCCTGTTCGACATGAGAACGCGGCCCGAGCTGATCCTGCTCCAGAAGACCATGGTCGTGGTTGAAGGCGTGGCGCGCGGCTTCGATCCCAAGCTCGACATCTGGAAGGTCGCCGATCCCGTCGTGCGCGAATGGATCGAGCGCAATCTCGGACCCGTCGGTCGGGTGCAGGGTGCGCTTGCCGGGACCGGAGACCTGGCGCGCGTGCTGATGCGCCTGCCTGAGATCGCCGAGCGGTCGGTGAAGGTGCTCGAGCAGCTCGAAGCCATGACGCGGGACGGCATCAGGCTGTCGCCGGAGAGCATCGCCGCGATGGGCCGTAGCGAGGGCCGCAAGAACCGTTGGCGCACCGTGGCGCTCTGGATCATCGCCGCGACCTTCATTGGAATCCTGATCGCCGTCCGGAATCTGTGATTGCATTGCAATCACTTGAATGATAGCATCGCTATCATTTCGTGCTGGAGGGCGCCGTGGCAAGCCTGACCATCCGCAAGCTCGACGACACCGTCAAAACCTATTTGCGGCTGCGCTCGGCCAAGAACCGCAGATCGGTCGAGGAGGAGGTCCGGGTCATCCTGCGGGAGCTGATCGAGGGCCGCGAGGAGCCGCTGACGCCGTTTTCGGCGCCGCCGGCCGCATCCGCCGCCCCGACGCCGCAGCGCACCGGCGCCGTTCCCGAAGCCAGCGTCACCCTGATCATCGGCGGCGGCATCGCCGCCTACAAGTCACTCGACCTGATCCGCCGGCTGAAGGAGCGCCGCATCGAGGTGCGCTGCGTGCTGACCAAGGCGGCACAGCAATTCGTCACGCCGCTGGCGGTGAGCGCGCTATCGCATGAGCGTGTCTATACCGACCTGTTCGACCCGCAGAGCGAGTTCGACGCCGGGCACATTCGCCTCGCGCGCGACTGCGACCTGATCGTGGTGGCACCGGCCACCGCCGACCTGATGGCGAAGATGGCCAATGGCCATGCCGACGATCTCGCCAGCGCCATCCTGCTCGCGACCAACCGCAAGGTGCTGCTGGCACCGGCGATGAATCCGCTGATGTGGAGCAATGCGGCCACGCGCCGCAATGTCACGCAGCTTCAGCGCGACGGCGTGGTGCTGTGTGGGCCCAATTCCGGCGAGATGGCGGAGGCGGGCGAGGCCGGCATCGGCCGGATGTCCGAGGCGATCGAGATCGCCAATGCCGCTGAACGGCTGCTGCGTCCGCCGGTGCCAAAGCCGCTCGCCGGCAAGCGCGTGCTGATCACCGCAGGCCCCACGCACGAGCCGATCGATCCGGTGCGCTACATCGCCAACCGCTCCTCGGGAAAACAGGGCTTTGCCATTGCCGCGGCCGCGCAGGCCGCCGGCGCCGAGGTGATCCTGGTGAGCGGCCCGGTCGATCTCGACGATCCCGCTGGCGTCACCGTCAAGCATGTCGAATCGGCGCGGGAGATGCTGGAGCAGGTGCAGGCCGCGTTGCCCGCCGACATCGCGATCTTCGCCGCCGCTGTCGCCGATTGGCGTGTCGCCAACGAGGGCGAGCAGAAGCTGAAGAAGACTTCCGCCGGCATGCCGCCGCTGCAGCTGGTCGAGAACCCCGACATCCTCGCCACGATCTCCAAGCTGACCGACAAGCGCCCGCCGCTGGTGATCGGCTTTGCCGCCGAGACCGAGCACCTCATCGACAACGCCAAAGCCAAATTCGCGCGCAAGGGCTGCGACTGGATCGTCGCCAACGACGTCTCTCCCACGACCGGCGTCATGGGCGGCGATCGCAACACGGTCCACCTGCTCAGCCGCAAGAACGGTGCGAAGGACGGCGAGATTACGGTTGATTCCTGGCCGGTGATGACCAAGGAACAGGTCGCCATCGAGCTGGTCGCGCATATCGCGAAAAGCGTGACCAAATCCCGGGAGCCGGCATCTTGAGCACTGAGATCACCGTCGAACTGCAGCAGCTGGCCCATGCCGAAGGCCTGCCGCTGCCGGCCTATCAGACCGCGGAAGCCGCCGGGCTCGATTTAATGGCGGCGGTGGCGGACGGCGCGCCCCTGACGCTCGCGCCGGGCCAATACGCGCTGGTGCCGACCGGGCTTGCGATCGCCTTGCCGCCCGCGCACGAGGCGCAGGTGCGGCCGCGCTCGGGACTGGCCGCCAAGCACGGCGTCACCGTGCTGAACTCGCCGGGCACGATCGACGCCGACTATCGCGGCGAGATCAAGGTGATCCTGATCAATCACGGCGCGGCACCGTTTGTGATCAAGCGCGGCGAGCGCATCGCCCAGCTGGTGATCGCGCCCGTGGTGCAGGCCGCGCTGGTTCCGGTCGCCACCTTGTCGGCCACCGATCGCGGCACCGGCGGCTTCGGCTCGACCGGGCGCTAGCGCGCGGCGATCCCAACCGAATCATCCGCAGAATCACGTGAGGCCGGAACACGCGCCCGGCATTTTTTCGGGACCGCTTTTACGTTCACGATCTGGACTCTTACCGGCGGAGTCACGGTGGGGGTATTGTCTTTTGATTCGCGCGCGACGGGGGTCGCCGCGCGCAAATTCGTGCGGTCTTGAACTCCGCGGTCTTGGGGCAACTATGTCAGGCGTGATCGGGTCGATGCGTCGGACGCTGCTGTCGTGCACATCGCTTGCGCGCAACGGCCTGTTGGGAGGCGCTCTCGCAGCGCTGCTGCCGGCTGCGCCGGCCGAGGCCGCCGACCTCATCGAAACCCTCTCCATCATGCTGGATTTCAACCGGCAGGAACTCGCGGTGCTCGCCACCGCGCTGGCGCTGCTCGGCTTCTCGGTGATGGCCGCGATCCTGCTGATGCGTACGCGGGTGCGCACGGCGAAAAACGAGGCGCGGCTGCGCGCCCGGATCGGGGAACTCCAGCTCCAGGCCGACCGCTTCGGCGCGCTGCTGTTCGCCGAGCCGCAGATTCTGATCTCCTGGCCGGCCGGCGACAATCGTGCCCAGATCTCCGGCGACATCTCGATGGTGCTGCCGCGCGATTCCTCGCCGCAACGCGTGCTCGCATTCGGAACCTGGCTGCCGCCGGAACCGGCACTGCAGATGGACCATGCCGTCGATGCCCTGCGTGACCGCGGCGACGGGTTCCAGCTGACGCTGAGCACCGCGCACGGCCATACGCTGGAAGCGATCGGCCGCGCCATCGGCGGCCAGGCCATCGTCCGGATTCGCGAACTCTCGGGGCTGCGGCGCGAGCTGGCCGAGACCAATCTGCGCTACAACGCGCTTTCCGACGAGACCGAGATGCTGCGCGGCTTTGCCGCCGCCGCACCCTGGCCGATCTGGGCCAAGGGCGAGAACGGCGCGCTGACCTACGCCAATCCGGCCTATGTCCGTGCGACCGAGGCGAACAGCGTCACTGATGCACAGGAGCGCAAGCTCGAGCTGCTCGACAGCGCCGACCGCAGCGCGATGGAGCGGGGCCTGAAGGAGGCGACCAATTTCAACGCGCGGCTGCCGATCGTGATCGGCGGCGAGCGCCGCATTTTCGACGTGCGCGCCGTCAATGTCGGCAGCGGCAGCGTCGGCGTCGCCATCGATGCCAGCGAGGCGGATGGGCTCAGCGCGGCACTGGTGCGGATGGCGGAGGCGCATCGGCGCACGCTCGACCAGCTCTCCTCCGGCGTTGCCGTGTTCGACGGCCAGCGCCGCCTTGCCTTCTACAACGATTCCTATCGCCGGCTGTGGGACCTCGACCGCAGCTTCCTCGACGCCAACCCTGACGATTCCAGCGTGCTCGACCAGCTTCGTGCCGCGCGCAAGCTGCCGGAGCAGCCGGACTTCCGGGCCTGGAAGGCCAAGCTGCACGAAGCCTATCGCGCGGTCGAGACCGCGAAGGAGACCTGGTATCTCCCCGACGGCCGCGCGCTCTCGGTCGTCACCACGCCGAACCCGGAAGGCGGCGTCACCTATCTGTTCGACGACGTCACCGAGAGCCTCGACCTCGCCCGCCGCTTCGACGGCCTGATCCGCGTCCAGCGCGAAACGCTGGACAGCCTCGCCGAGGGCGTCGCGGTGTTCGGCAGCAACGGCAAGGCACAGCTGTTCAACCCGGCCTTCGTCCGGATGTGGAAGCTGTCGAGCGATGCCATGCGCGACGAGCCGCACGTCCAGACCGTGGAAGCCTGGTGCCATCAGCTGTTCGACGACCCCGCGGTCTGGCGCCAGATTCGCGAGGCCATCACCTCGATCGAGAACCGCGCCGACGTCCCGCTCAAGCTGGAGCGCAAGGACGGCAGCGTGCTCGACGGCATGATCCGGCCGCTGCCCGACGGCGCCACCATGCTGACGTTCCAGGACATCACCGACACCGAGAACGTCGAGCGCGCGCTGCGCGAGCGCAACGAGGCGCTGGAGGCCGCCGACCAGATGAAGGTGGATTTCGTCCACCACGTCTCCTACGAGCTGCGCGCGCCCCTCACCACCATCATCGGCTTCGCGCATTTCCTCAGCGATCCCTCGACCGGGCCGCTGACGCCGAAGCAGGCCGAATATCTCGACTACGTCACCAAATCGACCAATGCGCTGCTCGCGCTCACCAACAACATCCTCGATCTCGCCACCATCGACGCCGGCGCGATGAAGCTGGAACTCGGGCAAGTCGACGTCAGCAAGGCCATCGAGCTCGCTGCCGAGGGCATCCAGGACCGGCTCGCCACCGACCGCATCCGCCTCAAGGTCGAGATCGCGCCCGATGTCGGCAGCTTCGTCGGCGACGAGAAGCGCGTGGTGCAGGTGCTCTATAACCTCCTCGCCAACGCCGTCGGGTTTTCTCCACAGGATTCCACCGTCGGCATCAGCGCGCGGCGCACCGAGCGCAGCGTGGTCTTCACCGTGACAGATTCCGGCCCTGGAATACCTGCCGACATGAAGGACAAGGTATTCAACTGGTTCGAAAGCCGCTCGCAGGGCTCGCGTCATCGCGGCGCCGGGCTCGGCCTGTCGCTGGTGCGCTCCTTCGTCGAGCTGCATGGCGGCAAGGTGCGGGTGGATTCGATCGTCGGCCGCGGCACGGTCGTGATCTGCGATTTCCCGACCGACCAGGCGGCGCATCGCGACGCCGCCGAATGACAGAACCCACCAAGCTCTCCGTCGCGCTCCACAACGAGACGGCCACCGCGCAATTGATGGCCGACCTCGCGCTGCTGGTCGGCCCCGGCGACGTCATCACGCTCACCGGCGATCTCGGCGCCGGCAAGACTGCGGCGGCGCGCAGCCTGATCCGCTACCTCGCCGGCGACGAAGAGCTGGAGGTGCCGAGCCCGACCTTCACGCTGGTGCAAGGCTACGAGCTGCCGCCCTTCCCGGTCCTGCATGCCGATCTCTACCGGGTCGAGGACGAGAGCGAGCTGGAGGAGATCGGGCTGTCGCCGCTGCCCGATGCCACGCTGGTCCTGATCGAATGGCCGGAGCGCGCGCCATCGGCGATGCCGCAGGACCGCATCGACATCGCGCTGACGCACCGGCCGGCGCTGGGATCGAGCGCACGCGCCGCCGACATCACCGGCTCCGGCAAGGGTGCGGCCGTCGTCGCGCGGCTGAAGGCGTTGCGCGAATTCCTCGACACGTCCGGCTACATGGATGCGACGCGCAGGCGCATGGCCGGCGATGCCTCGACCCGCTCCTACGCGCGGCTGCTACGCGACGACGAGAGCGTCATCCTCATGAACTCCCCGCAGCGCCCCGATGGCGCTGCGCTCTACAACGGAAAATCCTACAGCGCGGCCGTGCATCTCGCCGAGAACGTCACGCCCTTCGTCGCCGTCGACGAAGGCCTGCGTGCGCAGGGACTTTCGGCGCCCGCGATCCACCATTTCGACCTCGACCATGGCTTCCTGATCTCGGAGGATTTCGGCAGCGAAGGCGTGATCGAAGGCGATCCGCCGCGCCCGATCGTCGAGCGCTACGAGGTCGCGGCCGACGTGCTGGCGGCGCTGCACGGCAAGACGCTGCCGGAGACGCTGCCGCTCGACGGGCAGACCTATGCCATTCCCGTGTTCGACATCGAGGCGATGCTGATCGAGATCGGGTTGATGCCGGAATGGTATCTGCCCGACCGCAACGCAGCGCTGAGCGAGGCGGCACGCGCGGAGCTCTTCGCGATGTGGCGCGAGCTCTTGAAGAAGCCGCTGGCGGCACCGCGGACCTGGATCATCCGCGATTATCATTCGCCCAATCTGATCTGGCTCGGCAATCGCACCGGCATCGAGCGCGTCGGCGTGATCGATTTCCAGGACGCGGTGCTCGGGCCGCAATCCTACGACGTGGTGTCGCTGCTCCAGGACGCCCGCATCGACGTCCCCGAAAACATCGAGCTGACGCTGCTGTCGCGTTACATCAAGGCGCGCCGCGCAGCCGATGCCGGTTTTGATGCGGCCGGCTTCGCCGAACTCTACGCCATCATGTCGGCGCAGCGGAACACGCGCCTGCTCGGCACCTTCGCCCGCCTCAACCGCCGCGACGGCAAGCCGCATTATTTGCGCCACCAGCCGCGGATCTGGACCTATCTCCAGCGCTCACTGGCCCATCCCGCGCTGGGCGCCTTGCGCGACTGGTATCTCGCCAACGTCCCGCCGCCCCAAAGTCCGCCACAGGTCTAATTCGTGGCCCGATTTACCGGCCGTTAGCCAAGATGTCGCTATTCTGGCGCCGAGGGAGCCGGGAAACTACGGGCTGGAGCGAGGCAGATGGCGGCGAAAGCGGATCAGCGCGGCAACAGCCGGGTGATTTTCGAGCGCGGGATTCCGGCCCAGATGATGGGGATCGACGGGACCTGGCGGCGCGAATGCACCATGGAGGACGTCTCCGACAGCGGCGCCAAGCTGACCATCGACGGCTCGGTCGAGGGTCTGCATCTGAAAGAGTTCTTTTTGCTACTGTCGTCGACCGGCCTGGCCTACCGGCGCTGCGAGCTTGCCTGGCTCAATGGCGACCAGATCGGCGTCAATTTCCTCAAGGTGGGTGAGAAGAAGAAAAAGGTCCGTTCCACAGCCGTCGGGGCATGACGGCAACACCCGTCGTACAACCGTCACGGCCGTTGGCTAAGGCGGTCGAGATGCGATGCGGCCGATCGAACCTCGTGTTAGGATTGCTGCGAACGCGAATGGTCTGAGAAAGCGAAGGATGTCCGTCAAACCGACCAAAGCCATGGTGCTCGCCGCGGGATTCGGCCTGCGCATGCGTCCGTTGACGGACAAGATGCCGAAGCCGATGGTGCCGGTGGCCGGCCAGCCGCTGCTCGACCACGTGCTCGACAAGCTCGGCCAGGCCGGCGTGACCGAGGCCGTGGTCAACGTGCATTATCTGCCGGACCAGATCATCGACCACGTCTCATCGCGCCAGCATCCGCGCGTGACCATCTCGGACGAGCGCGACCAGGTGCTCGGCACCGGCGGCGGCGTGGTCAAGGCGCTGCCGCTGCTCGGCGATGCCCCGTTCTTCCACGTCAATTCCGACACGCTCTGGATCGACGGCGTGCGCTCGAACCTGACGCGGCTCGCCGAAAACTTCGATCCCGCGCGCATGGACATCCTGCTGCTGATGGCGCCGACCGCGACCAGCATCGGCTATAGCGGCCGCGGCGATTACGGCATGCTGCCCGACGGCGCCCTGCGCAAGCGCAAGGAAAAGGAGATCGTTCCGTTCGTCTATGCCGGCGCGGCGATCCTCTCGCCATCGATCTTCGACGGCGCACCGAAGGGCGAGTTCTCGCTGACCAGGATGTTCGACCGCGCCAACGAGCAGGAGCGGCTGTTCGGCCTCCGCCTCGACGGCGTCTGGATGCATGTCGGCACGCCCGATGCCGTGCATGCCGCGGAAGAGGCGTTTCTGGAGAGCGTGGCCTAGAGCCACGCAAATGGTGCCGTAGAGTGGGCAAAGGCGCCCCTGCGCCGTGCCCACCATCTCTCTCGATCGCCAAAAACGTGGGCACGCTTCGCTTTGCCCACCATATGAGACTGTCATGCCCCGCGAAGGTGGGGCATCCAGTACGCCGCGGCCTCTCGGGTCAAACTCCATCGCCTCTGGAATACTGGATCATCCGCCTTCGCGGATGATGACACCTGTCCAGCCTCGCGAACAGCGGGGACTATCTCCCCTCCACCCATGACCATTTGATCCCGCCTCCCTATATTGCCTGATCTTCCGAATCAGGCAGCTCATGCGCGTCTTCAGCGTTCCCATCTCAGTTCCGTTCCTGCGCACGGTCGTCACGGCCCTGCTCGAGGGCCGCCTGGTCGAGGGGTTCGAGGCGCGCAAGGAACCGGCGCGGCTTGCCGATGCCACGCTGTACCTGCCGACGCGGCGCGCCATGCGCGTCGTCCGCGAGATCTTCCTCGACGAGATGAAGGCCGACGCAGTGGTGCTGCCGCGCATCGTCGCGCTCGGCGACATCGACGAGGACGAGCTCGCTTTCGCTGGTGAAGGCGAGCAATTCTCCGGCGCGACGCCGCTCGACATTCCGCCGCGGCTCGGCGAGCTCGAACGGCGACTGACATTGGCGCAGCTCGTCGCGGCCTGGGCCAAGGGCCCGGTGCTGGCGCCGCTGGTGGTCGGCGGCCCCGCCTCGACGCTTGCGCTCGCCGGCGACCTCGCGCGCCTGATCGACGACATGGTCACGCGCGGCGTCGACTGGAACGCGCTCGACGGCCTCGTGCCTGATAACCTCGACCGCTACTGGCAGCACTCGCTCGAGTTCCTGCGCATCGCACGCATCGCCTGGCCCGGTCATCTCGCCGAAATCAACCGGATCGAGCCGGCGGCGCGGCGCGATCTCCTGATCGCGGCGGAAGCCAAACGGCTGACCGCACATCCGAACGGGCCTGTCATCGCGGCGGGCTCGACCGGCTCGATGCCGGCCACCGCGAAATTCCTGCACGCAGTCGCGGCGCTGCCGCATGGCGCCGTGGTGCTGCCCGGCCTCAACACCGATCTCGACGAGGATTCCTGGCGAACGATCGGCGGCGTGCGCGATGCGCTTGGCAAATTCGCGGAGCCTCCGGCCTCCAACCATCCGCAATATGCCATGAACGCGCTGCTGCAGCGCTTCGGCATCAAGCGCAGCGACGTCGAGATTCTTCAGCCGCCGGCCGAAGGCGGCCGCGACCTGCTCGCCTCCGAATCGATGCGGCCCTCCGCCAAGACGGAAGTCTGGCACGACCGGCTGAAGCAGCCGGATGTCGCCGCAAAGATCGCCGGCGGCATGACGAGGCTAGCGGTCGTCGAAGCTCCCAATCCCGAAATGGAAGCTCTCGCCATCGCGATTGCGATGCGCGAAGCGAGGCATCTCGATAAGACGGCGGCGCTGGTGACGCCCGACCGTGCGCTGGCGCGACGGGTGATGGCCGCGCTCAGCCGATGGGGCCTCGGTTTCGACGATTCCGGCGGCGACGTCCTGATGGAAACCTCCGCCGGAATCTTCGCACGCCTTGCGGCAGAGGCGGCGACGAAGGGATTGGAGCCGCCGACGCTGCTGGCGCTGCTGAAGCATCCGCTCTGCCGGCTCGGCCGCGCGCCCGGCGCGTGGAAGGCGGCGATCGAAGGCCTCGAGCTGGCGGTCTTGCGCGGCACGCGGCCGCCTGCCGGCACGGCCGGCCTCTTGCGCGAATTCAACCGCTTCCGCGAGGAGCTCGCAAAATTGTGGCGGAGCGAGGCCTCCGCGCTGCACCGCGCCGAGCCGCGCGCACGTCTCAAGGCCGAGGATCTCGATCGCATCCAGGGCCTGATCGATGCCCTGCAAAAAGCGCTGGCGCCGATCGAGAGCATGGCGTCATCGAAGCCTTACGACTTCGCCGAGCTCGCGCACCGGCATCGCGAGATCATGATCGAGCTGGCGCGCGACGAGCAGGGCATCCCGCTCGCCTTCGAGGACCGCGAGGGGCTCGCGCTCGCCAGCGCCTTCGATGATCTCCTGCGCGGCGGCACGATCAGCGGATTGATGGTGCAGCTAGCGGACTATCCGGACGTCTTCCAGACCGCGTTCAGTGATCGCGCGGTGCGGCGGCCGGACAGACCAGGCGCGCGGCTGCATATCTACGGCCCGCTGGAGTCGCGCCTGATGCAGGCCGACCGCATCATCGTCGGCGGCCTGATCGAAGGCGTCTGGCCGCCGGCGCCGCGCATCGATCCCTGGCTGAGCCGGCCGATGCGACATGAGCTTGGGCTCGACCTGCCGGAGCGCCGCATCGGCCTCTCCGCGCACGACTTCGCGCAACTGCTCGGCGGCGACGAGGTGATCCTCACCCATTCCGCCAAGGCCGGCGGCGCGCCGGCGGTGGCTTCGCGTTTCCTGCACCGGCTGGAGGCGGTCGCGGGAGATGATCTCTGGACCACGGCGATCCAGGCCGGTGAAAAATACGTGCAGTTCGCGGGCGCGCTGGACCAGCCAGCCGAGGTCAAGCCGATCAAGCAGCCCGAGCCCCGGCCGCCGCGCGCGACGCGCCCGCTCAAGATGTCGGTGACCGCGATCGAGGACTGGCTGCGCGATCCCTACACGATTTACGCAAAGCACATTCTGCGGCTGGATGCGCTCGATCCGGTCGACATGCCGCTCTCGGCGGCCGACCGCGGCTCGGCGATCCATGAGGCGATCGGCGAGTTCACGGAACACTACGCGACGCGCCTGCCTGATGATCCCGCCCGGGTGCTGCGCGCGATCGGCGAGAAGCATTTCGCACCGTTGATGGAGCGCCCCGAGGCGCGGGCGTTGTGGTGGCCGCGCTTCCAGCGCATCGCACGCTGGTTCGGCGAATGGGAGACGGCGCGACGGGATGCGATCGAGGCGATCATGGCCGAGACCCGCGGCGAGATCTCGATCCGGCTCGACAACGCGCGCACCTTCCATCTGTCCGCGCGCGCCGATCGCATCGAGCGGCGCCAGGGCGGCGGCTATGCCATCCTCGACTACAAGACCGGACAGCCGCCGACCGGCAAGCAGGTCCGCATGGGCCTGTCGCCGCAGCTGACGCTGGAGGCGGCGATCCTGCGCGAAGGCGGCTTCCCCGAGATCGACGCGGGTTCGTCGGTGAGCCAACTCGTCTATGTCCGCCTCAGCGGCAACAACCCGCCGGGCGAGGAGCGCATCCTCGAGCTCAAATACAAGCAGGGCGACGAACCGCAGCCGCCGGATACGGCCGCCGCGGAAGCGCGCGCAAAGCTGGAAGCGCTGGTCCGTGCTTTCGAGGACGAGAACCAGCCCTACACATCGCTGAACCTGCCGATGTGGGCGAACCGCTACGGCACCTATGACGACCTCGCCCGGATCAAGGAATGGTCAGCGGCCGGCGGATTGGGGATCGAGGAATGGTGAAGGCGCCCCGCCCCATCCCGGATGAAGTGCGCGCGCGGCAGGCTCGCGCCTCGGACCCGACCGCCTCGGCTTTCGTGTCGGCCAATGCCGGCTCGGGCAAGACGCATGTGCTGGTGCAGCGCGTGATCCGCCTCTTGCTATCAGGCGTGCCGCCGGAAAAGATCCTCTGCATCACCTTCACCAAGGCGGCCGCCGCCAACATGGCCGAGCGCGTGTTCACCACGCTCGGGCATTGGGTGACCCTGGATGACGCCGCGCTCGACGCGGCGATCCGCGCCGTCGGCATCCCGCATCCCAATGCAAAGCTGCGCCGCGACGCGCGAAAACTGTTCGCCTGCGCGCTGGAGACGCCGGGCGGCTTGAAGGTGCAGACCATCCACGCGCTGTGCACGCGCCTGCTGCAGCAATTTCCGTTCGAGGCCAACGTTCCCGCGCGCTTCGCCGTGATCGACGAGCGCGACCAGAATGACATGATGGAGCGCGCCAATCTGAAGGTGTTGCTGGAGGCTGCGCGCGATCCGGACAGCGTCACCGGCCGCGCCTTGTTGACCGCGATGGCGAGCGCCGCGGACGTCACCTTCAAGGAAGTCGTGCGCGAGGCCTGTCTCAGCCGCGATCATTTCATGGCGTGGACCGACGAGGCCGGCAACGCGGAAGCGGCTGCTGCGCAGATGGCTGCGGTTCTGGGCGTTGATGCGAGCGATCGCATCGAGGATGTCGAGACGGAGATCCTCGACGGGCCCTATTTGCCGCGATCGCGCTGGGACGCAATTGCCCTTGCACTAAGAGAAGGTACCAAGTCGGATCAGAAGCAGGCAGACCGTCTCCATGGAGCGACTGTATTTAGCGGCAGCGCGCAGGTCGACGAGTATCTTACCGTTTTTCTCACGGAGAAGCTTGAGCCCCGCGACTCTCTGGTAACCAAGCAATTTGAGAAGTTGAATCCGTCTATCGCCCGCCTGTTTGATAATGAGGCGCAACGGCTCGAAGCGCTGATCGAGAGGCGCCGCGCAGTGACGATGCGCGATCGCACCGAGGCCTTGCTGCACATCGCGACCGCCGCCGCCGCGAACTACCGCCGCGAGAAGCAGGAACGAGGGCTGCTCGACTACGACGACCTCATCGACAAGACGCTGGCGATGCTGGACCGCGTCGCCTCGGGCTGGGTGCATTACAAGCTCGACCGCGGCGTCGATCATGTGCTGATCGACGAGGCCCAGGACACCAGCCCCCGGCAGTGGGACCTCGTCGCGCACATCATTTCGGAGTTCACGGCCGGAGAAGGCGCGCGCGAGGGGCTGAACCGCACGGTGTTTGCGGTCGGCGACGAGAAGCAATCGATCTTCTCGTTCCAGGGCGCTGACCCGCACGAGTTCGACAAGCGCAAGCGAGAGCTGGACCGTCGGTTCAAAGCCGCCGGATTGAAGTTCGACCCGGTCGCCTTCACCTATTCGTTCCGTTCGGGTGCCACGATCCTGCATTCGGTCGATCATGTCTTCCGCGAGCCCACGATCTACAAGAGCATTCATTCGATCGACATCGGCCACCCCTTGCACAATTCCCTCAGCGATGCGGGTCCGAGCGTCGTCGAGCTGTGGGATCTCGCCGAAGCCGAGGACAGGCAGGATATCGAGGGCTGGCGCGCCCCGTTCGACGGCGTCGCCGTCACCAGCCCCGAGGTCAAGCTTGCGCGCCGTATCCAGGCCGAGATCAAGCGGCTGGTCGAGAGCGGCACGCTGACGGGACACGAAGGCGAGCGCCGGCCGCTGCGCTACGGCGACATGCTGATCCTGGTGCGCCGGCGCGGCAATGCGTTCGACGCCGTGATCCAGGCGCTGAAGCACGCAGGCGTCCCGGTCGCCGGCGCCGACCGGCTCAAGCTCACCGAACATATTGGCATCATCGACCTGATGAACTTGGCCGATGCGCTGCTGCTGCCGCAGGATGATCTCGCGCTGGCGGTGGCCCTGAAGAGCCCGCTGTTCGGGCTCGACGACGACGACCTGTTCCAGCTGGCCCATGGCCGCAAGGGATCGCTGCGCCGCGCGCTCGGCGAGCATGCTGCGGGGAGCGAGAAGTTCGCGACCGTGTTGCGCCGACTCGAAGCCTGCGAGATGCGCGCGCGCGAGGAGACGCCGTTCGCGTTCTATGCCTGGCTGCTCGGAGGCGACGGCGGGCGGGCCCGCATCCTGCGCCGGCTCGGTCACGAGGCCAACGACGCGCTCGACGAATTCCTGGAGCTGGCGCTGAACTACGAGCGCAAGGCGCCGGCCTCACTGCAAGGCCTCATGGCTTGGCTGCGCTCGGCTGACACCGAGGTGAAGCGCGACATGGAGATCTCGCGCGACGAGGTGCGGGTGATGACGGTACACGGCGCCAAGGGCCTCGAAGCCTCCGTCGTGTTCATGGTGGACACCACGTCGTCGCCCGCGGACTCCCAGCGTCTGCGCCTGATTCAGGTGCCGCGCGGCAATGGCGGCGAGGTGGTGGTCTGGGCCGGACGCAAGGCTGATGATCCCAAGCCGGTTGCAGAAGCGCGCAAGGCGATGATCGAGGAGACCGAGGACGAATATCGCCGCCTGCTCTACGTCGCGATGACGCGCGCGGCCGACCGCCTGATCGTCGGCGGCTGCATGCCCGGCAACATGAAGACGGTCCGCAAGCTGAGCTGGTATGACCTGGTCGACACCGGGCTCGCGGGCGCTGGCCTGGACAAGCAGGTGATCGAGACGCCGCTCGGCAAGGTCACCCGTTTCGCCCGCCCGGAGGATGTCGCGACCTTGGGCATGCCGGCGGCGTCCGTGCAGCAGACGATCGCGCTGCCGGACTGGCTGCGGACGCCGGCACCGCGCGAGACCGTCGACGATGACCTGGTCCGTCCGTCCGGTCAGCCGGCTGAGGAGGGCCGCAGCGTACGCTCCGGCGAATCGGTGCAGTCCCGCGCGCTGGCGCTGCAACGCGGCACGCTGGTCCACCGTCTCCTGCAATCGCTGCCTGATATCGCCACCGACCGCCGGCGCGAGGCGGCGCTCGGCTTCATGGCGCGCAATGCCTCGGACTGGACCGAGGCCGACCGCGCCGCGCTGGCCGACAAGGTGCTCGCTTTGATCACCGAACCGCGCTTTGCGCCGGTGTTCGCCGCCGGGAGCCGGGCGGAGGTCGCTATCGCCGGCAGGCTGGAGCGGCCGGGCCGCCCGCCGGCCCTGGTGTCCGGGCAGATCGACCGGCTGGTCGTTCGCCCGGAGGAGGTCTTGATCGTCGATTTCAAAACCAACCAGGCCGCGCCTGGGAGCGCCAGCGAGGCGCCCACGGCCTATGTCCGGCAGCTGGCGCTGTACCGGGCGGTGCTCTCGCGGCTTTATCCCCAGACCCCGATCCGGGCCGTCCTGCTTTGGACCGAGGCCCTTGAATATATGGAGATTTCAGCCCCCGCGCTGGACGCGGCACTGGCATCCCTTCATCTCAGCGTGAGCGTCCTTGACCCGGCAAGGGGCCGTTCATAGGTTGACGCCATGATCCCCGGCGCGATTCCAGGTCGCGCCGATTCTCTTTCAACCGAACGAGGTATTCCCATGGCCGTTGGCAAGGTTTCCGACACTGATTTCGAAGCCGAAGTGCTCAAGGCGAACGGCCCTGTCGTCGTCGATTTCTGGGCCGAATGGTGCGGCCCGTGCCGCATGATCGCGCCCGCCCTCGATGAGATCGCCGGCGCGATGGGCGACAAGGTCAAGATCGTGAAGCTCAACGTCGACGAGAGCCCGAAGACCGCCTCGAAGTACGGCGTGATGTCGATCCCCACCCTGATGATCTTCAAGGGCGGCGAGATGGCCTCCCGCCAGGTCGGCGCGGCGCCGAAGGCGAAGCTGCAGCAGTGGATCACCTCGGCGGTCTGATCCACCTGCGATTAAGAATTTTTTCGACAACGGCCGGCGAAATGCCGGCCGTTCTGCGTTGATGGGACGTGTTCAGCGTATGACGAGTCCCGCCCTTGCCTGCTGCTCCCGCAAAGCGCGCCCGACGATCGACCTCTCTTGTCGCGATGGAGGCGCGGTCGGTCGACGAAATCCCGCGCGGCAAGGAGTGGCAGTACGAGCCGAAATGGGATGGCTTTCGCTGCCTGCTCTCACGCAACGGCGGTGATGTCGATCTGCGCTCGAAATCCGGCGAGGACCTCGCGCGCTATTTTCCGGAAGTCGTTTCCGCTGCGCTGGAGCTGAAGGCGGATCGTTTCACGCTCGACGGTGAGCTCGTCGTGCCGCATGGCAAGGGCTTTTCCTTCGACGCGCTGCTGCAACGGATCCATCCCGCCGCAAGCCGCGTGAAAAAGCTCTCGCAGGAAACGCCGGCCCTGTACCTCGCGTTCGATCTGCTTGCGACGGCTCGGGAGAAAGGCTTGGCGGAGAAGATGCTGAACGAGCGCCGGCCGGCGCTGGATGCCTTTGCGAAAGCCAATCTCAAGGGCAGCCCCTTTCGCCTTTCGCCGGCGACGACAAGTTACGCCACGGCCAAGAAATGGCTGGCGAAATCCGGCGGCGGCTCGGACGGCGTCATCGCCAAGCGCATCGACTTGCCCTACCAGGCCGGAAATCGCGACGGCATGCAGAAGATCAAGAAATTCCGCAGCGCCGATTGCGTGGTCGGCGGCTTCCGCTATGCCACCAACAAGATCGCCGGCCGTAAAGTGGTGGGATCGCTGCTGCTCGGGCTCTACGACGATGCCGGCTTGCTGCACCATGTCGGCTTCACCTCCGCGATCAAGGCGCAAGAGAAGCCCGCGCTGACCGACCGGCTGGAGGCGCTGATCGGCGAGCCTGGCTTCACCGGCAATGCACCGGGCGGGCCGAGCCGCTGGTCGACCGAGCGCTCGGCGAAATGGTGTCCGCTGAAGCCGAAGCTGGTGATCGAAATCTGCTACGACCATTTCAGCGGCGAGCGCTTCCGCCACGGCACCTCGATCCTGCGCTGGCGTCCCGACAAGGCGCCTCGACAATGCACGTTCGAGCAGCTGAAGCAGAAGGCGGCGGATCCGATGAAGCTGCTGAAGTAGCCCGGATGGAGCGCAGCGCAATCCGGGAATCGTGCCACGAGGAGCAGGCCCCGGATTACGCTGCGCTCCATCCGGGCTACGAGACGACAGCTACCCGATCCATCCCGTTGCCAGCGCGTTCGCCAGCTCAGGCTGGCCATTGCGGCGCGCCAGCGCCGCCATCGTCTCGTGATCATACGCGACGTGGCGGAACGTCACCTGCCAGACACCATCCACCAGCTCGAGGATGGCATAACGCGCATGCGGCGTGCCGGCTTCGACGACATGCGGATACGGATGCTTGTCGCGAAAGCCGGGACTGCCGACGCTGCCGGGATTGACGATCAGCCGGCCGTCGCGCAGGTGCACGGCGCGGGCGATATGGGTGTGGGCGCAAAGGATCAGCGATTGCGTGAGTCCCGACGCAAATTGCTCGATCCGGTCCAGCGGCGACAGCGCGACTGCGCCATCGGGATGCACAATGTCGAGCCAGTACACCTCGTCATTGCCGGGGGTCGCGTGACAGAGAAACACCTGGTCGCGGAACACCCGCGTCATGGGCTGCGCGCGCAGCCAGTCCAGCTGCGCGGCGTCGAGCGCCGCATGGGCGGGACGATCCCACGAGCCCATCTTCTCCGGTGGACGATCGAGCAGATAGCGGTCGTGGTTGCCGAGCACATGCATGGCATCGAGATTCATCAGGATCTCGATGGTGCGGCGCGCATCGAGTGGGCCGCTCAGCATGTCGCCGAGATTGACGATGGCGGTGATGTCAAGCGCGCGAATGTCGGCGAGCACCGCCTCCAGCGCGAGGTAGTTTCCGTGAACGTCGGCGATGGCGGCAAAGCGCATTTTTGTTATCCCCTGCTTTGTGCTCCGGACGCAGCGCAGCGCGTCTTCCGCGGTGCGCTGCTGAGCCGGGGCCCATGTTGCGGCATTCTGGGTCCCGGCTCGCGCTTCGCGCGTCCGGGACACGACAGCTATGCAGGCGGCGTGCCGTTGATGGCGAGCACATGGCCGGCCAGATATAGCGAGCCGGTGATCAGGATACGCGGCGGCACCTCGTAGGCGAGTTTCGCCAATGCACGCAACGCGGCTTCGATTCCGGGCGCGATCTCGACGCGCATGCCGAGGCTGCGCGCGGCATCCGCGAGGCGGTCCACCGGCATCGCGTTCTCGGTGTCGGGGATCGGCACCGCGATGATGTGACGGGTCAGGCCGGCGAAATTGGCCAAAAATCCTTGCGCATCCTTGTTGGCCATCATGCCGGCGATCACGACCAGCGGCCGCGACACCCGCTCTTCGAGGTCGCCGAGCGCGGCGGCTGCGACGCGGCCGCCTTCGGCATTGTGCCCGCCGTCGAGCCAAATCTCGGAGCCCTGCGGACCCCAGGACAGCAACTCGCCTGAGGTGATGCGCTGCATCCGCGCCGGCCAGTCGGCGCCGACAATACCGGCCTCGAAGGCGGCGTGGCTCACCTTAAGCTCAGGGATCGCGCGCAGCGTCGCGATGGCGAGGCCGGCATTGGCGAATTGGTGGCGGCCGAACAGACGCGGCGCCGGGAGATCCATCAGGCCGCGGTCGTCGGAATAGACCAGACGGCCGCGCTCGACATTGACGTGCCAGCTCTCGCTGGCGGCAAACAGCGGCGCACGCATGCGCTTGGCTTGCGCCTCGATCACGGCCATCGCGTCCGGCGCCTGCTCCGCAGAGATCACCGGCACGCCGCGCTTGATGATCGCGGCCTTCTCGCCGGCGATCGAGGTCAACGTATCGCCGAGAAAGTCCATGTGATCCATGCTGACGGGCGTAATCACGCAGGCCGCCGGAACGTCGATGACGTTGGTCGAGTCGAGCCGGCCGCCAAGGCCGACTTCGAGCAGCACCACGTCGGCCGGATTCTGCGCGAACAAATGAAAGGCGGCTGCCGTCTTGAGCTCGAACAAGGTCGCGGCTTCGCCGGCATTGACGCGCTCGACCTCTTCCAGCGCCGCGCGCAACTCGTCGTCGCCGACCAGAACGCCGCCACCGAGGCGGCCGAGCCGAAAACACTCGTTGATGCGGACGAGATAAGGCGAGGTATAGGCGTGGACGCGCAAGCTAGCTGCCTCCAGCGTCGCGCGCAGATAGGCCAGCGTCGAGCCCTTGCCATTGGTGCCGGCGATGTGGATCACCGGCGCAAGCTTGCGTTCGGGATGCCCGAGCCGTTCGAGCAGCCGGTGCATCCGCTCAAGGCCCAGATCGATGCGTTTCTGATGCAGGACCGACAGCCGCCCGATCAACGCGCCGAGCGGCGTCTTCGTGCTGTCCGGAGACGCGTTCACGCGTGGGGCGCAGCCGGCGCCGTCTCAGCGGCCGATACGATCTGTGCCGGGCCGGTAGCGGCCTGCGCTGGCTTCGATGCGCCATCCTGCGCCGGCGCCTTGGTCAGCAGGCGGCAGAGCCGCGCCAGGGTCGGGCGCAGCTCATGCCGATGCACGACCATGTCGACCATGCCGTGCTCCTTGAGGTACTCGGCGCGCTGGAAACCCTCGGGAAGCTTTTCACGAATGGTCTGCTCGATCACGCGCGCGCCGGCAAAGCCGATCAGCGCGCCGGGCTCGGCGATCTGCACGTCGCCCAGCATCGCATAGGACGCGGTGACGCCGCCGGTGGTCGGATTGGTCAGCACGACGATGTAGGGCAGCTTGGCCTCACGCAGCATCTGCACCGCGACCGTGGTGCGCGGCATCTGCATCAGCGACAGGATGCCCTCCTGCATGCGCGCACCGCCGGATGCGGCGAACACGATGAAGGGCGAGTTCTTCTCGACCGCAAGCTCCATCCCGCGCACGATGGCCTCGCCCGCGGCCATGCCGAGCGAGCCGCCCATGAAGTCGAAATCCTGCACGGCGACGACGACGGCCGAGCCTTCGAGCTTGCCGTAGCCGACCTTGATCGCGTCGTTGAGATTGGTCCGCGCCCGCGCGTCCTTGATGCGGTCGACGTATTTCTTCTCGTCGCGGAACTTGAGCGGGTCGGGCGTCACCTCGGGCAACGCGACGTCGAACCAGGTCTCGTTGTCGAAGATCGACTTCAGACGCGCCACGGCGCCCATGCGCATGTGGTAGTTCGAGCCGGGGATGACGAACTGGTTGGCCTCGACGTCCTTGTAGAACACGAGCTGTCCGGAATCCGGGCACTTGATCCACAGATTCTCCGGCGTCTCCCGCCGCAGCATGTTGCGGATCTTCGGCCGGACCACATTGGTAAGCCAGTTCATGGTTTGCTCCGATGTGCGAACCCGCGGAGGGCCGCCTGAAAGGATATATGGCGGCCGGACCTGCGCCCGGCAAGCCGCCGTGTCGTCCGCGTTAGAGCATGATCCGGAAAAGTGTGAAGCGGTTTTCCGACAAGATCATGCTCAAACTGAAGGGCTAAAGCGGAATTATGGCCTATTCCGCCGCCTGTTGCGCGCCCTTGACGCCCTGGGCCAAGGCCGCCGTCAACTCGGCGACCGCGTTAACGGTTTTGGCGGTCGCCCGTCCCTCGGCATCGAGGCTGTTCTTGAGCGCATCGACCAGCGCGGTGCCGACCACGGCGCCATTGGCGTGGGATGCGATCGCGCGGGCGGTCTCGGGCGTGCGGATGCCGAAGCCGACGCAGACCGGCAGCTTGGTGTGCCGCTTGATGCGAGCAACAGCCTCGCTAACTGCCGTAGAGTCCGCGGCCGCAGCACCGGTGATGCCGGTGATGGAGACGTAGTAGACGAAGCCGGACGTGTTGGCGAGCACCGCAGGCAGGCGCTTGTCGTCGGTGGTCGGCGTCGCCAGGCGGATGAAGTTGAGACCCGCCTTCATCGCGGGCAGGCAGAGCTCCTCGTCTTCCTCCGGCGGCAGATCGACGATGATGAGGCCGTCGACGCCGGCGGCCTTGGCATCGACGAGGAATTTGTCGACGCCGTAAATGTAGATCGGGTTGTAATAGCCCATCAGCACGATCGGCGTCGCATTGTCGTCCTTGCGGAAGCCGCGCACCAGCTCGAGCGTCTTCTTCAGCGTCATGCCGGCCTTCAGCGCACGCAGGCCTGCGGCCTGGATCGACGGACCGTCGGCCATCGGATCGGTGAAGGGCATGCCGATCTCGATCACGTCGGCGCCTGATTTCGGCAACGCCTTGATGATCTCGAGCGAGGTCGCGGGATCGGGATCGCCGGCCATCAGGAAGGTCACGAAGGCCGAGCGGCCCTGCTTCGCAAGCTCGGCGAAACGAGTATCGATACGCGTGGTCACTTCTTGCCCCTCAGGATGTCGCCGACTTGCGGGACGTCCTTGTCGCCGCGGCCGGAGAGGTTGACGACCATCAGGTGGTCTTGCGGTCGCTTCGGCGCGAGCTCCATCACCTTGGCGATGGCATGCGCGGGTTCGAGCGCGGGGATGATGCCTTCGAGCTTCGAGAGCAGCTGGAACGCGGCAAGCGCCTCGTCGTCGGTCGCTGAGAGATAATTCACGCGGCCGACCTCGTGCAGCCAGGAATGCTCGGGTCCGATGCCGGGATAGTCGAGACCGGCCGAGATCGAATGGGCGTCCTGGATCTGGCCGTCGGCGTCCATCAAGAGATAGGTGCGGTTGCCGTGCAGCACGCCGGGACGGCCGCCCGCGATCGACGCGGCATGCAGCTGCGTCAGCCCATGGCCGGCGGCCTCGACGCCGAAGATTTCGACCGAGGGGTCGTCGAGGAACGGATGGAACAGGCCCATCGCGTTGGAGCCGCCGCCGATGCAGGCGACCAGCGAGTCCGGCAGGCGGCCCTCGACCTCCTGCATCTGCGCCTTGGTCTCGTTGCCGATGATCGACTGGAAGTCGCGCACCAAGGTCGGATAGGGATGCGGGCCCGCCACCGTGCCGATGCAATAGAAGGTGTTGTGCACGTTGGTGACCCAGTCGCGCAGCGCCTCGTTCATGGCGTCCTTCAGCGTGCGCGTGCCCGACTGCACCGGCATCACCTTGGCGCCCAGCATCTCCATGCGGATGACGTTGGGCTGCTGCCGCTCGACGTCGACGGCGCCCATATAGACCACGCATTCCAGCCCGAAGCGCGCGCACAGCGTCGCGGTGGCGACGCCGTGCTGGCCCGCGCCGGTCTCGGCGATGATGCGCTTCTTGCCCATGCGCCGCGCCAGCATGATCTGGCCGAGCACGTTGTTCACCTTGTGCGAGCCGGTGTGGTTGAGCTCCTCGCGCTTGAGGTAGATCTTGGCGCCGCCGAGATGCTCCGTCAGGCGTTCGGCGAAATAGAGCGGCGAGGGCCGGCCGACATAGTTCTTGAGATAGCCGTTCATCTCGGCCTGGAATGCCGGATCGGCCTTGGCCGCGGTGTAGGCCTTCTCGAGATCGAGGATCAGCGGCATCAACGTTTCGGCGACGAAGCGGCCGCCGAAAATGCCGAAATGGCCGCGATCGTCGGGGCCGCTGCGGTAGGAATTTGGCTTGGCGATGTTCATCGGACGCTCAACTCTTGAGTAGCGCGCGCGGCGCGAATGAAGGCCTTGATCATTTCTGGGTCTTTGACGCCGGGGGCGCTCTCGACACCAGAGGAGACGTCGACGCCGCCGGCGCGGGTGACGCGGAGCGCCTCGGCGAGGTTGTCGGCGTGAAGTCCGCCTGAAACCATATACGGCAGCGCGAGCTCAAGGTTTTGCAGCAGGTGCCAATCGAACGGCGCTCCGAGCCCGCCCGGCCGCGTCGCGTCTTTCGGAGGCCTCGCATCGAACAGGATGCGGTCGGCGACCGCAGCATAGCCCGGCAACACGGCGAGATCGGCCCCCGTCTCGACCGGCAGCGCCTTCATCACCGGGCGGCCGAACCGCTGCTTGATGTCGCGCAGCCGCGCGACGCTCTCCTTGCCGTGGAGCTGGAAAATGTCCGGCGACAGCGCGTCCATGATGTTGTCGAGCGTGGCATCATCGGCATCGACGGTCAGCGCCACCTTGAGCGCGCGCCCCTCGACCTGGCGGCCGAGCTCGCCGCCGAGCTCGAGGGACAGGTGCCGCGGCGACGGCGGGAAGAACACGAAGCCCACCATATCCGCACCCGCCGCGAGCGCCGTTTGAAGCGTCTCGCGCGTGGACAGGCCGCAGATCTTGACGAGCAGGGACATGATCTCAAGGCAAATGGAGACCGCGGGCTCGCGGCCGGAAAAAAGGGTTTTGCGTTGCGGCCGCTTCTACAACGTCGCACGCTGCTTGTCTCGCCCGATGGGCCCGTAGAGCCCCACCCCGATCGGGGCCGGAAGGCGCTGGGATTCGGGCCTCGCCGCGGCCGCTTGGGCCCGCAGATCGGCCAGTTCGCCCCTGGCGGCCCGGGCCTCCGCCTCGTGCCGGCGCGCGGAGCGCCGCCAGTGCCGCTGGCCGAACCAAACGGCACAGCCGCCCGCGAAGACCCCGATGGCCGCCACCAGGATCAGCAGCAGGAACAGCGGCAAGGTGATCGACAATGACGGATCGTCCGCAATGAAGGGATCGAACGAGACCGTGACGAAATGCCGGTTGGCGACGGCAAACGCCACCAGGATCAGGCCCAGCGGAATCACGATCAGCGCGGTCAGGAACTTTCGCATCTCGCTTCGCTCGCCTTGAATCAAGCTCGCAGCCGCGTCATGCGCGACCGCAGACAACCTGGCCGGCTCAGTCCGCCGCGCCGGGATCCGGATGGTCGCGGTTCAGCCGCTCGCGCATTTCCTTGCCAGTCTTGAAGAACGGAACGCTCTTCTGATCGACGGGCACATGGGCGCCGGTACGCGGATTACGCCCGGCGCGTGCGGGGCGATGCTTGACCGAGAAGGCACCGAAGCCGCGCAGCTCGACGCGATCGCCGCGCGCGAGGGCCGCTACGATCTCCTCGAGAATCGCATTCACAATGTTCTCGACATCCCGCTGGTACAGATGCGGGTTGTGCTCGGCGATACGCTGAACAAGTTCGGATTTGATCATCGAGAGATAGGACCCGGGAGCGTGCGGATGACCATTTCCGTGAAAATACCTTGATCTGTCAAGACGCTAAATCAAGGTTGAGCGTCGTGAAAATGCGTGACAAATGCCGAAAAAGCGGGCTGCCCCGATGCCCGTCAGACGGGAAAACCTTGGGAAGCTCGCCTAGACACCTCAGTTCGAGGTGGCCGGTTGCCACAGCGCCAGCATTCCGTCCATTCCGAACCGATCGACCGCCTGCGCGACGCCGGTTTGCCCGATTTGATGCGCAATCGAGCTCAAACCAAGCGCTTCCAGCGTGACGGCGGCCGCCGTCTTGAGGAACGTCAGATCGCCAAAACGCGGCTGGAGCTTGTAATCGCGTACCGGCAGACCCTTCTTGACGCTCTTGTGCTCGACGAGCCAGGACACCGCCGTCTTCTCGTCGCCGATCTGGTCGATCAGCTTGAGGGCGATCGCCTGGCGTCCGGTGAAGACGCGGCCGTCGGCCACTTTCTCGAGCTGCGTGTCATCCATGCCACGCCGATCCTTCACCAATCCCCTGAACCAGGCGTAGGAATCCTTCACCAGCGCATCGAGGGCGGCCCGCGCTTCGGGGCTGGTCGGCTCGAAACCGTTCGGCGCGGCCTTCAGCGGCGACGACTTCACCTCCTCGACCTTGACGCCGATGGTCTTCAAGAGCTCGCTGACGTTGGGATATTGGAACAGCACGCCGATCGATCCGACCAGCGAGCTCTGCTGGGCGATGATGTGATCGCTCGCGATCGCCGTGATGTAGCCGCCGGAGGCAGCCAGGCCTTCGACCACCACGACGAGCGGCTTCTTCGCCTTCAGCCGGACCAGCGAATCGTAGAGCTGCTCGGAGCCGGCGGTGGTGCCGCCCGGCGAGTTGATGTGAACGATGACGGCGGCGGCCTGCGAATTCTCCAGCCGTTCCAGCGCCTGCGTGCGATCGGAATCGCTGCGGATCAGGCCCTCGATGTGAACCCGCGCGATCGAGCCGGCGGATGCGAAGCTACCCCGCGCGCCGGGTGTCGCGATCAGCGCGGCGCTTGCGATCGCCGCGATCGCGATCAGCGCGGCCACGACGCGCCAGAACGTCAGCTTGCGACGGATCCGGCGGCGATCGACGATGATGTCCGAATCGAGCGACATCGGAATATCTCCAAATGAAAGATGGGACGCGTTGTGCCGTCACGGCGTGACCAACGGCTTATCTGGATACATCAATTGCGGCGCAATTTGAAGAAAACAAGGCCTGCGACTGCGTAGCCCGGATGAAGCGCAGCGTCATCCGGGATTCGTGCCACGTTTGGAGCCCCACGGGTTTCGCTGTGCTCCATCGGGCTACAAGAACGACGAGCCCAACAAAAAAGCCCCGGCTCGCGCCGGGGCTTCGATGTCAGCGAAAAGAACGTTCCGCTTACTTGCTGTCGCGGTTCTTGAGCGCGGTGCCCAGGATGTCGCCGAGCGTCGCACCCGAATCGGAGGAGCCGTATTGCGCGATGGCTTCCTTCTCTTCGGCAACTTCGAGCGCCTTGATCGACACCTGGACCTTGCGGGCCTTCTTGTCGAACTGGATCACGCGGGCGTCGACCTTCTCGCCGACGGCGAAGCGTTCGGCGCGCTGGTCGTTGCGGTCACGGGCAAGCTCGGAGCGCTTGATGAAGGTCGAGAAGTCGGTACCGGCGATCTTCACCTCGATACCGCTTTCCTTCACTTCGAGCACTTCGCAGGTCACGACGGCGCCCTTCTTGACATCGCCCGGCTCGGCGAAGGGGTCGCCTTCGAGCTGCTTGATGCCGAGCGAGATACGCTCCTTCTCGACGTCCACATCGAGCACCACGGCCTTCACCATGTCGCCCTTCTTGTAGTTGTCGATCACCTGCTCGCCCGGAAGCTTCCAGTCGAGATCGGAGAGATGGACCATGCCGTCGACGTCGCCCTCGAGGCCCAGGAACAGACCGAACTCGGTCTTGTTCTTGACCTCGCCCTCGACCACCGAACCGGTCGGGTGACCTTCGACGAAGACCTCCCAGGGGTTGCGCATGGTCTGCTTGAGGCCGAGCGAGATGCGGCGCTTGACGGAATCGACTTCCAGCACCTGCACTTCGACTTCCTGCGAGGTCGAAACGATCTTGCCGGGGTGCATGTTCTTCTTGGTCCACGACATCTCGGAGACGTGGATCAGGCCTTCGATGCCCGGCTCGAGCTCGACGAACGCACCGTAGTCGGTGATGTTGGTGACGCGGCCGGTGAAGCGGGCACCCAGCGGGTACTTGGCTTCGATGCCCTGCCACGGATCGTCCAGCAGCTGCTTCATGCCCAGCGAGATGCGGTGCGTCTCGTGGTTGATCTTGATGATCTTGACCTTCACGGTCTGGCCGATCGAGAGCACCTCGGTCGGATGGTTGACGCGGCGCCACGCGATGTCGGTGACGTGCAGCAGGCCGTCGATGCCGCCGAGATCGACGAACGCACCGTAATCGGTGATGTTCTTGACCACGCCGTCGATGACCTGACCCTCTTCGAGGTTCTGCACCAGCTCCTGGCGCTGCTCGGCGCGGGTCTCTTCCAGCACGGTGCGGCGCGACACCACGATGTTGCCGCGGCGGCGATCCATCTTGAGGATCTGGAACGGCTGCGAGTTGTTCATCAGCGGTGCAACGTCGCGGATCGGACGGATGTCGACCTGCGAGCGCGGCAGGAAGGCCACGGCACCGTCGAGGTCAACGGTGAAGCCGCCCTTGACCTGGTTGAAGATGACGCCGTTGACCTTCTCGTTGTTCTGGAACGCCTTCTCGAGCTTGCCCCAGCTCTCTTCGCGGCGCGCCTTGTCGCGCGACAGCACGGCTTCGCCGAGGGCGTTCTCGATGCGATCGAGGAACACTTCCACCTCGTCGCCGACCTTCAGTTCACTGTCACGGCCGGGGCCGGAAAATTCGCGCAGGGCGACGCGGCCCTCGGTCTTCAGGCCGACGTCGATGACGGCCATGTCCTTTTCAATTGCAACCACCTTGCCCTTGATGACGGAGCTTTCCTGCAGGTTGCCGCCTGCAAAGGACTCGTCGAGCATCGCAGCGAAATCGTCGCGCGACGGGCTATAGGTATCAGCAGAAGTCGAAGCCATTTGTTCTCCAATTGCGGAAGCATGCCGGCCGTTGGGTTCATGGGCGTATCGCACGCGCAGTGTCGGAAGGTCCGCAGAACCTTCGAGCGACCGCTCGCTGCCCCGGCTTGACGCCGAAACAGCGGAAGCGGGCCGGCTGAGGCCCGCGCGTTCGATACGTGGAAATCTTGTGTCCGGAGCCTGGATCGTGCCGGTCCCGAAACGAGGGGCCTGACGTATCGACCTCAAAGAGCGGGAGCGGGCGCTTCCTCCAATGACGGCTGCGGCTTAACCCCGCGACCGGCCCGCTCGGACGGCCTCGATAATGTCGATGGCGGCCCGGACGCCGCCTTCTATATCCAGTTGGGAGTTATCTAGCAAGTAAGCATCCGGGGCCGGTTTCAAGGGGGCGATCGGCCGGTTCTGGTCGCGTTCGTCGCGCTGGATGATGTCGGCGAGCACGGCGGCCTCGTCAGCCTCCTCGCCCCTCGCCCTGGCCTCCATGGTGCGGCGGCGGGCACGGACCCGGGGGTCGGCAACGACGAAAATCTTCACGTCGGCGTCCGGGCAGATCACGGTTCCAATGTCGCGGCCGTCCAGCACTGCGCCGGGCGGATCGGCGGCGAATTGCCGCTGGAAATTGACCAGGACCTCGCGAACCCTGGGGATCGCCGAGACGATGGAGGCCCCCTCGCCGGCCTTCTGGGTCTTCAACGCGGGATTGCCGAACTTTTCGGGATCGAGCTCCAGCGCGGCCTGCACCGCGGCCGCCTCGTCACGGAGATCATGACCGGATTGCATCAGGGCGTAGGCCACCGCACGGTAGATTACGCCGGTATCGAGATGACGATAGCCGTAATGGTGGGCGAGGCGCTTGCCGAGCGTCCCCTTCCCCGAGGCGGCGGGCCCGTCGATGGCGATGATCATGAAAACTCGGCCCCTAGCGAACGCATCATCGGAATGAAATCCGGAAAGCTGGTGGCGATGAAGGCGGTGTCGTCGACCGTCACGGGCTGGTCGGCGGCGCAGCCCATCACCAGCGCGGACATCGCGATGCGATGGTCCATATGGGTGGCGACCGTGCCGCCGCCGGGAACGTGACCGCGGCCTTCGACGATCAGATCGTCGCCGGAGATCTCGACCTTCACGCCGTTGACGCGCAGCATGGCGGCGGTGGCCTCGAGCCGATCGGATTCCTTGACGCGCAGCTCGTGCAGGCCGCGCATGATGGTGGTGCCTTCGGCGAAGGCGGCCGCCACCGCCAGGACCAGATATTCGTCGATCATCGAGGGCGCCCGCTCCGGCGGCACCTCGACCCCGCGCAGCTTCGAGGCCCGCACCCGCAGTTTCGCCATCGGCTCGCCGGCATCGCCGCGCGCCTCGCTTTCCTCGATCGAGGCGCCCATCTCGCGCAGCGTGGTGAACAGGCCGGTGCGCAGCGGATTGGTCATGACGTCGGACAGAACGACATCGGAGCCCTCGACGATCAGCGCAGCGACCATCGGGAAAGCCGCCGAGGAGGGATCGGCAGGCACCACCACGGTGGCGCCGTGCAGTTCGGGCTGGCCCTTGAGCGTGATGCGGCGGCCATGCACGCCCTCCCGCGCCGAGGCGATGTCGGCACCGAAATGCTTCAGCATCAGCTCGGTGTGGTCGCGGCTGGCTTCGGTCTCGATGACAGTCGTGGTGCCGGGGGCGGCGAGGCCCGCCAGCAGCACCGCCGACTTGATCTGGGCCGAGGCGACCGGAGTGGTGTAGGTGATCGGCAGCGGATCGCGCGCGCCCTGCAGGGTCAGGGGCAGACGACCGCCCTCTCCCCCGGAGATGACCTTCGCGCCCATCTTTTCCAAGGGATCGAGGATCCGGCGCATCGGGCGGCTGCGCAGCGAGGCGTCGCCGTCGAAGATCGCCGAGATCGGGCAGCCGGCGACGGCGCCCATCACCAGCC
Source organism: Bradyrhizobium sp. WBOS07 (assembly GCF_024585165.1). NCBI lineage: Bacteria > Pseudomonadati > Pseudomonadota > Alphaproteobacteria > Hyphomicrobiales > Nitrobacteraceae > Bradyrhizobium > Bradyrhizobium sp. WBOS07. The sequence goes on from NZ_CP029008.1 coordinate 1,231,325, forward strand.
GGCAGCCGGTGCCGGAATTGCCGAAATCCAGAGCCGCCTTGGGCGTGGCGAAGCCCGCGACGCCCACCCCGTTCACCTTCCAGGCGAAATCGCCGGTGCGCTCGACCCTGGCGCCCAGCGCCTGCATGGATTTGGCGGTGTTGAGGACGTCCTCGCCCTCCAGCAGGCCCGAAATCCTGGTCTCGCCGACCGCCAGCGCGCCCAGGATCAGCGCACGGTGAGAGATCGACTTATCGCCGGGCACCCGTACTTTCCCGGTCAGGGGTCCGCTGGCGCGAGACTGCAGCGGCCTCGGATGGTCGGAATGAGTCAAGATTGTGTCCTTGGATGAGCCCTGAGGGGACTGCGGCGCAGGTACCACATGGTCCGCGCGCCGTCACGGGCATGTCGTTCTCCCGTAATGCGCTATTGACAGCGGGCCGCCAACTAGCCAAGTGAAACACCGCTTTTCAGACATTCCCAGGATTCCTGCCGTGGCCAAGTCCGAACTCGGAACCAAACGTATTTGCCCGACCACGGGCAAAAAGTTCTATGACCTCAACAAGAATCCGGTGATCTCGCCTTATACCGGCGAAGTTGTGCCGATCGCCCCTGTGGCGCCGGCGCGCATGCCCCGCGGCGCGGAGGCCCGGCACGCGGCGACAGCGGATGCTGCGCCCGAGCCGGCAGAGGTCGAAGAGGTTTCGCTCGAGGAAGCCGACGCCGAGGAGAACACCGGCAAGGTCAAGGCCGTGGTGCCCGAGTCGGAGGACGATATCGAGGTCGACGAGACCCTCGACGACGACGATGACGATGATTCGACCTTCATTGCCGACGAGGAAGAGGGCGATGAGGACGTGACCGACATCATTGGTGATGTCGGAGGTGATGAAGAGACTTGAGATCAGTCCTGATCTGTGAAAAAGGGTGCACCGCGCGAGTCGCCCGGACTCGCCGGTTGGGGTGATCCACCAGATTCACCCCGTCGAGGACTAAGGGGCCATAGCTCAGCTGGGAGAGCGCTTGCATGGCATGCAAGAGGTCGGCGGTTCGATCCCGCCTGGCTCCACCACGCTTCGCCCTTCGGGCTACGCGTGGCGCAGCCACGTCGGAGCCCGAAGGGCGAAGCGTGGTGTCCGGCGTAGCCCGAAGGGCGAAGACGGACTGGTGACAATTCCGATCAATTCTATCGACGATCCATGTGGAAGCCGCCAATATAGGGCAACCCTCTGTCGGCGCTACGCGTGGCGCAGCCACGTCGGAGCCAGAAGGGCGAAGCGTGGTGTCCGGCGTAGCCCGAAGGGCGAAGACGGACTGGTGAGGCCCCACCGAACGACTACCCGGGCGATAGCCGTCAATGTGGTACGTCTACATCCTTCGCAGCATCGAATTTCCTGAGCAGGAATACGTCGGCGCCACAGAGGATTTGAAGCGGCGGATTCCGGAACACAATGCCGGCAAGTCCAGTCACACCGCCAAATTTGGGCCATGGAAGCTGATCTGGTACTGCGCCTTCCTTAATAAGCATAAGGCGCTCGCGTTCGAGGCTTACTTGAAGTCTCACTCTGGCCGGGCCTTCACGAAGAAGCGGCTTTCCTAGAACCCCTACTCCCCGATCACCGCATTCAGCCGATCCCGCAGCGCCACGATCTCGTCCTTCATCGCGACCAGTTCCGGCACCGAGCAGTGCGAGGCCGCCAGGATCGACTGCGGCACGCTGCGGGCCTTGTCCTTCAAGGCATGGCCCTGCGGCGTCAGTGCGATCAAGACTTGGCGCTCGTCCTCGCTGGAGCGGGTGCGCTTGACGAGATGCGCCGCTTCGAGCCGCTTCAGCAGCGGCGTCAGCGTGCCCGAATCCAGGAACAGGCGCTCGCCGATGTCCTTGACCGGCACGTCGTCGCGTTCCCACAGCACCAGCATCACCAGGTATTGCGGATAGGTCAGGCCGAGCCGGTCCAGCAGCGGCTTGTAGATGCGGTTGAAGGCATGTGCGGCCGAATAGACCGCGAAGCAGATTTGGTTATCGAGCCGCAGCGGCGCGTCCGCTGCCGATGATTTTCGGGGCATGGCGAATCTCCCGGGGTTTGGCCTCATTGTGCCGCCCGGCGGCGGCATATTCAATTGCGAACAATTAAATGTGAGGCATTGCAATTTCAATTGCGCACAATCAAATTGCTTGCAATAAACACCGCACCCATCGAAACCAGGGAGACGACAATGTCCGTGAACGTGCTCTACAAGACCAGCGCCAAGGCCACCGGCGGCCGCGACGGCCATGCTGCAACCCTCGACGGCGCGCTCGACGTCAAGCTGGCCACGCCGAAGGAGCTCGGCGGCGGCGGCGGCGCCGGCAACAATCCCGAGCAGCTGTTCGCAGCCGGCTATGCCGCCTGCTTCATCGGCGCGATGAAGTTCGTGGCCTCGCAGGGCGGCCCGAAGGTTCCGAATGACGCCTCCGTCACCTCGACCGTCGGCATCGGCCCGCGCTCCGCAGGCGGCTTCGGCCTCGATATCGACCTCGCGGTCTCGCTGCCGGGCCTTGCCCGCGCCGAGGCCGAGGCGCTGGTCGAAAAGGCCCACCAGGTGTGCCCCTATTCCAACGCCACCCGCGGCAACGTCGACGTTCGCCTGACGGTCGTCTGATCGAACGGCGGATTGGCTGGCCCGGGATCCCCCTCGGGCCGGCCGCTTCCGCCAGAATCCGCATTTGCCACGCCGCGGGATTGCCGCAACGGCGGGCGCATGCGGCCCTACGCCGGGAGCCATTGCTGCTCCCTGCAAACCTCGCTAGGCCTGTGACCAAACGTCGACACAGGGGAAGCGAAGGCATGAGTTCTGAAGCCGCCACAGGTGCCATGAGCGGACTGCGCGTCATCGATCTCACGCGCGTGCTCGGCGGCCCGTATTGCACCCAGATCCTCGCCGACCATGGCGCCGACGTGATCAAGGTCGAGCCGCCCGCCGGCGACGAGGTGCGTGAATGGGGTCCCCCCTTCCATGAGGAGGACGCGGCCTATTTCGTCGGCATCAACCGCAACAAGCGCTCGATCGGCCTCGACCTCGCCTCGGAAGGCGGCCGCGTCGTGCTGCTGAAAATGCTGGAGACCGCCGACGTCCTGATCGAGAATTTCAAGCCTGGCACGCTGGAGAAATGGGGCATCGGCAACGACGTCCTCAGCAGGAAATTCCCGCGCCTCGTGCATTGCCGGATCTGCGGCTTCGGCGCCGACGGACCGCGCGGCGGCAATCCCGGCTACGACGCCATCATCCAGGCCATGACCGGCATGATCGCCGCGACCGGCTCGCCCGAGAGCGGCCCGATGCGGATCGGTGTGCCCCTGGTCGACATCGGCACCGGGCTCTATGCGGCGATCGGCATCCTGATGGCGCTGTCGGAGCGGCAGCGCTCGGGCAAAGGCCAGTTCCTGGAGACGACGCTGTACGAGACCGGCCTTGCCATCATGCATCCGCACACCGCGAATTACTTCATGCATGGCAAGCCGCCTGGTCTCACCGGCAACGAGCATCCGAACCTCGTGCCTTACGCGATCTTCCCGACCAAAACCGACAACATCTTCATCGGCGTCGGCAATGACGGCACCTTCCGCAAGCTCGCCAAGGAGATCGGCAAGCCGGAGCTCGGCACTGACCCGCGTTTTGCCCGCAACAAGGACCGTATCGCCAACCGCGAGGCGCTGCGCGCCGAGCTCGCCGCGGTGTTCAGCCAGCACGAGGCCGAGCCGCTGTGCAACCGCCTGCTCGCCGCGGGCCTGCCCGCAGGTCCGGTGCAGAAGATCGACCAGGCGCTGACCAACCCGCACACGATCGCGCGCGGCGATATCATCGAGAAGGACTGGTACAAGGGCGTGGCCTCGCCGATCCGGCTCGACCGCAGCAAGCCGAGCCTGCGCCGGCTGCCGCCGAAATTCAGCCAGCACGCAGCCGAGGTGCTGGGCGAGTTCGGCTACTCCAAGGCCGAGATCGACGCGATGGTCGAAAACGGCACGGTCTGCGGCCCTGAGCGCAAGCGCTGAGGTAGGCCAAACGTCGCTCGTCAAGGTGGTGCGCACCCTCTCCCGCTTGCGGGAGAGGTTTTCGAACTCGCGGCCCATCGTCCCGCAACTACCCAATACCGCACTGCGGCGCGATCCACGCGGGTGCACCGCGAACGGGGGAGGCTGTCCGCATCGCCTTCGCCTATTTTCCGGCTTCCCTTTTCCAGCGCTTGCCGCTTTCGTTTCGGCCGCTTACACAGTCATGTGAACGTCATACGGCGCTGCTAGCGCAAGCGCTTCTTTAGTGGCGGGCAAGGGAGGTTTTCTTGATGGCTCTTCGACATTTTGGTGCGGCAGCTGCTGTTGCACTCACGGTTGGTCTCGGCGCCTCGCCGGCGCTGGCCGTGACCGAAATCCAGTGGTGGCACGCGATGACGGGCGCCAACAACGACGTCATCGTCAAGCTCGCGAGCGACTTCAACGGTGCCCAGAGCGACTACAAGGTGATTCCGACCTACAAGGGCAACTACGCCGATACGATGAACGCCGGCATCGCCGCGTTCCGCGCCGGCAACGCGCCGCACATCATGCAGGTGTTCGAGGTCGGCACCGCCACCATGATGGCGGCGACCGGCGCCGTGAAGCCGGTCTACAAGCTGATGGCCGAGACCGGCGAGAAGTTCGATCCGAAGGCCTATCTGCCCGCGATCACCGGCTACTACTCGACCTCGAAGGGCGAGATGCTGTCCTTCCCCTTCAACTCGTCGTCGACGGTAATGTGGGTCAATCTCGACGCGCTGAAGAAGGCCAATGTCGAGATCCCGAAGACCTGGCCCGAAGTGTTCGACGCCGCCAAGAAGCTGAAGGCGGCCGGCCACGCCACCTGCGGCTTCTCCAACTCCTGGGTCACCTGGGTCAATCTGGAGCAGCTGTCGGCCTGGCACAACGTGCCCCTGTCGACCAAAGCCAACGGTCTCGACGGCTTCGACACCGTGCTGTCCTTCAACGGTCCGCTCCAGGTTAAGCATCTCGAAAACCTGGTCGAGCTCCAGAAGGACAAGACCTACGACTATGCCGGCCGCACCAACACCGGCGAAGGCCGCTTCACGTCGGGCGAATGTCCGCTCTACCTGACCTCGTCGGCGTTCTTCGGCAACGTCAAGGCGCAGGCCAAGTTCGCCTTCACCGCGGTGCCGATGCCCTATTATCCGGACGCCAAGGGCGCGCCGCAGAACTCGATCATCGGCGGTGCCTCGCTCTGGATCATGGGCGGCAAGTCGGCCGACGAGTACAAGGGCGTGGCGAAGTTCCTGACGTTCCTCTCCGATACGGATCGGCAGGTCTACATCCACAAATCGTCGGGCTATCTGCCGATCACCAAGGCGGCCTATGACAAGGCCAAGGCAGAGGGCTTCTACAAGGACCAGCCCTATCTCGAGACCCCGCTGCTCGAGCTGACCAACAAGGAGCCGACCGAGAATTCGCGCGGCCTGCGCCTCGGCAACATGGTGCAGCTCCGCGACGTCTGGGCGGAAGAGATCGAGCAGGCGCTGGCCGGCAAGAAGACTGCCAAGCAGGCGCTGGATGCGGCCGTCGAGCGCGGCAACACCATGCTGCGCCAGTTCGAAAAGACCGCCGTGAAGTAAGGCGACAAGCGGCAGGCCGGTCGCCCGGCCTGCCGCTCCGGGGCATCATGCAGAAACAAGCCATTTTCCAGTCGAAGCTGTTGCCCTATGCGCTGGTTGCGCCGCAGCTCGCGATCGTCCTGATATTCTTCTATTGGCCCGCCTTGCAGGCGATGATCCAGTCGTTCCTGCTGCAGGACGCCTTCGGCCTGTCGACCACGTTCGTCTGGTTCGAGAACTATATCGACCTGTTCAAGGACCCCGCCTATTTCGAGGCGATCCTGCGCACCTTCTTCTTCTCGTTCGCGATCGCGGTGTCGTCGCTGTCGTTCGCGCTGCTGCTCGCCGTGATGGCGGACAAGCCGCTGCGCGGCTCGATGCTCTACCGCACGCTGCTGATCTGGCCCTATGCGGTGGCGCCGCCGGTCGTCGGCGTGCTCTGGATCTTCATGCTGCATCCCTCTCTCGGCGTGCTCTCGCGCTACCTGCGCGCCCTCGGCGTCGACTGGAATCCGCTGCTCGACGGCAACCAGGCCGCGACCCTGATCATCCTCGCCGCCGCCTGGAAGCAGATCTCCTACAATTTCCTGTTCTTCCTTGCCGGCCTGCAGAGCATCCCCAAGAGCGTGATCGAGGCCGCCGCGATCGACGGCGCTCGCCCGATGCGGCGGTTCTGGACCGTGATTTTCCCGCTGCTGTCGCCGACCATCTTCTTCCTCCTGGTCGTCAACATCGTCTACGCCTTCTTCGACACGTTCGGGATCATCGACACCATGACCCGGGGCGGTCCGGGCAAGTCGACCGAGACGCTGGTCTACAAGGTCTATACCGACGGCCTGCTCGGGGGGAACCTCGGCAGCTCCGCGGCGCAGTCGGTGATCCTGATGATCATGGTGATCGTGCTGACGGGCATCCAGTTCCGCTTCGTCGAACGCAAGGTGACCTACTGATATGGTCGAGGAAGAAGGCTTTCGGCGCTACATCGCCCACATCATCCTTTGGATCGGGATCGCGATCGTCGCCTTCCCGGTCTACCTCGCCTTCGTCGCGTCGACGCAGGATAACGCGGTGATCGCGAACGGGCAGATGTCGCTGCTGCCCGGCGGCCATTTCCTCCAGACTTACTACCAGACCATCTTCGTCGGCACGAGCGGCTCGACCCGCGAGCCGGTCGGCAACATGATGCTGAACTCGCTGGTGATGGCGCTCCTGATCGCGGTCGGCAAGATCGCGATCTCGATCATCTCGGCCTATGCGATCGTCTATTTCCGCTTTCCGTTCCGGATGGCGCTGTTCTGGCTGATCTTCATCACGCTGATGCTGCCGGTCGAGGTGCGCATCTATCCGACCTACAAGATCGTCGCCGACCTGCACATGCTCGACAGCTATGCGGGCCTGTCGCTGCCGTTGATCGCCTCGGCCACCGCGACGCTGCTGTTCCGCCAGTTCTTCATGACCGTGCCGGACGAACTGCTGGAAGCCTCCCGCATCGACGGCGCCGGCCCCTTCCGTTTCTTCTGGGATACGCTGCTGCCGCTGTCGCGCACCAACATGGCGGCGCTGTTCGTGATCCTGTTCATCCTCGGCTGGAATCAATATCTCTGGCCGCTCTTGATCACGACGCGCGACGATATGCAGACCATCCAGATCGGCATCCGCAAGATGATCACCACCACCGACGCGCTGACCGAATGGCCGATCGTGATGGCAACCGCCGTGCTGGCCATGCTGCCGCCGGTGCTCGTCGTCGTCGTCATGCAGAAGCTGTTCGTGCGCGGACTGGTCGAGACGGAAAAGTAACAAGTGAGTTTTTGATGGCTAACGTCACCCTGCGCAACGTCCGCAAGACCTATCCCGGCGGCTTCGAGGCCATCAAGGGCGTCGACGTCGATGTCGGCGACGGACAGTTCTGCGTGCTGGTCGGGCCGAGCGGCTGCGGCAAGTCCACGCTGCTGCGCATGGTCGCAGGGCTCGAGACGGTCACCGGCGGCGAGATCGACATCGGCGGCCGCATCGTCAACGGCATCGAGCCCGCCGATCGCGACATCGCCATGGTGTTCCAGAACTACGCGCTCTATCCGCATATGAGCGTGTACAACAACATGGCCTACGGCCTGCGCAACCGCGGCATGGCGGAGGCCGAGATCAGGACCCGCGTCGAGCAAGCCGCGCGCGTGCTCGAGCTCACATCGATGCTGGAGCGCAAGCCGCGCCAACTCTCCGGCGGCCAGCGCCAGCGCGTCGCCATGGGCCGCGCCATCGTGCGCCAGCCGAAGGTGTTCCTGTTCGACGAGCCGCTCTCCAACCTCGACGCCAAGCTGCGCATCGCCATGCGCGTCGAGATCCGCAAATTGCAGCGCCGGCTCAACACCACTTCGATCTACGTCACCCACGACCAGCTCGAGGCGATGACGCTCGCCGACATTCTCGTCGTGATGAACGGCGGCCAGGTCGAGCAGGTCGGCAATCCCCTTGATATCTACGAGAAGCCGGCGACCACCTTCGTCGCCTCCTTCATCGGCGCACCGCCGATGAACCTGATGTCGACGCGGCCCGAGGAGATCCGCTCGCAGCTCGCCGGCAGCGCGGCGGCCGACGCCGGCATTCTCGGCATCCGCCCGGAAGATTTCGTCATCACCGACCAGACCCCGGCCGGCGGCGTCGCCTTGCCGCTGACCGTGGAAGCGATCGAGCATGTCGGCGCCGAAACCTTCGTCTATGGCCGCCGCGAGCAGGAAGAGCAGCACGTCGCCGCCACCCCCGGCGAGCTGCCGCCCGGCGAGATCATCGTCCGCATCCCCGGAACTGAGGCTCCCGCCATCGGCGCGAAAATCCGGGTCGCGGCGGTGCGCAACAAGCTGCATTTGTTCAGCGGCGACGGGCGCAAGCGGTTCGAAGCCTGAACCGGTTCCGAAGGGCCGGTACCAAAAAGTGCGAAAACAACCCCATGCACAGTAGAAGGGGCTTTGTTTTCGTTCGAGAAATTCATTCGCAAGTTCGCCATGCCCGGGCTTGTCCCGCCTGCGCGGCCGAAGCCGCTTCGGCGCGGCGAAGGCCCGGGCGTCCAGGTTATTGGCGCAACGAGCAAGGTCGTGGATGGCCGGGACAAGCCCGGCCATGATGATCCGGAAGCATCTCATTCGATATCGGCCGGAGCCACGGGCTGAATCGCTCATCCACAGCGTTCCGGCTACCTGCTTGAACCCACACGGGAACATGCCCATATTGCTGATCAAGGGGTGCCAGTACGGGCCCCGACACACCAAAGTCGCTTCTGCGAGGACTTTGTAAACTATGTCTCGTGTTCCCACGTTATCCAGTCCGTTCCTTCTGGGCTTCGACGAGATCGAGCGCGTGCTCGACCGCGTCGTCAAAGGCGCCGACGGCTACCCTCCCTACAATATCGAGAGGTGCGGCGGCGCGGATGGCCAGCCCGAGCGTTTGCGCATCACGCTGGCGGTCGCCGGATTTACGCGCGACCAACTCGATGTAACCATTGAGGAAAACCAGCTCGTGATCCGCGGGCGTCAGCAGGACGACAAGTCCCGGCAATACATCCATCGCGGCATCGCCGCGCGCCACTTCCAGCGCACCTTCGTGCTGGCGGAGGGGATGCTGGTGCTGGGTGCGGATCTGAAGAACGGGCTGTTGTCGATCGATCTGGCCCGGCCTGAACCGGAGAGGATCGTTAAGACAATCGCTATCAATGAGCACGAATAATGGAACGAGTAGCGGACTCGACCGCTTAGTGTTCCAGAGGAGTCGAGACCATGAGTGAAGGTCACGTTGCGTTCGAATACGAAGCCAAGAACGTCTCGCCGGAGACGCTGGCAACCCTCGGCGAAGGCCATATCGCCTATGTGAAGCAGATCCGCTCGGAAGACGTGCCGGGCCTGTTTCCCGAAGCGCCGAAAATCGCGCCGGGCCTCAAGCTCTTCGCGCTCCACGCCGCCGACGGCACGCCGATCATGCTGACCGACAGCCGCGAAGCCGCGGTCGCCAACGCCTGGAGCAACGAGCTGCAAGCGGTGAGCGTGCACTAAAGCGCGCGCACGTCGCACGATTAGGGTTTCAAGCGGGCATGCCTTCGCAGGAAGGCGTGCCCGTTTTCGTTTCAGAGGTGATGTTTTCCCGTCGCCACCGCCAGCCAACGGGAATTCGGCGATGTCCCGCCCGCGTGCGGGGCTATCGCATATGACTTGTGACGGCGGTCTGCGCGCACGCCTCGTCCTTCGAGACGGCGATGAGGCTAATCAGCATCAGTGCCCGTCGAGACTGCTGCCGCACACTCCGACCTCATCCTGAGGAGCCCGCCTCAAGCGGGCGTCTCGAAGGATGGCCGCGCGAAAACCTCTCGTGCGATTCCTCTGCGCGTCGGGCGGCTCTTGGCTCATGCGCGCACGAGACCCTCATCAATCCGTGATTTGACAGTTCATTCGAACTTGTCAAATCTGACAAAATGCAGGCCAAGGCCCCTCCCCAGGACCGGATTCTCGACGCCGCCTTGCGCGTGTTCCGGCGCCACGGCTTCCGCCGCTCCTCGATCGAGCAGGCGGCGGAGGAAGCCGGACTGACGCGGCAGGCGCTCTATCATCATTTCGCCTCCAAGGAGGCGCTGTTTCGCGCCGTGCTCGAGCGGATCTACGCGCAGGGGCTCGCCGCCGAAATCGCGGCGGCGAAGGCGGCGGAAGACGCGGGCCTCGATCTTGCCGACATCCTGGTCGCCGAGATCGGCGCGCGAATGCAGTCGCTGCTCGCTTCGCTCAAGGACTCGCCCCACACCGAGGAGCTGTTTTCCGAGCACCTCGCGCAGGCGCGCGACCTCTACCAGAGCTATTCCAGCCGTTTCACCGAGGAGATCGCGACCACGATCGCGCGGGTGTGCCGCAAGCGAAAGCTCAAGCTCGAAAGCGGCGTCAGCGTGCGCGAGCTCGCGCGCTGCGTCGAGATGGCGATCCACGGCACCAAATCCGCTTTCCCTTCCATGCAGCCGGTCGACGCGTTCCTGAAACAGCTCGAGACCATGCTGCGCATGCTGATCGCCGGCGCGATGGCGCCGTCCGCAAAGAAGTCCCACCGCAAAACGGGAGTTCGAACATGACCACCACGACCATCAATGGACGGCCTCTGGCGCTGCCCGACGATCCGGATGCGCTCTTGATCGACGTGATCCGCGACCGCGGCCTCACCGGCACCAAACTCGTCTGCGGCTCCGGCGTCTGCGGCGCCTGCACCGTGCTGCTCGACGGCACGCCCGTCGTGAGCTGCCTGTTGCCGGCGCAGGCGGCCGCCGGTAAATCGCTGACGACCATCGAGGGCATCGGAGCAGCCGGATTGCATCCAGTGCAGAAGGCGTTCATGGCGCACGACGCCCTGCAATGCGGCTTCTGCACGCCCGGCTTTGTCGTCGAAGCCACCGCCTTCCATGACGACTGGCGCGCGACCAAGGGCGCGGCGACCCCCTCGCGCGAGGAGATCGCCGCCGCGCTATCGGGACATCTCTGCCGCTGCGGCGCCTATGAAGGCATCTTTCGCGCCGTCGCCGAAGCATGCGCGGGCCGCTTCGACGGCAGCGAGCCCATCGCGCCGCGGCTGGAAGCCCGCGACAAGGTGACGGGCCTCGCCCGCTACACGGTGGACATCCACCATGACGGCCAGCTCGAAGGCGTGATCCTTCGCACGCACGTCGCGCATGCGAGGATCACCGGGCTCGACCTGGCACCGGCGCGCGCCATTGCCGGTGTCGCCGCGGTCGTTCCGCTGCTCGACGACGACAACATGGTCCGCTTCGTCGGCGCGCCGATCGCAGCCGTCGCGGCCAGGGATCGCCGCATCGCACTGAAGGCCATCGCCGCGATCAGCTTCAAGGCCGAGCCCTTGCCCGCGGTGATCGGGCTCGATGCAGCGCGGCGCGACGATGCGCCGGTCGTGTTCGAAAAGAAGGACCGCAAGCGTGCCGGCAACGTGTCCGAGGGCGCCGGCGGCGCTCCGGTGTCGTGGAAGGGCAATGTGCGCGGGCCTTCGGCGCCGTTCTCGCAAAAGGCCAAGCAGGCCAAGAGCTGGCTTGATGAGGCGCGCCAGCAACGCAATCCGCTGCTGGTCGAGGAGACCTTCCGCGTCTCGACGCAACAGCACGCCAGCCTCGAACCACATGCCGCCGTGGCCAGGTTCGATGGCGATCAGCTCATTATGCACATCTCGACCCAGGCCATTCACGAGAGCATGGAGAAGATCGCCAAGCGATACGGCCTTTCGCACGACAAGGTACGTGTGATCGCCGATCATGTCGGCGGCGGGTTCGGCTCCAAGGGCAGCGTTGGCCTGGAGACCATCGCCGCGATCGAGCTTGCGCGCGCCGCGAAGGCGCCGGTGCGTGTCGCCTTCGACCGCGAAGAGGAGCTTTCCGTCACAGGCTATCGTCCGGCCGCCGAGCTGAAGCTGTCCTTGCTGCCTTCGGCGGAAGGCCGTCTCAAGGCGCTGTCGCTCACCGCCCATGCCGACACTGGCGCGGCCGTGAACTCGCTGATCGCCGGCCTCGCGCGGCTGATCTATCCAGCCGAAGCAAAGGAGCTCGTCGACTTCGACGTGCTCAGCAATTTGCCGCCCGGCGCGCCATTCCGCGGCCCCGGCGGTCCGCCGATGTCGTTTGCGCTGGAGCAGGCGGTCGACGAAGCGGCGCTGCGCATGAAGATCGATCCGATTGCCCTGCGCAAGCTCTGGGACCCCGATCCCAACCGTCAGCGATTGTACGACTGGGCTGCGGGCCTCGAGGTCTGGAAGAACCGCAAGCCGGCCGCCGCGCAGACCGGCCGCTACCGGCGCGGCGTCGGCGTCGCCACCGGCTACTGGCTCTATCTCTGGCAGACCGGCTCCTCGGTCGAACTCGCGATCAAGGGCGGCCGCATCGTCGCAAGCTGCGCGGTGCAGGATATCGGCACGGGCACCCGCAGCGTGATCGCCAACACCGTCGCGAAGGCGTTCGATCTCGAGCCGCAGGATGTGGACGTTCGCATCGGCCGCTCCAACCTGCCACCCGGGCCGGGCTCCGGCGGCAGCCGCGTCACCGCCTCGGTGGTGCCGCCAACCTTGCTCGCCATCGACAAGCTGAAAGCGGAAATCACGCGCACCGCGTCTCGCACACCTGCTCCCGGCTCGAACGCGCCGTGGCGCGAGATGATCGCGGCTTCCCCCGATATCACCGTGTCGGCGAGACGCCAGGAGGACGGCAAACCGCGGCCCGGCGTCAGGCCCGCGCTGCACGAGGCGGGCATCATGGGCCGGGTGTTCGGTTGGGTGCTGCGTCTGATGAACCACATGGTGGTCGGCGCCGGCGTGCCGAGCTCGGTGCAGGTGATGGAAGTCGAGGTCGACACCTGGCTCGGCCATGTGCGCGTGCTCAACGCCTATACGGGCCTCGCGATCGGCAAGCTCGCCGCGCCGATGCTGGCGCGAAGCCAGGCCGCGGGCGCGGTGATCCAGGGCATCGGCTACGCGCTCTATGAGACGCGGGAGACCGATCCCTCGAGCGGCCACATCCTGAGCGGCAGCATGGAGGACTACCGCATTCCGGGGATTGGCGACATGCCGAAACTGGAGGTGCATTTCGACGAGGCCGGTTTCGAGCACGTGCCGGGCGGCAGCGTCGGCATCGGCGAAGTCGCCACCGTTCCGACCTCGCCCGCGATCGCCAACGCCATCCGCGACGCGATCGGCGTCAGACTGACCGAAATTCCGTTCCGGCCCGATCGTCTGGTGGCCGCGCTGAAAAGGGAGGGATGCAGCATGAGTGTCGCCGTCATGACCGCCAACCCTACTGGAAAGCCCGCGCCTGAATTCCGCGCCGGAGGTACCGACTTCAGCGAACGTCGCCGCAGCGGGGTGTCGCAGGGAATGCCGATCGATATCACGGCCACCGGCGACAAGACCATCACCTGGGACGCCGACGGAGCTGCCCGGATCGGCGCGCTGACCACCATCGCCATGATCGCGACGGATGCGCGCATCGCCGCTGCCTATCCCGGTGTTGCGGCGAGCGCGCAAGGCCTTGCAACGCCACAGGTGCGCCACGTTGCGACGCTCGGCGGCAATCTCGCGCAGCGTTCACGCTGCTGGTATTTCCGCCGGGCCGACATCGATTGCCTGAAGAAGGGCGGCAGCACCTGCCCTGCCCGGTCCGGCAATCATCTCTATGGTGTTGCCTTCGATCTCGGCGACTGCGTCGCGCCGCATCCCTCGACCATGGCGGCGGCTCTGCTCGCCTATGATGCGACCATCACCACCACGGACCGGCGCAGCGGATTGACGATTGCCGGCCTGCTCGGCGACGGCTCGGTCTCGCACGCCGATCATACACTCGCGGCCGGCGAGATGATCGAGAGCATTGCGCTTCCTGCCCCGCTCGGGGGCGAGCGCGCGTCCTACAGGCGGGCGATCAGCCGGACCCATGCGGAATGGCCGCTGGTGGAGCTCTGCGCCCGCGTCGTGATCGCAGGCGGCAAGTTCCAGCTCGTGCGTCTCGCTGCTGGCGGCGTCGCACCCGTGCCGCTTCGCCTCACCGCGGTGGAAGCCCAGCTCAGCGGCAGGATAGTCGATGCGGCATCGATCGCAGAAGCGGCGAAAGCGGCGAGCTCGGGTGCCAAGCCACTGCCGATGACGGCCTACAAGCTCGATCTTCTGCAAGGGCTGGTGCGCGACGTGCTGGAGCGGCTTTCGGATTAGCCGGTCGCGCACGCCGCGAAGCCGCGGCAGCCAAGGCCTGTAGCAATGAGCGATAAGCGTGCGCTGAGCACGCGCTTCGCAGGAAGCAATTCGATCGGGCATGACTTCGCAGGAAGGCGTGCCCGTTTTCGTTGTGAGCGGCTTCGAAAAGTTCGTCGTCATGCCCGGGCTTGCCCGTGCATGACGACGCTGAGAGTTCAACGCCTCAACAGAGAGTCTCGATCGTCACGGTGTGAGGCGGTGGAGTCGACTCTACGCCGCGGTCGCCGGCGGCAGGGCCAGCACCGAATAGATCGCCTGGGCATCGCGCGAGGCGCGGAGCTTCTTGGCGATGTCCTGGTCGCGGAGCAGGCGGGCGATGCGCGCGAGCGCCTTGAGGTGATCGGCGCCGGCGCCTTCGGGCGCGAGCAGCAGGAAGACCAGATCGACCGGCTGGCCGTCCATGGCCTCGAAATCGATCGGGCGGTCGAGCCGCGCGAACAGGCCAAAGATCTTTTCGAGCTTGGGCAGCTTGCCGTGGGGGATGGCGACGCCATAGCCGACCGCGGTGGTGCCGAGCTTCTCACGCTGCAGCAGCACCTCGAACACCGAGCGCTCGTTCTGCCCGGTCAGCTCGGCGGCCTTGGCCGCGAGCTCCTGCAAGGCCTGCTTCTTGCTGTTGACCTTCAATACCGGGAGAATCGCCTCGGGTGCGACCAGATCGGTAATCGGCATGGAGGCTTTCCGAGGTGAATTAAACCGTCAGGTTCCGATTTGGCCCCGCTTGATAGACCAAGCCGGGCCGGCGTCAATAACATGAAGCAGGAGGCGGACTTAGCCCGATCCAGATGTGGGGGGCTTCTACTCCAACGCAATCCCGGTGCCAACTCCCGCGTGCGGCTTTGCCGCGGTCATTATTAAGGTCCGGAATCGTACGGACGTCCGCCCTGGCCTAACCCCCCGGCTTGCCGTCGACCTTGCCGTCCACCTTGGCCCCCGGTGGATCAATCCAGCCGACATTGCCGTCCGCCCGGCGGTAAATGATGTTCACCCGGCCCGAGGAGCCATGCTGGAATACCAGGCAAGGTGCGCCGCTGAGGTCGAGTTCCATGACCGCCTCGCTGACCGAGAGCTGTTTCAACGACGTGGTTTGCTCCGCAATGATCACGGGGCTGTAGCCGGTGACTTCCTCTTCGTCCTCTCCGGGCGCCTCGAGCACGTAAGCCGTCGCGTCGAGCGCAGCCATGGCTTCGGAGGCGACATGGGCCTTGCGGGCGGAGCGGTCCTTGAGCCGGTTCTTGTAGCGGCGCAGCCGCTTCTCGATCATCAGCAGCGCCTGGTCGGCGCTGGCATAGGCATCCGGCGCGTTCGAATCGGCCTCCAGCGTGATGCCGGAATCGAGATGCAGGGCGCAATCGGTGCGGAAGCCGAAGCCGTCCTTGCTGAGCGTGATGTGGCCGGAATAATTACCGTCGAAATATTTGCGCAGCACCTCGTCGGTGCGATCGGCAACGCGGCCGCGCAGGGCCTCCCCGACGCTGATGCTCTTGCCCGAAATCCGAAGGGTCATGGATGCCTCGCTTGGTTTGCTCCTCGGCTGCGACGACGTCATCGCAGCCGAAGTCGTTCCCTGCGCATGATCTCCCCACGAACACTTTCCGCGTTGGTCGGGAGAGGAAGCCGCCGTGCACTTTTCCGGATCATGCGCGTGCCTGGATCGGTTGCAAAGGGAAGCCGAGAGTAGCGCGATTTCGCGCCAGCGCAATCAGGCCGGTTCGGGGTTGCGCGAGCGATCGGACAAGGCGGTGGAGAGGACGTTACCAAGGGCGCTCTGCTTGTCGCGGCGGCGTTGCACCGAGGAAGGAATGCGCATGGCTTCGCGGTACTTCGCGACCGTGCGGCGGGCAATATCAATGCCCGAGGCGCGCAAGCGTTCCACGATGGTGTCGTCCGACAGGATCGCGCTGGGCTCTTCCGAATCGATCAGCTGCTTGATGTGATGGCGCACCGCTTCGGCGGAATGCGCCTCGCCGCCGTCGGCCGAGGCGATCGAGGCCGTGAAGAAATATTTCAGCTCGAACGTGCCGCGATTGGTCGCCATGTACTTGTTGGCGGTGACGCGCGACACCGTGGATTCATGCATCTGGATGGCGTCGGCGACGGCCTTCAGATTGAGTGGCCGCAGATGCGCTACACCATGGGTGAAGAAGCCGTCCTGCTGGCGCACGATCTCGGTTGCAACTTTCAGGATGGTGCGGGCGCGCTGGTCGAGCGCGCGCACCAGCCAGGTCGCGTTCTGCAGTGCGTCGGTGAAATAGGACTTGTCGCCGTCCTTGCCGATCTTCTTCGACAGCTCGGAATAATAGGTCTGGTTGACCAGCACGCGCGGCAAGGTGTCGCTGTTGAGCTCGACATGCCAGCCGCCGTCGGGACCCGGGCGGACATAGACGTCGGGCACCATGGTCTGCATGCGCGCCGAGCCGAACTTCATGCCGGGCTTGGGATTGAGGCGGCGGATCTCGCCGATCATGTCGGCGATGTCCTCGTCGTCGACGCCGCAGATCTTGCGCAAGGCCACGATGTCGCGCTTGGCGAGCAGATCGAGATGCTCGACGAGAGCCTGCATCGCGGGGTCGTAGCGGTCGAGCTCGCGGAGCTGGATCGCGAGGCATTCGCTTAAGCTCCGCGCGCAGATGCCGGGCGGATCGAATTTCTGCAGCACGGCGAGGACGGCCTCGACGTCGGCTTGCGATGCGCCGAGGCGCTCGGCGGCCTGGCCGAGATCGGGCGGCAGATAGCCGGCCTCGTCGACGAGGTCGATCAGGTACTGGCCGATCATGCGCTGCGCCGGCGCGGTGAAGGCCACCGAGAGCTGCTCGGCGAGATGGTCCGAGAGCGTCATCTCCGCGGCCACGAAGGCTTCGAGATTGTAATCCTCGTCGCCGGAGGCGCCGCCGCCCCATTCGGTGTAGGTGGTCGGCGCGGCGTCCTGGGCGTTGCGGGCGGCCGCCTCGGCCGGCTCCTCGGAAAAGACGTTGTCCAGGCCCGTGTCCAGGGTCTGCTCGATCTCGGCGCGGGTGCCGAGATCCTTGCTCATCCATTCGTCCTGGCCCGGCTCGAAACCGTCCGCGCTGCCGCCAAAGCCGTCGTCACCAAGACCTTCGCCGTGGCCTTCTCCCTGGCCGCCGGCCTCCTCGCCCCCGCCGTACTGGCTGGCCTCGCCGGGGGTCTCGCCCGCGGGGGCCTCGTCATTGGCCCGTTCCAGCAGCGGGTTCCGCTCCAGCTCCTCTTCCACGAAGGTCGTGAGATCGAGATTGGACAATTGCAGCAGCTTGATCGCCTGCATCAGCTGCGGCGTCATCACCAGCGACTGCGATTGCCGGAACTCTAATCTCTGCGTGAGGGCCATGAAGCAAGAACCGTTCCCAAAAATTGGTCCGATTTTTGCTTATCTTAGTCCAGGCCCGATGTACATGACTTGACGAAATGCAAAAACGGGCTAGAGGCGGAATTCCTCGCCAAGGTAAAGGCGGCGCACGTCCGGATCGGCGACGATCTCATCCGGGCTCCCCTCCGTCAGGATTTCCCCGGCATAGACGATATAGGCGCGATCGGTGAGGCCGAGCGTCTCGCGCACATTGTGGTCGGTGATGAGCACGCCGATGCCGCGATTGGTGAGATGGCGGACGAGGTCCTGGATGTCGCCGACGGCGATCGGGTCGATGCCGGCGAAGGGCTCGTCGAGCAGCATGTAGTTCGGCCGCGTCGCCAGCGCCCGCGCGATCTCGACGCGGCGGCGCTCGCCGCCCGACAGCGCAATCGACGGCGATTTGCGCAGCCGCGTGATGTTGAATTCGTCGAGCAGGGAATCGAGCTGCTGCTCGCGCTTCTTGCGCGAGGGCTCGACCACTTCGAGCACCGCGCGGATGTTCTGCTCGACGGTGAGGCCGCGGAAGATCGAGGCTTCCTGCGGCAGATAGCCGATGCCGAGCCGCGCGCGCTGATACATCGGCAGTTTCGTGACGTCGTGACCGTCGAGCTCGATCGCGCCGCGATCGGCCTTGATCAGGCCGGTGATCATGTAGAACACGGTGGTCTTGCCGGCGCCGTTCGGGCCGAGCAGGCCGACCGCTTCGCCGCGGCGCACATAGATGCTGACGCCGCGCACCACCTGGCGGCTGCCGAAGGCCTTTTCCACGCTATGCACCGCCAGGAAACCCGGCCGCTTCAGCAGCTGCGGCGCGCCGGCGCCATTGGACCTGCCGGCAGCCCTGACGGGGTGAACCGCCTGCGGACGCGGCTCGGGTTGATAGTCGGCTTCGTAGCCGCCCTGATAGTCAGCCTGGAACTGATCGGGCGCACGCGCCTGGTCACGGGCGATCGGCGGCGCGTCGCGGATCGGGCTGGTCACGAGCCCGCCGACGCTGTCACCGAGCGCGGTGATGTCCTGCCGCGCAAATCCTGGCCGGCCGCGCTTGGCGGGGCGCCGACGGAACATGCTGAAGAGATCGACCATCCCCGCCTTCCAGCCTTTCGCGACGATCCTGCGCGGAACTCGCGCGATCTGCCGCAACGGCCTTCGATTCGCCGATGCAGCATGAGTGAAGGGATGTCTCATGCCCAGTGAAACACGCCCGAAAAGCGGTGGACCCCGCCTCGAAGCCTTGTGCGCTAGATACAGTCTCGCCGGCCAAGCTTCAACCTCGGTTCGGCCGTCCCCGAACCAAGCCGTTGAATTATTTCGGTTTACTTGCACCGGGCAATTGCAGAGGCGGCGCCCCGCCGGGCTTGCTCCCCTGGCCGCAATCGCTGCCGCCGCCCTGCGGCAGCAGGGCCTGAACCCGGCCATTGTCGGATTCCACCCGCGACACGCCTGTCGTCATGTCGACCATCAAGCGGTCGCCGCGTAGCACGTTCTTGCACTGCGTCAGGACCACCTGACCGGAGCCGCCGAGCATGGTGATGAGATTGGTCCTGGTGTCGAACACGGCGGTATCGCCTGTCACCACCTGGTCCTTCTGGGTGACCACGACATTGCCGCGCGCCTCCAGCCGCTTGATCGAGGAGCTGCCGCCCGGACCCGGCTGCGCCGACTGCATCGGCGCGGACTTGGCGCCTTTTGCGGGTGCGGGCTGCGGCGTGGCGGGCTTGTCGCCGCCGGATTCGTAGAACACCACCAGCGTCTTCGAGGTCATGGTGGTGTCGCCCTGGACGACCTTGACGTTGCCGGCGAAGGTTGCCTCCTTCTTCTTGTCGCGCATCTCGAGCGAGGCGGCCTCGATCTGGATCGGCTGGTCGCGGTTCTGCGAAAAGCCCTGCATCGCGTTGGGCACGCCCTGCATCGTGCTCTGCGCGATGGCGGCGCTGCCCGCGACCAGCGCGATGCCGGCTGCAAGTGCAGCCGCGCCGATGATGGCGCACCGCTTGTGGTCGCTGCGCGAGAAGATCCTGGTCATGAAAATCATCTTGAGTTGGCAGACTTGTTCTGAGGCGTACGTGTCTTTGCAGACGGCGCAGGCTCGACCGGCGCAGGCTGTGCGGCGGCAGGCTCGTCCAGCTTGTCCAGATGCATCACCACATTGCCTTCGAAACGGATGACATCGCCGCCTTCTGTAATTCGCAAGCGATCGGCGCTCAGCGTGCCGTTGGTCAGCTTGACGTCGACACGCTCGTCCGAGGAGACCGTGCCCTTGTTCATGTCCACGAAGGCCGAGTTCAGCCGCGCTTCATAGCCGGTGGAGGTGCGCAGGAAGATGTCCTTGTGCAGGTCGAGCTGCTGCTGCTTGTTGTCGAAGCGCCCGGTGCGGGCGTCGAGCAACAGGGTGGATTGATCTTCCATCAGCACTTTCGCGCGCAGGTCGTTGAGATCGACATGGTCGGGATCGGTGATGTCCTGCGTCGCGGTCTTGGCCCAGAGCTCGTAGGGCCGCCGATCCGGCGTGAAGCCGGACAGATGCGGCGATTCCATCGTGATCTTGGTGCCCGACACCACCATGTTCTCGACCGTGAGCGGCAGTTCCGGAATCCTGAACTTGTTGAAGAACGCGATGTAGATGATCACGGCCATGGCCACGACCACGGTCGCGGGGACCCCAACCCGCAGAATCCGCACCAGACGGCTGTGGCGCGCCGCGCTGGCAAACTTCGCCGCGAGCGCGGCGTCGTAGGTGGGATTGTGGGCCGAATTCACCTGAACTCCTGAGGTGTCGCTCGCCAAGCCGGGTCGAGGGCGCCCCCATTGTACCCGTCGCCGCCGCAAGATGCAGCCGCGGACGTAAACCTTGGACGTAAGCCTTGGCACATAAGCCTTGACGTATCAGGCTTGGACAGGCCGCAGGAAAGTGTCCGAAACGGGGCGCAGACCGGAGTCTACCCGGCGTTCGAGGGCTCAGGAATGCGCGAAAATGTCCTCTTCCGCCCAGCCCTGGAGGTCGAGCAGGGCCCGGGTCGGCAGGAAGTCGAAACAGGACCTGGCGAGCTGCGCGCGGCCCTCCCGGACCAGCATGGCATCCAGCCGCTCGCGCAAAGCGTGCAGGTGCAGCACGTCGGAGGCGGCGTAGGCGAGCTGCGGCTCGGTCAGGCTGTCGGAACCCCAGTCGCTGGATTGCTGCTGCTTGGAGAGGTCGACATTGAGCACCTCGCGGACGAGGTCCTTCAGGCCGTGGCGGTCGGTGTAGGTCCGGGTCAGGCGCGAGGCAATCTTGGTGCAATAAATCGGCCCGGTCATGACGCCGAAGGTCTGGTACAGCACCGCGACGTCGAACCGCGCGAAGTGGAAGATTTTTGTGATGGCGGGATTGGCCAGAAGGGCCTTCAGGTTCGGCGCGTCGGTATGGCCCTTGGGGATCTGCACCACGTCGGCGCTGCCGTCGCCGGGCGAGAGCTGCACCACGCAGAGCCGGTCACGGTGCGGATTCAGCCCCATGGTCTCGGTGTCGATCGCCACCGCATTGGTGTAGCGCGTGAGGTCGGGCAGGTCGCCGCGGTGCAGGCGTACGGTCATGGCGTTTCAAAACCTCGGGTCGAATCGGTTGCGTCGGCACAATAGCTAATTCGGATTGCCGGCGGTGTAGCCATTGCCGGCGGGCCGCGCAAGCACGCGGTTCGGTCAGGTCGTTGCCGACATGATGCAGATCGACGCCCGCGCAACCCTTCAGGGCGCCTTCTTCTGCGCAGGTACGGCCGGCCTGCCGGGCGTCGCCCGGGCTTGCGGCTGTGCCGATGCAGCTTCCGGCGTCGCGATCGCGATCGCGAACAGGCGCCACTGCCCGGCCACGACCTGAAACGTCAGATCGAACTGGATCTGCTGCGGCGGGTCGGAATGTAACCTGCGAGGCGCAGCATTCCGCGCTGATCGAGCGCGGGCGCATCGCTGAACTGAGGCGCCAGCAATGCCGCCGCATAGAGATCGAAATTGCGGCGCCGCAGGTCGAGAAAATTCAATGCGAGATCTGCGGCGGTGTTGCGCGCCTGGAAGTCGGGCGCAGCGAGATCGCGCAGCACCGTGTAATTGCCCGTGCGGTTGGCATCGTTGAGCGTGAGCAGCGTCGAGCGGATCAGATAGAGTGCCTTCTCCAGCGTGACAGGCAGCGAGGACTGCGCCGGAGCCGGCTCAGGCGTCTTCTGCTGCGCCATCGCCCTGTCGCTGCCGCAGGACAGCAGCGCCAGGGCAATCGCGGCTCGCGTAATCAATCGCATGGAACGGCCCTGTGCATGCAACGGCTCTGCTGCATTCACCAGCCGACGCGCATGCCGACGCGGCCGCCCAATCCGCCGCCATTCGTGCCATAGGTCAGCCCGCCGCTGGCCTGCACGTGCTCGCTGACGCGCAGCGCCGCACTCATGGAGAGCGCATTGGTATTCTGAAACGTCCCCCAGTTCATGCTCATCGCGATCTTCTCGGACGGCATCAGCCAGGGCGAGCCGGACATCGCAAAGGCCATCGCGACACCGTTGACCGCCTTGCCGGTCCTGCCGTCGAGGTCGTTGAGGCGGGCGTTGATGCCTGCGAGCTGGCTGTTGATGCCAGCGATATCTGCGGGGCTCGCAAACCCGAGCGCGCTGAGCGAGGTGGATGCGAGATTGCCGGCAGCGTCCGTGGTGACGAGCTGCACGGGCCCGGACTGCGCGGCCGTGCTCGCGGCCGAGGTGACGCCCGACATCGTGTAGGTATTGCTCGCCGTCCCGTAAACCTGCTGGTTCGCGCGCGTCGCGGAGGCGCCATTGCCGATCGCGGTGGAATTCCCGAAAGTTGCCGATGCACCATTGCCGAAGGCCGACGAATTCGCGCCGGTGGCGTTGGCGCCGTTGCCCATTGCGGTGTTTGCCACACCGTTACCACTCGCATTGGCGCCGTTTCCGACGGCGATGTTGAAGCTGCCGGTCCCGCTAGCATTGGATTGCGTGCCGTTCGCGATATTCGCCGAATTGGCGCCGTTGGCATTCGCCAGATAGCCGGCCGCCGCGTTGGAGCTGTTGGCGCCAGATGCGGTGGCGGCGTTGCCGGTGGCAACGTTATTGCTTCCGGACCCGCTCGCGTTGGTATTCACGCCGGTCGCGATATTGAAGCTGTTGTCGCCGGTCGCGTTGGAGTTGGGGCCTGTCGCGATGTTGCCGCTACCGTTGCCGTAGGCGTTGGCGTTGGTCCCCGTCGCGGTGTTGAAGCTGGCGTCGCCGTAAGCCCTGGCGACAAACCCGGTCGCAACATTTCTGCTGTTGTTGCCGGAGGCATTGGAACTGCGCCCTGTCGCAACGTTCCTGCTGTTGTCTCCGTTGGCCAGGGCGGTGAGCCCGGACGCGAGATTGCCGCTGCTGTTGCCGCTGGCATTGGCTCCGGCGCCGGTCGCGATATTGTTGCTGTTGTCGCCGCTGGCTTGCGCGTTGTTTCCGGACGCCATGTTTTTGCTGCCTTCACCGCTGGCGATGGCTCCCGCTCCGGTCGCGCTGTTGAAGCTGTTGTTGCCGCTGGCGTTGGCATTGTTTCCCGTCGCGGTATTGGAGCTGCTGTGGCCGCTGGCATTGGCGGAACCGACGGCAATATTGCTGCTGGCATTTCCGTCAGCGTAAGCGCCGCTCCCGATCGCGGAGTTGTTGCTGCCCGCACCCGGAGCGGAGGCGGAGGGCCCGCAGGCAAAATTGCCTCCAGAGCCGGCCGCACTGGCGCCTTGATCGGATAAGGCACCATCCACGCAGATGAACTGGGCCCGGGCTTGCGGCGCTCCGGCGCAGGCCGCGATCACGGCAAGCAGCGCCGTCGCGAGACAAGCAGTGATTCGCGCGCGCGATGAAATCATCATGTCGGTCCCCACCCCGTCCTCCAACCTTGCGACCGGCAAGTGGCGCACGACGAACGAAGACCGCCGTTACGTCCAACCCCCAGGCCGCCACCACGTCAACGCGATTGACGTTGGCACGCCACTCAAAGCACGCAGGTCATGGCTTTGGAAGACGCCGGAGGCGCGGGGGACCGCGCGACATTCCGTCCCCCCATATTCATGGGGTGCGGGCCAGCGCCCCGGCTTTTCGTCCCGCGCACGCCTTTGGCGAAGAAGCCGGACGGCTGATCGGATCGCGGGCTGTTGCACGGATCCCACAACCCGGCGCGAGCTTCAGATTCCAGCAGGAATGAGGGCCGTGCGCCCCGTGAAAATCACATAGGCGCACCCCATCTTCCGCTTTCTCTCCCCGCCCCCGACGAAATCGAGATCCATGACCGAACAGAGGCTCGCCGCGCCGATCGACGCCCCATCGGAACCCCCGCGCGGATTTTCGCGCTATCAGGCGCTCCTCATCGCGCTGCTCGCGTTCACGCAGTTCACTATCATCCTCGACTTCATCATCATGTCGCCGCTCGGCGCCATCCTGATGCCCGCGCTCGACATCACGGCCACCCAGTTCGGCGTCGCGGTGTCGGCCTACGCGTTCAGCGCCGGTATCTCCGGCGTGCTGCCGCCGGCTTTGCCGATCGCTTCGATCGCAAGCGCCTGCTGTTGTTCTTCTATGTCGGCTTCACGCTCGGCACCGCGCTCTGCGCGGCTGCGCCGAACTTCCATGTGCTGCTGCTCGGCCGGATCGTGACCGGATTGTTCGGCGGCGTGATCGGCGCGGTCGTGCTCGCCATCATCACCGATCTGTTCCCGCTGCATATCCGCGGCCGCGCGATGGGGATTATCCAGACCGCGTTTGCGGCGAGCCAGGTGCTCGGCATTCCCGCCGGGCTGTTTCTCGCCAATCGCTGGAGCTGGCATGTCTGCTTCATCGCGATCGTCGTGGTGTCGATTGCGGCCATCGCCGTCATCGCCTTCGCCATGAAGCCGGTCGATGCGCATCTGAAGCTGAAGCAGGACAGAAACCCGTTCCACCATCTGGTCGCGACGCTCGCGCAGCCGCGCTATACGCTGGCGTTCGCGGTCACGACGCTGCTGGCGACCGGCGGATACATGCTGATGCCGTTCTCCAGCGCCTTCACCGTGAACAATCTCGGCATCGACATCACGCATCTGCCCACGATCTATCTCGTCTCCGGCCTGTTCAGCATCGTCACGGGGCCGCTGGTCGGCCGCGCCAGCGACGCGTTCGGCAAGTACCCGACCTTCGTGTTCGGCAGCGTGGTGTCGGTGATCATGGTGCTGATCTACACCCATCTCGGCCACGTCACGCTCGCGACCGCGATCCTCGTCAACGTGCTGATGTTCGTCGGCATCTTCTCGCGCATGATCCCGTCGCAGGCACTGATGTCGGCGATCCCCGATCCCGACCAACGCGGCTCGTTCAGCGCCATCAGCGCCTCGCTGCAGCAGCTCTCCGGCGGCCTCGGCTCGGTGCTCGCCGGCGCGATCATCGCGCAGGCGCCCGACGGCGCGCTGCTCCATTTCGACCGGATCGGCTACGTCGTCGTCGCCACGACGCTCATCGCGCTGGTGGCGATGTATTTCGTGCAGAAGGCGGTGGCGGAAAGGGTGGGGAAGACGGTGGTGTGAGGGGACGGTCCACTGATACCTGCCCCGAGCGCAGGCCTGAGCGCCACCTCTGTCGATCCAAGGCAGATCGAATCCTATGCCATACCCAGGTGAACCAATGCTCGGCCTTCGATGACCAAAGCTTCGATGCGCCGAACGGAGATCTCCAATGAAGCTCAAACTTGCCGCCGCGATGCTCGCCGCAAGCCTCCCGCTCGCATCGATGGCTTTCGCCCAAGGCACCGCCCAAGGCACCGCGCCGGCCGACCTTGCAGTGATCGATGCCTGCCTGAAGACCGCGGAGAAAACCGGCGGTTTTGGCGGCGCGTGCGTCGGGCTCGTCGCCGACCCCTGCATCAAGGCGGCAGACGGCGCGAATGACGACGTCGCCAAATGGAAAGCCTGTGCGGCGCGCGAACTCGCGGTTTGGACGCAGAAAACCAGCGAGGCGCTGAAGAAGGTCAAGGCCGGCGGGTTCACCGATGTGATCAAGGCCGCCGAGGAATCTCAGAAAACTTTCGCCGCCTCGCGTGATCGCTTCTGCGCGGCCTTCGATAAAGTCGATCCCGGCATGTACAAGGGCGGCGCGAGCTACTGCCGCCTGCGCGAGACCGCGAACCACGCGCTGAGCCTGATCAAGCTCGGCGCTGCGGTGAACGAGCACTGAGAGCCGCTGGTCGTCATCAGCTTTGCCGGCCTTTTGCTCCATCGCAACGAGGGCTTCGGCCGCGAGCGCGGTGGACGTCGTTCATGGATCACCTGGCATCCGGGCGACGGCTGTGGGCGCGTAGCGCTTGCCGAGCGATCGACCAAGCCAGCCGCCCCCAGCTCGCCTGCGATCTGAGTCGGGCCGACGAGCGATGGAGGCCATTCGGTACCTATGAGCGCTGTGTCCCGGTCTTGGGACGATCAGCGGCTCAAATCCCATGCAAATGAGCGATTTCAAGCGCTTGAACAGGATATGGTGCCCAGGAAAGGACTCGAACCTTCACGGCCGTTAAGCCACTGGCACCTGAAGCCAGCGCGTCTACCAATTCCACCACCTGGGCATGCCGTTTGGGGCACGGAGGCGGTTACTACGGTTCGGTGACGCCGTTGTCAATTCATGCTTGAAGGGCGGTTCGGGATGCCGATTGCGCATCGCAAACCGGCCCGATACAAGCCTGACAAGACGCACTCTTTTCCGCAGGAATGGCTCCCATGGCATCGAATCTGGACACGCTGGTCACGGTTTTCGGCGGTTCGGGATTTTTGGGCCGGAATGTCGTCCGTGCCCTGTGCAAGCGCGATTACCGGGTTCGGGTCGCGGTGCGGCGGCCGGAACTGGCCGGATACCTCCAGCCCTCCGGCCGGGTCGGGCAGGTCCATACCGTGCAGGCGAATCTGCGCTATCCGGCCTCGGTCGAGGCGGCGCTGCGCGATTCGCACGTCGTGATCAATCTGGTCGGCATCCTCGCCGAGGGCGGCGAGCAGACCTTCGAGGCGGTCCAGGCCAGGGGCGCCGAAACGGTCGCCAAGGCGGCGGCCGCGGCCGGCGCCGGCCTGGTGCATGTCTCCGCGATCGGGGCCGATGCCGAATCGCCCTCGCACTATGCCAAGGCCAAGGCGGCCGGCGAGGCGGCGGTCTTGGCCGCGGTGCCCTCGGCGACGATCTTCCGCCCTTCCGTGATGTTCGGCCCCGAGGACCAGTTCACCAACCGCTTCGCCGCGCTGGCCCGGATGTCGCCGGTGCTGCCGCTGATCGGCGGCGAGACCAGGATGCAGCCGGTCTATGTCGGCGACGTCGCCACGGCGATCGCGGACGCCGTCGATGGCAAGGCCAAGGCGGGCGCGACGTACGAGCTCGGCGGGCCCGAGGTGCTGACCATGCGCGAGATCATCGAAATCATCCTCGAGATCACCGACCGCGAGCGGATGCTGGTGCCGCTGCCGTTCGGCCTCGCCCGCTTCAAGGCCGCCTTCCTGCAATTCGCGCCGGGCGCGTTCAAGCTGACGCCGGACCAGGTCACGCTGCTCGAGCGCGACAACGTCGTGTCGGAGGCGGCAAAGGCCGCCGGCCTGACGCTGGAAGGGCTCGGCATCGCCGCCGATTCGCTGGAAGCGATCGCCCCGCAATACCTCTGGCGCTTCCGCGCGGCCGGCCAGTTCCAGCGCAAGAGCGCGTGAGGGGTCGTCTCTCCGTCGTCGTGGCCGGGCCTGACGAGTTTCAGCGTTGAGACTGCTGTAACCTGAACTTCGAGGCTACTGCCCGAGCGCCAGCGCGATCAGGCCGAGCGTGCCGACGATGACACGCCACCAGGCGAACACCACGAAGCCGTGGCGGGTGACGTAGGTCAAGAACGTCTTCACCACGATGATGGCGGTGATGAAGGACACCACGAAGCCGATCGCGACGATGCCCATATGGTCCGTCGTCATCTCGGCGCGGCTCTTGTAGAAGTCGTAGGCGAACGCGCCGATCATGGTGGGGATGGCGAGGAAGAACGAGAACTCCGCCGCCGCGCGCTTATCGGCCCCGAGCAGCATCGCAGCGACGATGCTGGCGCCGGAGCGCGATACGCCCGGGATCATCGCCACGCACTGCGCGATGCCGATATAGAGATACATCAGAAGCGGAAACCTGGTGGCGTCGTGCTCGCGCGGCTTCAGCTCGAGCTTGTCGATCCAGAGCAGGATGGCGCCGCCGACGATCAGCGTGAAGCAGATGACCCAGGGATTGAACAGCAAGGCCTTGATGTACTTGCCGGCGACGAGGCCGACGATCACAGCCGGCAGGAACGCCACCAGCACGCCGATCACGAAGCGGCGCGCATCGGCATCGCCCGTGAACATGCCGATCACGACGTCCCAGAGCTTCCTGAAGTAGAGCCCGACGATGGCGAGGATCGCGCCGAGCTGGATCAAAACCGTGAACGAATCCCAGAACGCGCCTTCGCCGAGATGGAAGAAGCGCTCAGCGAGCAGCAAATGGCCGGTCGAGGATACGGGAAGGAACTCGGTCACACCCTCGATGATGCCGAGGATCACTGCCCGTATTGCGTCTGACATATTTACGGTCCATTTCGGCTTGAAAAGCGGGGCTCTTCTCGCCTATTCGCCCCCATGCCGCAATCGCAAAATGCGAAATCACGCCCTTGCCTCGCGGTTATGAAGGACTAGTGTGGCGCCGCACAAACATTGATGGATTCTTAAGCACCATCAAATAGTCAAAGGCTTCATGTTTACGCTGTTTCATCATCCGTTCTGTCCGCATTCGCGCTTCATCCGCCTGATCGCGGGTGAATACGGGCTCGACCTCAAGCTGGTCGAAGAACGCAGCTGGGAACGGCGCGAGGCATTTCTGTTGCTCAACGCCGCCGGCACGACGCCCGTCTTGGTGGACGACGAGCAGGCGCCCGTGCCGGGCGCGGCGATCATCGCCGAATATGTCGACGAGGCCTATGGCGCCGAGATGGGCGTGAAGCGCCTGATGCCGGAGACGCTTGCCGAGCGCGTCGAGGTGCGCCGGTTGATGGCCTGGTTCAACGAAAAATTCTTCGAGGAGGTCTCGCATCCCCTCGTCACCGAGCGCATTTACAAGCGCTTCATGAGCGAGGAGAACGGTGGCGGGCCGCCGTCGGCCGACGTGATGCGCGCCGCCAAGGCCAATGTGCGCTATCATCTGGCCTATATCGGCTGGCTGGCGCAGACCCGCAATTTCCTCGCCGGCGACCGGATCACCTACGCGGATCTCGCCGCCGCGGCGCATCTCTCGGCGATCGACTATCTGGGCGATGTGCCATGGAGCGAGGACGACGCAGCAAAGGCGTGGTACGCGCGGGTGAAATCCCGCCCGTCGTTCCGTCCGCTGCTGAGCGAATGGCTGGCCGGCGTGCCGGCATCGCGGACCTACGTGGACCTAGATTTCTGAACTCCGATCCGACTGAACTGAAGACGGCGCTCGAGCGCGAAGCCCTCGCGCTCGGCTTCGACTGCATCGGCATCACCGCACCGGGCACGATCGAAGCGGCCGGAAAATACTTTCTCCAATTCATCGCCTCCGGCGGCCATGGCGATATGGACTGGCTCGCGGCGCAGCCGGAGCGCCGCGTCGATCCGCGCGGACTGTGGAGCGACGTGCGCAGCGTGATCATGCTCGGCGTCAATTACGGTCCCGACTCCGATCCGCTCGCAATCTTGAAGCAGCGCACGCGCGCGGCGATCTCGGTCTATGCGCAGGGCGACGATTATCACGACCTCATCAAGAAGAGGCTGAAGGCGCTGGCGCGCTGGCTGGTCGCGACCGCGCCGTCGGACGTGAAGGTGTTCGTCGACACCGCGGCGGTGATGGAGAAGCCCTTGGCGCAGACTGCGGGTCTCGGTTGGCAAGGCAAGCACACCAACCTCGTCTCGCGCGAGTTCGGCTCATGGTTGTTCCTCGGCGCGATCTACACCACGCTGGAGCTGCCGCGCGACGCCGCCGAGATCGATCATTGCGGCTCGTGCCGGGCCTGCCTCGACATCTGTCCGACGTCGGCCTTCCCAGCGCCGTACAAGCTGGATGCACGGCGCTGCATCTCCTATCTCACGATCGAGAACAAGGGACCGATCCCGCGCGAATTCCGCAAAGCCATCGGCAATCGCATCTACGGCTGCGATGATTGTCTTGCGGCATGTCCGTGGAACAAGTTCGCGCAGGAGGGACGCGAGACCAAGCTCGCCGCGCGCGACGAATTGCGCGCGCCGTCGCTTGCCGAACTGGCACGGCTCGACGATTCCACCTTTCGTGCGCTGTTCACGAAGTCGCCGGTGAAGCGCATCGGCCGCGACCGCTTCTTGCGCAACGTGCTGATCGCGATCGGCAACTCCGGTGAGGCAACGCTGGCAAACGAGGCACGGCGGCTGCTGGACGATGAGAGTCCGCTGGTGCGTGGGGCGGCGGTGTGGGCGCTGGGGCAGTTGGTCGTTCGGGAAGAGTTTGAGGCGATGAAGTCTGCTGCCGCGAGCAGCGAGCACGACGAGAGCGTGCGTGAGGAGTGGAAGGCTGCCTCCTAGCCCACCACTGTCATTCCCCGCGTAGGCGGGGAATCCAGTACGCCGCGGCCCATCGATTCAATCACTGCTGTCACGGAGTACTGGATCGCCCGCCTGCGCGGGCGATGACAGCTGTCGTCGTGGCTGAGACCTTGATTTCCCCACCCAATCCCGCAATCTCGCGCGCATGACAAACATGCCTTTCTTCACCCGCGACGGCGATACATTCCATCCGACGGAAGTGGCCAATGGTCCCTGGGATCCGAAATCGCTGCACGGTCGCGTCATCGTCGGCCTGCTCGGCTTTGCCATCGAGGAGCGCCATTCCGGTCCCGACTTCGTGCCGGCGCGGCTCACCGTCGACATGTTTCGCCTGCCGACCATCGACAAGCCGATCGAGGTGACGACGCGCCTCGTGCGCGACGGTCTGCGCATCCGCGTGGTCGAAGCGGAATTCGTCTCCGGCGGCGTCAGCATGGCGCGCGCCTCCTGCCAGCTGCTGCGCAGGACGCAAAATCCCGAAGGCAACGTCTGGTCGCCGCCGAACTGG
Organism: Bradyrhizobium sp. WBOS07; assembly: GCF_024585165.1. Lineage (NCBI taxonomy): Bacteria > Pseudomonadati > Pseudomonadota > Alphaproteobacteria > Hyphomicrobiales > Nitrobacteraceae > Bradyrhizobium > Bradyrhizobium sp. WBOS07. Next base: position 1,262,142 of record NZ_CP029008.1, read on the forward strand.
GAGGTGCCGAAGCCGGACGAGATTCCGAAGCCGACCGATCCGAGGCTCGGCATGAACGGCAAATGGACGACGCGCCCGATCGTCGGGCACATGGGCTCGCTCGGGCCGCGCCGGCTCTGGATGAGCGAGGTGCGCGAGCTCGTTGCCGGCGTGCCGATGACGCCGTTCGTCCATGTCGCCGTTGGCGCCGATTTCGCCAGCCCGTTCGCCAATGCCGGCGACAACGGCCTCGGCTACATCAACAGCGACGTCACGATCTATCTGCACCGACTGCCGGTGACGAAGTGGATCGGCTTCGAGGTGGTGAACCACCACGCCACCGATGGCGTCGCGATCGGCGAATGCTGGCTCTATGACGAGCAGGGCCCGATCGGCACCGCGACGGTCGCCGCGCTGGCGCAGCGCAAGCCGATGGCGAATCCGTCGAAGCGGTAGGAGCGCGCGCCACCCTCTGTCCGTCATTCCGGGGCGTGCGAAGCACGAGCCCGGAATCCATTCCTCCTCCATTCCTGCGGCCCGATGGATTCTCAGGTGCGCAATTGCGCACCATAGCTCGCGCCAAGTGGCGCGCCCCGGAATGACGATGTGGAGGGAGACGCGCCTATCCCAAATGTCGCTGCATCTCCGGTCGCGCCTTGAGCTCGGCGCCCTGCTTGGCGACGATCTTGGCGATGCGTTCCGGCGCGAAGTTCAGATCGACGAACGCCGGCGCGGTGTTGGCGACCTCGTGATAGCTCGCGATCTTTCCGCCCTTCAGCGTCATGATCGCGACGCCCTCGAACATCGCCCGCGCGCCGTTCGCTTCCGGCAGGGTCGAGCGATAGCTGAAGGTGTAGCGCGCATAGAGCGTGGTGCCGTCCGAAACGGGGTCATGCATGTCCCAGCGGAAATCGGTCGCGGTGCGATAGAACCAATCGTCGATCATCGCGGCGATTTTCGCGCGGCCTGTGAACGCGCCGTAGAAGACGTCGTGATAGACGCCGTCCTCAGTGAACAATTCGGCGAAGGCGCGGCCGTTGCGCTGCTCGACGGCGGCGCAGAACGCCCGCAGCATGGCGGTGGTGTCTGTCATTGGCGCTTCTCCCTCTCTCGTTCTCCGTCATGCCCCGCGCAGGCGGGGCATCCAGTACGCCACGGCCTTTCGGTTCTATCGCTGCCGTCTCTGGAGTACTGGATTGCCCGCCTTCGCGGGCAATGACAGCGAGTTACACTTCACCCGATCTCGGCGACCGCTGCAAGAATGCGGGCGATGTCCTGCGGGCGGGAGAGGCGGTGGTCGCCGTCCTGGATCATGGTCAACACGACGTCGTCGGCCGGCAGACGGTGCGTCAGCGCGAAGGCGTGCTGCCAGGGCACGTCGGGATCTTTCGCACCCTGCAGGATGCGGACCGGGCAGCCGAGATCGATGGCGCTGCCGAGCACGAGATGGTTGCGGCCCTCCACGATCAGGTTCCGCGTGATCGGATAGGGCGAGCCGTCGCCATAGTCCGACGGCCTCATCCAGACGCCCTTGGTCTCGATCTCCTGCTTCACCGCCGGCGAAAAATTCTTCCACATCAGCTCTTCGGTGAAATCGGGCGCCGGCGCGATCAGCACGAGCCCGGCGAGCGAGGCCTTGGCTTGTTGCTTCTTCTCCTGTTGCTGTTGCCGCTTCTTGATCTCGCGCGCGAGCAGCAGTGCCATCCAGCCGCCCATGGACGAGCCGATCAGAACCTGCGGGCCCTCGCAGAAGCGTTCGAATACCGCAACGCTGTCCTCGAGCCAGCGGCCGATGGTTCCATCGGCGAAATCGCCGCCGGATTCGCCGTGACCGGAATAGTCGAACCGGACCATGGCGCGGCCATGATCCCGGGCCCAGCCGTCCAGCGCGACGGCCTTGCCGCCCTGCATGTCCGACTTGAATCCGCCCAGCCAGACCAGGCCAGGGCCGCTGCCTGCACGGTGGCGGACCGCGATCCTCCGTGCGGACGGCCCCTCGCCCACATCGATGAAGTCGAGCACGGCATCGGGATTTGGATCGGTCATGGAACGTTTACTCTGACTGTGCGGTTTGAGCTGTTGGGGGCGCCTTCTGCGGCGCAATCGGATGCGGCATTGGCCCTTTGGGACGCTTGCGGAACAGAAGCAAGGTGTCTATGTCGATCAGCGTGCCCGGGCGTGACCAAAATGCCTCGCATTTGAGGGTTTTTCGCTTCCTGCACGAGCGACTTGCTTGCCGGCAACCGCATCTTCCTTCAAGATAGCCGCTTCTTTCACAACTTTGGAGAACCACCCATTCGCCGTCCTAATAAAGCTCCGCCCGCTGCCAGCAAAGACGGGCCGCGCATCAATGATGATATCCGCAATGCGCAGATCCAGCTGATCGACGCGGCCGGTGACAACAAAGGCACCGTCGAGACAGTTATGGCAATCCGCATGGCTCAGGAAGCCGGCATGGATCTGGTCGAGATCTCGCCGAATGTCAGCCCTCCCGTCTGCAAAATTATGGACTACGGGAAGTACAAGTATTCGGCACAGAAGAAAGCCGCCGAAGCCCGCAAGCGGCAGAAGACCGTCGAAATCAAGGAGATCAAGCTCCGCCCGATGATCGACGATCACGATTACGACGTGAAGATGCGCGCGATGCAGCGGTTCTTCGAAGAAGGCGACAAGGTCAAGATTACGCTGCGCTATCGCGGCCGCGAAATGGCGCACCAGGAGATCGGCACCAAGCTTCTGGACAAGATCAAGACCGACGTGGCCGAGCTCGCCAAGGTCGAGCAGGACGCGCGCTTCGAAGGCCGCCAGGTCGTCATGGTGCTGGCGCCGCGCTGATCGCGACTGGTTGGGACCATAGCAAGTTTGACGGCCCGTCCGGATCTCCGGCGGGCCGTTTGTTTTGAAGGATGCGAGCGGCGAACTCCGCTGCACCCTCGCCCGCTTGCGGGAGAGGGTGACGCGCGCAGCGCGGCGGGTGAGGGCTTTCGCCTCTTGGGGATTCTCGCTTGCGGAGGCACCCTCTCCCCGACCCTCCTCCGCAAGCGGGGGAGGGAGCGCACCGCCGTCGTGGCGATGGTTTGCGCCTATTCAGGTCCTTGTCGCCTGCCAGGTGCCGCTGCAGGGGTCGCCGGAAATGACGCCCTTCCACGAGCCGGTGCCGTTCACGCCGGCGAGCCGGCCGCCGCCGCTGGCGTGGGACGCGCCGACCGAGACCTGGACCGCGACGGCGCCGCCGCGCATGACCGTGCCGGAGACCCGGCCCCCGCCGGCGGACGAGACCCGGCGGCCGATGACGGTGAAGGGCACGCTGTAGCCCGAGCTGCAATTGCCCCGGGTGGTGGCGAAGGTGACATTCCAGATGCCGTCATAGCTGCCGACGCGGGCGTCGGCAGTCGAGGGCAGCGCGGCCGTGGCGAGCACGGCGAACAGCGCCAGACGGCGCGGGCGGGCGAAACCGGTCAAAAGCGAAAGCGATCGGGAATGACGAGCCATTTTGGTCCTGCTCCGGGCGACACGGCTGGGACATGGGGGTGGCAACATCGGATAGTCGCCGACCAAGTTCCGTCGGTTCATCGTTGCCAATTGGCTTGTCCTCTGCCATAAGCCCAGCCTTCATCGCCCGGCTGATTAAGGGCTGCCGTGGCGGTGTCCGTGCGGGTTTCGCGCTAGTTCGTAAAACCTGAGCACAATCAACGCTCTAACGAGCATTTTTGACGGCCAGCCGCCTTCGCGGGCGGATCTCTGTGGCCATTAGGAGAGCCAAATGCCCAAGCTGAAGACCAAATCGGGCGCTAAAAAGCGCTTCAAGGTGACTGCCACCGGCAAAGTGATGCACGCCCAGCGCGGCAAGCGTCACGGCATGATCAAGCGGACAAAGAAGCAGATCCGTCAGCTCCGCGGCACCCGCGTGCTGTTCAAGACCGACGGCGACAACGTCAAGAAGTACTTCTTGCCGAACGCCTGATCGCGTCCACGATCACTGCCGAACGTGCCGCGCCGTTGCGCGGCAATCCGATAACCAAAGTCATCTCTGAAGGATTTCGTCATGTCTCGCGTCAAACGCGGTGTGACCGCCCACGCCAAGCACAAGAAAGTCTACAAGGCCGCCAAGGGCTTCTACGGTCGCCGCAAGAACACCATCCGCGCCGCCAAGCCGGCGGTCGAGAAGGCGATGCAATACGCCTTCCGGGACCGCAAGCGTAAGAAGCGGACGTTCCGCGCGCTCTGGATCCAGCGCATCAACGCTGCCGTCCGTCCGTTCGGCCTGACCTACAGCCGATTTATCGACGGCATGGCCAAGTCCGGGATCACCGTGGACCGCAAGGTGCTGTCGGATCTCGCGATCAACGAGCCCGCCGCGTTCCAGGCCATCGCCGAGAAGGCCAAGGCTGCGCTGGCAGCGTAAGGCTTGCGCTAGCGGGCCTTCCGGCCCGCAGCCTGCAGCGCGCGTTGCGAGTAACGCTGGGCGACCTCCGCCCGGCAGAATGCCGTAAACGACTGATACATGGTGCCGGACTTGTTCCGGTACTTGACGTCGCATGCGTGCATCTCGCGCTTGTAGGCCTGCGCCTGCGCGGCACTGAGGCCGGGCTTGAAGTCCGCCTCGCACTTCTGCTCGACGGCGGCGCCGAGCTCGACATCGCCGCTCGCGGTCAGCTGGCAATCCCTGAAGACCTTCATCGCGCTTGCGCAGCTCTTCTGGCTGCTGATGGCGGCCGCGACCTCGTCCAGCGTCATGGATTGGTCCATGCAGACCATGGCGCGCGCCGGGGTACCGGCGATGGACAGAACAGCGGCCAGAACGGCCCAACAGCATTTCGAAGGCATCGCGAAGGTCTCCTCGTATCCTCCCTTGGTGGCCCGCCCCCGCACGAGGTTCAACCCAGCCGGGCGGGAGCCCGAAAACGCCGGCTTTTCGCTTGACGTTACGCCCTCCCGGCGGCGACAACCCAGCCGAATTTGGAGCCAAGGATTTGACTGTGTCCGACCTCGCAACGCTCGAAACATCCATCCTCGACCAGATCGCCGCCGCCGGCGATGAAGCCGCGCTCGAAGCGGTGCGCGTCGCAGCCCTCGGCAAGAAGGGCTCGATCTCGGCGCTGCTCGCCACGCTCGGCAAGATGTCGCCCGACGAGCGCAAGACGCAAGGCGCGGCGATCAACCAGGCCAAGGACAAGGTCGGCGAGGCGCTCGCCGCACGACGCGATGTACTGAAGTCCGCGGCACTCGATGCGCGACTGGCGTCCGAGACCGTCGACGTCACGCTGCCGCTGCGCGAGGCTCAGGCCGAGGCCGGCCGCATCCATCCGCTGAGCCAGGTCTGGGACGAGCTGACCACGATCTTCGCCGACATGGGCTTCTCGGTCGCCGAAGGCCCCGACATCGAGACCGACGACTACAATTTCACCAAGCTGAACTTCCCGGAAGGCCATCCCGCGCGCGAGATGCACGACACGTTCTTCTTCAACCCGAAGGAGGACGGCTCGCGCATGCTGCTGCGAACCCACACCTCGCCGGTGCAGGTGCGCACCATGCTGAGCCAGAAGCCGCCGATCCGCGTGATCTGCCCGGGCCGTACCTACCGCATCGATTCGGACGCGACCCACACGCCGCAATTCCACCAGGTCGAAGGCCTCGTCATCGACAAGACCTCGCATCTCGGCCACCTCAAATGGATCCTGCACGAGTTCTGCAAGGCGTTCTTCGAGGTCGACCACATCAACATGCGCTTCCGCCCGTCGTTCTTCCCGTTCACCGAGCCGTCGCTGGAAGTCGATATCCAGTGCCGCCGCGACAAGGGCGAGATCCGCTTCGGCGAAGGCGAGGACTGGCTCGAGATTCTCGGCTGCGGCATGGTGCATCCGAACGTGCTGCGCGCCTGCGGCATCGATCCCGACGAGTACCAGGGCTTCGCCTGGGGCATGGGCATCGACCGCATCGCCATGCTGAAATACGGCATCGCCGATCTGCGCCAGCTGTTCGACAGCGACGTGCGCTGGCTGAGCCACTATGGCTTCAAGCCGCTGGAAGTGCCGACGCTGGCGGGGGGATTGAGTTCGTGATGCCCGGTCTCCAGCGTGAGTCTGCGACGGCTCTCTTCTTTCCCTCCGCGGAGACAACCCTCTCCCTGACCCTCCCCCGCAAGCCGGGGAGGGAATGGATGGAGCGTGCTCGTGGTGACGTTTGTCTCGTGGGTACGTATTCTCCGTCCGCTCGACAGGCCGGACTCCCTCCCCCGCCTGCGGGGGAGGGTTGGGGAGAGGGTTTCTCCGCGATGGGGCTGCCAATGGTCGATCCCGAGCATCCGGATTGGAAAGTATCGCCCAAGCTGCGCGCCAATGCGCGCGCGCTCAGGCGCAATTCGACCGACGCGGAGCGGATCCTCTGGTCAGCACTGCGCGCCGGCCGCCTGGACGGCGCCAGCTTTCGCCGCCAGGTGCCGATCGATCACTACGTCGCCGATTTCATCTGCCATGCCGCCAAGCTCGTCATCGAACTCGATGGCGGCCAACATTTCTCGGATGCGGGAACGCGCCGATGCGCGTCGCTCTGCCATGATCGAGGCAAAGGGCTTCAAGGTGCTCCGCTTCAGCAATCTCGATGTCATGACAAATCGTAGCGGCGTTCTCGAAACAATCGCGACCACCGTCGCGGAGAGAGCCCCCACCCCAACCCTCCCCCGCAAGCGGGAGAGGGAGCAGACCGTCTCCGTGGAGAAGAAGCAGCCATGAAATTCACCCTCTCCTGGCTGAAGGATCATCTCGACACCGACGAGCCGCTCGAAAAGCTCGCCGACAAGCTCACCATGATCGGGCTCGAGGTCGAGAACATCGAAGACAAGGCGAAGGCGCTCAAGCCTTTCACCATCGCGAAGGTGATCTCGGCCGAACAGCATCCGAATGCCGACCGCCTGCGCGTCTGCATGGTCGACACCGGTGACGGTCGCGCGCCGGTGCAGGTGGTGTGCGGCGCGCCGAATGCGCGTGCGGGCCTCGTCAGTGTGTTCTCGCCGCCCGGCACCTACATTCCCGGCAAGGACATCACGCTCGGCATCGGCACCATCCGCGGCGTCGAGAGCCGCGGCATGTTGTGCTCGGCGGCCGAGCTGCAGATCTCCAACGACCATGACGGCATCATGGAATTGCCGGCGGATGCACCGATCGGTGCCGGATACGCCGAATGGGCCGCGCTCGGCGATCCCGTGATCGAGATCAATCTGACGCCGAACCGGCAGGATTGCACCGGCGTGCACGGCATCGCGCGCGATCTCGCCGCCGCCGACATGGGCAAGTTCGTCGATCACACCATCAAGCCGATCAAGGGCGAATTCCCGTGCCCGGTAAAGGTCACGGTGGAGGACGCCGCGCTGTGCCCGGGCTTCGCGCTTCGTCTCGTGCGCGGCGTCAAGAACGGGCCGTCGCCGGAATGGCTGCAGAAGCGGCTGACCGCGATCGGCCTGCGTCCGATCAACGCGCTGGTCGACATCACCAACTTCATGACCTACGACCGCGCGCGGCCGCTGCACGTGTTCGACGCCAAGAAGGTGAAGGGCAATCTCGTCGTGCGCCGCGCCCGCGACGGCGAGAGCCTGCTCGCGCTCGACGGCCGCACCTACAATCTCGATCCCGCGATCTGCGTGATCGCGGACGAGCACGGCGTCGAATCGCTGGCCGGCATCATGGGTGGCGAAGCCTCGGGCTGCGACGAGACCACCACCGACGTGCTGATCGAATCGGCGTTGTGGAACGAGATCAACATCGCCCAGACCGGCCGCAAGCTCGGCATCAATTCCGACGCGCGCTACCGCTTTGAGCGCGGCGTCGATCCGGCCTTCATGGTGCCCGGGCTGGAGCTCGCGACCAAGCTGGTGATGGAAATGTGCGGCGGCACGCCGTCCGAGAATGTCGTGGTCGGCAAGGCCTTTGGCGACGATCGCCTGATCGAGTTCCCGATCACCGAGGTCAAGCGCCTGTCGGGCATTGAAGTGCCCCAAGCCGAGATGAAGCGCATTCTGACCCATCTCGGCTTCATGATGGCGGGCCCGGGCCCGGTGGTGAAGGTCGCGGTGCCCTCGTGGCGCTCGGATGTCCACGGCAAGGCCGACATCGTCGAGGAGATCGTCCGCATCTTCGGCGTCGACAAGGTGCCGATGACGCCGTTCGAGCGCGGCGAGGACGCCCGCAAGCCGGTGCTGACGCCGCTTCAGCTGCGCACCCGTCGCGCCAGGCGGGCGCTGGCAAGCCGCGGTATCATCGAAGCCGTGACCTGGTCGTTCATCACGAAGGCCGCGGCAGAATTGTTCGGCGGCGGCCAGCGCGAGCTCGAAGTCGCCAACCCGATCGCGTCGGACCTCTCCGACATGCGCCCGACGCTGCTCGCGGGCCTGATCGCGGCGGCACAGGCGAACGCCAATCGCGGCATGAGCGATGTCGCGCTGTTCGAGGTCGGTCAGATCTTCAGGGGCGATCGCCCGCAGGACCAGTTCATGGCCGCAAGCGGCGTTCGCCGCGGCTTTGCCTCGTCCGAAGGTCTGGGGCGGCACTGGTCGGGCTCGGCGCAGGCCGACGTGTTTGACGCGAAGGCCGACGCGCTGGCCGTTCTGGCCGCGGCCGGTGCGCCGATGCAGGCGCTGCAGATCGTCGCGGGTGGACCGTCGTGGTTGCATCCGGGCCGCTCCGGCACGATCCAGATCGGGCCGCAGAACGTGCTTGGATATTTCGGCGAGGTGCATCCCCGCGCGCTGGAGGCGCTCGGCGCCGACGGCCCGCTTGTCGTGTTCGAGGTGATCCTCGACCGCATCCCCGAGGCAAAGAAGAAGCCGACCCGCGCCAAGCCCGTGATCGAGCTGTCGGCGTTCCAGCCGGTGTCGCGCGATTTCGCCTTCATCGTCGATCGCACCGTGAAGACGGGCGACATCGTGCGCGCCGCGCAAGGCGTCGACAAGAAGCTGATCACCGGCGTCAACGTCTTCGACGTCTATGAGGGCAAGGGCATCGATGACGGCAAGAAGTCGATCGCGATCGCGGTCACGCTCCAACCGCGCGAGAAGACGCTGACCGATCAGGAGATCGACGCCGTCGCCGCCAAGATCGTGGCCGAGGTGACGAAGAAGACGGGCGGCACTCTGCGAGCATGATGCCGAAAGGCGTGAAGCGGTTTTCGGACGACATCATGCTCCAGAATGGAAAACATGACCGTTGCTGACTTTCTCCCGAAGGACGTCAGCCTCAGCATCGCGATGGCGCTTTGCGCCGTCGCTTTCGTTTCGGGCACCGCGCGCGGCTTCTCCGGCTTCGGCGCGGCGCTGATCTTCATGCCGCTGGCGAGCAGCATTGCCGCGCCGCGGCTGGTCGCGGCACTCCTGCTCGTCATCGATTTCGTCTCGGCCGCGCCGCTCCTGCCCGACGCATGGCGCAGGGCCGACCGCAAGGCCACCGCGGTGATCGTGCTGGGCGCGCTGGTCGGCGTACCCGCCGGCACCTATTTCCTCAGCGTGCTCGAGCCCGTCACCACGCGCTGGATCATCTCCTGCTTCGTCGCTGCGCTGCTGCTTCTGCTGCTGTCGGGATGGCGCTATCGCGGCAAGGACCACGCCTGGCTCTCGGTCGGCATCGGCGGGCTCTCCGGCTTCTGTAGCGGCCTGGCCCAGACCGGCGGCCCGCCGATCGTCGGCTACTGGCTCGGTCGTCCGATCGCGCCGATGGTCGCGCGCGCCAACATCGTGCTGTTCTTCGGCGCCTCCGATTTGTTCTCGATGATCAGTTACGCGGCCACCGGCCTGATCAGCCGCGAATCGCTTGCGCTGGCGCTAATCGTCGGCCCGGTCTATGCGGCCGGCGTCGCGTTCGGCGCCTCGTTGTTCGGACGCGCCAGCGAGAGAGTGTTTCGCGGCATCTGCTACGCGCTGATCGCGATGGCGGTGATCGCGGGGCTGCCGGTGCTGGACGGGGTGCTGCGATAAGACCGGCTGTCGTCCCTGAAGACGCACGAGGGCATGCACATATCTGGTGCGAACGCGGGGACGACGGCGGAATTTGTGGCGGGCTGAGTGCCCTACTGCCTCGGCACGCGCCGCTTCTTCGTCGACTGCGTCGGCACGTCGGCAGGGTCGTCCTTGAGCGCGCCGATCTTGCGCAAGGCGGCGTCTGCGGCGCGCTCGCCGCTGTCCCAGGCGCCGTCGACAGTGCCCCACAGCGTGTCATGGGTGGCTTCGCCGGCAAGGAACACGTTGCCGATCGGCTCCGCCAAAACCTTTCGCGAGAGCTGACCGCCGGGGGAGGCCGCCGACATCGCGCCCATCACGTAAGGCGATGCGTTCCAGCGCGTGGCGCTGGTCTTCTGCACCGCAGAAGCAGCTTCGCTGCCGAACAGTTTTGTGATCCATTCCCTGGCAAAGGCCTCCATCGCCTTCTCGCCCTGCTCGGAAAGCTCGCGGCCGAACGCGCCGCCGACATCGATAGAGCAGAGCGAGGAGCCGCCGATATTGGCGAACATCAGCCCCGTCCGCGTCGAGCTGCTCTGCTCGATCAGGATATCGTCGCGCAACAAGCCGAGCGGGTTGCCCGGCAATTGCAGCATGATGCGATCGTAGCTGCCGAGGCCGAGCTTTGACGCCGCGTCCAGCGTGCGCTTGGGAATGTCGGGCGCGAACTTGATCGCGCCCGATGTCAGCACGTTGGTCGAGACCGTGACGATGACGGCGCGCGCGGCGATCTTGCCGGCTTGCGTCTCCACGCTGACGTCACGATTGCCCCAGGCGATTCGGCTCGCCGGCGTCGACAGCGCCACCGGCGCCTGCTCGCCGAGCTTGGCGATCAGCGTGCCGAGGCCCTGACGGCAGGCGATCGCCGCGTTGCGGTCCTGCGCGCGCCCCTTGTCGATCGCCGACAGCTCCTTGAGGTCTTTGCCGGCGAAGCCCGCGCCCAGCAAGAACTCGGCCGCGCCCGCCCAATCGCCGAGATCCTTCGGCAGCACCGACGCGCAGGACGTATCCAGCTTGCCGCGCGCCGCCTCGTCGATGGCACGGTTGGCGCGCACCAGCGCCGCCAGGAATTGCTCGGTCTCGCCCGCTCGCGCGTTGCGGCGGCCGATGCGCATCTTCTGGCCGGACGGCGCCGGCAGCACATCGAGCCCGGCGTTGCGCGCCAGCCGGATCATCGGATTGGTATCTGGATTGTACATCCAGCGTGCACCGCGGTCGAACGGCGTGTCGAAAGTGGTGGTATCGGTGAGACAGCGGCCTCCAATCCGGGACGCCGCTTCGACCACGATCACCTTGCGGCCCGTCGCCATGATGCGCCGCGCCGCAGCGATTCCCGCAGCCCCGGCCCCGACCACGACGATGTCGGCCTCGCGCGGGAGGCTGGCCGCGTTGGCGCGCAGGGCCGGCACCGTGGCAAGAGCCGCCGACGCGACAAGGAAACCGCGGCGCGTGATTGTCATGTCATGGTTTCCGAGGACTTGCGGCGGACGGGAACAGTCAGCGAACCTTGCCGCATCTGATGTTGCACGGCAACCACCATGGTGAATCAATCGTGCTTGACCTCACGGAGTGATGAACCGAATTGCAAGACGTTTGGACCATGATAGAGAAGGGAAAAAGACGGCCGGAAAAGGCCGTGGGGGGAGTTCGACATGGGGACGGTCCTGGATTCAGTCGGCAAGCTGATTGCCGCGTACCTCTCCAAGGAGGTGCCGGGCTACGAGCCGTTCACGCCGAGCGACCCGGAGCACCTGCGCGGCGTCATCGCGCCCGGCGACGTGCTGCTGGTCGAGGGCAACAACCGCATCTCCGGCATCATCAAGTATCTGACCCAGTCGACCTGGTCGCATGCCGCGCTCTATGTCGGCCCGGTCGAAGGCGCCGCGGAGCCCGACGGCGAGCCGCATGTGCTGATCGAGGCCAATATCGGCGAAGGCGTCACTTCTGCGCCGCTGTCGAAATATTTCCCGTATCACACCCGCCTCTGCCGCCCGGTCGGGCTGTCCTATGAGGATCGCACCACGGTCTGCCGCTATGCAATCAACCGTATCGGCTTCGGCTACGACACCAAGAACATCGTCGACTTGATGCGTTATCTGTTTCCGATGCCGATACCGCAGCGCTGGCGGCGTCGCATGATCGCGATCGGCTCAGGCGATCCGACCAAGATCATCTGCTCGGCGCTGATCGCGCAGGCGTTCGATGCCGTGCGTTACCCGATCCTGCCGAAGATCACCAAGGCCGGCAGCCGCGCCGCGCGCCGCGAGATCCTGCACATCCGCGATTCATCGCTCTACATGCCCCGCGACTTCGACATCTCGCCCTATTTCGAAGTCGTCAAACCCACCATCGTGCACGGCTTCGACTACACAGCGCTGCACTGGGCCGACAAGCAGAAGCCGCTCGAGGAGGTAGCGGGCTCATTCAGTGTGTTTCCAGAAACGCTCTTGGCGCCGCCGCTCGTTCCTGAAGCGATTGACGAAGAGGCGTCGGCTGAAATTCCCGCTGAAGAAGTGAGCACGCGCCTTGCGGAGATGGGCTCCAATTTCTCAGAGCATTTCGTGCAACTGAGCGACCTCGCAACGTATCGCGAGCGGGCGCGGGCGATGGCCGCATAGATCTGCTGCCGTCCGGCGAAGGGCATGACGAGGTAGAGAAATCTCGCCCGATCTCGTAGGGTGGGCAAAGGCGCAAAGCGCCGTGCCCACGTTCTTCCGCGATCACTGACGGATGGTGCGCACGCTCCGCTTTGCCCACCCTACGAGACCGCGATTCTTTCGCCCGCTTCGCCCGGAACGCAGCGAGCGTGCGCTACCGCTCCGCCCGTCCGATCACCGCCATCAGCTCCGCGATCTTCGCGCGTTGATCAACCTTGTCGCCGCTCGCGATGGCGTGCTCGACGCAATGGGCGACGTGATCCTTCAGGATCTCCTCCTCGACCCGGCGCAGCGCGGCCCGCACCGCCGAGATCTGCGTCACGATGTCGATGCAGTAGCGGTCCTCCTCTACCATTTTCGAGAGGCCGCGAACCTGGCCCTCGATCCGGCCGAGGCGTTTTCCGACAGATGCCTTGATGTCCTTGCGCATGCGGTCTATATACCCCTACCGGGTATGGGTTGCAAGACTCGGATACAGGCGCCGGAGCTGGGCTATGAACGAACACGGGCATCATCACGACGCGGGCGGACATTCCGGATGCGGGTGTTCCGCCAAGACGGAAGCGGCCAGGGTGGCAACGTCCAAGCCGGCGGCGTCCTCCTGCTGCGGCGGGCAAAGCGGCCACGCTCATCATCACGCGCACGACGCTGGCGAGGGCGCCACGAAGGTCAAAGATCCCGTCTGCGGCATGAGCGTCGACCCCGCGACCTCGAAGCACCAGCTCACCCATCACGGCGAGACCTTCCATTTCTGCTCGGCCGGCTGCCGCACCAAGTTCGCGGCTGATCCCGCCAAATATCTCGCCAAGGAAAAGGCACCCGAACCCGAGATGCCCGCGGGCACGATCTACACCTGCCCGATGCACCCCGAGATCCGCCAGGTCGGTCCCGGCAGCTGCCCGATCTGCGGCATGGCGCTGGAGCCGGAGGTCGCAAGCCTGGAGACCGGGCCCAATCCCGAGCTCGCCGACATGACACGGCGGTTCTGGATCGGCGGCGTGCTGTCGCTGCCGGCGGTGGTGCTGGAGATGGGCGGCCATCTCGCCGGTCCGCACAATTGGATCGACCCGACGCTGTCGAACTGGATCCAGCTCGCCTTCGCCACGCCGGTGGTGCTGTGGGCCGGTTGGCCGTTCTTCGTCCGCGGCTGGCAATCGCTGCTGACGCGCAACCTCAACATGTTCACGCTGATCGCGATGGGCACGGGCGTTGCCTATGTCTACAGCGTCCTCGGCACCGTCACGCCGCAGATCTTTCCCGCCACGTTCCGCGCCCATGGAGGTGCGGTCGCAGTCTATTTCGAAGCCGCCGCCGTCATCACCGTGCTGGTGCTGCTCGGCCAGGTGCTGGAGCTGCGTGCACGTGACGCCACCTCGGGCGCGATCAAGGCGCTGCTGCAGCTGGCGCCGAAGACCGCGCGCCGCGTCGACGCCGATGGCAGCGAGCACGAGGTCGAGATCGATACGCTTCATGCCGGCGACCGCTTGCGCGTTCGGCCCGGCGAGAAGGTGCCGGTCGACGGCATCATCCTCGAGGGACGCTCCTCGCTCGACGAATCCCTGGTGACAGGCGAATCCATGCCCGTCACCAAGGAAGCCGGTGCAAAGGTCATTGCCGGCACGCTGAACCAGTCGGGCAGCTTCGTGATGCGCGCCGACAAGGTCGGCCGCGAGACGCTGCTGTCGCAAATCGTGCAGATGGTCGCGGACGCACAGCGCTCGCGTGCGCCGATCCAGCGCCTGGCCGATCAGGTCGCCGGCTGGTTCGTGCCAGCCGTGATCGTCGTCGCGCTGGCGGCCTTCGCCGCCTGGGCCTGGTTCGGGCCGGAGCCGCGGCTCGCCTTCGGTCTCGTCGCCGCCGTCAGCGTGCTGATCATCGCCTGCCCCTGTGCGCTGGGCCTGGCGACGCCGATGTCGATCATGGTCGGCGTCGGCCGCGGTGCACAAGGCGGCGTGCTGATCAAGAACGCCGAGGCGCTGGAGCGGATGGAGAAGATCGACACGCTGGTGGTCGACAAGACCGGCACGCTGACCGAGGGCAAGCCCAAGGTGGTCGCGATCGTGCCGGCAGCCGGCTTTGCGGAAAACGACATCCTGCGGCTTGCGGCCAGCGTCGAGCGCGCCAGCGAGCATCCCTTGGCTGACGCGATCATGCGTGCAGCGAAGGAGAAGCAGCTTGCGCTCGGCCAGGTCGAGCACTTCGACTCGCCGACCGGCAAGGGCGCCACCGGCAAGGTCGACGGCAAGGCCATCGTGCTCGGCAACGCCAGATATCTCGCCTCGATCGGAATCGACACCAATGCGCTCGACGCCGAGGCCGAACGGCTGCGCCAGGACGGAGCCACCGTGATCAACATGGCCGTCGACGGCCGGCTTGCCGGCCTGTTCGCGATCGCCGATCCGGTCAAGGCCTCGACCCCGGAGGCATTGAAAGAGCTGGCTGCCGAAGGCATCAAGGTGATCATGCTGACCGGCGACAACCGCACCACGGCCGAGGCGGTGGCACGCCGGCTCGGCATCGCCGATGTCGAGGCCGAGGTGCTGCCGGATCAGAAGAGCGCGGTGGTGAGCAAGCTGCAAAAGGCCGGCCGCATCGTCGCGATGGCCGGCGACGGCGTCAACGACGCGCCGGCGCTGGCCGCCGCCGAAGTCGGCATCGCCATGGGCACCGGCACGGATGTCGCGATGGAGAGCGCGGGCGTGACCCTGCTCAAGGGCGATCTCGTCGGCATCGTCCGCGCCCGAAAGCTGTCGCAGGCGACCATGAGCAACATCCGCCAGAATCTGTTCTTCGCCTTCATCTACAATGCCGCCGGCATTCCGATCGCGGCCGGTATCCTTTACCCGACCTTCGGCCTGCTGCTCTCGCCGATCATCGCCGCGGCGGCGATGGCGCTGTCCTCGGTCAGCGTGGTCGGCAATGCGCTGCGCTTGCGCGCAACGCAGCTGTAGGGTTACCTGCGCAGCCCGGATGGAGCACAAGCGAAATCCGGGGGCCTGGTCACATATTCGCGCCGTCCCGGATTGCGCTTCGCTCCATCCGGGCTACGGTTGACAAGAGGCAGACAGGACGCGCGGAGAAGATCCGATGCAGCGGATAACGATCACGATCGAGGACGATTTGTTGGCGGAGATCGACGCGGCGGCGGCAGCGCGCGGCTATCAGAACCGCTCCGAGATCATCCGCGACCTCGCGCGCGCCGGCCTGCAGCAGAGCACCGAGGACACCGCGCAGACCGGTCAATGCGTCGCCGGTCTCGTCTATGTCTACGACCACGCCGCCCGCGACCTGTCGAAACGACTGGTGCAGGAATTCCACGGCCACCACGACCTCGCGCTGGCGACCCTGCACGTCCATCTCGACGACAACAATTGCATGGAGATGACGGCCCTGAAGGGGTCGGCGGATGAGGTCAAGCATTTCGCCGACCACATCATCGCCGAACGCGGCGTCCGCTACGGCCGCGTGGTGATGATCCCGACCGGCGATGGGAAGCCGGCGAAAGCGCGCAAGCACGGTCATCGGCATGATTAGGTTAGACTAGCCGCGCTGCACTTTCCCCTCTCCCCTTGTGGGAGAGGGTGGCTCGCCGCGTAGCGGCGAGACGGGTGAGGGGTATTTCTCCACGCGCTCGATCGAAGTTGAATGCGCGGAAAGAGACCCCTCATCCGGCGCTTCGCGCCACCTTCTCCCACAAGGGGAGAAGGGAAGACGACCACCCCTCCCTTGCCGAAGCCGCATTGGGTGTCTACCTCTCGCAGGTCGTTTCGTGAAAGGATCCCCCATGCTGGATGCCGCCATCAAGGCGTTGTCGCAAATGATCTCGCCGCCGATGCGCTCGATCCTGTGGCGATCGATCGGGCTGGCGCTGGTGCTGATCATCGTGCTGGCGATTGGCCTGCAGCGGCTGCTCAGCTGGTTCGCAACCTCCGGGGCGGTCTGGCTGGAGGAATTGCTCGGACCCGGCTGGCATTCGTCCATCGAAATCCTCTCCTGGATCGTTTCGATCGCAGCGGGCCTCGGCGTCGTGTTCGGCGGCATCTTCCTGATGCCCGCGATCACCTCGCTGGTGGCGAGCCTGTTCGTCGACGACGTCGCCGACATCGTCGAGCGCGAGCATTACCCCGCCGAGCAACCGGGCGTCGCGCTGCCCATCAGCCAGGCCATGCTCGAGGGCATCAAGACCGCGCTACTGACGATTTTGATCTACCTCGCCGCGCTGCCGCTGGTGCTGTTCGCCGGCGCCGGCTTTCTGATCTTCTTCCTCGCCACGGCCTGGCTCCTGGGCCGCGAATATTTCGAGCTCGCGGCAATGCGCTTCCGCCCGCCGGAGGAAGCCAAGGCGATGCGGCGCGACAATGCCGCGACCATCTTCACCGCCGGCCTGTTCATCGCCGCCTTCGTCTCGATCCCGATCGTCAATCTGGCGACGCCGATCTTCGCGATGGCCTTCATGGTCCACATGCACAAGCGGCTGTCGGGCCCGCGGCCGGAGCTGATCGCGCCGGCGCGGCAGATGCGGTGACGGCGCCGCCGCTCAGACCGTCTTCTCCGGCCAGCGACAGAGATCGTTGATCAGGCAGACCTCGCAGCGCGGCTTGCGCGCGAGGCAGGTATATCGGCCGTGCAAAATCAGCCAATGATGGGCATGCAGCATGAACGCGGCCGGGATCACCTTTTCCAGACCAAGCTCGACCTCCAGCGGCGTCTTGCCGGGCGCCAGCCCCGTGCGGTTGCCGACGCGGAAGACATGCGTATCGACCGCCATGGTGTGCTCGCCGAAGGCCATGTTGAGCACGACGTTGGCGGTCTTGCGGCCGGCGCCGGGCAGCGACTCGATCCCGGCGCGCGTTCTCGGCACCTCGCCGCCGAACTCGCTGAGCAGCTTTGCCGACAACGCGATCACGTTCCTCGCCTTGGTGCGGTAGAGGCCAATGGTCTTGATGTAGTCGCGCAAGCGCTCCTCGCCGAGGTCGAGCATCTTCTGCGGGGTGTCGGCGACCTCGAACAGAGCGCGCGTGGCCTTGTTGACGCCGGCATCGGTCGCCTGCGCGGACAGCACCACGGCGACCAGCAGCGTGAATGGATTGACGTGCTCGAGCTCCCCTTTCGGCTCCGGGTTGGCGTTGCGGAAGCGGCTGAAGGCGTCGTAGACCTCGGCCGGCGTCCAGGGTCTTGAGGAATTGGGCCTTGAGGAATTGGGCTTGGCGGCCTTGAGCGGCTTTTTCGCCGGAGCCGATGTCTTGACGGGCTTGGTCTTGACGGGCTTGGGCTTCGCTACGACGGCCTTTGCCTTGTTCGGCACGGGCGCTTTGCGCGGCGCTGGCTTGCGGGTGATTTTCGCCATGATCGGGATATACTGACGGACCATGAGCGCAGGCAACGAAATTGAGCACAGCGATCCCGATCCGCGCGAGGTGCAGATCTTCTCTGCGCTGCTGACGCCGCACCGCTCGCTGAACCGCACCGGCTTCCTCGCCGTGATGCTGTTCCTGAGCGTGGTCAGCTTCGCCACCGGCCTTGCCTTCCTGATGAAGGGGGCCTGGCCGGTGCTCGGCTTCTTCGGCCTCGACGTGCTCGTGGTGTGGTGGGCCTTCAAGGCCAATTTCCGCACCGCGCGCGCCCGCGAGGAGATCACGGTCACCACCTCCGAACTGCGCGTGAAGCGCATCAGCCATCGCGGCCAGGTCGCCGAATGGACGTTCAATCCGCTCTGGGTCCGGATCGATCTGGAGGTCGACGAGGACTTCGGCATCGAGCATCTCTATCTGATCTCGCGCGGCCGCCAGATCCAGATCGCGAGGTTTCTGGGACCAGAGGAAAGAGCAAGTTTTTACAAAGGCTTGATTGAAGCGCTCAATGCCGCCAAGCGCGGGCCGACCTACAATCCGATCACCTGATGTCGCATCGGAAATCGGGTGGTTTCCCACCCGCCCCTCTCCTACATTTCCGGCCATGATGACACTCGCCATACATGACCAGCGCCTGACCAAGCCAGGCCCCCAGCACGCCGCGTTGCGCGACTACGATTCGGTGCGCCGGGCGATCGCTTTCATCTCGGAAAACTGGCGCGCCCAGCCGACCATCGAGGCGATGGCCGATGCGGCCGGCGTCACACCGGATGAGCTGCACCATCTGTTCCGCCGCTGGGCCTCGATCACGCCAAAGGCCTTCATGCAGGCGCTGACGCTCGACCACGCCAAGGGCCTGCTGCGCGACTCCGCCAGCATTCTCGACGCCGCGCTGGATTCCGGCCTGTCGGGCCCGGGCCGGCTGCACGATCTCTTCGTCACGCACGAAGCGATGTCGCCGGGCGAATGGAAGAACGGCGGCGCCGGCCTCACCTTGCGCTACGGCTTTCATCCCTCCCCGTTCGGCACCGCGATCGTGATTGCGACCGATCGCGGCTTGTCGGGGCTTGCCTTCGCCGACCACGGCGAGGAAAAGATCGCGCTCGCCGACATGACGCGGCGCTGGCCGAACGCCACCTATGTCGAAGACCACGAGGGCACGGCGCCGCTCGCCGCCCGCATCTTCGACACCAGGCTGTGGCGGCCGGACCAGCCGCTGCGCGTGGTGATGATCGGCACCGACTTCGAGGTGCGGGTGTGGGAGACGCTGCTGAAAATCCCGATGGGCCGGGCGGTGTCTTATTCCGACATCGCCTGCAACATCAACAGCCCGAAGGCCTCGCGCGCCGTCGGTGCGGCGGTCGGCAAGAACCCGGTCTCATTCGTCGTGCCCTGCCACCGCGCGCTCGGCAAGAGCGGCACCCTCACCGGCTATCATTGGGGCATCACCCGCAAGCAGGCGATGCTGGGCTGGGAAGCCGGGCAGCTGGGGCTGCAGTGATCATCGCCCCGGCGAAGGTCCTGTAGGGTGGGCAAAGGCGCTCTTGCGCCGTGCCCACCATCTCTCTCGGTCGAAGAGTGCGTAGGCACGCTGCGCTTTGCCCCCGCTACGGCAGCGTGCTCGCGACGAAAGCTAACCCGCCAGATCCAGCTTCGAGGCCACGGTCGAATCCGCGTTGAGGCGGTAGATGATCGGCACGCCGGTGGCGAGCTCGCGCTTTAAAATGCCTTCGGGCGAGAGCTTCTCCAGCACCATGATCAGCGCGCGCAGCGAGTTGCCATGGGCGGCGACCAGCGTGCGCTTGCCGTTGAGGACGCCGGGCAGGATCTCCTGCACGTAATACGGCAGCGCGCGCGCCAGCGTGTCCTTCAGGCTTTCGCCGCCGGGCGGCGGCACGTCGTAGGAGCGGCGCCAGATCAGCACCTGCTCCTCGCCCCATTTCTTGCGGGCGTCGTCCTTGTTGAGGCCGGAGAGATCGCCGTAATCGCGCTCGTTCAGCGCGAGGTTCTTCGAGGTCGGCAAACCGGTCTGGCCGAGCTCACTAAGGATGATGTCGAGCGTGTGTTGCGCGCGCGTGAGCACCGAGGTGAAGGCCACGTCGAACACGAGGCCCTGTGCCTTCAGCTTGCGGCCGGCTTCCGTGGCTTCCTTCACGCCGAGTTCGGTGAGATCGGGATCCTTCCAGCCGGTGAACAGGTTCTTCAGATTCCATTCGCTCTGGCCGTGGCGCACGAGCACGAGAAGACGTTCGCTCATTGACTGCTTTTTCCGTGTTGTTCAGATGTCGGACAGGCCGAGCACGTCGGCCATGGAGTAGTGCCCCGGCGCCTTGCCATGCGCCCATAGCGCCGCCTTGAGCGCGCCGTGGGCGAACAGCATGCGGTCCTCGGCCTGATGCGACAGCGTCAGGCGCTCGAAGGACCCAAGGAAGGTGACGCTGTGATCGCCGGCGACGGTGCCGCCGCGCAAGGAGGCGAAACCGATATTGCCCGGCCTGCGCGCGCCGGTGATGCCGTCGCGGCCACGCTCGGAATGGTCGTCGAGGCTGACGCCGCGGCCGCTGGCTGCGGCCTGGCCCAACATCAGCGCGGTGCCAGAGGGGGCATCGACCTTCATGCGGTGATGGGTTTCGACGATCTCGATGTCAAAACTCTGGTCGAGCGCCTTGGCGACGCGCTTGACCACGGCGGCCAGCAGGTTGACGCCGAGGCTCATATTGCCCGACTGCACCACCACGGCGCGGTTGGTGACGCTCTTGATCACGGCGTTGTCGGACATCGACAGCCCGGTGGTGCCGACGACATGGACGATTCCCCGCTCGGCGGCGATCGCGACATTGGCGATGGTCGCGGCCGGCACGGTAAAATCGAGGATCCCGTCGGCCTCCTTCGACATCGCCCAGAGATCGGCCGAGAGCTTGATGTCGTTGGCCGGCAGGCCGGCGAGCACGCCGGAATCCTTGCCGAGCAGCTCCGAGCCGGGGGCCTCCAGCGCGCCGGCCAGCACCGCGCCTTTGCTCTCGGAAATCGCCCGCACCAGCGCGCGGCCCATCCGGCCGCCGGCCCCAGCAACAATCAAGCGCATGTCCGACATGGTGTGATCCTCTTCGCCGCACTTGTAGCGGGGGGAGGCAGTTCCGGCAACCGAGTGGGTCAGGCAGGTCGCCTGCGGCCATCCTTCGAGACGCCCGCCTCTGGCGGGCCCTCAGGATGAGGTCTCGTTTCGCGGCGAGATATCAGACCCTCCTGGTGAGAAGCCCGCGTAAGCGGGCGTCTCGAACCATGCAGGCCCCGAGGGCGCCTCAGCCGTCCTGCGGCTGCGGGCCGTCATAGCCTTCGATGATGATGAGATCGGCGACCGAGTGCGGCTGGCGTACCTTGATGTTGGCCTGGTATTCCGGCGAGTTGTAGCAGGCGAGCGCGGTCTCGTAGTCCGGGAATTCGATCACGACATTGCGGGTGCGGCTGGCGCCTTCGACGGTAATGAACTTGCCGGCGCGGACGACGAAGCGGCCGCCCCATTTCTTGAAGATCGGACCGTTGGCGACTGCGTAGGGCTTGTAGCCCTCATCGCTGCTCACATCGACGCGCCCGATCCAGTAGCCCTTTGCCATTGGTTCTTCTCCCTGTGTTGTTGGGGTCATTCTATTTGAGCATGATCTGATCGGAAAACCGCTTCACACTTTGCGCTAACGCGGCCCTTCGGGTTCGGATCATGCGCCGAGCGCCTGCGCAATCTCGGCCTGGATGGCGTCCGCGACGGCCCTGGGATCAGCGGCTTCCACGATCGGACGACCGACGACGAGGTAATCGGCGCCGGCGGCGATCGCGCGGCCCGGCGTCATGATGCGCTTCTGGTCGCCGCTCGCCGAACCTGCCGGCCGGATGCCCGGCGTGACGAGGTGCATCTGGTGGCCGACGATCTTGCGCAACGCACCAGCCTCCTCCGGCGAGGACACCAGGCCGTCGATGCCGAGTACTTGCGCCTGCTGCGCGCGGGCCTCGACCAGCTCGGAGACCCCGAGCCGATAACCGGCCGCATGCAGGTCGTCCTCGTTGTAGGAGGTCAGCACCGTGACCGCGAGAATCTTCAGGCTCGAATTGCCGCGGCCTTCGACCGCGCCCTTCATGGTCTGCGGGTAGGCGTGCACGGTCAGGAAGGTGGCGCCAAGCCTGCTGATGCTCTCGACCCCCTGTTTCACAGTGTTGCCGATGTCGTGCAGCTTGAGATCGAGAAAGACCTTCTTGCCTTTGTCGGCAAGCTTGCCGACCAGCGGCAATCCGCCGGCATAAGCGAGCCGATAGCCGATCTTGTAGAAGGTGACGCTGTCGCCGAGACGGTCGATGATGGCCTGCGCGGCATCGACGCTGGGCAGATCGAGCGCGACGATCAGGCGGTCCTTCGGGGCGATCTCGGCTGGCGTCATGTCACCTCACATCATGCGTTGGGAAATGTCGATCAATTGCGCGACCAGCTCCTTCAACGCGGCGATATCGCCCTCGTTCTTGAGCCTGTCCATATCGTCATAGGCCTGATCGGCAAAGGCGAGCGTGAGCTGGCTGGCGATCACATTGGCATGGCAGGAGGTTAGAATCAGCCTGAGCGCCTGCAATGCGCGCGCCGCACCGAGCCGGCTCTGCGAAGCGCCGGCGAGCGCGAAGGCGCGGTTGCGGAACACCTCACCCCGCGCCTCGTGCAGCTCGTGCACGCGGCTGACCCAGTCGATCGCGTTCTTGAGCAGGGGCGGCACCGAGGCGTTGTATTCGGGCGTGACGAACAGCACGCCGTGATGCGCGCCGATCATGCGCTTGAGGTTGATCGCGTGCTTGGGCACGCCGGATTTGGCCTGGAGATCGCCGTCGTAGATCGGCAGCGGAAAATCGGCGAGCGAGATGCGGGTGACGTCGACGCCGGCCCGAGCGAATTCATAGGCGATGACCGCCGCCAGCTTCGCATTGTGCGAGCCGGTGCGCAGCGAGCCGGGAATGATCAGGATCCTGGGTGCGGACATCCGCTTCCATACGTTCGGCGAAACCAGCCCGCCGCGCAGAGAAGGAAGCCGGCGGAATTAGTCCTTGCGATACACCCAGACGCGGGCCGGCGGAAGGTTCATCCAGATCCGTTCCGAAGCCTCTGTGGACACGCCGGGAAGCGATTTCGGGATCGGCGGGACCACCGCATAGGTGAACTGGATGAACGGCGCGCCGGGCGCCAGCGCGGTGAAGGCATCGCGGATCAGCCGCAGCCGCGTCAGCATCGGTTTTGTCACGAGCGGCAGGCCGGAGACGACAGCGGAGGCCGGGGCGCTCAGCACGTTCCAGAGCGTGTCACGCAGGCGGTAGGCATCGCCCTGCACCACCTTGGCCTGCGGATAGCGGTCGCGCAGCAGTGCGCAGAAGCCGGGATTATATTCGACGAGAACGAGCCGCTTCTGGTCGATACCGCGCTCGATCAGGGCGGAGGTGATGGCGCCGGTGCCGGGCCCGAGCTCGACCACGGGCGCATCCGAATCGACATCGACGTAATGGGCCATGGTCCGGGCCAGCAGCTTGCCCGACGGCATGACTGCGCCCATGTGCAGCGGCTTTTCGATCCATGATCTGAGAAAGCGCACCTCGTCATCGAGACGAGGCTTCTTCAACGCACGCGCGGACGATGGCAATGGCATGTCTGGACCGGACGGGACCGCGGGACCGCGGCGTGTCAGAAAATGGTCATAAAGACGTATAGGCCGAAGGCGGTACGGTCAAGCCAAGTCAACCCGCCCGACTGCCGAAGAAATCCTTGACCTTGGCGAAGAAGCCCTCGGATTCCGGCTGAGTGTTACCGGACGACAGCTTTTCGAACTCGGCCAGCAATTCCTGCTGCTTCTTGGTGAGGTTCTGCGGCGTCTCGACCACGACCTGAACGTACATGTCGCCCATCTGGCGCGAGCGCAGCACCGGCATGCCTTTTGATGCAATGCGGAATCGGCGGTTGGACTGGGTCCCCGCCGGCACCTTCACCTTGGCCTTGGCCTTGTCGATGGTCGGCACCTCGAATTCGCCGCCGAGGGCGGCCGTCACCATCGAGATCGGCACACGGCAATGCAGATCGGCGCCGTCGCGCTGGAAGAACTGGTGCTGGGCCAGCGACAGGAAGATGTAGAGGTCGCCGGGCGGGCCGCCGCGGACCCCGGCCTCGCCTTCGCCGGCAAGCCTGATCCTGGTGCCATCCTCGACGCCCTGGGGGATGTTGACCGACAAGGTGCGTTCGCGGGTGACGCGTCCCTGGCCCGAGCAGGACGGACAGGCATCCTCGATCATCTGGCCGCGGCCCTGGCAGCCCGGACAGGTCCGCTCCAGCGTGAAGAAGCCCTGCGACTGCCGCACGCGGCCCGCGCCGCCACAGGTCGAGCAGGTCTTCGGCTTGGTGCCGGCCTTGGCGCCGATGCCGGAGCAGGCCTCGCAGGTGACCGAGACCGGAATCTCGATCTGCGCGGTCTTGCCGCCAAAGGCTTCCTCGAGCGTGATTTCCATGTTGTAGCGCAGGTCGGCGCCGCGCTCGCGGCCGCCGCGGCCGCGCTGCCCGGCCATGCCGAACAGGTCTTCGAAAATATCGGAGAAAGAGGAAGCGAAGCCCGCGCCGAACCCGGCGCCGCCGCCGCCCTGCTCGAAAGCGGCATGGCCGTAGCGGTCATAGGCGGCGCGCTTGTCCTTGTCCTTCAGGACCTCGTAGGCCTCGTTGATTTCCTTGAACTTGATCTCGCTGGTGTCGTCCCCGGGATTGCGGTCGGGGTGAAACTTCATCGCCAGCTTGCGGAACGACGATTTCAGCTTGGATTCGTCGGCGTCACGCTCGACTTCGAGAGTCTCGTAATAGCAGCGCTTCGTGGACGTGGACATGATGAGCTCGGTCTATCCAATCGCGAATCAAGTCGGAGCGAAACGATGCCGCTGCGCGACGACATAAGCGCCCTTCCGCCTCGCGGCGGAAGCCGGCACGGCGGCGTTCAGCATAACGGCTGGGAATTGATCGATCGTTGCGGGTCTCGGTCCCGCAGAGCCCGACACCGTGGCCTCCCCCGCGAGGGAGGAGGCCGTTGGTGCGCGTGGGGTCCAAGTCGCCCGCATCATCACCCTCTCGGGGCTTAAGCGGACTTCTTGCTGTTCTTGTCGTCGTCGACCTCGGTGAATTCCGCGTCGACGACGTCGTCCTTGGCCGCGTCCTTCTTGGCGTCGGCCTCGGCCTGCTGCTTGTACATGGCCTCACCGAGCTTCATCGAAGCCTGGGCCAGCGTGTTGGTCTTGGCCTTGATCGCCTCGGCGTCGTCGCCCTTCAGCGCTTCCTTGAGGTCGCTGACGGCGTCCTCGATGGCGCGGCGCTCGCTCTCGGCCACCTTCGAGCCGTGCTCGGCCAGGGCCTTCTCGGTCGAATGCACCAGACCATCCGCCTCGTTCTTGGCGGTGACGGCCTCGCGGCGCTTCTTGTCCGCCTCGGCATTGGCCTCGGCGTCCTTGACCATCTTCTCGATGTCGGCTTCCGACAGGCCGCCGGAGGCCTGGATGCGAATCTGCTGCTCCTTGCCCGTGGCCTTGTCCTTGGCCGAGACGTTGACGATGCCGTTGGCGTCGATGTCGAAGGTCACCTCGATCTGCGGCATGCCGCGCGGAGCCGGCGGAATGCCCATCAGGTCGAACTGACCGAGCATCTTATTGTCGGCCGCCATTTCACGCTCGCCCTGGAAGACGCGGATGGTGACCGCGTTCTGGTTGTCCTCGGCGGTCGAGAACACCTGGCTCTTCTTGGTCGGGATCGTGGTATTGCGGTCGATGATACGGGTGAACACGCCGCCCAGCGTCTCGATGCCCAGCGACAGCGGGGTCACGTCGAGCAGCAGCACGTCCTTGACGTCGCCCTGGAGCACGCCGGCCTGGATCGCAGCGCCGATCGCCACGACTTCGTCCGGGTTGACGCCCTTGTGCGGCTCCTTGCCGAACAGCTGCTTGACGACTTCCTGGACCTTCGGCATGCGCGACATGCCGCCGACCAGCACGACTTCGCCGATCTCACCGGCGGTCACGCCGGCATCCTTCAGCGCCTTGCGGCAGGGCTCGACGGTCTTCTGCACGAGGTCGTCGACCAGCGCCTCGAACTTGGCGCGGGTGAGCTTCATCGTCAGATGCTTCGGACCGGTCTGGTCCGCAGTAATGAACGGCAGGTTGATCTCGGTCTGCGTCGTCGAGGACAGCTCGATCTTGGCCTTCTCGGCGGCTTCCTTCAGGCGCTGCAACGCGAGCTTGTCGTTGCGCAGGTTGATGCCCTGCTCCTTCTGGAATTCGTCGGCGAGATAACCCACGAGGCGCATGTCGAAGTCTTCACCGCCGAGGAAGGTGTCGCCGTTGGTCGACTTCACCTCGAACACGCCGTCGCCGATTTCGAGGATGGAGATATCGAACGTGCCGCCGCCGAGGTCATAGACGGCGATCGTGCCGGCCTTGGTCTTGTCGAGGCCGTAGGCGAGCGCGGCCGCGGTCGGCTCGTTGATGATTCGCAGCACTTCGAGGCCCGCGATCTTGCCAGCGTCCTTGGTCGCCTGGCGCTGGGCGTCGTTGAAGTAGGCGGGAACGGTGATGACGGCCTGATCGACCTTCTGGCCGAGATGGGCTTCCGCGGTCTCCTTCATCTTCTGCAGGATGAACGCCGAGACCTGCGAGGGCGAGTAGGTCTGGCCGTCGGCCTCGACCCAGGCGTCGCCGTTGGAAGCCTTCACGATCTTGTAGGGAACGAGCTTCTTGTCCTTCTCGACCATCGGGTCGTCGTAGCGGCGGCCGATGAGGCGCTTCACTGCGAAGAAGGTGCGCTCGGGATTGGTGACGGCCTGGCGCTTGGCCGGCTGGCCGACGAGACGCTCACCGTCGTCCGTGACGGCGACGATCGAGGGCGTCGTGCGCATGCCTTCGGAATTCTCGATGACTTTGGCGTTCTTGCCGTCCATCACGGCGACGCACGAATTCGTGGTGCCGAGGTCGATCCCAATGACCTTTCCCATGGTCCTGATATCCTTCTTTTTGCGGCAGGTTGGCTGGGCCCAGAAGGCACCCAAACCGAAACCCCCTAAGATCAAACATCCGCGATATTGCGATGATTGAGGCTCATATAGGAGGGGGGGAGGGGCCCGCAAGGACCGAAGCTACGTTTCTGCGGCTAAAACATCCGGTTCTGGAAGATCATATCCGGTCTTCACCGCACTTGCGGGTGAGGAATTATTAACAGGTTCGGGCTTCGGCAAGCCCCCGCTACCGCGGCCCCGTCCGCCCTGTCGCCGCAAGCCCAAACCCGCTAAAAGGCGGACCGGCCAGGCAGCCGCCAATGCCGCCCCGCGCGACAAAGCGGCCCTGCGGCCGACCATCGAACGGCCTCAATGTGAACCAATCAGAGTGCCCATGAAGCTGATCCGCCCCCTCGCCGCGCTCGCCCTTCTCGCCGCCTCCGCGCTTCCGGCCCTCGCCGCCGACGCCGTGTTTCCGCCCGGCTTGCGTCTTGGCATGGTGCCTCTGGTCGGCCTCAACACGGCCAAGACCTTTCCGGGCTTCGAAAGCGAGGACGGCAGCGTCAAGGTGCTGGTCACCGAGCTGCCGCCGGCCGCCTATGGCGAGGTCGTGAGCGCCTTCAATTCCAATCCGGCCGGAGCGAACGGCGTCAAGCAGGACAAGGTCGAGACCCCCGCCGGCCTTGCCTATTTCACCACCGAGACCGGCAAGGCCGGCGACACCCCGGTGAAGCGCTACTCGATGATCGTGCCGGGCGCCGGCTTCTCGGGCTATGTCGCGGTCCAGGTCCCGGAGAATGCGACCAAGATCTACACCGACGAGGCGGTACGGCAGATGTTCGCGACCGCCACCACCCGAAGGCAGGTCTCGGCCGAGGAGCAGATCGCGCTGATGCCGTTCAAGATCACCGATCTCGCCGACTTCAAGGACATCCGCACGCTGGCGCCGGGCGCCAGCATTATTCTCGCCGACGGCAATGAGAGCGCGGGCTATGAATCGAAGCCGTTCATGATCCTCGGCCTGATCGCCGCAACTCCGCAAGCCGCCGAGGACCGCGCCCGTTTCGCCCAGGAGGCCGCGCTGCAGATCCCCGGCGTGCGCGAATCCCGCGTCACCATGTCGGAGCCGATCCGCATCAACGGCCAGCAAGGTTTCGAGACCCGGATCGACGGCGTCATCGGCAAGGACAAGACGCCGGTGACCGTGGTGCAGTGGATCCGTTTCTCGAGCGGCGGCGCTTCGCTGCGCATCATCGCCAGCGCCCCACGCGACCAGTGGCAGGCCGCCTTCACCCGCTTCCGCGCCGTGCGCGACGGGATTCAGCCGAAGGGGTAGCGCGGCGGCCGCGCAACACATTCGGCGTCATCCCCGCCTAGTGCGCAATTGCGCACGGGGGCGGGGATCCATACCGCGTGATCTCGCGGTTGCAGTCGGTCGCAGTCCCGCGAAGAGTCTTCGCCAAACTTCTCCCTGGGGTTATGGATCCCGGGCTCGCGCTATGCGCGCCCCGGGATGACGCTGCTGCGGGTCACCAGCCCAACCCCTCACCAGTCCCGGCCGCATTTTCGGGCTTCTGTTCGTATACGAACGGAACTAGGCTTCGCTCCCGTTGGATCACCTTTAGGGGAGGCGAACGATGCTGGATCGGCGACAAGTCTTGGCAATGCTTGGAACGACGGCGCTGGCGACGCTGGCGCCGAGTGCACTCTTTGCAGCGGCACCGATCAAACCTGACGAGACCTCCGCGCTGCTCGTGATCGACGTGCAGAACTGCTTCCTGCCGGGCGGCAGCCTCGCCGTGAAGGACGGCGAGCAGGTGGTGCCCGTCATCAACAAGATCTCGAAGGCGTTCGCAAACGTGGTGATGACGCAGGACTGGCACACGCCGGGCCACGTTTCATTTGCCTCGGTCCACTCCGGCAAGAAGCCGTTCGAGACCGTCGATCTTCCCTACGGCAAGCAGGTGCTGTGGCCCGACCATTGCGTGCAGGGCACCGACGGCGCGGCGCTGTCCAAGGACCTCGCCATCCCGCACGCCGAGCTCATCATCCGCAAGGGTTTTCACAAGAACGTCGACAGCTATTCGGCCTTCCTCGAGGCCGACGGCAAGACCTCGACAGGCCTTGCCGGATATCTGAAGGGACGCAAGATCAAGCGCGTCTTCGTCGCAGGGCTAGCGACGGATTTCTGCGTCGCCTGGACCGCGCTCGATGCGCGCAAGGCGGGCTTCGAGGTCTATGTGGTGGAAGACGCCTGCCGCGGCATCGACACCCAGGGCTCGCTCGCCAAGGCCTGGGCCGATATGGCCAAGGCCCGCGTGAAGCGGATCCAGTCGAGCGATATTGCGGTGAGCGCGTAAAGCAGCGCGCTATCCTTCCGTCATTCCGGGGCGCGCGTCAGCGCGAGCCCGGAATCCATTGCGCGGTTGTCTCTGCTGCTTGATGGATTCCGGGCTCGCGACTTCGTCGCGCCCCGGAATGACAGCAACAATCAGTTCGGCGCGCTGCTCGATTCGTTGTTGTTCGCCGCGGCCGCTGGCTTTGCGCCGCCCTTGGCGACGCCGACCAGCGCCGGGCGCAGCACGCGCTCGCCGATGGTGTAGCCGGCCTGCATGATCTGCACCACGGTGCCCGACGGCACCGACGGATCGGGCACTTCGTACATCGCCTGGTGGAAGTTCGGGTCGAACTTCTGTCCCTGCGGATCGAGCTTCTTCACGCCGTGCTTTTCCAACGCGCTATGCAGCGCGCGCTCGGTGAGCTCGACGCCCTCGATCAGCGAGGTCAGGCCGGGATCGGCGGTGGCACGCGCCTCGGCCGGGACGGCGTCGAGCGCGCGCTGAAGATTGTCGGCGATGTCGAGCACGTCGCGGGCAAAGCCGGTGATGCCGTAGAGGCGGGCGTCGGCGACTTCCTTGGTGGTGCGCTTGCGCAGATTTTCCATCTCGGCCAGCGTCCGCAGCATGCGATCGCGCGCCTCGGCGACCTCCTTCTGCAGGGTCTCGACCGAGCCGGGCTCGGGATCGTCGGGCATGATGTAGGGCTTTGACGCCACGGGCTCGCCAGTCGGCGCGGCCGCGTCTTCGGGTTGCCGGTCTCGATCGGTCATCGGCTCTCTTCTCGAACTCGTCTGGACTCAAGGTGGTCTGGGATTGTTGGCCCGCATATCGTGCTTTGGGCCGCGAAAATCAAGCGCCCGTGATCGGCGGAAAGGCCGGTCAGCCCCCCAAAAGGCGGCTGACGATGCGGGCGGCGTAGTCCACCGTCGGGATCACGCGGGCATAATTCAGCCGCGTCGGGCCGATCACGCCGAGGACGCCGACGATGTGACCGGCGGCATCCCGATAGGGCGCAATGATGGTGGAGGACCCCGAGAGCGAGAACAGCTTGTTCTCGCTGCCGATGAAGATGCGCACGCCCTCGGCCGTTTCGGCCCGGCCGAGCAGATCGATCACGCCGCGCTTGGTCTCGAGATCGTCGAACAACAGGCGCACCCGCTCCAGATCCTCCAGCGCGTGCAGATCTTCGAGCAGATTGGCATGGCCGCGCACGATGAGCTGGCGGTCCTCGTTCTCGCCGCCGGACCAGCTGGCGATTCCGGCGGAAATCACCTTCTGTGCGAGCTGGTCGAGCTCGGCGCGGGCCTCGGCCAGCGCCGTCTCGAGCTCGAGCCGCGCCTCGGCCAGGGTGCGGCCGCGGATTCGCGCATTGAGGAAATTGCCGGCTTCGGTGATCGCCGAGGAGGGAACTCCAGGGGGCAGCGTCAGCACACGGTTCTCGACCTGACCGTCCTCGCCGACGAGGATGACCAGGGCCTTCTCCGGTTCCAGGCGGACGAATTCGATGTGCTTGAGCCGTGCATTGGACTTTGGCGTCAGCACCACCGCCGCGGCCCGCGTCAGCCCGGACAGCCGCGTCAGCGCCTGGTCCAGCGCCGCCTCGACCGAGTGGGCCTGGCCTACGGACGTGAGCTGGCTCTGGATCGACTGCCGTTCGGCCTCGTTGAGGTCGCCGACCTGCATCAAGGCATCGACGAAGAAGCGCAGGCCGAGTTCCGTCGGCAGCCGGCCGGCGGAAGTGTGCGGCGCATAGATCAGGCCGAGCTGTTCCAGATCGGCCATGACGTTGCGGACCGAGGCCGGCGACAGCGGCATGGCGATCAGGCGCGAGATATTGCGCGAGCCCACGGGCTCACCGGTCGCGAGGTAACTTTCGACAATTTGACGAAAGATATCGCGGGAACGCTCGTTGAGCTGGGCGAGGCCTGCGCGCGGCGCGATCAGATGGATCGGATCGTGATGGGCCACAGCGGTAACTCCTCTCAGATCCTCATAATTTGTCCATCCCGGGCGCTTCTGACAAGCGTGGCGTTTGTCGGCCCGGAATCAGGGGCCGAATAAGCCCTTGCCGCCCACCTTCGCCCCACCTACAAGCACCGCCAACAGCCTTTCCCGTGAGTTTTGGAGGATTTCCCATGCGGCCAAGCCGCCGTGCGCCCGACGAATTGCGCCCCGTGACGCTGGAGCGCGGTGTGGTCAAATATGCGGAAGGCTCCTGCCTGGTGAAGTTCGGCGACACCCATGTGCTGGTCACCGCCACGCTGGAGGACCGCTTGCCACCGTGGCTGAAGGGCCAGGGCCGCGGCTGGGTCACCGCCGAATACGGCATGTTGCCGCGCGCCACCTCGGAACGCACTCGCCGCGAGGCCGCCGCCGGCAAGCAGAGCGGCCGCACCGTCGAGATCCAGCGCCTGATCGGCCGCTCGCTGCGCACCATCGTCGACCTCGAGGCCCTCGGCGAGCGCCAGATCACGGTCGATTGCGACGTGCTGCAGGCCGACGGCGGCACGCGCACGGCCTCGATCACGGGCGCCTGGGTCGCACTGGCCGACTGCATCAACTGGATGAAGGCGCGCAACATGATCAAGGCCAACGTCATGCGCGACAACGTCGCCGCGATCTCCTGCGGCATCTACAACGGCACGCCGGTGCTCGACCTCGATTATGCCGAGGATTCGGAAGCCGAGACCGACGCCAATTTCGTCATGACCGGCGACGGCCGCATCATCGAGGTGCAGGGCACGGCGGAACGCGAACCGTTCACGGAAGCCGAGTTCCTGGCGCTGATGGCATTGGCGCGCAAGGGCGTCGCGCGTCTCGTGGACTTGCAGAAACTGGCTGTCGCGTAGTCAATAGGCCCATGCACCGCCGAATCACCGGAAAGCTCGTCATCGCCACCCACAATCCCGGCAAGCTGGCCGAGATGCGGGAGCTGCTCGCGCCCCACGGCGTCGAGGCGGTGTCGGCCGGCGAGCTCGGCCTCGCCGAGCCGGAGGAGACCGGCAACGATTTCCGCAGCAACGCCGCGATCAAGGCGATCGCGGCGGCACAGGCGACCAAGCTTCCCGCCTTCGCCGACGATTCCGGCATCGTGGTCGACGCGCTCGACGGCGCACCCGGCATCTACAGCGCGCGCTGGGCCGGCCCTTCCAAGGATTTCAACGCGGCGATGGCGCAGATCGAGCGCCTGTTGCAGGAGCGCGGCGCCACCACCGCGGACCGCCGCAGAGCGCATTTCGTCTCCGCGCTCTGCGTGGCCTGGCCCGACCATCACCTCGAACAGGTCGAGGCGCGCGTTGACGGCACCCTGGTCTGGCCGCCGCGCGGTAATGCCGGCTTCGGCTACGATCCGATGTTCCTGCCCGATGGCCACGACCGCACCTTCGGCGAGATGGAGAGCATCGAGAAGCACGGCCTGCCGCCGCTCGGTCTCGGCCTGTCGCACCGCGCCCGCGCCTTCGTGAAACTGGCGGAGATCTGCCTTGAGCCGCGCTAAGGAAGCCGCCTTCGGCGTCTACGTGCACTGGCCGTTCTGCCTGTCGAAGTGTCCTTATTGCGACTTCAACAGCCATGTCCGCCACGCCGCGATCGACGAAGCGCGCTTTGCCTCCGCGTTCGCGCGTGAGATCGAAACGACCGCGGCGCGTGCGCCGGGCCGCGAAGTCACCTCGATCTTCCTTGGCGGCGGCACGCCATCCCTGATGCAGCCCGCAACGGTCGGCGCGGTGCTCGATGCGATCGGCAAGCACTGGACCGTCGCGAGCGACGTCGAAGTCACGCTCGAAGCCAACCCGACCAGCGTCGAGGCCACGCGCTTTGCCGGCTATCGCAGCGCCGGCGTCAACCGCGTCTCGCTCGGCGTGCAGGCGCTCGATGACGCCTCGCTGAAGGCGCTGGGACGCCTGCACAGCGCGCGCGAGGCGCTCGATGCCGTCGCCATCGCGCGCCGTTCGTTCGACCGCTATTCGTTCGACCTGATCTATGCCCGCCCCGACCAGACGCCGGCGATGTGGGCCGATGAGCTGCGCCTCGCCATCGATGAAGCGGCCGAGCATCTGTCGCTTTATCAACTGACGATCGAGGAAGGCACGCCGTTCTTCGGCCTGCACCAGGCCGGCAAGTTGAAGACGCCGGATGAAGCGGTCGCGCGCGCGCTTTACGACGTCACGCAGGAGACCTGCGACAAGCTCGGGCTGCCCGCCTACGAGATCTCCAATCACGCGCGGCGCGGCGCCGAGTGCCGGCACAATCTGGTGTATTGGCGCGGCGAGGAATATGCAGGCGTCGGCCCCGGCGCGCATGGCCGCCTCGACATCGACGGTGTCAGACACGCGACCGCCACCGAGAAGCGTCCCGAAGCCTGGCTGATGCGGGTCGAGACCAATGGCCATGGCATCGTCACCGACGAGCTGCTCAACAGCGAGGAACGCGCCGACGAATTCCTGCTGATGGGATTGCGTCTCGCGGAAGGCATCGACCCCGAGCGTTACAAGGCGCTCTCCGGCCGTCCGCTCGATCCCAAGCGCATCGCGCTCTTGCGCGAAGAAGGCGCGATCATTGTGGATGCGACGGGCCGCCTGCGCGTGACCAGCAGTGGATTTCCGGTGCTGGATGCAGTGGTCGCGGATCTCGCAGCATAACGCGCTGCTGTAGGGTGGGCAAAGCGAAGCGTGCCCACGCAACTGCACGCGATTAGCTGAGAGATGGTGGGCACGGCGCAAGTGCGCCTTTGCCCACCCTACGGCACCGTCGTCCGGAGCTACGCTCCAAAGCTCTTCGGCGAGCCTGCAACCGCGACGCCGCCGCCTTGCGTCACCTTCATCACCGCAAGACCGCGTTCGTTGGTGCCGTCCGCGCGGAAGCGGAACAGGCCGTCAATGCCGGCGAAGCCTGAGGGATTGGTGAGCACGTCGGGCGAGAACCGCGTGGTGCCTTGCGTGCGCGCGAGCGCGGCGACGAGAGCGACGGCGTCGTAGGCGAGCGTCGCGGTGCGGATCGGCTCGGCGCCGTATTTGGTGCGGTAGCGGCCGGAGAAAGCGCGGAAGCCGGCCGGGTCGGGCGCAGCGTAAAGGCCACCCTGGAGCGCGGCGCTGGCATAGACGCGCGGATTGTCCCACAGGCCGGTGCCGAGCAGCTGGATGTTGCGCAGATTCGCGCCCGCGGCCGTCATCGCGTCGGCCACCGTCACCACGGCATCGCCGTCATCGGCGATGAACAGCGCGTCCGCGCTGCCGAGCTGCTGTGCCACGGTGCGCGCCGGCGTGGCGCGGTCGGCGCCGTATCGCTCGAAAGCGACGATGCGTCCGCCACGGCGCGGCGCCGCCGCCTTCACCGCGGCCTCGACGACATTGCCATAGGCATTGTCGGGCACGAGCACGGCGAGCGAGCGCTTTCCGATGCTGGCAGAATATTCGACGATGCGATTGACGTCGGATTCCGGCAGGAACGAGAGCAGATAGACGCCGCGGCCGGCGATGCTGGAATCGGTCGAGAAGGCGATG
Organism: Bradyrhizobium sp. WBOS07; assembly: GCF_024585165.1. Taxonomy (NCBI): domain Bacteria; kingdom Pseudomonadati; phylum Pseudomonadota; class Alphaproteobacteria; order Hyphomicrobiales; family Nitrobacteraceae; genus Bradyrhizobium; species Bradyrhizobium sp. WBOS07. Next base: position 1,296,983 of record NZ_CP029008.1, read on the forward strand.
ACGGAAATGCCGCGCGTGCGCGCGACCTGCGCCACCGCCGGCACCGATTGCGCGAACAGCGGCCCGAGGATGATCTCGGCGCCTTCGTCGACCGCCTGCTGCGCGCCGGCCTGGGCGCCTTGCGGGCTGCCGTTGTCGTCCTTGATCAGGAGCTGGATGTTCGGGTTCTGGAACTCGGCCAGCGCCATCTCGGCGGCATTGCGCATGGATTGCGCGGCAAGGCCGGCATTGCCGGCCGCGGACAGCGGCAGGATCACGGCGACCTTGACCCCGCCGGTGCCAGCGGTCGTCGCCTGCTGCGGCGGGCCGGCCGGCTGGGCCGGCGGTGCCGAGCTCGAGAACGGGTTGGAGAACTGGCTGAGGCTCTGCTGCACGCCGGCACAGGCCGACAGCAGGGGCGCGCCGAGCAACAGGCCGAGCGCGCTCCGGCGGGTCGCCCCCGACATCAGGGACCCCGGAATGGGAGACTTAGGAAAACGCGGGCCCACCATGGCAGCTTCTCTTCTGACCCGCCATCGCCGGCCGGTCATGATCTTCCTTCCACGGCGCAGGCCGCGGATTCAGGCATATTGTCGGCAAATAGTTAACCAAAACAAAAGGATAATAGCCGCTTAACGCGGCCGCCTTCCTGTCCCGGCAGCTGTTCGCCGTCGCTAACCCAGCATCAAGGCGGAGTTTCCGTCGCGAATATGGCGCGAGGCCCCTCACCCCCTCCCGACGTGATCCCGACCGATCACATTCCCGTCCGTTCCCAGCCCCTCATCTCGCCACGATCTTTTTCGGCGAGCCGGTTCCCAGCCTCAGCGATCGTGCCTAAGTTGACTTCATTATGCGCGCAAAGCCGGCCCCGATAAATACGTCTGAAGCTCAAGAGGCCGCCTCGCGCGGTTTCTCCATCGATGCCCATCGGCTCACGGCGCCGAAGGCGGCACCGGGCCTGCATCTGGTCGCAACCCCGATCGGCAATCTCGGCGACATCACGCTGCGGGCGCTCCAGACCCTCGCCGGCGTCGATGTCATCGCCTGCGAGGACACAAGAATCACCCGGCGCCTGACCGAGCGCTACGCCATCGCGGCGCAGCTCAAGCAATATCACGAGCACAATGCGGAAGCCGCCCGTCCAAAAATCCTGGAGGCGCTCGCGGCCGGCGGCTCGGTCGCGCTGGTCTCGGATGCCGGCACGCCGCTGATCTCCGATCCCGGCTTCAAGCTGGTGCGCGAGGTCTGCGCCGCCGGCCACGCCGTGCACGCGCTGCCGGGCCCGTCCTCCGTCCTCGCCGCGCTGTCGGTGGCGGCGCTGCCGACCGACCGCTTCTTCTTCGAGGGTTTCCTGCCGGCGAAATCCGCCGCGCGCCGCGCCCGCCTGGCCGAGCTCGCGCGCATCGACGCGACGCTGGTGATGTTCGAATCAGGAAACCGGATGCAGGCCACCTTGACCGATCTCGCCGAGATCATGGGTGAGCGGGACGCCGCAATCTGCCGCGAACTGACCAAGCTGCACGAGGAGGTCAGGCGCGCTCCCCTCGCCGAGCTGGCGCGGCAGGCGGACGCGCCGGAGACGCGCGGCGAGTTCGTCCTGGTGATCGGCCCGCCGCCCGCGGATGCCGAGGTGCTGACGATGGATGCGCTCGATGGTCTCCTGCGCGAGCAGCTGGCCGCCCACAGCGTCAAGGATGCCGTGGCGCACGCCGTCGCGCTCTCGGGCCGGCCGCGCCGCGAGGTCTATGCCCGCGCGCTCGAGCTCGCCAAGACTCTGCACAAGCATTCGCGGGGCGGCGATGGCGAAGACTGAGATCCCGAAGACTGAGATTCCAAGGGAACCAAAGGCCGCCTCGCCCGAACGCGTCGCCGCGTTCCACACCGGCATCTCCGCGGAAAGCCGCGCCGCCGCCTATCTCATGGCCAAGGGCTATCGCATTCTGGCCAAGCGCTACCGCACGGCGCATGGCGAGATCGACATCGTGGCGCGCCGCCGCAACCTGATCGCGTTCGTCGAGGTCAAGGCGCGCGCGACGCTGGACGATGCCGCCTTTGCCGTGACGCCGCGCCAGCAGCAGCGCATCATCGATGCCGCGCAAGGCTGGCTCGTCGCGCATCCCGAGCATGCCGAATTCGAATTGCGATTCGACGCCATGCTGATTGCGCCGCGCTCACTTCCGCGCCATGTGTTGGCAGCATTCGACGCCTCGACCTGAAAGGCAGACCATGAAACTGAACGTCGCCGTCCAGATGGACCCCATCGCCCGCATCAACATCAAGGGCGATTCCACCTTCGCGCTGCTGCTGGAGGCTCAGAAGCGCGGCCATGGCCTGTCCTATTACACGCCCGACAAGCTCTCGATGGTCGGCGAGGAGATCGTGGCCCCCGTTCACCTCCTGACCGTGCGCGACGAGCCCGGCAACCACTTCACGCTCGGGGAGCCCAGGCGCGAGGCGCTGAACGGCTTCGACGTGGTGCTGCTGCGGCAGGATCCGCCGTTCGACCTCGCCTACATCACCTCGACGCATCTTCTGGAGCGCATCCATCCGAAGACGCTGGTGGTCAACGATCCCGCCTCGGTCCGCAACGCGCCGGAAAAGCTGTTTGTGATGAACTTCCCGCAGCTGATGCCGCCGACGCTGATCTCGCGCGACGTCGATGAGATCAACGCGTTTCGCGACAAGCATGGCGCCGTCGTGATGAAGCCGCTGCACGGCCATGGCGGCGCGGCGGTGTTCCGCGTGATGCCGCAGGACATGAATTTCGGCTCGCTGTTCGACATGTTCTCCGTGACGTTCAGGGAGCCGTGGGTGATCCAGCAATTCATCCCGGAGGTGAGGCACGGCGACAAGCGCATCATCCTGGTCAACGGCGAATTCGCCGGCGCGGTGAACCGCGTGCCGGCCGCCGACGACCTCCGCTCCAACATGGTGCGCGGCGGCGCGGCGCAGGAGACCGAGCTCACTCCGCGCGAGCGCGAGATCTGCGCCACCCTCGGCCCGGCCTTGCGCGAGCGCGGCCTGTTGTTCGTCGGGATCGACGTCATCAACGGCAACCTCACCGAGATCAACGTGACCTCCCCCACCGGCATCCGCGCCATCGCGCGGCTCGGTGGCCCTGACGTCGCCGCGAAGATCTGGGACGTGATCGAAGCAAAGCGGAAGAAATAGGTCCTGCTCGTAGCCCGGATGGAGCGGAGCGAAATCCGGGGCCTCACTACGGACTCCGCGGCCCCGGATTGCGCTCCGCTCCATCCGGGCTACGGACGATGCGCGCGGCATAACCCGCGGCTCACTAACCACCCATTCACCATGACGCTCTCCGCCTCGGGCCAACGCACGAGCGCGCTCTGCGTGAAACTACGGGGCCGCTGGCCGACTGGATAACGCCGCGTTCACCATCTGCCGAGAACCCGCATCGCTGCCGGTCGGCGCGCTCGGCCTCGCAACACCCCTTATACTTTTACTCCCTACTCATCGACACGGGGGAACCCGCCAGGTGCGGTTCGCGTGCCCCGCGTATGAGTAAAGCGTATGAACACCGCACGCATTGTCGTTCTCGTCATCGCGCTGGCCGCCGGCGGCGTCGCTGCGTATCTGGCGAGCGGCTATCAGAATGCCCCCGCGCCCGTTGAGGCCGTCGTCGAGAAGCTGCCGACGGTCGAAGTCCTCATCGCCAAGAACGACATCCAGCTCGGCCAGGCGCTCAAGCCTGACGATCTGCAATGGCAGACCTGGCCGGCGGCGACCGCGAGCAGCGCCTTCATCCGCCGTGACAACAGGCCCGAGGCGCAGAGCCAGATCGCCGGCTCGATCGCGCGCGTCCCCCTGATGCAGGGCGAGCCGATCCGCGAGCAGAAGCTGGTCAGGGCTGAAGGCTCCGGCTTCATGGCCGCGATCCTGCCTTCCGGCATGCGCGCCGTTTCGACCGAGATCTCCGCCGAGACCGGCGCCGGCGGCTTCATCCTGCCGAACGACCGCGTCGACATCGTGCTGACACGTCGCCTGAAGAATCCCGATACCAACGGCCCGACCGCCGGCAACGACCTCATCGTGTCCGAAGTCATCCTGACCAACGTCCGCGTGCTCGCGATCGACCAGGCGCCGAAGGAAAAGGACGGTCAGACCGCCGTGGTCGGCAAGACCGTCACGCTCGAACTCAAGCCCGACCAGGTCGCCACGCTTTCAGCCGCGCGCCAGGGCGGCACGCTCCAGCTTGCGCTGCGAAGCATCGTCGATGCCAACGCGACGGAAGTCACCGTCGAGGACCAGGGGGCAAAGCGCTCCGCAGGCATCGACGTCATCCGCTACGGCGTGCAGACGCGGCAACTGACGTCACAGAAGTGATGGGGACATGATGAATTACGGGGATGATCGGACGGGCCTGCGCATTCGGGGGAAGCGCGCGCGCTCGTTCTTTGCGGGGACGATGCTGATGCTGGGGCTGCTCGCAGCGCCCGGTTGCGTCGACGCCGCCGACGCGCCGGTCGGCGACCAGGCGCCGATCCAGGCGCCGGATCTCGGTGTGTCGCCGGTCGCGACGATCGCGCCGGCGCGGACGCGCTTTCTCTCGCTCGGCATCGGTAAATCCGTCGTCATCGACCTGCCCCGCGAAGTCAAGGACGTGCTGGTGGCCGATCCCAAGATCGCCAATGCGGTGATTCGCTCGGCCCAGCGCGCCTACATCATCGGTGGTCAGGTCGGCCAGACCAACGTCGTCTTCTTCGCCGCCGACGGCCAGCAGGTCGCCTCCTATGACATCGCGGTCAAGCGCGATCTCAACGGCATGCGCACGGCCCTGCGCCAGTCGCTGCCGGGCGTGCAGATCGAAGGCGTCGGCGACAGCGTGATGCTGACCGGATCGGTGTCGAGCCCGGTCGAGGCGCAGCAGGCCGGCGACGTCGCCGCAAAGCTGGTCGGCGGATCGGACAAGGTCGTCAACAACATCGTCGTGCGCGGCCGCGACCAGGTGATGCTCAAGGTCGTCGTCGGCGAAGTGCGCCGCGACATCGTCAAGCAGCTCGGCGTCGATCTCAGCGCCAGCCTGAATGCCGGCACGGCCGTGGTGAATTTCAACAATTCCAACCCGTTCTCGGTCTCGGGCGGGCCGATCGTCGGCAGCAACGGGCTCGGCGTCGCCGGCCTCGCCAAGGGCGTTGCCACCGTCAGCGCCACCATGCGCGCGATGGAAAGCGCCGGTGTGATGCGGACGCTCGCCGAACCCAGCCTGACCGCGATCTCGGGCGAATCCGCCACCTTCATCGCCGGCGGCGAATTCCCGATCCCCGCAGGCTATTCCTGCGACCCGGTCACCCACGTCTGTACCACCCAGGTCACCTACAAGAAGTTCGGCATCTCCCTGAACTTCACCCCGGTCGTGCTGAGCGAAGGCCGCATCAGCCTGCGCGTGATGACCGAGGTCTCGGAGCTGTCCAACACCAACTCGATCACGTTGACGCAGGCGGTGTCCTCGACCTCGAGCAACTCGATCACCATTCCCTCGATCCAGACCCGCCGCGCCGAGACCACGCTCGAGATTCCCTCGGGCGGCTCGATGGCGATGGCCGGCCTGATCCAGCAGCAGACCAAGCAGGCAATCAACGGCCTGCCCGGCGTCGACCAGGTGCCGATCATCGGCGCGCTGTTCCGCAGCCAGGACTTCGTCAACAACGAGACCGAGCTGATGGTGATCGTGACGCCCTATGTGGTGCGCGCGGTCGCGCAGAAGGAATTGTCGCGGCCCGACGACGGCTTCGCACCGGCCTCCGATGCGCAGACGGCGCTGCTCGGCCGCATGAACCGGCTCTATGGCACCACGCGGCGCGTCGATCCGATCAACGGCGCGCCCGGCGATTTCGGCTTCATCATCGACTGAGGCGAACGGTTTGGGGACCGCGGCAAGCAATGGGGCAAGGAACGGTGCAAGAGGGGACCGGGCGATGACGACAACATCTGCCGATCGACGTCGCGGCTTTGGGATCGCGCTGGCATTGACCGGGCTGTCCTTGATGCTCGGCGCCTGCAACACCGCCGGCGACATCACTCAGACAGTACCGACCGACTACCGCCAGCGCCACCCGATCGCGGTGCAGGAGGGCCGGAAGTCGATCGTGATCTTCGTCGGCACGGCGCGCGGCGGCCTGTCGGCCGCGCAGCATTCGGATGTCGCCGGCATTGCGCGGGACTGGATGCGCGAAGGCACCGGCTCCGTCGTCGTCGACGTCCCCGTCGACAGCGCAAATTCACGCGCGGCGGCCGCGACCTATCGTGAAATCCGCTCGGTGCTCACATCCGGCGGCGTGCCGGCGCGCGCCATCGTGCAGCATCCCTATCGCCCTGAAGACCCCGGGCTGCTGCCCACCATCCGCCTCAGCTACTCGAAGATCACCGCGGTCGCGGGTCCCTGCGGTCTGTGGCCGGAAGACATCGGTCCCTCCATCCTCGATCCCGGCTACAACGAGAACCGGCCCTATTTCAATCTGGGCTGCGCCAGCCAGCGCAACCTCGCGGCAATGATCGACAACCCCGCCGACCTCGAGCAGCCGCGATCCGAGACGCCGGCCTACACCGCGCGGCGCGACATCGCCTTCGAGCGCTATCGCAAGGGCACCGCGGTCGCGACACCCAACCCCGACGCCGACAAGGCCAAGCTCAGCGATACCGGCAAATGACACGGCTCCACGACGAAGATTCGGACGACCTAGGGCACCCCGAGGAACACATTGCGCCGGTTCCTCGCATCTCCGTGCAGGCCTTTTGCGAGACCGAGCAGACGCTCCAAGCGGTGACCGCAGCGGGGCAGGACCGCCGGCTCGCCAAGGCGCACCTCACCGCCAAGGACGGCGGCCTTGCCGCGGCGATCGAAGTCTATGAATCGATGCCGACGCCGAACGTGATCGTGATCGAATCCGACGGCACGCGCGACATCCTCGAGGGATTGGACGATCTCGCCGGCGTCTGCGACCCCGGCACCCGCGTGGTCGTGATCGGCAATCCCAACGACACGGCGCCCTATCGCGAGCTGGTGCGCCGCGGCGTCAACGATTACGTAATCGGACCGGTCGAGACCCTCGACGTCGTCCGCTCGATCTGCAGCCTGTTCTCGGCCTCCGAGGCCATCATCACCGGCCGCGTCATCGCAGTGGTCGGCGCCAAGGGCGGCGTCGGCGCCTCCACCGTCGCGCACAACGTGGCCTGGACCATCGCCCGCGACCTTTCGCTCGATTCGGTCGTGATCGACCTCGACCTCGCCTTCGGCACGGCGAGCCTCGACTACAACCAGGATCCGGTCCAAGGCATCGCCAACGCGGTGCTGTCGCAGGACCGGCCGGACACGGCGCTGATGGAGCGCCTGCTCGCCAAATGCACCGAGCGCCTCAGCCTGCTCGCTGCGCCTGCCTCTCTCGACCGCGTCTACGATTTCGGCGCCGAAGCGTTCGACGCCGTGTTCGACACGCTACGCATGACCACGCCCTGCATCGTGCTCGACGTTCCCCACCAATGGTCCGGCTGGACGCGTCGCGCGCTGGTGAACGCCGACGACATCGTGATCGTCGCCGAGCCCGATCTCGCCAACCTGCGCAACACCAAGAACATGCTGACCGTGCTGAAGGCGGCACGACCGAACGACCGGCCGCCGCTGTACTGCATCAACCAGGTCGGCATGCACAAGCGCGCGGAGATCGACGTCAAGGCCTTCGCCAAGACCATGGAGAGCCAGCCGATCGCGGTGATCCCGTTCGATTCGAAGCTGTTCTCGACCGCGGCCAATAACGGCCAGATGATCGCGGAAGTCGCCAAGAACCACCGCACCACCGCGCTGTTTCAGACCATGGCGAACCGCCTCGCCGGCCGCGGCGAGGTGAAGAAGCCGAAGCGCTCGCTGCTGGAGCCGCTGCTGAAGAAGCTGAAGGGCCGGTCGGGCCGCCCATCGGCTCCGCACCGCAAGGCGTCGTAGCCGCGACAGCGTTTTCGCCTCGCGAGAACGCGACGAGCAGGAATGCCGTCGGCTGGCGGGTTACTTCTCGGCCTGCTGCTGCTTCTTCGCCAGCATTTGCCGCAGCGCCGTGACTTTGGCCGCCGCCTGGTCCGGCGGCAGATCTGCCTTGACCAGGATTTCAGCCTCGGCCTGGCGGCCCTGCAATCCCAGCACGAGCGCGAGGTTGGCACGAATCCGCGAATCGTTCTGATTGCGCTGATGGGCGCGGCCGAGGATCTGCTCGGCGCGCGGCAGATTGTTCTGGAGCATGTAGGACAGGCCGAGATTGGACAGCACCTGCGGCTCGTCGGGCACGATCTTCAGGGCGCTCGCGTAATATTGCTGCGCCTCCTCGTGGCGGCCGAGCTGATCGAGCGCCGCGCCTTGCGCCGACAGGATGCGCCAGTCGGGATCCTCGGGCGAATGCGCGCGGCTGAGAACGTCGAAGGCCTGCTGGAAATTGCCGCTGTCGGCGAGCGCGCGGCCATAGCCGGCGAGCAGCGCCTTGTTGCTGGGATGGGCGAGCACGGCCTGCTCCAGCACCGCGACCGCCTGGGCGCGCTGGCCGGTCTCGCGCAGTGCCTTGCCGTATTCGATCGCCATTGCGGGATCGCCGGGCTTGGCGCGGTAACGCGCGCGCAAGGCGTCCATGTCCGGCTTGGGATCCGTCTTGACGGTCGTTTCCGACCTGATGCCGAGCGCGCCGGTGACATCCTCGACGCCGGCGGTCTGGCAGCCGCCGAGGACGAGCACCAGCAGTGCGGGAGACAGCAATCTCGCCGGCGGAAAGGCGAGAGACGAACGCTTGGACATACTCTGATCACTCGGCAACTGATCAGAGATGCTTACCGATTAACGCTAAAGTCCCGTTAAGGACGCGGGCCCCCGCCTCTCAGTCGACGAATTCAGCGCCGAACTCGCAGCCGATGCGCCAGCGCAGGCGGCATTGCCGGGAATAGTCCGGCGCGAAGATGATGGTGAATTGCGGCGGCACTTCCAGAAATTCCGCCACCACTTTCACGCCACCATCCGAAATATCGGTGATCGTGCAGTCCCGCGGCAGCGAGCCCGCGCCAAAATGGATCTTGGCGAGGCGGCTGCACACCCGACGTTCGCTTCTGCGGCGATTTGCAAGCATTTGAATTGTTCACCCGTTAGACCACGGCCCATCCCGTAGCCCCAGGAGTAGCGGACATTCGTTGGAATGTGCTGAGGGCAGAAGCTCGCATTCGAAGCGTAGTGTCGGCTCGGCGTTTACGAAGGGTTAGGGCCTGTCCGCCCCTGCGGGATGTTCCTGTATTGTTCTTGCGAAAGGAGCCGCGCTCTGCTACCCCTAATTGCGCGAGAGGGGCAGGCTGGTTTGAGCATGGTGCAGCGGGTTTCCACCGTCGCTTTTGAGGGGATCGAGGCCCGCGCGGTCGACGTGCAGGTCCAGGTCGCCCCTGGCCTGCCGGCCTTCGCCATCGTCGGCCTGCCGGATAAGGCGGTGTCGGAGGCGCGCGAGCGGGTGCGCTCGGCGCTGATCGCCTCGGGGCTGGCGCTGCCGGCGCGCCGAATCATCGTCAATCTGGCGCCGGCTGACCTGCCCAAGGAGGGCAGCCATTACGACCTGCCGATCGCGCTCGGCCTGATGGCGGCGATCGGGGCGATCCCGCCGGACGCGCTGACCGGCTTCACCGTTCTCGGCGAGCTCGGCCTCGACGGCTCGATCGCGCCGGTGGCCGGCGTCCTTCCCGCCGCGATCGGCGCCAATGCACGCGAGGAGGGGCTGATCTGCCCGGCGGCCTGCGGCTCCGAAGCGGCCTGGGCGAGCCCGGACATCCAGATCATCGCAGCAAGCTCGCTGATCCAGATCGCCAACCACTTCAAGGGCACGCAGGTGCTGTCGCGGCCCTCGCCGAAGGTGCACGAAGCCGCGGCGTCCACGCTGGACCTGCGCGACATCAAGGGCCAGGAGAGCGCCAAGCGGGCGCTGGAGATCGCGGCCGCCGGCGGGCATCATCTGCTCATGATCGGCGCGCCCGGCGCCGGCAAGTCGATGCTGGCCGCACGGCTGCCCTCGATCCTGCCGCCGCTGTCCCCGGGCGAGCTGCTCGAGGTCTCGATGATCGCCTCCGTTGCCGGCGAGATCGAAGGCGGCGCGCTGACGGCGCGGCGGCCGTTCCGCTCACCGCATCATTCCGCCAGCATGGCCGCGCTCACCGGCGGCGGCATCCGCGCCAAGCCCGGCGAGATCTCGCTGGCGCATCAGGGCGTGCTGTTCCTCGACGAGCTGCCCGAATTCGATCCGCGCGTGCTGGATTCGCTGCGTCAGCCGCTGGAGAACGGCGAGGTCGCGGTGTCGCGCGCCAATCATCGCGTCACCTACCCTGCCCGCTTCATGCTGGTCGCGGCGATGAATCCGTGCCGCTGCGGCAATGCGTTCGAGCCCGGCTATGCCTGCAAGCGCGGCCGCATCGACCGCTGCACCGGCGATTACCAGGCACGCATCTCCGGCCCGCTGATGGACCGCATCGATCTGCGCATCGAGGTGCCGGCGGTGACCGCGGCCGATCTGATCCTGCCGCCGCCGGCGGAAGGATCAGCCGAGGTCGCCGCGCGCGTGGCGGCAGCGCGCGACATCCAGCTGGCGCGCTATGCGGATGCCGGCCTGCCCAAGGTCCGCACCAATGCCGAGGCGCCGGCCTCGGTGCTGGAGGAGATCGCCAAGCCGGATGCGCAGGGCGCCAAACTGTTGCGCGACGCCGCCGAGACCATGCGGCTGTCGGCGCGCGGCTATCACCGCGTGCTGCGGGTGGCGCGCACGCTCGCGGACCTCGACCATGCCGACAAGATCGGCCGGCTGCATCTTGCCGAAGCATTGTCCTATCGCGCACTCGCGGAGGATGTGCGGCAGATGGCTTGATGATACCGCGTGTCAACCCGGCGGTAACGAGTTTCCTTTACGCTCTGCAAACCATAGGGCCCACCCATTCGGCTGCGAATTCCCCGAGGGCCCGGCGAGTAGAGTGTCATGTTGCGTTTCAAGATTCTGGCCTCCGTTATTCCCTTGCTGGCGGCCGCGGTGTTTGCCCGGGCCGAGATCGGATCGGTCTCGCATCCCTGCATCGCCGTGGGCGAGACCTCGGTCGAGCTGACCTCGCTGTTCTGGACCGCCGGCGTGCATGTCGCCTTCACCGAAGATCCCGCGCGGGCCACGGTCCGGGTTCAGGTCACCGAGGATTCCGACGCCGCGGACTTCGCATTGGTCGACGACGGCCTCGGGTCCGAGCCGGAGACCTGTCAGGCCAATCCCTCGACGCGCCTCGTCTCGATTGCCGCTCAGCCCGTCGATGGCGGCGAGGTGATCTATCTCTCCAGCGAAGGGCCGGCGGATTACCGCATCTACGTGCGCTCGAAGTCGGTCTCGCTGCGCGAGGCGGCGGCGCTGATCGTCGGCGCCCGCGGCAGCCATCGCCAGCTCCAGGCCGCCTCGCTCTGACGCGTTAACACTTCGTCAACCCTGTTCGGAGGCGGAGCCGAAGCCTCAAACTGTTCGCAAGGTGGACGCGACATCGTCGCATGCGGCGGCGGGTTTCAGACAAGGGTCGGTGACGATGGGTCGGACGTTCCGGATCAAGGTGCGCATGCGCCGTTTCAGGCGGCAGCACCCCCGCATTGCCTTCGCGATCCGCTCCTTCATGATCTTCTCGGCGACCTTCGGCGGCGCCTATGGCTTCGTGTCCGGCAGCCGGTCCGACACCTCCGGCTACGATCCCCACACCTTTGCGATCGGCGCGAGCTTCCTGTTCGCGCTCGCCTGCCTCGGGCTTGCGACGCTGAGCATGCGCCTGCGCTTCGTGGGCAAGCGGCTGCGTACGCTTGCCGCCCACAACGAAGCCCTGATCGACCGCAATTGGGAGCTGAAGGAAGCGGAAGAACGCGCCCGCAGCCTGTTCGAGCAGCAGGGCGACCTCATCGTGCTGCGCGACACCGATGGCCGCATCACCTTCGCCAACGAGGCCTATTGCGCTCTCGCGGGACAGACGCGCGCCGCGCTGGTCGGCACGCGTTTCGATTTCGACGTGCTGGAGCAGGGCGACAGCGCGCGCGAGAGCAACGGCACCCGGATCCACGACCAGAAGATCGCAACCCCGCTCGGCGCGCGCTGGATCGCCTGGCGCGAGGGCTATGTCCGCCTCGATGCCGGCCAGCCCGCCGAATTGCAGAGCGTGGGGCGCGACGTCACCGATCGCACCGAAACCGAACGCGCCTTGTCCGAGGCGCGCGACCAGGCCGACGCCGCCAACCGCGCCAAATCGCGTTTCCTGGCGATGGCCTCGCACGAGATCCGCACGCCGCTCAACGGCATCATCGGCATGGGCGGCCTCCTGCTCGACACCCATCTGACGCCGGAGCAGGCGACCTATGCCAAGGCGGTCAAGACCTCCGGTGAAGCCTTGATGGCGCTGATCGAGGAATTGCTCGACTATTCCAAGATCGAGGCCGGCAAGCTCGATCTCGAGCAGCGTCCCTTCGCGCTCTCGGTCCTGATCGAGGAGATCACCGAGCTGCTTGCTCCGCGCGCGCAGGCGAAATCGCTCGAGATCGCCGCCTATGTCGACGAGCGCCTGCCGCTGGAGGTGGTCGGCGACGCCGCACGGCTGCGCCAGGTGCTGCTCAACCTCGCGGGCAACGCCATCAAGTTCACCGCTCAAGGCGGCGTCGCGCTGATCGTCGAGCCCGGCATCTGGCCGAACGAGATCAGCTTCCTGGTCCGCGACACCGGCATCGGCATCGCGCCGGAGGCACGGCAGCGGATCTTCCGCGAATTCGAGCAGGCCGACGAGCGCGTCGCCCGCACCTATGGCGGCACCGGGCTCGGCCTTGCCATCAGCGAGCGCATCGTCAAGCGCATGGGCGGCCGCATCACGCTCGAAAGCGCGCCGGGCAAAGGCTCGACCTTCGAGATCGCCGTGCCGCTTCCGGCCCCGCAAGGCAGCGCGGGACAGACGGCCTTTCCAAACCCGGACCTTGCCGGCAAATCGATCCTCCTCGTCGCCGACGGCATCGAAGCCGCGCTGATCGCGCGGCGCCTGGAGCGCTGGGGCGGCCAGACCTGTCTGGTTGCGGACGCGGCGGTTGCCGAAGCGCTGCTGCCGGAACGCTCTTGGCACGCGGTGCTGATCGATCGCGCAATCGGTCCTGCGATGGCCGACCATCTGGGTGAAATGGCCCGCGCACATGCGCTGCAGCGTCTCGTGCTGCTGACGTCGAGCTCGCGCCACGAAGAACTGTCGCCGGCCTTCACCGGGTTCCTGGTGAAGCCGCTGCGGGCGGCCTCGCTCGCCGCGCGTCTCGCGCTGACGCCGGAGATCGCATCGCCCGAACTCGCGCCGGAACCGGCAGCTGAAGCTGCCGGCGCCACACAAGCGAAGGGCCTCTCGATTCTCGTCGCCGAGGATAACGAGATCAACGCGCTGCTGATGCGCTCGCTGCTGACGAAACTCGGCCACCGCGTCGTCATCGCCGTCCACGGCGAGGCCGCGCTGGAATCGTGGCTCGCCGCTTCGTCGGCCGGCACGCCCTATGATCTCGTGCTGATGGATATCCAGATGCCGCAGCTCGACGGCATCGAGGCGACGAAGCGTATCCGCGCGCATGAGGCCGCCGCCGGCAGCCATCACACACCGATCCTCGCGCTCACCGCCAATACGCTGGTGGAGGATCGCTACGCCTGCTTCGAGGCAGGCATGACCGGATTTCTGATCAAGCCGCTGGATCGCGACAAGCTCGACGAAGCGCTGAGAGGGCTCACGGCATCACAACGGCTCGGTCTGATCGGGAACCTGGCGGGAACCCGGGCCTAGCCGGCAATCGGCAATTGAAATCGACCGCGTTGCGCGTCACCATCCTCGGGGGCTATTTTTGCAATAGAGGATTTTGCGCATGAACGTGCTTTGCCGCCTCGCATTGATTGTTGTTCTCGCCGGTTTCTCCCGACACGCCGCGGCCGATACGCCGGAACTCGTCGCCTCGCTCAAGCAAGGCGGCTTCGTCCTGATATTTCGACACACCGCCACCGACGACAGCCAAAAGGATATCTACCCGTTCAAGTTCGACGATATGAGCGCCCAGCGTCAGCTCAGCGACAAGGGCAGGGACATGGCGCGCCAGATCGGGGCGGCGGTCAAGGAACTCGCGATCCCCGTCGGCGATGTCTACACCAGCCGGCTGAACCGCGCGATCGAGGCCGGCAAGCTGATCTCCGGCCGCGAGGTCAAGCCGGTTGATGCGTTGACGGACAGCAGCAATGCCAGCGCGTCGGGAATGGCGAACCCGACCGGCGCCAATGCAAAGGCCGGCCAGGCCGTGCGTCAGCTGGTCGATGCGCCGCCGAAGGCGGGCACCAACACGTTACTGGTCACTCACAAGACCAACATCGCCGATGCCTTTGGCAAGGAGGCCGGCAACGTCGAGGAAGGCGAGGCCTTCGTCTACAAGACCAACGGCTCCGGGCCCGCCGCGTTCGCGGGACGCATCAAGATCGCGGATTGGACTGCGAAGCCCGGTAAGTGACGGACAGTACCCAATCCGCCGCCGGCGCGACGGCGGCGGGGCGGGACTTGCCGCTCCGTCACGATCCTGTGCTACCAACGTGCCGCAAGGTGCGACTGGAGGCCGGCGACACGTGAGAACATCGGAAGACCGCTCATTCCTCGTCTGGCTCGGCGTCATCACCCTCGCGTTCGGATGGCTGCTTTGGCCGTTCTCCGGCGCCTTGCTGTGGGCCACGCTGCTGGCGATCATCTTCGCGCCGGTCTATCGCCGCTTCCTGGAAGGGCTTCCGGAATGGCGCAATCTTGCCGCGCTTTCCACCGTCATCGTGGTGGTCGTCCTGGTCCTGATCCCGGTCGGGATCGTGATCGCTTCGCTCGTCGACCAGGGCGGCGAGCTATATCAGCGCATTCAGGCCGGCGAGATCAATCTGGCTCATCCCCTGCAGCAACTGAAAGCCGCGCTGCCGGACTGGGCCGCGTCCATCTCGGATCGCCTGGCCGGCATTGACCTCTCGGCGCTGAAAGAACGCCTGTCCGGCCTGGTGGTCCCGGCCGGCCAGCAGCTGGCCGGGCATGCGATCAACATCGGCCAGCTGACGCTGGAGTTCGTCGCGAGCCTGCTGGTGATGCTGTATCTGCTGTTCTTCTTCCTGCGCGACGGCGACGAGCTGAGCCAGCGCATCCGCAGCGCGCTGCCGCTGCGCGCGGGCCAGACCGCCGAGATCCTGGACGCGTTCATCCTGGCGGTTCGCGGGACCATCAAGGGGATCATATTGGTTGCGCTGATCCAGGGCGCACTTGGCGGGCTGATCTTCTGGCTGCTTGGCCTGACTGCACCGCTGCTGGCCGGCGCCATCATGGCGCTGTTGTCGCTTCTGCCCGTGCTCGGCTCCGCCCTGGTCTGGGTTCCGGCTGCCCTCTATTTGCTGGTGGCGGGCGCCGTAACCAAGGGAATCATCCTGCTCGCTTTCGGGACCTTCGTCATCGGCCTCGCCGATAATTTTCTGCGCCCGGTTCTGGTCGGCCAGTCGATCCGGATGCCGAGCTATGTCGTGCTGCTGGCGACGCTGGGCGGCCTTGCGACCTTCGGAGCCAACGGTTTCGTCATCGGCCCGCTCGTCGCCGCCATGTTCCTGACGGCGTGGAACATCTACGTCGGCTCGAAAGAACGCCTGAAGGTCCAGGAATGAACTGTCACGCGGCGTAAGCAACGAACCGCGGCGCGGAGAGCTTGTCCGGCTTCACCGGGCTTGTCTTGAAGACCGTATCCGCCTGGGCGGAGCGCTTGCAATGCGGGCAGACGAAGAGATGCGCGATGATCGGAACCGGCTCGTCCGCGAGCAGTTCTGAGCGGAACCATTTCATCTCGATATGGCAGTCCGGGCAGCTCGGCGCTTCGAGCAGCTCGGCAGCACTTCTGAGACGATCAACCATGGCGCCCTCGCGTTTGGTACGCTCATAGTTGAATACCTTTTGCCGGTCTGCAACAAAAGACACTCTGCCCGAACGATCCAGAATCTCGTCAACCGGCGCGATTACAGCCGCCGCAACGCCACGCTCTCCACCGTGTGGTCGGCGCCTTTCTTCAGGATCAGCGTCGCGCGGGGGCGGGTCGGCAGGATGTTGTCCTCGAGATTGGCGAGGTTGGTGCGCTCCCAGATCGCGATGGCGGTGGCGGTGGCTTCCTCGTCCGACAGCAGCGCGTAGCGGTTGAAGTAGGATTTCGGGTTGGTGAAGGCGGTGTCGCGCAGCGCCAGGAAGCGCTTGATGTACCATTGCCGCAGCGCCGCCTCGTCGGCGTCGATATAGACCGAGAAGTCGAAGAAGTCGGAGACTACAGGCACCGCCTTGCCGTCGCGCGGCAGCTTGCCGGTCTGCAGCACGTTGACGCCCTCGACGATCAGGATGTCGGGCTGATCGACCTCTGCCCATTGGTTCGGCACGATGTCGTAGGTCAGATGCGAATAGACTGGCGCACGCACGTGGCCGCGGCCGGACTTGATATCGGAGAGGAAGCTGAGCAGCAGCGGCAGGTCGTAGCTTTCCGGAAAACCCTTCTTCTGCATGATGCCCTGCCGATCGAGCACGGCATTGGGATAGAGAAACCCGTCGGTGGTGATCAGCTCGACCTTGGGGCGCGGCGACCAGCGCGCCAGCAGGGCCTGGAGCACGCGCGCCGTGGTGGACTTCCCGACGGCGACCGATCCGGCGACGCCGATGATGTAGGGCACCTTGCGGTCGCGGATGTTGAGGAACTGGCGCTCGGCGTAATACAGGCGCTGCATCGCATCGACATAGATCGAGAGCAGGCGCGACAGCGGCAGGTAAATGTCCTCGACCTCCTGCAAGTCGAGGCGATCGTGCAGTGAGCGCAGCCGGTCGAACTCGCCCGGCTCCAGCGTCATCGGCGTGTCGTCGCGCAGGCGTGCCCATTCTTCGCGCGTATAGACCCGGTAGGGATTATACTGCTGCTCGGGTGCGCGGATATCCATGACGCCGCCTTTCCGTTGCTTCGATCAATCGCTCTTGCGCGAAGCCTTTTCTTCCAACCCTGACATCGAAGTGCGCTTAGCCAGCACCGCCTCGACCTCTTCCAGCTTTATGCCGCGTGCCTTCAGCAGCACAAGGAAATGATAGAGCAGGTCGGCACTTTCAGCGACCAGATGCGCGCGATCGTTTTCGACTGCTGCGATTACGGTTTCGACTGCCTCTTCGCCGAACTTCTTGGCGCAATGCTCGGCGCCCTTGTCGAGCAGCTTGCGGGTATAGGATGCCTCGCCGCCGTTCGCCGCGCGGATGTCGATGGTCTCGGCCAGATCGTGGATCGTGAAACGCGGCATCGGATTACTCAGAAACACATGGGGCCAAGGGGCCCGTCGCCCACTGGCTTGTGTAGCATTTTTGCAGGCGGGAGTCGTCAGGCATCGAGGCGCATCGGCAGCCCGCGGCGGGCCATGTGCTCCTTGGCTTCGCGGATGGTGAATTCCCCGAAATGGAAGATCGAGGCCGCCAGCACAGCCGTGGCGTGTCCGTCGCGGATACCATCGACGAGATGGTCGAGATTGCCGACGCCGCCCGAGGCGATCACCGGAACGGGCACGCTGTCGGCGATCGCCCGGGTCAGGGGGATGTCGAATCCCTGCCTGGTGCCGTCGCGGTCCATCGAGGTGAGCAGGATTTCACCAGCGCCGAGCGCGACGACTTCCTGGGCATATTCGATCGCGTCGATGCCGGTCGAGTTGCGGCCGCCATGGGTAAAAATCTCCCAGCGCTCGCCGCCCGGACGCTTCACTCGCTTGGCGTCGATCGCAACCACGACGCATTGTTCGCCGAATTTCTCGGCCGCTTCCTTGACGAACTCGCGCCGCGAGACCGCGGCACTGTTGATCGAGACCTTGTCGGCGCCAGCGCGCAGCAGCGTCTTGATGTCGTTGACCTCGCGCACCCCGCCGCCGACGGTGACGGGCATGAAACAGGCTTCCGCGGTGCGCCGGACCACGTCCAGCATGATGCCGCGGTTCT